>JBGAHE010000073.1:0-37654 GCA_044226365.1 Bryobacteraceae bacterium
TTAGCCGGTGGTCGTTGGATTGGGGGGCGTTTTTGCGGGCGCCGATTGAGGCGGAGAAGGTGGCGGTGACTTGGGAACGGGTGAGGTCGGGGTCGGTGTGGAATCGGCCGGCGTGGGATTTGTTGGTTCCGGCAGAGGTCGCGGGGCGAGCGGTGGGCTGAGTTTGGGGTTCGGGCTCTGGAGGCGTGGCCGGGTGGACGTGGTGATGGCGAGCTAGGGTTGCAGTCGGTGGACAATTGGCGGCGGGTGGACCGTGGGGGCGGTCAATGCCCCCGCTTGCGCCGACGGTCCCCGCGTTGGCGTCTTTTTATCGTGCCGGACACGGCCTATGCCGGTGCCGGACACGGCCTATGCCCCGGACACGGCCTATGCCGGGACACGGCCTATGCCGGACACGGCCTATGCCGCCGGACACGGCCTATGCCGCCGGACACGGCCTATGCCGGACACGGCCTATGGCCGGACACGGCCTATGCCGGACACGGCCTATGATTCCGGACACGGCCTATGATTTACGAGGCCCACTGAGACACAAGTCCCTTTTGGGGGGTGGGAACGGGTGCGGTCGGGTGGATGTGGCGATGGCGGGCTAGGGTTGCGGCGGCGGACAAGTGGCGGCGGGTGGGCCATGGGGGCGGTCGGCGCCCCCGCTTGCGCCGGCGGTCCCCGCCTTGGCGTCTTTTTTCTCGCACCGGACACGGCCTATTCTCCGGACACGGCCTATTTCATGCCCATCAGTGCAACATGAGAGGGAGCGGCGGCGACTGGGGAAGCACAATCTCTAAGGGCTGCCGGGGTGGAAATTCATCACACCAGGCAGATTGTACGTGAAGTACTCTTTGTCGCTCATCGGTAACATAGAGTAGATATGCTCCTCTTGGCATCACGGTGTATATGCGAAAGCTACCGTCACTCTGAACTTCTGCCTCTACGGTCGACGCCTCGTCATATTCGCCTACATAAGCGAGCCGCTTAAAGCCTACCCAAAGCCCCGCCACCTTCTGGCCAATCAATCGTCCTCGCAGGACATACTTTCCTACTATAGCGCCGTGAACACCGCCGAAAGGAGCGACAGTAACTGTCTTCCAGACCTCTGCGTTTGCGACGTCGATCTCTCCCTCCACGTCTCCCACGGGATCCGAGGCTCTCCTAGGACCAGTCGGACTGAGAAGATAGCGATACCGGTGCAATCCATCACAAGGAACACGCCCTTTTAGCCCATCAAACTTCTGAGCGAAATTCACTCCGTCGTGACGGAGAAACGACGATACTTTATAAGCTTTCAGAGCTCCATCCGCACTTATCGTTCGCAACTGAACAGCGCATGAGTTCTGGTCCGCCACACTTTTCGATTGGGCGAGACTCAAAGAATCCTTTGAAAACACAATAAATACGAGCAGCGTCTTCAATAACATTTATTTTCTACCACCTTCTCAGTAATATGATCCGTAAACGTAACGTCTGCGCGTATGCCCGGCAACGACTGACATTGCCGGATCGCCGATTCGCTTTTGCAGTGCTTCATGAATGATGTTTGCGCAAAGCCCTTGCAGATCCCACTGGCCAGGTCAAGCGTGACGGACGACAGTGGCGGGTGCGCGTTTCGCCGGTGGGACGCCCCAGGCTATCAGGCTATCAAACGTGTACTGATAGATGGACCCGATGAGCGGGAGCACGGGCTGGCCGCTGCCCGCCTTCTGCGTGTGCGTGGTCGGGTAGGTGACCTTCTTCAGGAGCTTGTCGCCGGTGGTTTTGTATCTCGTCTCCGACATGTAGCAGTTCTATTGTAAGCGTCCGGCGAAACCACCGACCGGCTCAGTGAAATGGACCCCAAAACTGGACACGAAAATTTCATGGTCCGAAAGGACAGGCGCCCGAGTTGTTCGCGCGTACGGCCCCTCCACGGGATTCCGATCGGCTCCGGCGTGGACGTGACGAGAATCATCGGGTCGCCCGGCACGAAACGCCTGGTTTCCGCGAACCGAAGGGGCTGGAGGGCGAAGGTACATCCCGAGCGTGGGAGTTAGCTTGATAATCACGGAAGCCGCGGACAGCACCAAGTTCCGGTGCCGGCGAAGCTTGGTTGGTTGAGAAGGAGTCGGGGGCGTACGTGCCCCCGGTGTCCTTTCGAGGGGCGTTACGGATTACAGCTCGTCGGATCGTAGTTTTCGTTCCAGGACGGTCTTTGCGAGATGGGGCGGAAGGGGACGGGGCTGCGGGTGAACCATATCTCTTTCGGTAAGCCGGGCATGCCGGTGGAGGCATCCGTCTGGAAGAGCGGATCCAGCAAGGATGGCGGCCCCGGGGCGACCGACAGCCATCCCGACCAGTTGTCCGATACCTCACCCGCCACGACATACACGTCGTTCTGGCCCTGAACGGCGGAAGGAAACACCGCCCAGGCCGTGGTCGGGTTGTCGTTATACATGCCCGCCTTGCAGTAGGTTTTGTTCGTGGAACTGCTGCCCCAGGTGCCAATTTTGCTGGGTGCGGTTGCGGTGACATTGGTGTAGCGATCGATCTGCCACCTGAACACCATGACCATCGAGTTGAAATACCGCTTGGCGGCCAACTGCATTAAAACAGCTGTCGACTGAGCCTGACGGAGGTAATTGGCCTGCTGAGCCGGATCGGCGAACTGGCTCAAGGCATTGAGCTTGCTCCAGTCCTGAACAAGGTTGCTGTAGACCGTTTCGTAGGCGTCATCGGCATGCACTGTATATGCGTCGAGATTGTTGACGACGGATTGGACGGTGCCGGCGACGGTATAGTCGGGGATGCCGTCACCTCGCGGATCCAGCAGGCCGGAGGAACCCATGGCATGAAAAAGGCCGCTCATCACGCCGTAGAGGTAGCCTAAGCCGGACTGCAACTGAGGCAGCGACGTAATACCGGCCATCGAAGCGGTCCAGTTCGTTACATCGTCTAAGCGGAAGGCGAGGGTCGGCCGCGTGTCGTTGGCGTCACGCGCTGAGCCGGTAAGTTCCGAGAGAAGAATATCGACCAGAGAGGTTTCGTTATCAACGAATATGCCGCGCAGGTTGACGCCTTCGTTGCCGAGTAAGTTCCGCACGCGTTCCAGAGCCCTCAGTTCAGCGTTTAATTGCTGGGCGACATCGATTTGATCCTGCCGGGTGAAAGTGTACGTCACACCGTTGTCGGGTCTGGTAAACGTGCCGCCCTCGGGAAAGGGATAAGTCACCGGGTTCCGGGGGTCCACGCCGGCGAGGTCCATGGCGACGAAGGGCTCGTCATAGATGCTGCGAAGGTCGTTGCCCATACTCGAAGGCTGTTGGTTGGGGCTCCAGACGGTATGGAAAATTCGGTAGCTCAGATACTGATAGGCGTTGACGCGGCCTGGCGTATCCATCGTGGGCCAGGGGCTCGCCGGCTGCCAGACGGTCTTGAGGAAACTCAGATCGATCGTCATATGCCCGGGAGAAGGATCAAAGTTGTTTTGCACGCCGCTGACCGGCCGCTGCAGATAGTGCGAGTCGCGCGACAACACCAGGGAGAGCTGGCCGTGTTGGTCACTGGTACTCGAGGTGGACGACACGTACACGTGACGACTGAACTGCAGGTTCGCGGTGACGGCCGGGTCGGGCGACACCACGGCGGCCATGGCCGAAGAGGGATCAGCCATCTGGGTAAACGTGTAGACGGGGATCCCCAGGTTGCTCAAGATCGTGTAGGGCTGCTGGTTCGGATCTTGCTGAACGGCCTGGAATCCAGGTTGCTTTCCCCAGGCGATGACAAAAATCAGGGAGCGCACGGAGACGCTGCCGAGATAGTTGGTCATCGCGGCCGCGGAGGCCGGCGAATTGAGATCGAAGAACGCGCCGCAGCTGGCCGGGCAGTTGGAGTTGTCCTGATTGACCATCGCGGTGGGACTTAAGGTCCGGCGAGTGATCGGCAACACCCAGAAGCCGCTGGGCAGATTCTGGCTGACAGCGGGCGGCGCGTAAGTAACGCCGTCGATTTGCACGCGCTTGTTGACGCCATCCACGTTGACGATCGCATTATCGGAGGGGTGGAGGTCATACAGACCGTGCGCGTTCACCGTCAAGACTCCGTGAATCTGCGCCAGTTCGGCCGGCGAACGCTCATAGCCGGTGGAATAGGATTCAAATCCCGTGCCCTGGGGAGCGCCGCCGATCCCGACCATCATGTACCCCCAGGGCGCTTCCTGATCGCCGATGCGACGATAGTCGGTGCCGCCGACGGCGGACGGGTAGAGGTTGCTCCAGTCCGCGTTGATGCCGAACAGACTCCCGAAAACGGCGAACGAGGTGGACGGAATCGCCGACAAAGCAGCGTTAAGCCCGGCGGAGGGGAGGCACGTCGCGGCAATCTCTTCAAGAGACCGGCGATCGATTTGCACCAGCAGATAGACACTGCTCGGACACTGGATCGGGTTCTTCGGGTAGGTCTTCGTCACCGTGCCCAGAGCATTGGAAGAGACCTGGAACCAGGGCTGTCCGTCGCCTCGATACCCCCCGGGCTGCAACCTGGTGAACGTATAATTCGGCTGGAAGATGCCAGGAACCGCCGTGCCCACCCCGCCGCTCACAGGAGCGGACTGAGTCCACATGAATACCGTGCGGGTATTCACGGGGTTGCCATTCCAAGTTTTGATGCGCAGACGGAGTACGTTCCGCCCTTCGCTCAGCCCGTCCACCCGGCTTAGGATCGCCGATTCGGGACAGCGCTCGTTGCGGCAGGCGCCGCTGCCGGCGAACCGGGCCGTGATGTCTTTACCGTTGAGCATGGCGCGGAAGGTGAGACGTCTGGCCGCCTGGTGAACCTGAAGGTCCACCTTCAAGATGGGCCCTCTGACCGTGGCGCCTTGCTGCGGGCTGGTGACCTCCAGCAACTGGCGGCGGCTTTGATGGGAATCGTTCCCGGAAGCGGCGTATCCGATGGAAGCCAGCGCCAAAAGGCCGGTCAAGCAGCGGGCAAAGTATCGTGTTCTGGTCTGCATATGAGTGGTTCCTTCCAAATAGGGGAGAGCAGGGGCAGCAAGTTTATCTGCGAAGCAAGAAATGCTAGCGGCCGCCGTTGGGCGTCAACCGCCAGGGGCTGCTCTGCGCGACCGGGACAAACTCCACTTCCCCGGGCGATCGGGTGGATGGTGCCGCCGATAAGCTGCTGGTTAACGGTGAAATGCGGACGACGCCCGAGCCGGCTTCCTGCAAGAGAAACGTCTGGGCGGGCGAAGCTCCATCACAAGTGGCTAATTGCAAGCGGTAGCTGGCAGTTCCGCTTCGCGCTTCCGCGCAACGACCGGAAGGGGCGTCGATGAAGCGAACCGGGGCATGCGGGGAGTCCGAGACAGGCGCAACAAGCCACTTCTGCTCGGGGCGGGAGGCCTCGGTCTGCAGTAGCGCACCGGAATCCGCGGCGGCGATCGGGGTCGGCTCGAGGACCTGCCAGCGGTAGAGCGAGTGAGCGGGCACCAGCGTCCGGTCAACCAGTCTCAAGCGGGATTCACCGGGCAGCGGGCTGATCACCAGACGTGGCAAGTCCGGCAACACGAGGTAGATATAGGACCCGGAGAATTCGAGAGCGAAAGCTTGGGTTTGCTGGGGGCCTTCGACGCTCGATTGGCAGGCGCCTTGCGAAACGTCGTAGCCTCTGAGCTCGACGCACAAGCCGTTATGTTCGTTGCGCAACTGGTAGACGATGGCGCCGGACCGCTTGATGGGCCAGAAGATCCAACCATCCGCACGGCCAGCGCCGGCCGGCAGCGTATGCAACTCCGCCCCCGGGTAATCCAGGTTGCCTTGCAGGGTCCACAGCTTGGTGGTGCCTCCGGTATTCGAGGTGACCGCTCCCCGGCGATAGGAACCGGAGAGGCCAATTTCCCCGCTCCGCTTGATCCAGGCGTAGCGCGTGCTTCCATCCAAAGGAAACAGCGACGTTACGTCGTCGGCGTTCCCGCCGGTGGATCCGAGGAAGGTGGCATCGCCATAGGTGGTGACGCCGCCAGACCGGCTCAGCATCCAGTAGCCATTGACCACGCCGGCCGCAGTACGGCTCAGGACAAGACCCGTCCATTCGCGTTTGAGCGAGCCCCCGGTGGAGCCGAAGAAGACAGCGTCGCCACGAGCGTGCACGCCGCCGTCGTTGCTCAGAATGTAGTAGCCCTTGCCCGACGGGGTGGGCACGATGGCCGTGGCGGTGTTGTCGTAGCCCTCAAGCGCGTCGCCGTACGGTTGGGCCGTCCCGGCGGTCCACACCTGACCTCGCCGGCCCAAGACCCACAGTCCCTGGCCGTCGGGGGTGGCCGCCGCGAACGTCACGTACTCCCATTCTTCCGGAGCAACGGGGTAGTTCGAGCAGTTTCTCAGGTCTCCGCCACACAGCTCGCGGGCTTGGCCTCGGGCATGTATCCGTCCTCGCTTGCCGACTACCCAGTAGCCGACCCGTCCCGGGGCGGAGACGATCGTACCCGGTTCGTTGACGCTCTCATACTCCGGCGCACCTCCTCTGGCTTCCGTGTGGCCGGTCTCGACGCCGGTATGAAGCTGGACCCAGGTGCCCCCGTTGGGAGCTTGCGTGGCGCTGGTGAGCCAAACTCCAGCGCTGTAGTCGGAGGCCAGGGCGGAGGGCGCCAGCACGAGGACCGCGAGTGACAGAAAACCCCAGGCAGCTTGAGCGGGAGTTCTCCTGTTCCTGGCCGGCGGTTGTTTGCTTGATTGCTTCATGAGCCGATCTTGGGCGAAGTCGCGAGCGGGCACCATGGATGGGGGATGACTTGAATATCAACCGATATGTCCCGTGCTTGCCGATAGATGCTGGCACCGACGGCTTGCGGGGAGAGAGCGCGGGTGGAGGAAAGGGCCGGGGCCGGTGCGAGGCTGGCCGGTGGGATCCCCATCGAGACGCAGCCCGGGCAGTATCCAAGCCAGGGTCGCCGCTATCGCTGAGAAGCGGCGAGTTGGGCAACGGTGAGTTCGACGACGCTGGCGATGACGGATTTGGCGGCGGGGCGGATGTCGTCATCGGCCTCGACGAAGTGCAGGGCCGCGGTGTAATCTTCGCAGTCGGTGGTGGCAACGACGTAGACGAAGTCGTGGGCCATGAGCGGCTGGTCCGTCGGTTTCCGGCCGAGGAGGCCCGCTTCGTAAGCGTCGCAGACGAGGGGGAGGAGAAAGACGACGTCCTCGTTCGAGCAGAAGCCGGCATAAACAGGTTGGCTTTGGGGGTTCCAAGCAGCCACCTCGATGTGGTTCAGTTCCCGCGAGCCGAGGACGCAAACGGTGGCGAGGGGGCCACGCGCGAGGAGGGGTTGGAGGATCTCGCGGAGGCTCAACAGCAGGTCGTTATTGGCTCGAGTTTGGGGATCCGACAGGCAGGATGCGCTCACGTTGACGTTGATCGGCAGGCGGGGGCGGGGCCGTTAGGCTGCCCGTTCCGACTCGCAGGCGTTGCAGAAGCGCACCCAGTCAGAGGGGGATGTTAAGAGTCGCGCGACGGCGTCAACGCCTGCAACTGCTCACGGAGCCGGGCGTTTTCCTCGGTGAGGTCCTGCATTTGACGCTCGAACGGGGCGAGGGCCTCGCGGATCTGTTCGGCGGTGAAGCGGGGGGTGATGTGCTGGGGACAGTTCCAGTCGAAGGCTTCGAGGCGGATGACGTAAACGCGTTCGATGACGGCGGGGGAGTTGGGCAGGCGAACGCGCTCGAGCCATTCCTGAGCGGCCGGTCCTTCGAAGATTTCGGCGCGGCCGAGGATCTTGAGGCGGGCCTGGCGGGGGTAGTCCATGAGGATGAGGGCGACGCGCGGATCGGTGGCGACGTTGCCGGTGCTGACGTATTGGCGGTTGCCGCGGAAGTCGGCAAAGGCGAGGGTGCGGTCGTCGATGACTTTGAGGAAACCGGCGGGTCCGCCGCGGTGCTGGATGTAGGGCCAGCCGGTGGAGCCGACGGAGGCGAGATAGAAGCTATCGCGCTCGGAGATGAAGCCGGTTTCCTGGGGTCCGAGACGGTCCGATTGAGAGCCGGAGGCTTCGAGGCGGGCGTATTGACGCCGGCTGCCGTAGCGCTCCTGCAGCGCTTTGACCAGCGGGGTGAAGACAAGCGAGCCGAAGTTGTAAGCCATGGTGGGTGCTCCCAAAGGAGGCGGGTTACTTGGATGAGCGGAGGGCGAAAAGGATTCAGCGGAGGCGGGGGGGAGCGCGCCCGAGGCGGACGCGCTCTGTGCGGAGGGGAAGGGATTAACGCGGACCGGCAAGGGCGGACTCGGCGAGCAATTGATCGATGAGGGCGGAGACGGAGAGTTGCGAGGGGGTGGCGACGACGAGGAGTTCGAAGGACGGTCCACCGCGCAGCAGGACGGAGGCGGAGAGATCGAAGAGTTGGGGGCCGGAGACGGTTTCGAGAACGACTTCGCGGATGGGTTGACCGCCGCGGACGACCAGGGCGGGAGCGAGAGCGCTCCAGGCGGCGTCGCCGAGGACGGTGGAGACGTGGAGGGCGGCCACGGGGACTTCGGGGACGCCGAAGCGGGTGGTGGCGGCAGGATTGAGGTAGGTGAGGTGGCCGGTGGAGTCGATGGAGAAGATGGCTTCGTGGCACTTCTCGAGGGTCTGACGGTAGGCGGCCTCGAGGTCGTGGTTGTTGAGGGTAGCCTGCCGGTTGCGCAGGCTGGTCCGGACGAGCAGGCCGGCGTTCCACCAGACGATGACGGCCATGGAGAAAACGCTCAACAGCACGTGAAGGGTGAGCGCGACGCCGGAGCTGATCCAGCCGGCCTGTTCAGCGAGGAGGCGGAGCCAGCCGATGAAGACGGGAATGAGGATGGAGGCGGGGAGAAGGCGGCGGGCCATCTGGCCGCCGGCGGTGTCGCTGACGATGACGGCGGTCCAGCCGCGGTAGGCGCTGGCGCTGAGCAGAGCGAGCGAGACGGCGAAGAGGATCGGGTGGATGGGACCTTCGGCGACGAGGGCGCTGAGGCGGGGGTAATCGGCGGGGGAGGCGTAGAGGTTGGCGACGAGGCCGGTGAGGGTGAGGGCGGCGGCGGCGAGGGAGAGGCCATGGGCGAGACGGGGGTCGCGGCCGCGTTTGATCAGAAAGAAGATGGAGGCGAAGCAGACGGAGGAAAACGAGGAGATGAGCGAGGGCATGGGGACGTGCCCTTGGAGTCCGCCGAGCCGCCAGAGAAGGGCGGGCACGCCGCCCAGGTGGTAGGCGAGTCCGTAGGCGCCGATGGCCATGATGGTGAGGCGGAATAACTGGGCAATGCGGGCCGAATTACTCCGAACCGGCTCCCAACGCAGCAGCCGGATATTGAAGCCGATGAAGAGCAGGGCCAAAGCGGTGAGGGGAGAAACCTGCGCGGCGGTGGGGAAATCCGACTGCAGGGTCTGGGGGGTGAGGACCCAGAGGGAGAAGATCAGCAGGCCCATCAGCAAGGAGAACAGGCCGGTGAGCCTCACCAGGAAATGGCCGTCTCGCTCTCCTCCGAAGATACAGCGCAGGACGGAGAGGGGGAGGATCGAAGATGAGTTCGTGGTCGCCACAGGGATGAGTACTCCTAGAGAATTTCCAATCAGACTGAGTGATTCGAGCCTGAATGGCTGAGGCATATTGCACGCGGTTTACCAAAGCAAATTACGGTACGCATAAAACCTTAGTTGGGTTGACAAAGGCATTGAAATTCCACGGCCGGCCCGAGACGAATAGGACTCTGAACTAAGAGAAGCCTATGTCTCAAGAACCGTCCAGGTGTCTCGCGTGAGACAGCGGAAGGCGGCACGGGTCTGGTTTCCTACTTAGCTCGACTTAGGATCTGACTGAGTCCTCCGTAAGTGTTGATTTTTCTGATACTCAGCGCGGGTGGCAAGGGTGCGGGCGTGATGCAGAAGCGGCGCGAGAGCAGGTGAAACCGGCGGGGCCGCATCAGATTGAGACACCTGAGAGGGGTGTAAGCGGGGGTAGGCCTATACTTACCAATCCGGTGGAGTTTGGCAGGCGGAGTGCATTGGGAAAAGCGCGAAGCGATGGACCCAATGACCAGCAAATGTGCTTTAATTCCGACGCCTAATTCTGGCCAATTCCCTGCTCCGATCAAGCGAGTCGTCCGGCCACGGCCCACGGTGTGGGACGTGGAGACGCAGATGAAAGGAACTAAGCCGAAGGTGCCCGTGCGCCGGGGGCGCGGCTGGCGGCTGGGAGCGGGGGTGATGCTGGGGGTGATCATGTTATGGATCGGGGGCGGTATGGCGCACCGGGCGCTGACGGCCGGTTCCGCAGTCGCGATGCACAGCCAGGGGAACGATCAACGGGCGGCGTTGCAGGCGAGCAGTTACTGCCCGGCTTTGCCCGCGGGTCTGGAGCAAATGCGGGGAGCGGGGCTGTTGCCGGATGCGCCGCGCTTCTATTGGCTGGTGCGGCAATTCGGTGGACGGTGGATCGGCGCGGGAGAGCGCGTGGAGGTGCTGGAGCGGGCGCCAGCGATCACTCAGGTGCGCGATCCGGAGACGAGTTCGATTTGCTACTTACCCAGCCACCTCCTCACGGAGCGATAATTTCTCGCCGGTGGCCGGGGGCTTGGCGAGCGCGCGGTAGAGCGTGGCGCGGCCGATGCCGAGAGCCTTGGCCGCGCGGGTGCGATTGCCGCCGCACTCTTTGAGGACTTGCTGAATGTGGTGGTATTCGAGCGACTGCAGCGCGCGCGGCGCGGTGGGCGAGGCGCGGTCGCCGAGGGTGGCGAGCCACCATTCGGGGAAGTCGGCGAGGTCGACGACGGAATGCTGCGCCATCATGCAGGCATAGCCCAGGACATTTTGTAGCTCGCGGACATTGCCGGGCCACGCATGACGGCGCAAGGCACGTTCGGCGCGGGGGTGGATACTGAGGCCGGGCTTGGCGTATTGCGCGGCATAGGTATCGAGAAAGTGGCGCAGGAGGAGGGGAAAGTCTTCCATGCGGTCGCGCAGGGGAGGCACGCGGAACTGCACCATGGCGAGACGGTAGTAGAGGTCTTCACGAAAGGTGCGTAGTTTGACGAGGTCCAGGAGGTCGCGATTGGTGGCGGCGACCACGCGGACGTTGGTTTGGACGATCGCAGCGGAGCCGACGCGTTGGATCTCGCCGTTTTGGAGAAAGCGCAAGAGCTTGGGTTGCAGCGAGATGGGGAGCTCGCCGATTTCGTCGAGGAAGAGCGTGCCGTTCTGCGCGGAGGCGACAAAGCCGGGTTCGTCGCGGGTGGCGCCGGTAAAGGCGCCTTTGACGTGGCCGAAAAGCTGGCTTTCGAAGAGCGATTCGGGGATAGCCGAGCAGTTACAGACGACGAAGGGTCCGGGTGGTCCACTGAGGTTATGCAAGGAGCGGGCAATCAGCTCTTTGCCGCTGCCCGATTCGCCGGTGACCAGGGCGGCGGCGTAGTGTGGGGCGGCGCGCTGCACGCGCGAGAACAGGCGGCGCATGACGGCGCTGTTGCCGACGAAGCCTTCGAGGCGAATCGCGCCGGCATCGGTGGCCGGACCGCTGGTTGCGGAGAGACGCGCGCGCTCGGCCTCCATCCAAGCGTCGACGCTCGTCTTGAGGCGGGCGAGGTCGATGGGTTTCGGGAAATAGTCGTAGGCGCCGTCTTGAATCGCTTTGACCGCCGTTTCGATGGAGTATTGGCGGGTGACGAGGATGACCGAGACGGAAGGATCGAGCAGGAAGATGTCGCGCAAGACGTCGAGGCCGTTGCCGTCGGGCAGGACGAGATCGAGAAAGACCAGCCGAGGGCGGACTTCCTGGACAGCGCGCAAGGCCTCAGCCGCACTGCGAGCGGTGTAGAGGGTGAACAGATCCTTCGACAGCAGGACCCGCATGAAGTCGAGGCTTGGCTGGTCATCATCGACGATGAGGACCGGCGTCGGCATCATGACCGTCGCTGGTTCTGATACCAGCACGGCTCGGCGGACTGCGGTGACGCGGGGGAGGAGAAGCGCGTCATCTCCGGTTGTCGCATGTCTGGCATTTCGCTCCATTCCCAGGAAAACACTCTGGCCGATGGCATACCAGGGGAATCGGCGGTATATTCCTGACACTTTAAGGAAAAATTCACCCCATCAATGCTTCGACGTAAGTCATTGTTTTAAATTAACTTATCAATTCTCTTCAGCACGGGAGAGCTGGGCTTGACTCGCCCTGAAGTATCGAATGCGACTTTTCTCCTCACTCAAATTCATGGCGATATCGGGCCCAGGCGGAGGTCTTGGGAAGGAAGATGGCGAAGGGGCGGGACATCGAGAGACGCCCGTGATACTAGTAGACAATGGCTGGCACCCTTGCCGATTCCGTCGTCCGCGGCGCTTGGTGGACCCCGCTGCGAGGCGCGACAGCAGCGGCTTTGGTGGCGCTGGCGGCCGGGATGGCGGCAAGCCAAACCTTTTCGGCGGGTAGCGGGGCGGGGCCGGGTCAGGTGACCGAGAAGGTGGAGTTTCAGTTGGGCCGCGTGATTTATCGGACGATCGGCGGGGGCGGGTCGCGGGGGTTCATGAATCCGTGGTGGGCGATCGATTACCCGGAAGCCGAGGCGCACTTTCTGCCGGCTTTGGCGCGGCTGACGCGGATCGAAACGGCGAAGGATAGCCGGCATCTGCGTCTGACGGATCCGGAGCTGTTCAATTTCCCGTTTCTGTTTTTGCAGCAGCCGGGGCGCGGGCGCTGGAATCCGGACAAGAACGAGGCACGGCAGCTCCATGAGTTTCTGGCGCGCGGCGGCTTCCTGTTAGTGGACGACTTTCACGGGGACTACGAGTGGGAGGCGTTCCGCGAGGCGATGCGCTCGGTGGCGCCGGAGGGCGAGATCGTCGAGATTGAACCGGAAGACTCGCTGAAGCACGTGCTGTACAACCTGGAGAAGCCGGTGCAAATCCCGGGTAAGCGGCATGTGTATGGCGGCCGGGTGTCGATGAACGGCGATCCGCATTATCGCGGCATTTACAATGACCGCGGCAAGCTATTTGCCGGCTTCAACTTCAACATGGATATGGGCGACGGCTGGGAGCATGCCGATGATCCCGAGTATCCGGCGGAGATGACGGGGCAGGCTTATCGGCTGGGCGTGAACTATGTGGTTTACGCGATGACGCACTAAGAGGACGAGCGGCTAGAGGACGTCGGCCGGGTCCGCCGTGCGGAGGGGACGAATGGCGAACGCGGCGGCGATGAGGCAGAAGAACGCCGTGAGGGAGTAGACGCCCAGCAGACGGGTGAGCGTCATGCCGAGCGGCAGGAAAGTAGCGGCGGCGGCGAAGTGGTAAACCACGAGGGTGAGGAGGGCGCCGGGAACGAAACCGAAGGCCGACAGGAGCAGGCCTTGCTGAAGGACGACGGTGCCGAGATAGAAGTCGGTGTAGCCGATGGCTTTGAGGGTGGCGTATTCGGTGAGGTGCTCCATCACGTCGGCGTAGAGGATCTGGTAGACGATGATGAGGCCGACGAAGAGTCCCATGCCGACGCCGAGTTTGAAGATAAAGCCGATAGGCGGGCGGCGAGTTCCAGGCGAAGCGGCTCGGCCTGCGCGGGGTCGCGGAGGCGGATGAGGCCGAGGCTGACGCCCGCGGCGGGCAGTAAGCGGGCGAAGGCGTGGTCGCTGACGATGACGGTGCCGTCGACGCCGAAAGTGGTGCCGATTTCGAAGAGTCCGCCGACGGAGGCGCGGCGGTTGGCAATCTCGGTGGTGATCGCCGCGCCCTGCGCGAAACGTTCGGCAATGGGGCCATATTCGGTGCGGCCCAAGCCGTCGTAGAGGATGGTTTCCGAGTCGCGGAGCTTTTCGATTTGGGCATCGATGGAGGAGTTGGAGAAAACGCCGCGGCGCGGCTCGGCGCCCATGACGAGGATCATGCGGTGCTGGCGGGTTTCGGGATTGGTCCAGGGCAAGCCGGTGAGGTAGAGCGGGGCGGTGGAGGCGACGCGGACGTCGCCGGCGGCCTGATACAGCCGGCCTTTGGGAAAACTGCCGGGTTGCAGCAGGTATTGGTAGTGCGGCGACGCGAGGATCAGATCGGCGTTCAACGAATTCACGTGGACGCCGGCGCTGGTGAGTAACGCCTCCTCAAAGCCCAGTTGGACCAGCATCAAAAGCACAGCGAAGGCAATGCCACTGGCGGCGGCCGTGGCACGCTTCTTTTCGCGGCACAGTTGCGCCCAGGCGAGAGCGACGCCGGAATTCATCGGGCAGGCCCGTTCATCGAGGGGTTCCGGGCCTGTCAAAACGAAGCCGGACGCGGCCGTTGATCGGACAGGGTAAAGTGGCGCAGGCGGCAACGGCCAGGCGAACCGGTACCACGCGGGCATCATTGAAGCTGACCGGATCGCCGGAGAGTACGGAGGCGGCGCGCACCTCTGAACCCAGACGAATCACTTCGCCGACGAGAGTCGCCGTGCTGCCTTCGGGCTCGATGACCGCGTGCTGGCCCAGATGGATGGTGGCGAGGTCACTCGCGTAGACCTCGGCCTCCACCTCCATCTGACGGACGTCGGCCATTTCGAGGATGCCCTCGGGCCCCGGCTGCTCGCCGGCGCGAGCATGGATCTTCACCACCACGCCGGACGCGGGGGCCGTCACCGTCAGGGCCGCCAGGCGCGATTCGATTTCCGGGAGCATGGCTTGCGCCACGGCGAGTTCGCTCTCGGCGACTCGAACGTCTTCGGCGCGGACTTCCATGAGGGAGGAAAGCCGCTGGCGAGCCGCGTCAATGGCGCGTCGGCTGGTCTGCTCGGCGGCGCGGCGGGCATCGAGCGTGGCGGCGGAAATGTCCTGCGAGGCGAAGAGGCGTTCGGACCGCGCGAGTTGGAGTTCGTCGAGGCGGTGGGCGGCTTCGAGCCGCAGGATCTCGGCGCGCTGGGCTTCGTGGTCACTGGGCTTGGTGCCGGCGCGGACCTGTTCCACGCGGCGGCGCGCCAAGTCTACTTGCGCCAAGGCGCGAAGACGGGCGGCTTCGAGTTGCGGCTTGCCGTCAAGGACAGCGATCAATTGACCGCGCTGGACGGCTTGTCCTTCGGCGACCGCCAGGCGGGCGACGACGGAGGGGCGCGATTCGTAATAGGGGGCGGCAATGCGCAGGAGTCCGTGGGCGGGCCGGAAGTGTCCGAGGGCGCCGACGGGAGTGTTGCTCGCGACAGGCGACGTCTTCGCCGCCGTGCTGGGCACCGCAAGGGGACGCGGGCCGGAGCTCTGGACGAGGTACCAGGCACCAAAGGCGACCAAGGCGAGCGGAAGGAGGAGGCGGAGGGAACGTCCGACGGAAAACGACAAGTCAGGCATGATGCTCCAGTGCCGTGCAAACCTGCGCGGTCAGGCCGAGGGGCCGGGCGAAGTCACGAAGACTGTGCTCGGTATGGGAAGTGAAGCCATCGCCCTGGAATTCGGCGACGGCGAAGATCTCGCCGGTGCGGTCAGAAAGGGGAATGCAGAGGCTGTCGCCGGTCAGAACCGGCTGGCCATCACGGCCGCAAACCAGCACTTCGAGCGGGACCGGCTGAGAAGTCATGTCGCCGGTGCAAGCGAGGGGATGGGGCGTGTCGGTATTCGTCAACCAGATGCGGCCGGAGGCGGCGCCCACTTGCGCGGCGATCTTGCGGAGGACCGCAGCAGTGGTGGCGGCAAAGACGCGCTTGGCTTCGGTCAGGCCGCCGAGGTCCATCACATTGAGGAACTGCTCGGACTCCGAACCGAGTTCCTGCAGCAGATCCACGAATTCGCCAGGACGCAAGCGGGACAGCATAAGATCCACATGGCCGATGTCCACCAGCGGCCGCAGGGCGGTGAGCAGATGGGTGGCGTGCGCCGAGGTGATGGAGGCAAACGAACTGAGCCGGCCATCCTCGAGGTACAGGAGGCGATCGGCGAGGTCCAGGATGCGATTGTCGTGCGTGACGAGCACGACCGCGCAGCCTTGCTGCCGGGCGAGTACGCGCAGCAGTTCGACAATTTCGCGGCCGGTCTGTTTGTCCAGCGCGGAGGTCGGTTCGTCGGCGAGCAGCAAGCGCGGCTCGCGAACGAGGGCGCGGGCGACGGCTACGCGTTGCCGCTGTCCGCCGGAGAGTTTGGCCGGGTAGCGGTCACCGGTGCCGGACAACCCCACCTGCTCAAGCAAAGTGTCCGCGCGACGGCGGGCGTCACCGGAGGGGATGGCCATGGTGCCCGCACCCATCTGAATGTTCTGGCGAGCGGTCAGTGAATCGAGCAGATGATGATGCTGGAAGATGAAGCCGATGTTGCGGCGTGCGCGCACGAGCGTCGAACTGGAGGCGCCGCGCAACTCGGTCCCGAGGACGCGGACGCTGCCGGAATTGGCGCTCCGCAAGGCTCCGATCAAGGTGAGCATCGTCGTCTTACCGGAACCGGAAGGCCCCATGACAATCACGATCTCTCCAGCGGAAATTTCGGCGGTGACGTTAAAGAGAATTTGACGGCGAAGGGCGCCGTCGCCGAAGTAGTGACTTACGTCGTTCAAAGATACGGCTGGGGAAGACGCGACAGGCACTTAGGCAGTTAGTATATCGAAGCGCATCGTGAGCGCGGCTCACGGGCATCGATCGGGCTCGCCTAGCGACGCTTAGATCGAGGGCGAGGCGCTGGCCGCGCGCAGAGCCATTCCCGGTTCGAGGAGAGAACGAAGGAGGTCCTCCTGAACGCGGGTATCGAGCAGGTAGCCGGGTTCGCCGTGCTCTTCGGTGCGAGCGGCGAGTCCTTGGGCAGTGAGCACGAGACAGAGTTGGCGGTCGCCGGGGGTGAGGTCGGCGTCGGCGACGTAGGGCAGTCCGCGAGGTGTGGACTGCAGTTTGCGAAGGAAGTTACGCGCGAAGACTTGCGGGTCGGCGGTATCGAGGAGGGCGGCGGCACGGGTCCACTGGCGTTCGGAAGAGCCGTGGAAATAGGGGCCGGAGGAGAAGGCGAGCAGGAAGACGATGACGTCAATGAAGGCGGCCAGGGTCAGGGCGACCAGAGGCGTGCCGAGGGGCTGAGTGGCGAGGTCCTGAAAGGCGAGCATCAGGTCTTCCTGACCGGACGAGGTGCGATCGAGATAGTCGGAGTAATTGGGCACGGCGGGCTTGGCGAGTGTGCCGGAATGCAGGGTTTGCTCGAGAGGCGTCCAGGGGATGGCGTCGTAGACTTGGCGGAAGTCGCGGAGCTGCTGGTCAGAGGGGTCGAGCGGTTGATGCCTGGCTTTGAAGGCGAGCAGGGCCTGATGGGAGGTCTGCAGACTGGCGAGAGTTTGGGCGGCCAGTTCGGAGTAACGGTCGAAGGCGGTGTAGCGGATGCCTTCGCCGGCACCTTCTTTGGCGCCGGTCGAGTAAGTGGCCGCTTCGCGCGCCACGGCTTCACGTACTTGGGCGAGGTAAGGGTCAGAATCCTGGGCGCGGGAGATGTGTCCGAAGCTCTTCTCGGCGGCGGTAAGTTCGCGGAGGGCGAGCGAGTGTCGGCGGGCTTCGTCGATGCCGGCAGTCAGCAGGCTTTCGACCTGCGTGGTGGTGGAGTTCAGCGTGTCGTAGAGCTTGCGCTGCACCGACGCCGGCCGTTCGCGCGCGGAGAACCACGTGTGAAGGCTGACGTAGGAGAAGGCGACCGAGATGAGCGCGGTCAGCGTGTAGACGACGATCGGCAGCGTGCGCTTCTTCTGACTGAAGCCAACCAGCCAGGCGATCAGGACGAGAGCGGATTGGATGCCAGCCGAAGCCAGGACGGAGAACCACGAGCTTAGATAAAGGGCCATCCCCTGTTGCGTGGTGTACCAACTGACCAGACTGAGCAGGCAACTGGAGACGATGAGGGCTTTGACGATGAGACGGGATTCGGAGCCGTCACCGGGGGCAGAAACGTGGGCCAACGCCACCTCCTCTATGCAGGGGGTACGGGTGAGGTGGGGCGTTTGTTCCGGCGAAGTTGTTAAAGGAGCATCGACGCTCAGCGGAGGTTTAGCCGAGCAGCGGCTCGATCGGTTGCGAGCAACAGTTCGGGAAGGAAGCCGCCAGACGCGGCGATCTCGGCCAGCAAGCCCCAGAAATCAGTTTCGGACACATCCCAAGCAATACCGTGAGCCAGCCCGCAGAGGCGGCTGGTGATTCGATGCTGAGCTTCGTTGATGGCCCGCAACCTTTCAGGCTGAACAACACCTGCTGTTCCGATTGAGTAGGTATCGCGGCCCGCGATCGTCAGGTAGTGTGCGGTGCTGGCGAGGAACGCCATCTTGGCGTTTACGTCGCCGGCCGCCAATGCGGCAACAAAGGGAAATGAACCAGCCGAATGATCTTCATCCATATATCGAGTTCTTGAGAATGAGGACGCACCAACGTCAGGAAGACGAAGAGACGAGTTGGACGAACTTGTCGTGGCTGCGAGGCTTGACCAGGTCGGCCAGGGTGTAGTGGTCGAGTTGGATGAGGAAGGCCGTGAGAGCCTGGTCCAGGATGCCCTTGAGCCCACAGACGGGGACGATGGGGCAGCGATTGTTCTCGATGTCGTGACACTCCACCAGCCGGAAAGAGGCTTCAGTTTGCCGGATCACCTCGCCCAGCCGGATCTCGCGCGGTTCGCGCGTCAGCCAGACGCCGCCCGCGCGGCCGACGGCGGCGTGGACGAAGCCGCCTTCGGCGAGCGTCTGCACGACGCGAACCAGGTGATTCTTCGAGATGCCATAGGCTTGGCTGATCTCTTCGGTGCCGACGCGGCGATCCGGAAAATGCGCGAGGTACAGGAGGACCCGCAGCGCGTAGTCGGTGTGCATCGTCAATTGCATGCACTACGATTATGGGCGGAGGGGAGCCTCGGTGAACGCATCGGCGAAGATTTCACGACTGGCCATGCCGGCGAGGAAGAACTTCTTCTTCAGCAGTCCGACGATGCCAGGGTCACCGCAGACGTAGCCGCGCCAGCCTTGCAGCCGGGGATGGTCGGTGGCGACGACTTCGGCCAGGGGGCCGCTGGCCAGGCCGGCCGCTTCCCCGCCCTCGAGTACGGCGGGCGTGTAGCGCACCTGCGGATGACGTTCGGCGAGTTGGTGTAACTCGTCCTGCAGATACAGTCCTGCGGGACGGAGCGCGCCGTGATAAAGACAGATGGGGCCGCGGTGGCCTTGGCGAAGGGCGTCCTTGCAGATGCCAATCAAGGGAGCAAGGCCCGTGCCGGTGCCGGCCAGCAGCAAAGGCTGGTCGAGGTTGCCGGGCGTGTAGAAGCAGTCGCCGGCGGGTCCGCGCACTGTGACGGCTTCGTTCTCGCGCGCCTCTTCGAAGAGCCAGGTGCTCATCTTACCGTGGGGAGCGCGCCGGACGTGTAACTCCAGGGTGTCGTTGTCGGGCAGGCTGGCAAGCGAGTAACTCCGCGCGAGGCCATCGAACCGGCGCAAGGTGATGTACTGGCCGGGGCGATAGTCAAGCGTAGCCCGCACGCGGAGACGCAGCACGGTAGGACTGAGCGGCTCGAGCGCCGCGATGGTGGCTTCGACATCAAGGCCGCCCGCGGGTTCAAGCATCAGGTCCTCGGTCGGGCGGCAAACGCAAGCAAGGAAGTAACCCTGCGCGCTGAGCGTCGGCTTCAGGCCCGCTTGCGCTGCGTCCGGCACACGTCCGGAGGCTGCCCGCAGCAAGCAGGACTGACAAGCCCCGGCCCGACAGGAATTCGAGACTTCAACGCCATGCCGCAAGAGAGTTTCGAGGACGCTTTCGTCCGGGGCGCCGTGGTAAGCGACGCCCCCGTAAACGACGTGCGGCATCCCCTAGCGCCCCAGAACCTCATGGCGCGTAGAGCCAGCGATCTCCATTACCTGATCGATCAACGACTGGGCGACGCCTAGCTCTTGCAAAGTCAAGCTGAGGTTCTCAGCGACCGCGTCAAAGTGCAGGTCATTGAGGCCGCGCGCGACCAGCGGCGCATGGGCGCGGCGCATGTCCAAGCCCGTGTATTGGTGGGGGCCTCCGAACGCCATGGTGAGGAAGGCTTTCTGCTTGCCGATTTGGCGGTCCATGTCGACGCCATCGAAGAAGTGGCTGATGCGGTCGTCGCTCAGCACTTTGCGGTAAAAGATGTCGACCGCGGCGTCGACGGCGGGGGCGCCGCCCAATTGTTCATACAGGGAACTCAAGCTCAGATCTCCTTAATGTTGCATATCAAATGCAACATTAAAAGTTTACCGCATCACGGCAGCGAGTTGCGCCACCTTTTTTCGCCTCGACCGAAACTGTCAGACTGAACGAGGATGCCCTTCTCTCGCTCTCTTTGGTTGGCGGCGGGATGCTACTTCCTGCCGGCACTCGTCGGTGAAGATACGTTCTCGTTGAGCGGCAGAGTGATCAATACGGCCACGCACAGACCGGTACCACAAGCACGTGTTTTTCTGATTGGACCCGCGCAAAAGACGGCGGTTACGAATGCGAGCGGCGCATTCCGCTTCGACCATCTCCCGCCCGCGAAGTATAGCCTCTACCCGGCCAAACCATCCTATCGATCAGCAGTAAGTTCGCCCTGGGCGGCGACGCTCGGACCCTCACAGGAGAATCTTGTTCTGACACTCGAACCAACGGGGGTATTGACAGGCCGGCTTACCGATACCGACGGCAGCCCTCTTCCTGGAGTGACGATCGCCGCATTGCAACGCAAGGTCGATCGCGGGTGGCCGTTCTGGACACGGCTGCGGTCCGTCACCACCGACGACCGGGGCATCTATCGGCTGTGGGACCTGGAGCCGGGTGAGTTCCTGCTCGAGGCGAGGGGATGGTCTGCGGGAACTACGATGCAGGGGGAAGAAAGGATGTCGACCGTTCGAGCAGACTATGGCTTCCTACCGGTGTACACCGGCGGCGTGGAACGTCGGGAAGACGCCACGCTGCTCAGGGTATCGCCGGGCGAGGAAGTGAAGGCTGACTTCCGATTGCTCCTTCAGCCAGCTGTCCGCATTCGCGGAAAAGTAAGTCAACTGCGGGACGACCAATCCACCCGGGTGGAGTTAGTCGATGCGCGGGAGCAAGTGCTGGCGACCCGGGCGACGATCAATAGCCTCACGGGTGAGTTTGTCGTTTACAGTGTCGTGCCAGGACACTACCGGCTTCGCGTCACACAAGGAACGGGCCAGGAGAAGCGCACTGCAGAAACAGATGTCGAAGTCGGCAGGCAAGGCCTGACGGACCTGCGCCTCGTCGTTCACCCGCCCGCCGTACTACAAGTGAAGGTCCGTCCATTTGGCGAGAAAGGTTCGCGGCCCACGGAACAGACCGACCTGGATTTTCTCCCCGGCGCCTGCAGGGTAGCGTTGCGAAACCGCTACGGCGAATTGATGGCCGAGGGAAGCAATCTCGAAGAGGGCAAGGACTTCTCGGTCGGGCCGGTCGATCCCGGAGAGTATCGTGTGGACGCCAGTTGCACCAGTGGTTTCGTCAGCACGATGGACTACGGTGGCGTAAACCTGGGCGCCGATGGCTTGCTGCGCGTGGTGGCTGGCGAGGAACCGCCTCGGCTCACGCTGGACATGCAGCGGAATAACGGTGCTCTGCTCGTGAAGCCTGAAGGACTGAAGGGGGAGCAGCAAGTCCTCGTGGTGCCGCAGTTCGCGGTTGTGCAAGGTGTCCAGACCCTGCGCCTTCAAGGTACCTGGGGAAGTGAGCTTGCACCCGGCAACTACCTCGTCTACGTCGTTCCGCCGGATTTCGCCTACCGGGACCCACAAGCACTCGTGACTTTACGTAATGGCAAACCGGTAAGAATCGAAGCGAAAGAGACGACGTTACTCGAGCTCCGGGATCCGCCACATTGATCGCACTTTGGTGGGCGCTGTTCTTTGCCCAAGCTGACGACAAAACCGTTTGGCCGGTGGCCGGCCGCGCGGTGGACGCGCGGACCGGTGCGCCCCAAGCGAGAGTCCATGTTTCCTTGAGTCCACTCGACCGGGGGCCGGGCCAAGCCCAAACTCTGATCACGGCGCAGGATGGACGCTTTCGCTTTCTGGTCCCGCCCGGCAAATACAGTCTCCGGGCAGCACGCGTTAGCGGGGGCACGCAAGTTTATGGAGCGCGAAGCAGATCCGACGGGTATGGCATCGGATTGATTGTCGATGGAAAGTCACGAAACGATGACTTACAGTTCCGCCTCTTCGCTCCCGCGGCGATTCAGGGCGAGGTGGTCGACGAGGCGGGCGAGAAGGTCGTCGGGGTGAGGGTGCAACTGCTGCGGAGCATCGTGTCCAACGGACTGCGGCAGTTGACGCACCAGACATCTGCCTACACTGACGATCGAGGGCAATATCGCTTCGGTAATTTAGCTGGGGGCGCGTATTTTCTGGTGGTCAGCGGCATGCCATGGCACAATCAGTTGTTCTACCGGTATGAGGAGCGCTCCGCGGCGGTGACTTATGCCACTACCTACTTTCCGAACACCACCGACCCAACTTCCAGTGCACCTTTGCGGGTGAATGACGGCGAGGAGTTCCAAGCGAACTTCATCTTGCGGGAGCGAGAGGCACAGGATCTATTGATTGATTGGATCGGTGGGATAAAAGACGGGCAAGTGGGGATGGCGACGTCCGGCAAGGGTGACACCCCGCGCGACCAGTTCGCGGAAACTGTGACCGGGCCAAGGAAGATGTTGCCGTCCCTCCCGCCTGGTCTTTATGATCTGGCGTTCACCGGCGAAAACCAGGCCGGCCAGAAGGTGGGCGCAACGACGCAAGTGAGAATCGGGACAGGCGGCCAGCAGACAATCGTAGTCACCGTGCAGCCGCTCCCCATGATTGCGGGACGCGTGCGGTGCGAGGGGAAGACGCCGTCGCCGCAGTGGCCATTGTCGGTGACGGTGTCGATGAGCGACGGCGCGTGGAGCAGTCGCCGCTTGGCCGCGGACGGGTCCTTCGCCATGCCGGCGCCGCGGTTCGGCAGGGGGCGGATCCAGTTGGGCGGGTCGGCGGAGTGCTCGCTGGACCGGCTGGTGGTGGACGGCGACGAGCGGCCCGACCGCGCCATCGAGATCGCGCCGGGCAAAAATCTGAGCCTTACCCTCGAAGGCAGCGGCGGCCCCGCCCAGTTGCAGAGGTTCGTGCGCCGCGGCGAGACGGCCGTCGCCGGCATGTACGTTTATCTGGCGCCGGTGAATGAGTCGGCGGACCCGGCCCGTTATCCGGGGTACAAGTCCGACAGCGACGGCTCGTTCCAGTTCACGGCGGTGAAGCCGGGCGACTACTGGCTCTACGCCGTGGATCGCGATGAGCTCGAGTTCCGGAACCGGTCCGCCATCGCGCCGTACCTGAAGAAGGCGGAGCGGGTGTCGTTCGGGCGCGCGGAAAAGCTGACGCGCGACGTGCAACTGACGGTGGAGTGAGACGGGAGGGGGGAATTTGTTGGTGACCCGGGCGGGGCTCGAACCCACGACCCTCTGATTAAAAGTCAGATGCTCTACCAACTGAGCTACCGGGTCATTTCCGAAGGGAATCGGTGCGAAGGCAGGACTCCTTGTAGGTTAGCACAGCCCTCGCTTTTTGAGACACTGGGTACTGCCCATGTCGCAATCAACTGTGAACCCGCCGCGTATCGGATTGATCGGTACGGGAGCCATCGCCCATAAGCACGCCCAGGCCTACGCCAACATCGGTTATCGCGTCGTTGCCTGCTTCAACCAGAACTTCGATAAAGGCGAAGCGTTTGCCAATCAGTACGGGGCGCGCTATGTGGATTCGCTCGAGAAAATCTGCGCGGACCCGGAAGTGGACGTGATCGACCTGTGCACGTTCCCCGACGTGCGCCTGGTGCCGCTGCGGCTGGCGGCGGACGCGGGCAAGCACATTCAAGTGCAGAAGCCCATCGCGACCAACCTGGAGACCGCCAAGCAGATGATCGACTACGCGCACGCCAAGCGCGTGCACCTGGCCGTGGTGAGCCAGCATCGCTTTGACGACTCGGTGATCTTCCTGAAGCGGGCGATCGCCGCCGGGCGGCTGGGCAAGATTCTGCAGGCCGATGCTTACGTGAAGTGGTGGCGCAGCGAGGAGTATTATTCGCGGCCGATCAAGGGCAGTTGGGACGTGGAAGGCGGCGGCGCGCTGATCAACCAGGGGATCCATCAGGTGGACGTGCTGCTGCATCTGCTCGGCCCCGTGCAGGAGTTGTTCGGCATGTGGCAGTTGGGCGCGCGGCACAAGATTGTGAGCGAGGACGTGGTGCAGACGATGCTGCGCTACGCCAACGGCGCCACCGGCGTGATCCAGGCGTCGACGGCCTTCTGGCCCGGTTACAGCGAGCGCCTCGAGATCCACGGCACCAAGGGCAGCGCGGTGATCACGGGCGATAAGCTCACCACCTGGGACGTGCAGGATGACGATGCCAGCGATCCGGCGCCTCTGGCGAGTTCGATTGCCTCCGGCGCCTCCGACCCGATGGCGATTTCGCTGACGCCTTTCGAGCGGCAGTTTCTTGACCTGGGGCGGGCGATTGCGACGAACACGCCGCCTTCGATTACGGGCGAGGACGGCTACCGGGCGCTCGAACTGGTGGTGGGCACCTATCAGAGTTGCCGGGAGGGCAAGCCGGTGACGCTGGCCGGAGTGGGTCACTAAATGCGGGTGCGAGTGCCGGCTTCGAGCGCCAACCTCGGACCGGGCTTCGATGCGCTGGGCTTAGCGCTGTCGGTGTATCTGGAGTGCCGGTGGGAACCGGCTGAGAAGCTGAAGATCGAGGCGACGGGCCGCGACGCGGAACTGATTTCGCTCGACGAAGACAATCTGATCTGGGCCACAGCGTTGCGCGTAGCCGCGGACTTGGGCGAAGCGCTCCCGCCGATCCACCTGGTGATCAACAACGACATTCCGCTGGGCAAGGGGCTCGGTTCAAGCGCGGCGGCCTTGACGGCCGGCGTGGTGATTGCCGAGCAACTCCTGGGCCTGCACTGGAAGCCACCGCGAATTCTGGACGAGGCGGCACGCATCGAGGGCCACCCGGACAACGTCGCGGCCTGCGTGCTGGGCTCGATTGTCGCGAGTGCGATCGACTCGGGAGGCGTGGCGCGAGCCGTGCGTTTGGAGTTGCCGCAAAAGTACGATTGCGCCGTCGTGGTGCCGGACTTTGCTTTGGCCACCTCCAAGGCGCGCTCCGTGCTGCCGGCGACCTACTCCAAGCAGGATGCCATCTTCAATGTGCAACGGTCCGCGCTGCTGATTGCGGCCCTGGTCACCGGCACCACCACCGCGTTTCCCACCGCCCTGGAAGACCGCTTTCACCAGCCGTACCGGGCGCCGCTGGTGCCCGGCCTCGAAGAAATTCTTCGGCTGCGTGCGCCGGGTCTGCTCGGCTGTTGCCTGAGTGGCGCGGGGCCCAGCGTTCTCGTCTTCTACGAAAAAGGCGCCGACGATGCGCCGGATCTGGCGCGGCAGATTTTCCAGTTACACGGCCGCGAGGCTGAAGTGCTGCGCGCCACGATTGCGCCGCACGGTTACGAATTGTTTGAGAACTAAAATGACTTTTGCCGACCCCGTCCCCGCCCCCGCTTCGTCGCTGCGCTTCGCCGACGGCGGCCAATACCGTATCGAGATTCCGTCGACCGAAGGACCGGTCAGCCTGGGCGCGGTACTCAAGGAGGCCTGGGCGCGCCAGGTGCCGGTACATCGCGTCAGCCAGGGCAGCGGCATCATGCTGCTGACCGACGACGAGATCACGCAGATGGTGGCGCAATGCGAGGCCGCCGGCGGCGTGGAGTTGAACCTCTTCGTGGGGCCGCGCGCGACCTTCGACATCGGCGCACAGGCCTATGCGCCGGCCGGCAAAACGCTCGGGCTAAGCTTGCGGGGCGGCGATCAGGTGAAGTTTGCGATCGCCGACGTGGAGCGGGCCGTGAAGCTCGGCGTTAAGAGCATTCTGGTTTCCGATTGGGGCTTGCTGAAGGTGATGGGTGATCTGAAACGCGCCGGCGGGCTGCCCGCGGACCTGATCATCAAGACCTCGGTGATGATTGCGCCGGCGAATCCCGCCAGCGCGCGTCTGCAGGAAGACCTGGGCGCGACGACCATCAACATTCCCTCGGATCTGACGATTCCGCAGATCGCGAGCATCCGGGCCGCGGTCTCGGCGCCGATCGACTTCTACGTCGAAGCGCCGGACAACATCGGCGGCTTCATCCGCTATTACGAAATTCCCGAACTGATTCGCGTGGCGGCGCCTATCTACCTGAAGTACGGCTTGAAGAACTCGCCGGACATCTATCCGTGCGGAACGCATCTGGAGAACACGGCCGTAGCCCTCTCGCGCGAACGGATTCGCCGCGCGCAGATCGGCATGGAAATGATCCGCCGGGCGTGCCCGGAAGCGGTGATGTCGCCGGTGCCGGTGCGGCAAGGCACCGCATGATCAGTTCCTTGCTGCTGGCGCTGGCCGCCGCGCCGAGCGAACTGCCGCGCGTGGTGATCGAGACCAGCCTGGGCGAGATCGAGGTGGCGTTGGAGGTCGCGAAGGCCCCGCAAACGACGGCCAACTTTCTGCGGTATGTGGCAGCGAAGAAATACGACGGCGGTCGCTTTCACCGGACGGTGCGGATGGACAATCAGCCGCAGAGCCCCGTGAAGATTGAGGTGATCCAGGCGGTTCCGGCGCCCGGGACCGCCGAGTTCGCCCCGATCGCGCTGGAGCGAACGACCGTGACCGGGCTCAAGCATCTGGACGGCGTGATCTCGATGGCCCGCTCCCAGCCGGATACGGCTACCGCCGATTTCTTCTTCTGCATCGGCGATCAGCCGTCGCTCGATTTCGGCGGGAAGCGCAATCCGGACGGACAGGGGTTTGCAGCGTTCGGACGAGTGGTGCGCGGGGCCGACGTGTTGCGGCTCATCCATCGCCGCCCCGTGGTGCAGCAGAAACTCACGCCGCCGGTGAGCATCGTCCGCATCTACCGTAGGTAACCAATCCCGCATTAAAAGCGAAAGGCCCCCCGGCGAACCGGGAGGCCTTTCTTGTTTGCGCTGCGAGTCGGTTAGAAGTAGAGCTTCGCGCCCAACTGCATCTGACGAGGCGAATTCGCCTGGTCGCCGGCCGTCATGCTGAGCACGCCGAAGGTCTGCGACTGCAGGCCGAGCGAGCCCAAACCGAAGCGGACCCGGTTGAAGGCATTGAACATTTCGACGCGGAAATCGAGCCGCACCGAGTCGTGAATCGGGAAGCTCTTCGACAGCGAGAGGTTCTCGTTGTAGATGGCAAAGTCACGGAACTTCGGGTTGTAACGCGTCATGTTGCCCATCACGTTGGCCGGCTGAGCCGGGAAGAACGAAACGGGCTGCACCGTACGATCGGTCTGCGGATCGAAGTCGCCGTTGGCCGGCGAAGGACGCCAGTTGTCGTAGGTGCTGATGATCGGACGGTTGCCGCCGGCGAACAGCGGCAGGCCGTTGCTCGTCGAAATCCCGCGCGGCTGGCCGCTCGAGTAGGTGGCAATGCCGGAGACGCGCCAGCCGCCGATCACCCAGTTCGCCAGGCGATTCTGGTTCAGGAACGCCTTGCCCTTGCCGAACGGCAAATCCCACACCGCGCTGAACTTGAAGTTGTGCGGCACGTCGAACGCGCCGATCGACTTCTCGAGACCGCGGTTGTAATGATCCATCGCAAAGCCGTAGGAGTCGCTCCAATAGCTGTCGGAGTCCGTCAGAATCTTCGAGAACACATACGAAGTCTGGAACTGCAAGCCTTTCGAATAGCGCTTCTCGAAGCGGACCATCACCGAGTGATAGGTGGAGTGGCCCGAGTGATCGCCGCCGCCGGAGCGGGTGTCGATGTTCTGGAACTGCGGATACGGGCGCAATGACTGGCCCACGGTCGCCGAGTTACCCCAGAGCTGAATGAAGCCCGGGAACGGCTCACGGAAGCCTGCCGCCACCGCGGCCGGCGAATCGATGCGCGAATTCAGCAACGACGCGCCATACTGCGCCAGCAGCGCCGGATTCAGCGCATTGTAGGAGAGCAAGCCCGCCTGCAGACGGCTGCCGAGGCTGCCGTTGTAGCCGACTTCGGCCACCGAGGTCGACGACAACTGCCGCTGGATGGAGAAGTTCATGCTCTGATAGGCCGGCGGCTGCAGGGCTTCGCTGCCCTGGAACCACGGCATGGCGCGGCCGTTGCCGAAGGTCGGCGAAACGAAGGGCGGCGCCTGGTAGGCCGGGTGCCCGTTGCGCGCCAGCACGCGCGGGGTGAGTCCGCCCGAGGTGTCGCTCTGGGTGTCGGTGAGCGTGAAGCCCAGGTTGTGGGTGGAGCCGGTCACCGTCGTGATGTTGCCATAGCTCAAGCCATAGGACATACGGATCACGTTCTTTTCGCGCCAGGTGTACGCCAAACCGAAACGCGGACCGAAGGCCTTGTAGTAGCCGTCGGTCAGCCGGCGGGAACCGATGCAGCCGCTGCAGTTGCCGGCATAGATCAGAGCGCCAGGACGGTTGCCCGCACCCGGATTCGGCAGGTTCGGATCGAAGTCGCTCCAGTTGTCGTTCTCACCGGTCGGCGGCAGCGTGGTTTCCCAACGGATCCCGAGGTTGATCATCAGGTTCGGACGCACGCGCCAGTCGTCCTGGAAGAAGCCGGCGAACGACGGCCACTGCTGACCGATATAGCGGATCGTGTCGATCGAAGTCGCGTTCACGTGGCCCAACAGCATCGAGGCGATCGGGCTGCCGCCCGCCGTCGCGAAGTTGGTATCCACCTGACCGGTCGGCAGAATGCGCGCCGTATTCTTGAAGTCGAACGTCAGGCAACCGGAGACGCACTGCCGGCCAAAGCCGTTATAAAACTGGCCCTGATACTGGCCGCCCGCCTTAAAGGTGTGCTTGCCCTTGATAATCGTGACGTCGTCCGCAAACATCTTGATGAAGTTTTCGGAGCCATTGTTGGCACGGCCACCCCACTGCGAGTAGCTGTTCGAGAAGTTGAAGTTCACCAGGTTCTGCGCGCAATCGGGAACGTTGGCGATGCAAACCTTGTCCTTCCAGTTCACGCCGCTGCGAATGGTGGCCTGCGGGGGATCGTGGTTTTCCTTCCAGTTGTTGCCGCCGCCGTAGAAGTGGTTGAAGATCGTCGGCGAAATCGCGTAATCCCAGCTGCCGCGGAAGACGTCCGAGTTGCGCGTAGTGTCGTTGTAGTTGACGAAGAGGCCCGGCAGATCCGCCGCGCCCTGGGCGCCCGGAACCGCGCTCGACCGGTTGTAGCCCCAATAGCCGGAAATACGGCTCTTGGAGCTGAAGTTATGGTCGCCCTTCACGCTGATCTTCGTGTTCGGGCGCACTTCCGTACCTTGCGTCACCAGATAGTTGTTCTGCACGTAGTTGATCGAACCCGGCGCCGCGCCATTGTTGGGCAGCGGCGTGGGGCCGGACCGGAACGTGTTCAGCGCCTGCACGATCGTCGGATCGAAAAGGCTCTTCGGAATCTGGTTATTGGCAAACGGCACGCGGGTCAGCACGCCGTTGACGGTGCTTTGCGTCGTCGGGTCATAGATCGGAATCTGCGCGCCCTGGGCATTCACCCAGTTGCGGAAATCGCCGTCGTACATTTCCGCCGTCGGCACCGTGCGCGTCACCCCGTTCGCCCCGTCGCGATTGCGGAACGCTTCGTAGCTGAAGAAGAAGAAGGTCTTGTTGCGGCCATTGTAGATTTTCGGAATCCACACCGGACCGCCGACAGAAGCGCCGAAGTCATGTTGCTTATAGATCGGGCGGGCAATGCCGCGGCCCGTGTTGAAGAAGTTATTCGAGTCGAACTTCTCGTTGCGGACGAAGTCGTAAGCCGTGCCGTGGAACTCGTTCGTACCCGACTTCGACGCGAAGCTCATAATACCGCCCGAGGCCTGACCGAACTCCGCCTTGAAGCCGTTGGTGTCTACCGTGAACTCGGTGACCGCTTCGATCGAGGGCGCGTTCACCGCCACCCAGCTTTGCGACAGGGCTCGCGAGGTGTTGGCCGAAACGCCGTCCAGGTTGGTGCCGTAACCGGCCGCCTGACCGCCGCCGAGGATGAAGCCGTTATCGCCGCCCACGTTCTTCGCCTCCGGCGTGATCGCCGCGAGGTTGAACGGGCTGCGCATGCCGCCGCCCACCACCAGCGGAAGTTCATCGACGAGCTTGTTGTTCATCGTGACGCTGGTCTTCGCATTTTCGGTGGAGAGCGCCAGAGCGCTGGCCGAGACTTCGACCGCTTGCGCGGCCGAGCCGACTTCGAGCGTGGCGTCGGCACGCACCGTCGCCGAAGCGTTCAGCACGATGCCGGACACCGTCGCGGGACGGAAGCCGTCTTTTTCCACGCGGACGTTGTAGGTGCCCACTTGCAGTTGCGGCACGGTATATTCGCCTGAGGCATTGGACGGGGCGTTAAAGGTAACACCCGTGTCGGTATTGGTGAGAGTAACTTTCGCTCCCGGCACAATGGCGCCGGACGCGTCGCGCTGCTAGGGACCTCCCCGGACTACTTAAGACCCTCGGCCTGAATGTCCGGCAGGTTGGACAGTGCAAGCCGATTAGGATTTGCCGGGAACTATATCACAATCTGGAACAAAAATTTCAGATTGCTTAACGAGCCTGCCGGGCGAGCCAGTCGAAGACTTGCTCCTGCAGAACGAGCGTGAAGCTGTTGTATCCGGGAGGTGTTTGCAGCGTGACCGTTGAAAGCTTCAGCGCCTCCACCTGCGCGCGAACGTCCGCCACGCGGGCGTAGCGATCGTGCTCGGACGACACCAGCAGCACCGGGCGTGGCGCGATGAGCGCCAACGTTTCATCGAAGTCGAAGGGCAGGCGCTTCTCACGATCGACGAAGAAGCCCAGGCGCGGCAAAAGACCATGCAGGTGCGAATAATGCCGGATGCCTTCCACTCCGTTTTCGGCGGTGCCGAGACGCAGGGGATCGTAGCCGCCCACGGCGGCGAGAGCTCGCACGCGCGGGTCCAACGCGGCCGTGAACAGGCCGACCTTGGCGCCCAGCGAATAGCCCATGAGGTAGATGCGAGAAGCGTCAACGGCGTCGAGGGTAGAGATCGCGTCGATCGCCGCGCGCGTGTCGGTCACCATCTTGCCCATCAGGCTCCACTTCGGGTAGCGGCGGTAGAAGTCGCGCGCGTCGAGCACGCGGGTCCCGAAGCCCAGTTGGTCAAAGGCGAGCACGGCAAACCCACGCTTCACCAGCGACGCAAACTGCGGCCGCTGGTCGAGCCGGAAGTCGGCGCCGGTGGAGTTCCACGGCTGAGAGACGGACCAGCCGTTTTGGTAAGAGTAACCGTGCAGCCAGATCACCACCGGCCATTTGCCCTGCGGGGAGCCCGCCGGATAGAAGAGGTCAGCCTTCAGTCCGTCGCCGAACGGAATCTCCGTCCAACCCATGCCCTCTTTCTCGATGCGGGCGCGCGTGGCAAGGTTGGCGCTCGGGCGTTGGAAAAGGCCTTCGAGCCAACCGCCGGCCGAGTCAATCGGACGAGGAAGCGTCTTGAGGGGCAGGTTGGGGACGCCGGGCGGCTCGGTGCCGAGCGCCCAGTTCAGATGCTCGCGGAGCGCGGCCGCCGGCTCGGTCGCCCGCGTCGCGCGTTCGGGATGCTGCAGCGGGTCGATCGTCTCTTTGCTAAGAGCGCGCCAGCCCTCGAAGGTATAGCCGTGGACCCACGTCTCGGACTTCGGTTGCACGCGTCGGCCAAAGATCGTGTCGAAGAAGTCGATGAAGTTCTCGACGTCGCCGGCCGTGGTGTCGTGCTCGCCGTTGCGCAGATGCAGCCAGATGCGCTCGGGATGGCCCAGGAACTGATAGACCCGCAGCGCCGAGCGGTAGGCTTGCTCAAAGCCCACCGGATTCCCTGCCCCTTCGGCGTAGCCCGAATAAAGGAGCAGTCCGCGTGGCGCCACCAGCGAGAGCAGCGAGTTCTGGTCAACGGGCAGCTTGTCTTCGCGCCCGGAGAAGAATCGCAAACGCGGATGGAACCAGTGCGGCTGCACGCCGGCCAGCAGTTCGATGCTCTCGTTGGCGAACGGCTCGGTGGTGTAGCGCCAGGGGTCCACTTCGCCGCTGTTGCCGCTCGAAGGAATCACCGCGCCGATGCGTTCATCGAAGGCCGCGGCCAGCAGTGCCTGCTTCCCATTGCGCGAGTGACCGGTGAGGCCGATCTTCCGCGCATCGACCTCGGGCTGCTTCACCAGATAATCGACGGCGCGGGAGGCGGCCCAGGCCCAGCGCGCGAGAACAGAGAAGTCATATTGGGGATAGATCTCCACCCACGCATCGGAGTCGTCGCCGTTGCCGTAGCGCGGGTCAGTGGCGTGATAGATGCAGGCAATATAGCCGCGGCGAACGGCCGTATAAATCCAGGGACGGTTGCGCGCGTGGTTCGTTAGAAAGACCGGGAACGGCCCGCGGCCTTCCGGAATCACCAGCTCGAGCCGCAACGTCGCCCGATGGTCCGGCCCGAACTCAAGCCTCACGTGGCGCACGGTGCTGCGGCCTTCCTGTCGCGTCGCCGTCACCGTGGCGCGCAGGTTATCAGGCGCGGGCGGCATGCGGCCGAACATCCACTGCTCCACCTGCTTCCGCAGCAGACCTTTCTGCACGTTCCAAAGCGAGGGCGTCGTCACGCGGGTGCCGCTTTGGCCCTCGCGGATAAAGAGCGGGTCGGGTAGCTCGGCGATGGAGGGCATGCGCTCGAAGTCCGGCGGCTGTTCGCCGGTGCGCCGCACCCACTCCTCCCAGGTCTTGTCGTAAGCATTCATGCGGCCATCGGCCGGCGGACGGCTGGGTCGCAGAAGCTTGATGATCTCTTCCGCGCGGTTCTGCGCAGGCAACGGAAGCAGGACGCAGGAGAGCACCAGGACGGCGCGAAGTGGGTTCACCAGACGATTTTAGAACTGTCGCGCCGCGCCGGACGGCCCGCGTTCGGCGGTAAAGTCCGTGTAGCGCTCGTGCGCCCGCCGGCCGCAGCAAGCCGCATGCCGGCTCCGCCAGCGCCGCGGACCCGGCCGAAAGCCGCGCAGACCGCCGAAGAGAATCCAACTCAGGGCGAGCAAGCCCAACGCCTGGCCGAACGTCACCGGACGCAAACCAAAGATCGAGGGCATCAGCCAGTTCCACAGATGCAGCACGGCTTGTCCCAAACCGGCCACCGCGATGGTGACGCAGAGAAGAATCGCGAAGACTTTGCGGAGCTGGCGACGGGCGCGCGGGCGAGACGGGTTCATCGGGTTCCTGCTTTCCAGAGATATTCGGCCTGCGTGGGGCGCAACCGGCGGCGTAACTGGCGCACGGCGGCATGTTTGCGGGAGAGCAACGTGTTGACGTTGACGCCGGTTTCGGCGGCGAGTTCGGCAAAGCTGCGGTCCTCGAGTTCGTGAGCCACAAAGACGTGGCGTTGTTCGGGCGGCAAGGCCGCCAGGGCGACGGCCAGGTCCCGCGAGAGGCGGGCCTGGTGCAGTTGATCGTCGGGAGTGGCCGCGGCGGACGGCAGCGAGTCACCCGCGAGCAGCGGCTCCGGTTTCTTCCGCCGAAAACGATCGGTGATGCGGTTCTGCGCCACCCGCAGCAGCCAGGAGCTCACCTGCCGGATGGGCTTCATCAGCCGGTAGGCGACCACCAGTTCGTAGAAGACGTCCTGCAGAACGTCTTCCACGTCGCCCGCATCCGGCAAGCGGCGGCGGATGAACGAGCGGAGCCGGGCCTGCTCCTGGACGATCGCCGCGGCGATTCGTTCGTCCTGTTCGGGTGTACCGGCCATTCACCTGTTACGACGATTCACCGGGCAGAATATTTGCATGGAGTTGATCGTGATTGCGCATTTGAAAGTCCGGGCCGGGAAGCGGCAGCAGTTCGAGGCGTTTGAACGGCAGGCCCTGGCCCTGATCGAGCGGCATGGGGGAAAATTATTGCAGGCGATGCGTCCGGTGGGCGCAGTTCCGCCGGCGGAGTTGCCCGACGAAGTCCACGTGCTGCGTTTTCCCGGGGAGGAAGCGCTGGCGGCGTACCGGGCGGATCCGGGGCTGGCGGCGCTGGCCGGGTTGCGAGCGGAGGCGATCGAGTCGACGCAACTGCTGATCGGCAGTCCCCTAGCCCAATGGGTAGAGTACTACCCGTCCTAAAGGCCGGGGCGACAGTGTTCCGCCCAGGGTGCTAGCCTATGATTAGGCGACGTGCGCCCTCAATGATCGACACAATTCTCTCCAAAATCTTCGGCACCAAGCACGAGCGCGAGATCAAAAAGATGATGCCGCTGGTGGCGGCCATCAACGCGCTTGAACCGGGCCTGCAGTCGCTCAGCGACAACGAACTCGCGGCGAAAACGATTGAGTTTAAAGAGCGATTGGCGCAGGGCGCGACGCTCGATGACATCCTGGTTGAAGCTTTCGCGGTCTGCCGCGAAGCCGGCCGCCGTGCTATCGGCATGCGCCATTACGATGTGCAGTTGATTGGCGGCATTGCGCTGCATCGCGGCAACATCGCCGAAATGAAGACGGGCGAAGGTAAGACCCTGGTGGCCACCCTGCCCTGCTATCTGAACGCCCTCTCCGGCAAAGGCGTCCACGTGGTCACCGTGAACGACTACCTGGCCCGCCGCGACTCGGAGTGGATGGGTAAGCTCTACAAGTTCCTCGGCCTGACGGTGGGTTGCATCGTCCACGGTCTGAACGACCGCGAGCGCTACGACGCCTACCACGCCGACATCACCTACGGCACCAACAACGAGTTCGGCTTCGATTATCTGCGGGACAACATGAAGTTCCAGATCGAAGACTGCGTCCAGCGCGAGTACAACTACGCCATCGTCGACGAAGTGGACTCCATCCTGATCGACGAAGCCCGTACGCCGCTGATCATCTCCGGACCCAGCGAAGGCTCCACCGACAAGTATTACCGCGTCAACGGCATCATCCCGAAGCTCACGCGCGGCGAAGTGATCGAAGGCAAGGAGCCCGGCGAGAAGTACTTCACCGGCGACTTCACGGTCGACGAAAAGGCCAAGAACGTCGCGCTCACCGAAGAAGGTGTGCGCAAGGTGGAGCGGCTGCTGGACATCAGCAACCTCTACGACGCCGAAAACATCGAGATCAACCATCACGTGCAGCAGAGCCTGAAGGCGCACGTGCTGTTCCACCGCGACAAAGACTACCTGGTGCAGGAAGGCGAGGTCGTCATCATCGACGAATTCACGGGCCGCCTGATGCCGGGCCGCCGGTGGAGCGACGGTTTGCACCAAGCCGTGGAAGCCAAAGAAGGCGTGAAGATCGAGAACGAGAATCAGACGCTCGCCACGGTCACCTTCCAGAACTACTTCCGCATGTACTCGAAGCTTTCGGGCATGACGGGTACGGCCGACACCGAAGCCGCCGAATTCAACAAGACCTATAAGCTCGACGTCATCAACATTCCGCCCAACCGGAAAACGATCCGCATCGACTCGCAGGACATGGTCTACCGGACCGAAGAAGAGAAGTTCCGCAACGCCGCCAAGGAGATCAAGGCGCGCCACGAGACCGGGCAACCGGTGCTGGTGGGCACGATCTCGGTGGAAAAGAGCGAACGCCTCTCGGCGGTCCTGAAGAAAATGGGCGTCAAGCACGAAGTGCTCAACGCCAAAAATCACGAACGCGAAGCTTTCATCGTGGCCCAGGCCGGCCGCTACGCCGCCGTCACCGTCTCCACGAACATGGCCGGCCGCGGTACGGACATTTTGCTCGGCGGCAACGCCGAGTTCCTGGCCCAGGAAGAAGTGATCAAGCGCGGTCTGGCGGAAACGCTGCCGCCCGGCATCGGCTCGCTGATCGCCGACAAGGACTTCTACTACTTCCAGCGCGCGGGCGTGAACTCGCGCGTGCCGATCGCCCTGTGGACCGAGGCCTACCAGAAGCACAAGGCCGTCTGCGACGCGGAGCATGAAAAGGTAGTAGCCGCCGGCGGTCTGCACATCGTCGGCACCGAGCGTCACGAAAGCCGCCGCATCGATAACCAGTTGCGCGGCCGCGCCGGCCGTCAGGGCGACCCCGGTTCCGCCCGCTTCTACCTCTCGTTGCAGGACGACCTCCTGCGCATCTTCGGCGGCGAACGCATCCAGAACCTGATGCTGCGGCTCGGCATGGAAGAAGACGTGCCGATCGAAAGCGGCCTGATCACCAAGCGCATCGCGGCCGCGCAGAAGGCCGTGGAAGCGCAGAACTTCGCCGCCCGTAAGCACCTCCTCGAATACGACGACGTGATGAACAAGCAGCGCCAGGCCGTCTACAGCCTGCGCCGCGGCTTGCTCGAAGGCAAGAATCAGCGCGAGAAAGTCACCGAGATCATCGATGGCATGATTGCGACCTTCGTCGATGCGCGCCTCCCGGAAGGCGCCAACCCGGATGCCTGGGATCTGGCCGGCCTCGATCAGGACCTGCTGAATCAGTTCGGCGTGCGCGTGAAGCCGGCCGACCTCGTGGGCCAGTCCCGCGAAGACGTCGAAGACACCGTGCGCGACGTCGTGATGAAGCGCTACGTGGAAAAAGAAGCCATGGTCGGCGAAGAGTTCATGCGCCAGACCGAAGCCATGGTGATGCTGCACGTGATCGACAACCAGTGGAAAGACCACTTGCTGTCGATGGATCACCTGAAGGAAGGTATCGGCCTCCGCGGCTACGGCCAGAAGGATCCGCTGATCGAGTACAAGAAGGAGAGCTTCCAGCTCTTCCAGGACATGATGGATCGCATCGAAGACGAATCCATTCGCATCCTGTTCTTCCTCCAGGCCGAAGGCGGCGCCCTGCCGTTCCAGAATCAGGAACCCCAGTTCCCCGAAGACGAGTTGCAGGAGTTGCCGGAGGAACCTGAGCCCGTAGCGGCCGGCGACCGCAAGGCAGCCCAATCGGCCATGGTCGACTTCACGCGCACCGTCCAACGGAACAAAGAGCGCGAAATGGCGTCTATGCAATTCGTGGGTGGCGGCGAGATCGCCACGCAAGCGCCGGTCGTGAAGGCGGACAAGGTCGGTCGCAATGACCCTTGCCCCTGCGGCTCGGGTAAGAAGTATAAGAAATGCCATGGAAGCTAGCAGCGTGTTCGTTGGTGCTGGCGCTGAACGCGCCAGCCGCCATCTGGCCGCCTAACATCGATCCGTATCAGCGGAAGTCGGCCGCGCCGGTCGCCTTAGGCGAGCAGGCCGAAGTCTGGCAGGAGTATGGCTTCGTCGAGGGCGAAACCGCCATCTACGAGAACGGGGCCAAGAAGCTCACCACCACCGCCTGGCGTTTTCAGGACTCCACCGGCCCGATGGCCGCTTTCTACTGGCAGGCGCCGGCGGAAAGCAAACCGATTCCCTTCCTCAAGAATTCGCTGGCGGGCAAGGGCGTCACCCTCGCCGCCGTCGGCAATTACCTGATGCGCTTCGAAGGGACTTACCGCCCGTCAGCCAACGAAATTCTCTTTTGGGCGGAGCACTTCCCCGGCTTCCGCGAACGCTCCTTACCGGCCTTGCCGCGCTTCATCCCGGAGAACGCCAGTTCGATCCGCTACATTACGGGTCCGAAGTCGTTGAAGGCGTTTCTGGGCGACCTGCCAGAGGCCGCCGCAGCCTTTCACTTCGGCACGGAGATCGCCTTGGTGAAGCTGCCGACCGCTACGGGCGAAGTCCGCGCAGCGATCGCCGGCTTCCCGAACCATGCCATGGCTCGCCAGCAGTTGCCGCACTTCCAGCAGTACGCGGGTCAGAACGCACGGCG
>JBGAHE010000074.1:0-37538 GCA_044226365.1 Bryobacteraceae bacterium
ACAGGGCCGGGCACGGTGCAAGCGAGTATCGCGGCGAACGGTTCCGCGACAGCGCGCGCGGCGAGTGTGTTCATCGGGGGAAACTCGACCACGATCACGCAAGCGGGAGCGACGCCCGCCCCGCCGGCGCCTGGTCCCGGACCAGTGACGCCGCCACCGGCGCCGGTGGTGACGCCCAGCTTGCCGAGTGTGTCGATGACGGTGCCGCCGAGTGTCACCAGTCAGCAGGCGATCGCGCTGACGACGTCGACGCCCGGCCAGGAGGTGGAAATCACGCTCACGCAGATCGTTCCCGGCCTTACGTTCTCGCCCAGCCGGCTGACTCTGCCGGGCTCGGTGACGGTGCGCATCAATCCCGTCGGCGTTCCTCCGGGCTTTTACTCGACGACGCTGCGCATCTCCGGGCCTGGCTTTAACGACCTGCTGATTCCCGTGCAGTATGATGTGCGGGCCTCAGCGACGGTCTTTGCGCCGACGCAGCCGGTCTCCCTGGCGCCGACCGGACCGGGCACCGCGTCGATGACGATCCCGGTGACGTCCGATCAGCCGAACGCCGCTTACACCGCGCAGGCCCGCGGGCTGAGTGGGCTGACGGTTTCGCCGGCATCTGGCACCTTGCCGGTCACCTTGACGGTGAATGCCGATACGTCCGGGCTGGCTCCGGGGACCTACGAAGCGACGGTGGACGTCACCACGCCAGGCACGCAGCCGGCGACGCGGGCGATCCCGATCCGGTTCGACGTGTTGCCCACGGGGCCGCCGGCGTTCGATAGCGGCTCGACCTATGTCCCCGTCTTGCTGAACGCGGCGAACCCCAGCGGGACTACCACGGTGCCGCTGCGCAATCTAGGGCTCGGCGAACTTCAAGCGACGGTGACGACCTCGCAAAGCACGTCCAAGCCTTGGCTGACGGCGCGGCTGGGCGGTGACAAAATCGGGGCTCAGCCGACGGCGCTCGAGATCATCACCGATCTGCGCGGCTTCCCGGCCAGCAACTATCGGGGCACGGTCCACTTGAAGGCGGCGTCCGGGCCGACTCTCGACATTCCCGTCTTCGCCTCGGTGGCTGACCAGGCTTACGAGGTCTTCTTGTCTCATTCCTCGATGCGCTTCACGCAGGCGGCGGGCGTCGGTCCGTTGGAGCAGGTGCTGGAGGTGATGAACCGCACCCCCGCGGATTCCACCTGGACGGCGCGGGCCACGCAAAGCGTCCCCGGCCCGACCTGGCTCACCTTGGGGACCTCCGGCGGCACCACCGCCGCGGATGCGGCCACCCGCGTGCCGATTCGTGCCGACGCGCGCAATCTGGCGGCAGGCGTTTACTACGGCTTGGTCGAAGTGACTTTCAGTCGTCCGGCGGGCATCGTGAAGTATGTCGTGGTGGTGCTGGAAGTGCAGGCGGCCGGGCAGCCGCCGCGCTTGAAGCTGAGCCAGACGGGGTTCCTCTTTGCGGGCACCGAAGAGGGTGCCAATCCGGCGGTCCAAACGCTGCAGATCACGAACCCGACCGAGCGTCCGCTCGAACTGCTGGTGGATACGCTGCTGGAAGGCGAAGCGCGCTGGCTGAGTATCTCCAGCGGGACGCTCCGCATCGCGGCGGGGCAAACCACGAGCCTGCAGTTGCAGAGCTTTCTCCGGCAGCCGCTGCGGGCGGGCTTGGCGCGCGGAACGTATCGAGGCGAATTGGTGATTGCGTCGCGGGAGAACGGTCCGCTGTCGCGAGTCGCGTTGGGGCTGATTGTGGCTCCGGCGGCCGCGGCGCCGGCGGCGGCCAAGGTGCGCGCGGCGGTGAGCGGGTGCGCGCCCACCAAGTACATTCTGACTTCGAGCCAGTTGGAGCAAGGCTTCCGCATCGCGGCAGGCTGGCCGGCGTGGATCGAAGTGCTGGTGCTGGACGATTGCGGGCAGCCGCTCGAACAAGGCGTGGTGCTGGCGGCTTTCGGTTCCGGCGAGGACAAAGTGGAACTGAGGCATGCCGGTTCCGGCCGTTGGGTGGGCAGTTGGAACAGCCACGGCGCGCGCGCTTCGATGTCGATCGATTTTCTGGCGCGTACCAGCCTGCCATCGATTCAAGGCACGTTGCGGTTGGTGGGAAGCGTGGTGGCCAATCTGCAGCCGCCGCAGATCTCCTCCGGCGGCGTCACCAATGCGATGCGGACTCTGGAACGGGCGCCGCTGGCGCCGGGTACCTTTGCCGGCATCGTCGGCGAGCGGCTGGCGGATCGGGCGAGCGAAGCTCCCGCCGGTGCCTTCCCGGCGGTGCTCGAGTCCAGCCGCGTGCTGGTGGGCGGGCGCACGATTCCTTTGAACAGCGTGGCGGAAAAGCAGGTCCGCGCGCTGTTGCCCTTCGGCTTGCCGCCCCGCACGACGCATCAGGTGGTGGTGCAACGCGGCGGCGTTTACTCCTTGCCGGAAGCGATTACCGTAGTCGACGCGCAGCCGGCGATCCTCACGGCCGATAACAGCGGCGAGGGTCAGGGCCTGGTGTTCGGCGTGAGCGATGGCACGCCGCGGATGGCCGACGCGCGCAATCCGGTGAAGGCCGGCGAGGCCGTGACGCTCTACGGCTTCGGCCTGGGAGCGGTCACGCCGGAGGTGGAGATTGGCGCGCCGACGCCCGCCGAACCGCTCGTCCGGACGCTGGCGAAAGTGACGGCGACCGTCGGCGGGTTGCCGGCCGAAGTGACGTACTCCGGCTTGTCGCCCTCCTACATCGGCCTCTATCAGGTCAACCTGGTGATTCCGGCTGACGTAAAGCCCGGGGCCGCCGTACCGCTGGTGATCGAAGCGGCGGGGCTGCCCAGCAACACCGTCACCTTGGCCATCCGTTAGCGTTTCCAGTCGGTTCTCCGTCGCGGCGAAACTTTTTGGAAAAATCTTGCGCATTTTTCCGTTGGGGTGTCGCCGTAGGTTTCGATCCCAGCAATGGCGATCGATTCAAGGAGAACCCCGATGCGCCCCACTTCTTTCTTCGTTACCGTACTGCTGGCTACTTCCTTCGCGCAAGCCCAGCAGAGCCTGGAAGCCGAGCCCCGCGCCGCCATCCCTGACGCCGTCTCGACGCCGGAGCCCGCCGGACCCAAGGTGAGTGCCTCCGTCCGCGAACAGGCCGCCAAGGGCGGTCTGCTTCGCGTCTATGTCGTGCTGCCGTCTGCCGGTCAGCAGGACGTGCAGGCCATCCGGCAGCGCTACCGAGACTACATTCAGTTCCAGGATGGCCGCGCCAAGCAGTTCCAAGGCGAGCGCGAGCGGAAAGCGGCGGCGGCCGAGCGCGACCGCACGATCCTGCGGGAACGCGCGGAAATCGCCGCTGTCCGGAAGGCGGCCTATGCGCCGTTGCAGGATCGCCTGACGTCGCGTGTGCGCGGCCTAGGCGGCCGGTTGATCGAGCGTCTGTGGGCGCTCAATGCCCTCTACGTCGAACTGCCGGCGTCGGCAATCGACACGCTCGAGACCGACCCCGACGTGCTCAGCATCCAGGCCGCAGAATCGAAGCAGTTGCACCTGGGCCTTTCGCCCAAGGTGTTGGGCGCGCCCGCCTTCTGGGAGGCCGGCTACCGCGGCGGCACGCAAGTGGTGGCAGTGATCGATAGCGGCGTCGCGCCGCACGCGGGCTTCGACGGGTTGCCGATGGCCGCCTTCCACCAGCTCGAGGGCGCCCTCGCCACCGGTTGCGTGGATACGTCCAAGCCGCTGGACAACCTCGATACGGTGGGCCATGGCACCCACGTCTCCGGCATCATTGCGGCGCAGCGGATTCCCGGCATTGAGGGCGCGACGGGCGTGGCTCCCGGCATCGCCGGACTGGTGAGCGTTCGGGTGGGTGCTCCCGGCCTGGGTAATGCCCAGTGCGGCGACGTGATCATCGAGTCGATCGACATCTTCCGTGCCATTCAGTTCATCGTGGAGCAGACCCCGGCCCGCGTCATCAACATCAGCATCGGCGCCGGCACCCGCCTGGACGACCAGTTGGAGAACTGGGTGTTGGACCAGAACGCCGACCTCTACGACGTCGCCTTCAGCATCTCGGCCGGCAACGAAGGCAAACTGCCGATCTCGCCGCAGTTGGGCGATCTGGCGCATAGCTACAACGTGATCACGGTGGCCGCGGTGGACACGGGCGGCACGTTCAGCCGCAACAACGATACGATTGCCGCCTACAGCAGCAAGGGCCCCACCAAAGGCGGCCGCCGCAAGCCGGACGTGGCGGCGCCGGGCTCGAACATCGCTTCGCTTTATTTGGATGGCGCGGTCTCAACCTTGAGCGGCACCAGCATGGCGGCGCCGCATATCGCCGGCGCCGTGGCGTTATTGCTCGATAGCGGGGTGTCGAGCGCGAAGGCGGCCAAGGCGTTGCTGATCAACAGCACCGATGCGAGCGGCTGGGCTCGGGATTGGGGCTGGGGCAGCGCGAATCTGGAGGCGGCCTTCCGTCAGCGGAACAACGTGAAAAGCGCCGAAGTGGCCGCGGGGCAGGCTCGCTACTACCGCCTGAACGTCGCCGGCTCCACGCGAGCTTCACTGGTCTGGAATCGCCACATCGCCGGCATCAGCCCCGATGGCGGTACGGCCTTCGGTGACTTCCGCGACTTGAACCTCTATGCCTACGACGAAAGCTCCAACCGCCTCATCGATAGCTCCACCAGCCGGATCGACAACGTGGAGCAGATCGCGATTCGCGGCGAAGGCACGGCGCTGATCAAGGTGTTCCACAACTCCACCGAACGCGGCAGCGAGGCGTACGCGCTCGCCTTCTCGAGCGGCGCCTACGAGGAAGTGCGGCCCGGCTCGCTCGCTCTGCGCTGCTCGGCGCCCGGCCAGGTCGCGGCGACGATGAAGTACCTGGTGGATTGCGCGCTGTCGAACAACGGCAACCTGCCCGTGTTTGGCATCAGCCTGAAGATCACTGTGCCCACGGGCTTCCGCATCAATAGCTTCTCCGTGATTGACCGGCTGCAGCCGGGCCAGCAGGCTACCTTCCGCTACGAAGTTACCTCGCCGATCACGAGCGTCGGTGAGGTGACTTATGCGGTGCAGGCCTCCGGCGGCGCCTTCGGCGATGTTCACACAGCGTCGGCGCCGTTGCTCACCACCTTCCGCGCTCCTAAAGTGCAGAACTGCACTCCGGCTATCACGCCGGGCACGGACACACTGATTCTGCAAAGCAATGCCCAAGTCATCGCGATGAAGATCGCCTTTCCCTTCTATGATCCGCAGGAGCCGGGCGTGTGCAGCTGGGCTGCCGTGGAGTACAGCGCCTTTACTCAGTTCACCAGCCCGCGGACCGGCACCGGGAGTGGCGAGTTGACACTCAGCGTCGCTCAGTCCAATGCCAACTCGATCTACACCACGCGCTCCGGCGAAGTAAGGTTCACCGTGAATGGCACCAGCCGCTATACCTGGAACTTCAAGCAGTATTACCGGAAGTAAATCTCACCGATTGAAACCTTGCGCCCCACCCCGACCCGGGGTGGGGTTTTGTTTTGTTCGCGAGTTCGTCCGAAATCGTCAAAAAAACCCGAAAACAAGCCATTTTTCTTGAGCAGCGCCAAGCGTCGATTTCGCTGTTCGGAGCGGCCGCCGTATCGCTCGGCCATTACACAAAGGAGATCGAATATGCGAGTTACTTACTGGCGTTACTATTCCATAGCTGTCTTGTTGTTAGTTGCGCTGCAAGGTCAGGATGCCACTGGCCAGAGTCCGCGGGCGCGGTGGCCCGAGGCGGCTGTCCCGGAAGGCACCGAATTACTTACCACCGACCGGGCTGACTGCGAACTGCGCCTCGCCGTTTCGCCGGCTGGCGACCTTCACCGGAGCCGCGATGGCGGAGGCCATTGGTCGCACGACGGCCGGTTGCCGGTTTCGCTGACGGCGAGCGACGTCGCCTTTCTCCTGCCGCATCCTTATGCGAGCGACCAATACTTTCTCGCCACACGTGCCGGTGACCTCTATCGAAGCGAGGGCGACAACTTTGTCTGGAAGAAACTGCCGCAGCGAGTGACGCCGGATGGCGCTGCCAGCGCGATCGCTTTTGATGAGCAGGATGCGAACCATCTGTGGCTGGCGGCAGGCGCAATCTACGAGAGTCGCGATGGCGGCGAGCGCTGGAGCGTGGCAATGGAGCGCCCGGCTGAAGCCTTTCAGACGCTCCATCGCTCCTCTGGCGCACTCTGGGCGGCGTCGCTCGAAGGTTTGTTTCTTTACGAGCCGGAGTTGCTCCGCCTCACGCCGCGGGCTCGTTGGAGCGCGCCGGTGCTGCGCGTAGTAGAAGACGAGCAGCAGAACCTGACGGCTTACCTCTGGTATCGCGATCAGGACGGCCATGCGGCGTATCGCAGCTCGGACCGGGGCTCAACGTGGACGCCGTCCGGTGGCTGGGAAGGCCAGGAGCTTTTAGCTGTTTCCGGACGGTTGCCGCTGGTGGCGACCGACGCCGGCGTCTTTCTGGCAGGCGCAACTGGCCAGCCTTGGCAGCGGCTCACCAAGGCCGCCGCAAGTGAAGCGGAGCTGGACGCCTTTGCGCGCGTACAACTGGCCGAACTCCACGCTCAACGCCGGACGTTGGCCGCCAACGAAGGCTGCACGTACGCGATCTCGCCGACGCGGCTGAAGTTCAGTGAGAAGGGCGAGAGCGCTTCTTTTCGCGGCAATGTCAATCGCGGCTATTGCACTTGGTCCGTCAGCAGTCTCCCCAGTTGGGTGAAGGCCAGCACCACGCGCGGGCAAGGCGACTTCACTGTCACGCTGCGCGCTGACGCGAACCCCAGCACCAGTCCGCGCACGGACGTGATCAGCGTGACGGGCGGGAAGGTGACGCTTGAACAAGCCGGTACGCCCTGCCAAGTGGCGTTTGCCGATCCCTGGGCGGAGTTCCCGTCTACCGCGGGCGAGTACCGTTTGCGAGTGACCGCTTCGCCGGCGAACTGCAGTTGGACGGTCAGTGGGGCAACGTCCTGGCTGAGCTTCAAAGGCGCGGTCTCCGGGACGTCGAACGGTTCGGTGACCGTAGCACTCGCGCAGAACACCGCAGGCACTCGTCGGCAGATCCTTCAGGTGGGCAGCGACAAGCTGGAGGTGACGCAGCGCGATGGCTACAATCACGGCGCGGGTCCGGGGACGGGCGCTCCCAACCCAGTCCCACCGGTGGTGCCGACGGATCCCTGCAGCACCCTCACCTGGACGCTCGCACCGACCACCATCCCTGCAGCCAGCGCTTCGGCCCTGGCGACTGTGCGAGCCGCGAGCAATTGCTCTTGGACAGTGACGATCACGAGCGCCGGGAACTGGGCCACGGCCTCGAAGACCAGTGGCGCCGGGGATGCGGCCGTCAACATCAGTGCCACGACGAACGCGGCGGCCGGGGCGCGTCAGGCGACCATCAGCATCGGAGGCAAAACGGCCACCTTGACGCAGAGCGCCCCGAGCGATCCCTGCTCCACCTTGACGGCGAGCGCCTCCCCGACGCAGTTCGCCGCGACGATGGCGACAGGAACGCTCGCGGTGCAAGCTCCGGCGGCCTGCACGTGGACCGCGGCTTCGACGGCCTCCTGGATCAGCCTGTCGGCGCCCACCACGCGCGCCGGCACCGCAACGGTCGGGTTCGCGTTGCAGGCCAACGAAACGACGGTCGAGCGTCGCGCGGAACTGGTCGTTAACGGCCGGCGGTTCAGTCTCGTGCAAGCCGGCCAGGCTCCTTGCCACATCACGGTGTCCGCAACGGGCAGCACCGAGTTGGGCAACCGCGATTCGTACTTCGACGTCTTCGTGACGGCCACTCGTCCGGACTGCGCCTGGACAGTGGGCGCCACGCAAACCACGGTGTCGCCCAGTAACTGGATTCGCGCCAACGTCCCGGGCGGCCGTGGGTCCGGTGTCGTGCGCTATTCCTTTAGCACGCAGCCCTTGCAGTGGCGCACGGCGGTGGTCCGCGTGGCCGACGTCGCGATCAATGTCCTGCAGCGGAATAGCATCGTCACCGGCTGCTCGGACGATTGGCAGGCGCTGGGGACCGTTTTGCCGGTGCCCGCCGCTGGCGGCACGATCACGGTAGACGTGCAGGCGCGGGTGAACTGCGGCTGGTCCATCGCGCCGGATGAGTTGGCGGGCGGCATGTTCAAGCTGGTCGGGCTGAACGCCGGCTACGGTCCCGGCAAGGTCACCTTTGAGGTGACGCCCAATACCGGGGTGCAGCGCACGGGCACGATTCGCGGTTCGCTCAATTACAACGCCAGGACGGTGGTGACGCAGCGCGGCCGTTAGTGCGGGAGAGTAGGGGCCAGTCCAACTGGCCCTTACCAAAAGTGCGTCGCGACGATCCGGCCGGGCGAGGGGACGCCTTCGATGACGCGCGTCTGAATGACGACTTCGATGTTCTTGTTTCGCCAGTCCGGCGGTGCCTGGGCGGCCATTTCGCGCAGGGCTTCGGGGTTCAGGGCGAACTCCATGGCGGCTTGCGAGCCGAAGGTCTGCGGGCCGGCGAGGAGCATGATGGCTTGGCCGGTGTTCCAGTCCTTGAGCCGGGCGACGATCGCGTAGTCAATCCCGTCGCGGCCGCCGGGAGCCCAGCCGCTGCTTTCCCAGACGCGCTTGGGGCCGCGCACCTCAACGACGGAGGGGCGGTTGGGGCGGTACTCGAGGCGGAACGGCAGGTCTTGGGTGACGCGCAAGGTCCAGCGCGAGGAGAAGCCGCCGAGGAGGACCGCGTTCTGATTGTGCAGGTCCGAACTGCTCACGTCCATCGCCGCTTTCGTGACGAAGGACTTGTTCATGCGGTCCAGCGCCACCGACATCTTCACGAGTGCCTGGGCCTCGCCGATGCCGAAGAAGATGTGCTGGCGCACGAGCTTCGCCTGGGGAATTGTGTAGGCGTCCAGGTCCTTGGCGAGGTTTTCGGTGGGGCGCAACTTGCCGGCGTTGAAGTCGGCGAGCGTTTCGCCGTAGAGCATGAAGGAACCCGGCGAAGGGAGGCTGACCAGGAGCGGACGGTCGGCGGCGAGCAAGGGCTCCCAAAAGGCCTGGACAATCGGGGCCGGGCGGTTACTGCCGGAAGGCATCGAGAGGAAGGCCACCACGCCGAAAGCGGCTACAGCAGCCAGCACGGCTGCGATGCGGAGCCACGAAAGCCTGTTGGTTAGCGGCTCGGTCGGCGGCTCGACGGCTGCTTCATCCGGCATCTCAACCGGGCCGGGCTCCAAAGGAGAGAATTTCGGCAGGTATACGCCCAGCGGGATTTGGATGCGGATGCTGTCATCCGGCGACGGGAGTTCGTAGTATTTTGCGAGCCGCTTACGCACGTCGCCGGCCTTGACCCGGACGAAGGAGTCGACTGCAGGGTCGTAGTGCGGCAGTTGGAAAAGCTCGTTGGCGACGGTGCGTTCGTGTAGGACCTGAGAGTCCTCGTCAAGGGCCTTCCCAATGACGTAGGTCAGAAATTCGCGGGCGCGCTCGCTCGAACTGAAGGCTGGACTGGCGATGATCCGGCGGACCTGCGCTTCGATTTCGTGACGCGGAAACGCGGCTGCCGAACCCGACTCGACCTTGCTCCGTGCCGCCACGGACGCCAGTCTATCACGAGGAGTTTCGGGCGGATAGGGTTAGGGAAACGCGCTAGCCCCACGTAACGAGGCACGATACGAAAACGTAACTGCTTGATTTTGAAACGTAGTTTCGTAAGGCCAGTCTAGTGACAGCCACGACACTTCACCGGTAACCGACCGGGACATATGATCGACCTCACCCAAGCCTATGTGGACTCGCCGTGACCTTGTTGTTGGCCTTCTCGCGCTGCCGGGCCAAGCCGCGCCACCTGCCGTTCCCTCGCCTGTGCCCTTGAGTGACATCCGCGCCGGCGGAGACTTGTCCCGTCGCGCGCTTCGAAACTTCGATCGGCTGGAGACCGAAATCTATCAGCCCGAACAGGTCTATCGCTCGCGCTCCGTGAAGACGTGGCCGGGCGATTGGGAGGGCCGGGCGATTCTGGCGCTGACCCTGCTCGAGCGGTCCACGGGTCGCGAAGCTCGCTACCTGAAGCCGATCCTGGCCAGGCTTCCGGTTCAGACGAATGAGTACGGTTACTTCGGCGCACAGCTAGATCCTAAGTCCATCAATGAGCAGCAACTCTCAGGCAACGGGTGGATGCTGCGCGCCCTCTGCGAACGCCATCACCAGACGGGTGACTCGCGGATGCTGGAGCTTCTCCAAAAGGCGGTGCGCCATCTGGTGCTGCCCACCCGCGGACTCCATTCCTCCTACCCCATCGACCCGGCCGCCCGGAAGGCGACCGGTGAGGCCGCCGGCGGTACCGTCGGGCAGATCGGCAACTGGCAGGTATCGAGCGACGTCGGCTGCGACTTCATCTTCCTGGCGGGCGCGGCTCACGCGGCGGCTGTGCTGGACGACCGGGGCGCGGCTGAGGTGGTGGACGAGATGATCGAGCGCTTCCTGATGGTGGACCTCGAGCGGATCAAGGCGCAGACCCATGCCTCGCTTACGGCCATGACGGCGCTATTGCTCTGGTACGGCCGCACGGGCGATCAGCATCTGCTCAGGGCCGTGCGCGACCGCTATCGTCTTTATCGGACGAAGGCGTTGACGGAGACCTTCTCCAACTACAACTGGTTTGGGCGCCCCGAGTGGTCCGAACCCTGCGCGATCGTCGACTCGCTGATCGTCGCCAATCAGCTTTGGCGTTACACTGGCGAGCCCGCTTATCTCGAAGACGCGCATCAGATCTGGTTCAACGGCTTGGGGCGCGCGCAACGCGCGAACGGGGGCTACGGCACCGACACGTGCGTCTCCGCGCACAATCCATTGCTGAAGGTGCATCTGTATGAGGCCTTCTGGTGCTGCACGATGCGGGGCGGAGAAGGTCACGCGCGCTCGATCGAGTATTCGTATTTCACGCGACCGGGCGAACTGGCCGTTACGTTCTTTAATGACTCGGTGGCGACGCTGAATCTGGGGACGGGCACGGTCCGGGTGAGGCAGTCGACCGGCTATCCGTATGAAGGGTCCGTCAAGCTCGAGGTGCTCGAGTCGACGGTGCGGACGCCGGCGAAGCTTCGCCTGTTCGCTCCGCACTGGACGACGCGTCATCAGGTGCGGCGCAACGGGCAGGCGGTCGCCGCATCGGCGACGGGCGGGTGGGTGGACGTCACCTTACCGCTGCGCGCTGGAGATGCGGTGCAGTACAGCTTTGAACAGAAGGTGGGACCGCGCGAAGCGGTGCAGCCCAGTGACCGCTATCAGGTGATGGCCGCCGGGCCGCTGGTGCTCGCCTCCGGCAATGCGCCCGCCGACGCTGTCGTGCCGCGGACGCCGCTTACCGCCCTATCGGCCGGAGTCTTCCAGGCGCGCGGCTCCTTTACGCTCTCTCGCCTGAACGACCTCAACGAACTACGGGACGCCCAGAAAGATCCTTGTTTGCGGCAAGTGCTGTTTCGCCGGAGCTAGCCCCATGAAACTGAATGCCTCCTTCCCGATTGATGTCGCTCCGCTGACACTCGATGCCGTTGAAGGTCTCGAGAGCGATTGCCAGTTGATCTATGTCGAACGTGGCACGCTGGGCTGCCGCATCGGGGCGGAGACCTATCATGCCCACGCCGGCGACCTGTTGGTGATTGGCCAGCGTCCGCACACGTTCGAGCCGGCGGTGGCCGGGGCGGTGGCCGGGGTCCACTTGCGGTTCAATCAGGAGATCATTCGCCTCCACGATCCGCTCACCGACGCGCTGCAATATCTGATGCCGTTTCTCGATCAAGGGCCGGACTTTCCGCATGTGGTGCCGGCCGCCACGGGCGTACCGGGCGAAGTGCTCGAGATGCTGCGGCGGATGGAGCGCGAACTGGCGCCGGACTCCGCCCCCAGCCGGTTTTCCACGCGCACCTATCTCAAGCTGATCCTGGTTTACCTGGTGAAGCATTATTCGCAGGAGGGCGACCGCCGTCCGGTGCTGACGCAGCGCCAGCGGGACCTCAACCGTCTCTCCCCAGTGTTCGAGTTCATCGAGACTCACTATCAGGAGCCGCTGTCGGTGACGGAGGTTGCTTCCGTGGCCAACATGAGTAAGTCGCACTTCATGCGCTTCTTCAAGCATGTCAGCGGCCAACCGTTTGTGGCCCATCTGACGCAGGTGCGCATTGCCAAGGCCCAGGAGATGCTGGCCACCAGTGACCGTTCGATTGCTGATATTTGTCAGGAAGTGGGATTCTGTAACCAAAGTTATTTCGGCTTGGTGTTTCGCAAGCTGACGCGCCAGAGTCCGCGCGAGTATAAGAATCGAGTCTGTGGCGAAGGCATGAAGAGCATTCCGTTAACGGGCGGCAAGCCTTATCGCCGCGCCTTGAACCTGATTATGAGCACGGTTCTGCTGACGGTGAGCGCTACGGCTCAAGAAGCCCGGGCGCGCGACGCGGGCGTGGAGGCTGTGGCCATTTTGGAGCAGCGTTGTATCGCCTGTCATGCGGCGGGGCGAGCCATGGGCGGTGTTCGCTTCGACGATCGCGCCGCGGGGCTCGCCAACGGCGCCAGTGGCCTGGCCGCCATCGTGCCCGGGCAGCCGGAGGCGAGCGAGATGCTGCGCCGGGTAACGGCCGCCGAACCGCGCCGGCGCATGCCGCTGGGGCAGAAGGCGCTCGACCCAGCGCAGGTGGCGGTGCTCGAAAAATGGGTCCGCGCGGGCGCGCCCTGGCCGTCGGCCAAGCGGGAAGCCGCGCCTCGGCACTGGGCGTATCGACCCTTGACGAAGACGGCGCCGCCTGGTGCCGGCCATCCGATCGACGCCTTTCTCCAGCAGGCCCAGGCGGCGAAAAAGCTCGCGCCCGTCGGGGCCGCCTCGCGAGCCACGCTGCTGCGCCGCCTGGCGTTCGACCTGACGGGCCTTCCCCCGACGGCAGACGACGCGGCCTTCTTCGCCACTCACGACGTCACCCAACTCGCCGACCGGTTTCTGGCGAGTCCGCGCTTCGGTGAACGTTGGGGGCGCCATTGGCTGGACTCCGCCCGCTACGCCGACAGCGAAGGCTATGAGAACGACAAAGACGCGCCTACCCTGTACCGCTATCGCGACTTCGTCATTCAAGCGATGAATGACGACCTGCCGTTCGACCAGTTTCTGCGTTGGCAACTGGCCGGCGATGAGTTTGCGCCGCAGAATCCGCAGGCGCTGGCGGCGACGGGATTCCTGACGGCCGGACCCCGCGTGCATACGGCGGCCAGCGATTCGGCGGAGAACAAAGAGCGCTTCATCTACGATCAGTTGGACGACATGGTGAGCACGACCACCGTCTCGTTTCTGGCCACCACGGCGGCCTGTGCGCGTTGCCACGATCACAAATACGATCCGGTGCCGACTCGCGACTACTATCGCCTCGCGTCCATCTTTCGCAATATCGATCGCGAAGAGAAGCCGCTGTCCCCCGTGCACTGGACGCTCGATCGCTGGTTACGCCAGCGTCGCGCCGCGCTAAGGGAAGAGCGCATGGCCGCGCTGCAGATCCCCGCAAGCGATCGCGAGTTGCTGCGCTTCACCTTGAATCGCAATCACTCCGGTCAGGCGGCGGCCTATCGCGAGTGGGAGGCGAAGCTCAAGTTCACGGACGAGGAGTTTGCCCAATGGTTGGGCGAGGCAGGCCGTGCGCGTTGGACCGAACTCAAGCAGGCCGCGGGCAAAGAGCCGACTCCAGAGCGGGGACTATTTTTTCTCGATAGTTCTTCCGAGCCCCTGCCGTCTTATCTGATGGCGCGTGGCGACGTCAGTAAGAAGGCAGAGCCCGTGCAGTTCGGCTTTCTCAGTGTGCTGACCCATGACCGAGCGCCGGAGGACTATCGCCGGCCGTTGTTGCGTCCGGGCGCCGACACCACCTTCCGCCGCGCCGCGCTGGCCGAATGGCTGGTGGACGACGAGCGTGGCGCCGGCGCGCTGGTGGCGCGCGTCGTCGTCAATCGCCTGTGGCAGCATCACTTCGGCGAAGGCCTGGTGCGGACGCCGGACGACTTTGGTCTGCAAGGTGAGAAGCCCTCGCAGCCTGAACTGCTGGACTGGCTGGCCGGTGAACTGATTCGGCAGAACTGGCGCTTGAAGCCCATTCATCGCCTGATCGTTTCCAGTGCCGCCTATGCCCGTGGCGTCGAGTTCCATGCCGCCAACGCGGCGCTCGATCCAGAGAATCGTCTGCTTTGGCGCCGGCAGCCGGTGCGCCTGGAAGCTGAAGCGATTCGCGATTCGATTTTGGCCGTTAGTGGGTCGCTGAACCTTCAGATGTATGGTCCCGCGGTGCGTCCGTTTATTCCGCCCGATGCGATTGCTACGCGCACGCAGGATCCTTGGCCGAAGAACCTGGTGGACGGGCCGGAGTCCTGGCGGCGCAGCGTCTACCTCTTCGTGAAGCGCTCCGTCCGCTTGCCGCTCATGGAGACCTTTGACGTCCCGGACCCCAACACTGCTTGCGGCCGCCGGCAGAACACCACGCTGCCCACGCAATCGCTCACCTTGATGAACGATGCGTTCGTGCGTCAGCAGGCTCATCGCTTTGCGGCCCGCGTCGAGTCCGAAGCCGGTGCGGGGTTGGACGCTCGCGTCCGTGTGGCTTATCAACTGGCTTTGTGCCGGCCTCCGTCGAACGACGAGTTGCGCGCCGCGCGCAACTTTCTGGCCGACGCCGAGCTCACTGACCTTTGCCATGCCCTCTTCATGCTGAACGAGTTTTCCTATGTCGACTAACTTCCGCGACCTCTCTTGCGGCCGCATTCAGGCCCCGCCGTTGAGCCGGCGGCAGATGCTGGGGCAGGCCGGCGCCGGCTTCGGCATGCTGGCCCTCGCGGATCTGCTGCGGGGAGAGGAACCATTGCCGCCGCCGCATTTTGCGCCCAAAGCGAAGTCGGTCATCTGGCTCTATATGGAAGGAGGACCGAGCGCCGTGGATCTGTTTGACCCCAAGCCCGCGCTCGAGAAGTTCGACGGCCAACCGCCGCCGCAAGCGATCGAGACCTTCTTCGGCCGCCCCGGCCCGCTGATGCGCTCGCCGTTTTCGTTCAAGCAATACGGGCAGAGCGGTGCCTGGGTGTGCGATCCCTATGCGAACGTCGCGCAGCACGTGGATGACATCGCCTTCATCCGCTCCTGCCATGCCGAGTCCAACAATCACGCGCCGGCCATGTATCAGATGAATACCGGCCAAATCCGCGCGGGCTTCCCCAGCGCGGGCTCGTGGATCAATTACGGGCTCGGCTCGCCGAACCAGAATCTGCCGGGCTTTGTCGTGCTTCCCACTCGCGCCGGTTCGAAGGGCGGCCCGGGCAACTGGGGCGCGGGCTTTCTGCCTGCGGCCTATCAGGGCACGACGTTGCGCTCGGGCGGCACGCCGATCCTCAATCTCGATCCGCCGGACCAGATGAGCCTTGCCCGTCAGCGCCGCTTGCTCGATCTGGCCCAGGCGGGCAATCGTCAACACGCGGCGGACCGTCCGGGCAACGCCGAACTGAACGCGCGCATTCAATCCTATGAGCTCGCCTTCCGCATGCAGACCGAAGCGAAGGAAGCTGTCGACCTGAGCAAGGAGCCGGAGTCCGTGCGCCGTCTTTACGGGCTCGATTCAGAAGTCACGCGCGCCTACGGCGAGAAATGTCTGTTGGCGCGCCGCATGGTGGAGCGCGGCGTGCGCTTCGTTCAGATCTATCCCAACAGCGAATGGGACGCGCACAACAAGATTGAAGAGAACCATCGCGAACGCTGCGCCGAGTCAGATCGGCCGATTGCCGCGCTGCTGAGCGACCTCAAGAGCCGCGGGCTGCTTTCTTCAACGCTGGTGGTGTGGGGCGGGGAATTCGGCCGCATGCCCGTTTCCGAAGGCTCTCGTGGCCGTGACCACAATAACCAAGGCTTTCTCGTCTGGATGGCCGGAGCCGGCATCCGCGGTGGCGCGACGCATGGCCATACCGACGACATCGGTTACAAAGCCGTCGACGCGCCGGTCTCCGTGCACGACTTGCATGCGACGATTCTGCACCTGCTGGGCATGGACCACACGCGGCTCACCTACACGCACAATGGCCGCGCTTACCGCTTGACGGACGTCTCGGGCGAGGTGATCCGCACCATCCTGGCGTAGGCTGCTTGCTGAAAGGCTTGCCGCACGTGCGCTTCTTCGGGGCCGGTCCAGTTGGCGCGTTGCACCATCAGAATCAGCGCTACGCCTTGCTCGGGGTCGATCCAGGCTTGCGTTCCATAGGCCCCGCCGTGTCCGTAAGTGCCGGGATGAAAGGCGGAGCTGACATCAATGGCTTCGCGGACCACGCACCAGGTGAGTCCCCAGGCGGTGCCGGGCGTGAAGCCGGCTTTGAGGCCCGAGGTGTGGATGCCGGTCATCTTGCGGATGGCGACCGCGGAAAGATAGCGCCGGCCGTCGAGTTGGCCGCCGTTCAACAGCATGCGCGCAAAGCGGCCATAGTCATCCGCCGTGGAGTACAAGCCGCCGTTGGCCGCCGGGTAGCGTTGCCGCGAACTGGCCTCGCCGCCCTGTAGTTCGAGCAGCGCGACCTTGGCTGGCGTGAACCTCCCGTCCGCTTCATGGCGGTACGGAATCGCGACGCGGCGCATCTGGCGGGCTGTGGGGTAGAAGGTCGTATCCTTCATGCCCAACGGCCGCAGCAGGCGCTGTTCGACAAAGCGATCAAAGCTCATCCCGGAGATCACTTCGACGATCCGGCCCAAGGCATTGAGGCCCGACTGACAGTACTTCCACCGAGTGCCTGGCTCGAATAACATCGGCTTGCGGCAATAGGCCGGCACCAGTTCCGCCAGCGTGTGGGCGGTCTTGGCGTCATCGGGCGTGAACTCGCCAAGGCCCGAGGTATGCGTCATCAGTTGCTGCAAGGTGAGATTGGCGGGGCGGCCCTCCGGCGTCCGCAATCCGGCGAATTCCGGCAGATACCTGCTCACCGGATCTTCCACGCGGAGCTTGCCTTCGTCCTCCAGCATCATGATGGCGGTGCCCGTGATGGGCTTGGTCATCGAGGCGATCCAGAAGATCGTATCCGGCCGCAGCGGCCGGTTGCCGGACGGACCATCGAAGCCCGTGGCCTGCCGATGAATCACGCCGTCGCGCGTGGTCACCAGCGTCACCGCGCCACGAATCTCGTGCGCGTCCACCAGCGCCTGCATCGCCCGCGCCACGCGCGGCGCGTCCACTGTCTGGCCCCAGGCCAGCGCGCATGCCAACAGCCACCCGCACTTCATCTATTTCTTCTTCAGCGCATAGCGGACGGCGGCGAGAATCAGATCCTTGCCGTCCTGCGAGATGGAGTTAGGCTGTTCACCAAACATGGGTCCTTCGGAATCGATCCAGGGAATTCCGATGCGCAGGCCCTTGGCGGGCGTGCCGTCAGCGAGAGTGGCGCCCTTCTCGTAGACGAACTCCACAAAGGCTTCTTGCTTGGTTGCCTCGCCACTGGCGGGAGTAACTGTCGCGCGTGCGATGACGGTGGCTCCCGAACCCAGGCTGGAGCCCCAGCCCCAAATGGCGGCTTTGCCTTGGCTCACCTCGATGATGCCGGGCTTACGACCCGCCGCCAGCGGATGACCTTTCGCTGCCGGCAAGAGCTCGATGCCACTGATACGCGGCGGCTTGCCTTCGAAATGAGACTTACGAGCCATCGCCATCCACTTCTCCGGGAACGTCAGGCCTTCCCCAACCAGCACAGGAATCGTGTGCTCGCGATACTTGCCGGCCACATTACCGCTGAAGACGCTGCTGGAGATGAAGACCATATCGAAGTCTTTGGCGTCCTGCGCGGCGCTGGGCACCACGCTGTCCAGCCGCTTGGTGACGGTCTGCTTGAGGTCCACCGTCAGCAGTCGGATGAAGTCCGGGTCGCCGGCATCTTGTTTTCCGGCCTCCCCGTGCACGTAAAGAATGTTGGAGACTTGGGCGGCCTGCAGTGTGAGACAAACGGCTGTCATGAGGACGATACGGATCAACGGATTACTCCTGTGTGGAATCGATACTCTTCGCCGGGCGAAGTGGGGAACTCGATCAGGTGGCGGGCTGGTTGGCGTACGCGCACTGCCCGGCCCCGCGTGATGACTTGCACGGATTCAGCCGTGCGAATGCGCACCGGCCCTCCGAGTGTTGAGCGCAGCGTGGCGCCGGTGAGCCGGCCGGCGGACCATTGCAACGCAACCTCGAAGCCGCCGCGCGCACGCACGCCGCTCACTTCGCCTTCGGTCCACTCGGCGGGCAGGGCCGGCAGCAGGCGGATCTCGCCGGTGTGCGATTGCACGAGCATCTCGATCGCCGCGGCCAGCGCGCACATGTTGCCATTCAGCAATACCCACGGCGGGTCCGCATTGAACAGATTCGGATAGGTCCAGCCGCTTTTCGTGGCGTCGTCGGAAGGTTGGGCGGTCAACTGCATCCGCAGCCGGCGCCAAGCTTCGTCGCCATTGCCGAGGCGCGCCCACAGGGCCGCCTTCCACGCTAAGGACCATCCATAGGCGCTCGCATCGCGCTCCCGCAGCGACACCCGCGCCCCTTCGGCCAGCGCCGGATTCGCCAAGGCATCCCATTGCTTGCCGGGAAAGAAGCCGAACAGATGCGACAAATGCCGATGCCCCGGGTCCGTGCTCTCCCAGTCTTCCGCCCACTCCCGCAGGCGGCCGTTCTTGCCCAGCTTGGGCGGCAGCAGCCGCGCCCGCGCTTCGCGCAGGCGTTGGGCAAATTCAGGCTCAATGCCCAGCACGCGCGATGCTTCCATCAGGTTGGTGAACAGATCCCAGATCAGCGACATGTCCACCGTGGAGCCGACGCTGATCTGCGCGGGACGCCCGTTCTTCTGCACAAAGATGTTCTCGGGCGAGACCGAAGGGTTCGTCACCAGGTGGCCGCGGCCGTCTTCCACGAGCATGTCCAGGCAGAACTCCGCGGCGCCCTTCATTACGGGCCACGCGCGCTCGCGCAGAAAGCGGCGATCGCCGCTGAACGCATAGTGCTCCCAATAGTTCAGCGAGAGCCAGGGGCCCGCCAGCATGAACAGCGCCCAATGCGGATTGCCGCCGCCCCAATCGCCGGCGGCTCCGGTCTGGCGCCACAGGTCCGAGTTGTGATGTGCCATCCAGCCGCGCGCGCCATAGTTGACCGCCGCGGTCTTCGCACCGTTCACGGCCAGCCCGTCGATGAAGTCCAGGAACGGCTCTGCCATCTCCGCCGTGTTGCCGGTCTCCACGGCGTAGTAGTACATTTCAGCATCGTGGTTCAGCGCCCAATTTGCACTCCACTCGGGGCGCATCCGATCGTTCCAAATGCCTTTCAGATTGCCGGGTTGTCCACCGGGCCGTGACGAAGCAATCATCAGGTAGCGCGCGTACTGGGCGAACAAGGCCATCAGCGCCGCGTCGGCTCCGGCGCGCAAGCGTTCGTCGGTTGGCCGGCGATCGTCGTCGCGGCCGAGGCGCAACCTCCAGCGCCCGAAGATCGGTTGATAGTCGGCCAGGTGCTGGGCGAGGAGTTGGTCATAACTTTGGTCCACCTGCGTGGGCTCGGGCGTTTTGTAGGTGGTGGATGCGGTGACGATCAGCGTGACGGCGTCGGCGCCGGTCACTTCGAGTGCGTCGTCGGCCGCGCGGGAAACGCCACCGTCCGCTCGCACCTCGAGCGTCGTCTCAAAACGCATGCCGCCGCCATAGCGAATGGCGTGCGCGTCATCGAAGTTGCGCCGGTACACCGGCTCCACATGGCCGGGCGCTTCGCCGCGCATCACCAGTCGCATCGCGGCTGACGTCTCCACGGCGAAGCGCAACTGGCTGCTGAGCTGCGCGCGGAACGTCACCTGCCCCGGCCGGTCCGCCGTCAGCCTCACCACGATGGCGCGGGCCGGAAAGCTGGCGAACGTCTCCCGGCGAAAACGCGTCGCTCCGCTGCGAAACGACGTGGTGACGATGGCGCGATCCAGATCCAGCTCGCGTTGATAGTCTTCCGCCGAAGCCAACTGGGGGAACGACAACCGCAGATCGCCCATCGGCAAGTAGGATTCCGTGTAGGGACCCTGCATCCGCTTCGCCAACCGATCCGCCTCTTCGTAACGTCCCTCGGCCGCCGCTTGGCGCACCAGTGGCAGCGTCGCGCGGGCCTCCGGATTGTTCCACTCGCGGGGAAAGCCGGACCACAGCGTGTTCTCGTTCAACTGCCAGCGCTCTTCGGCCGCACCCCCGAACACCATCGCGCCCAGGCGTCCGTTGCCCACGGGCAAAGCCTCGTTCCAGTTGCGGGCTGGCTGGCGATACCAGAGTCGCGGGGCCGCCGTCAGCGTCGTCGCGGCCAGCAGAAAGACGATTGCGCACTTCAACACTCCACAGTGTTGATGAGCCGCCGCCCGCGATCTATCGCAATTCCATCATTTGCTCTCAGAATTGCGCCTTCGCTGAGAGTTCGCGGCAGGATGTTGATAGCCGGCGTGGCTGCGCGTGGCCCAAGCTAGGCGAAATGTGGCTCTTGGTCCTCTGGCTTGCGCAAAGCTCAGTGAATTCGATTGGCATGCGCCTGGTGCCCGTGCCCGCGGGTGAATTCGTGATGGGGTCGCCGTTGATCGAGTTCCATCGGCGGACTGACGAGACGCCGCGTCTGGTGACGATCGCCCGGCCCTTTTTGATGAGCGCGCACCCGGTGACGCAGGATCAGTACTTCGCGGTGATGCAAGCGCGGCCGAGTTGGTTCGCCGGCACGGGGCCGGGCAGTTCCTTCGTTGCCGGTCTCGGGACCGGCGAGTTTCCGGTGGAGCGCGTTCGTTGGGACGACGCGGTCACCTTCTGCCGGCGGCTCTCGGGGCTGCCCGCGGAGCAACAAGCCCATCGCGTCTACCGCCTGCCCACGGAAGCCGAGTTCGAATATGCCGCGCGGGCGGGCGGCCGCAGTGTAATTTCCTCCACGGCCGCCAACTTTCATGGCGAGTTTCCGGAGTCTGGTGCGGCCCGCGGACCTTATCTCGCCCGCACCACCAGGGTCGGCTCCTACCCTCCCAACGCGCTCGGCCTTTACGACCTCCAGGGCAATGTCTGGCAATGGTGCTCGGACGCCTACGATGCCAACCTGCGCGTGCTGCGCGGCTGCGGCTGGAACGCCTTTGGCTTGCATTGCCGGCTGGCTGCGCGCGAGAAGGATCATCCCGACAATCGCACCAGCTTCGTCGGCTTCCGGGTGGTGGTGGAGGTGGCAGAGCCGTGAAAGCGATCTTCTTCCTCGCCCTCGCGCTGCAGGCCGCGCCGCGGCCGGGCGACCTGTTCCGCGAATACTCCTGGCTGCCGGCCGGCAACTATCACGTCCTCAATTTGCGCCAGTCGCCGCTGGAACTCACCCAGGCCATCGACCTCGACGAGGCGATCGCCGCTGAGATCGCGCTCGAGATCGGCAACGCGCATCTCGGCTACGAAAACATGGCGTTGCAGGTGAACGAAGGCGCCTGGCATCCCATCTCTTTCCCCGAACGTACGCCGCGCGATCCCTCGCCCTCGCTCTACTTCAATCAATGGTTCCCGCACGTTCCGATACCGCTCAGCGAACTGCGCGCGGATGCCGGCAATCGGCTCCTGTTTCGGATCGGGCCGGAGGTTTTCGCCGGCGGCAATCCGCACCCGGCCCACACGCCCGTTTATGGCTTCACGCTGCGCGTTTACTATGACGCAGCGCGCAAGCCCCATACGGCGGGCGTGCTGCGCTCCCCGCGCGCGAATACGACAGTGGGGACCCTGGTGCCGCTGGACGTCAGCCTCGCCGGTCCCGTAACGCAGGTGGACTACGTCGGTCTGTATGAGGACATCAACTACGAGGGCGATGGCGTCTATCGACAGTGGCATCAGACCTTGTCGCGAGGGCAGATTCGCCATCACATTGGCAGTGCGGCACGATCGTTCGCGTGGGACACTTCCTGGCTGCCGGATCAGTCCGAACCGTTGGCGCTCGCCGCACGCCTCACGGGGCCGGATGGCTTGATTTATCTCACGCCCGCCGTTAAGGGCGTTCGGTTGCAGCGTGCTTTCCATGTCCAACTGCTGAAACCGTACGGCGTGCCCAAGAACTTCACCGCCTGTCAGTACGGCATCTATGTCGACCCGGGCCCCAAGTTTGAGCAACTGGATCTTGAAGGCGATCCGGCGCGCGTGGTCGATGCGCAACTGATTGTGCCCTGTTGGAACTGTCCGTCCACCCGGGGCTTCACGCTCAACGGCCACGTGCTGGACCTGCCGCCTTTGGACGGTAAGCCCGGCAGCTTTCATTTTTCCGTCGTTTCCCTGCGGCCGCTCTCCGCGCTTCGCCGCGGCGCGAATCGCCTGGGGACGATTCCGGGCCCCGGCCGCATGAGCGACATCGCCCTGCCCGGAGTCGCCATTCTCGTGCGTTATGCGCCCCAGTGACTCCAATCGCACGATCCGCAGAAAGATTGGCGTTTTGCTGACAGACGTCCGCGGGCCTTCTGCCAGAAGCTGATCTAAGTTTTCAGAGCATTCAGGAGACAACCATGCCCAAACTACGTAGCCTTTGCGGGTGGCTTGCTGCAATCATTGCGCCCGCCCTTCTCGCGCAAACCGATAGCGGTTCCATTCGCGGAACCGTCAGCGACTCGACGCGCGCGGCCGTGCCCGGTGTTACCATTACGGCCCGCGAGATATCTACCGGAGTCGTCAAGACCACGATGTCCGAAGCGGCCGGAAATTTCACCTTGGCCAATCTCCGCGCCGGTACCTACAACATCACCGCCGAACGCGATGGTTTCAAGAGCGTGCAGCAGAACAACGTCAAGGTGGACGTTGCTGTGACCGTGGCTTTAGACCTCGAACTACCGTTGGGCAGCACCACCGACCGGGTCACGGTGACCGCTGAGGTCACCCGCGTGGCGAGCGAATCGAGCGAGCAGACCACGGCGATCCAGCCGAAGCCATTCATTGATCTGCCGCTCAATGCCTCGGGCGGGCGCTCCGCGGAGAGCTTCATTCTCCTGACGCCGGGTGTTACTGGCGCCTCGGGCTTCGGTGGTGCTTACGTGAATGGCGGCGCGCGGTTCACCCGCGAAATTCAGGTGGATGGCATGAGTCTGACGACGGCGGAAGTCGGCGGCGATGAGCGGCAAATGACGTATGCGCCGGAAGCCATTCAGGAGTTCTCCATCGCCACCACCGGTTATGCGGCCGAGTTCGGTAATACTGGCGGCGGCGTGGAACGCTTCACAGTGCGTTCCGGGACCAATCAGTATCGCGGCAATTTCTATGAGTACTTGCGCAACGACAAGCTGGATGCGCGCGGTTTCTTCAATCGTACGGTGTCCGTCAATCGGCAGAATGAGTTTGGAGGCAGTATCGGCGGCCCGGTGCGGATTCCGAAAGTCTACAACGGCACCAACCGGACCTTCTTCTTTCTGAATATCAATGAATTCCGCTTCCGCTCCGGTCCCGATAACTCCATTGCCAGTGTGCCCACCGAGGCCTTCAAGCAGGGCGACTTCTCGGCCTGGCGGGGCGCGGGTGGGGCGCTGATTCCCATCTATGACCCGGCCAGTACGCGCCCCGATGGCGCCGGCGGCTTCACGCGCGATGCCTTCCCGGGCAACGTCATTCCCGCCGGCCGCATCAGCCCAGCCAGTCGCCGTCTGGTGACTTACTTCCCCAACGCGGTGCTTCCGAGCGTGACGAATAACTTCCCCTCCGTCATGCGGACTTCCAGTTTCAAGTACGCTTACACGGGTAAGATCGATCATAACTTCAGCGAAATGCATCGCATGAGCGTGAGTTACAACTACGCTAAGCAGCAGGACAACGCCGCGGGCCTCAGTGCGCCGCTGCCTCCGCCGATGGGCGGCCGTGTGCTGTACCACTACCCGATCAATCACAACGTCCGCCTGTCCTACGATTGGACGCTCAGCGCGCGCACGCTGAACCATTTCTCGGCCGGCCTCACCCGGCAGGACCAGTTCGTGCAGTCGCCCACCGAGGGCGGCAACTGGGGCAGTGTGCTCGGCATCGCCAATCTGCCCAACGGGGCCTTTCCGCAACTGAACTACGCGCCCTTCACCTCGCCAGGGACGCAGGGCATGTTCGTCACCATCAACAACACGTTCATGGTGGCCGACGCGATGACGTTGGTGCGCGGAAAGCACACCGTCAAGTTTGGCTTCGACTCCCGCCGCTTGCAGAATAACTTCCGCGCCAATAGCGCCACGGGCACGTTCTCGTTCTCCCCGAATGAAACGGCTTTCCCGACGGCCGCCGGGCGCAGTAGCACAGGGCTCGCCTTTGCCAGCATGTTGCTGGGGCACGTGGATAGCGGCACCATCACCGTGCGCGACATCACCAATGCGATGCGCATTCCTTACTTCGCCGCCTACGTGCAGGACGATTACAAAGTCACGCGGCGCCTGACGCTGAACCTCGGCTTGCGCTGGGATCTGTTTCTGCCAATTCTCGACGCCAACGACAACTACTCGATCATGGACCCCACGGTTCCCAATCCGGGCGCCGGCGGACGCCTGGGCGCCATGATCTTCGCCGGTGACGGGCCGGGCCGCGTGGGCCGCCGGCGTTTGCTGGATCAGGTGGCTTACAAGAACTTCGGCCCTCGCCTGGGGATGGCCTACTCAGTTTCTCCACGCATGGCCTTCCGCATGGCCTATGGCGTCAGCTACTATCCCACCGGCGGGTTGGGCGGTGGCAACACCAAGCCGACGGCGCTGGGCTTCCTGGCGACGCCCGTCTACACGTCTGGCGACCTCGGCATTACGCCCGCGTTTCAGTGGGACAACGGCTTCCCGACCAACTGGGTGAAGCCGCCGATCATCTCGCCCACCGTGGTGAACAATACGAACACCACCATGTGGGGCGATGCCGGCTACCGGCCTTCGTATCACCAGGAATGGAATGCCGGCCTCCAGTACGATCTGGGTCAGGGCTGGGTGGCGGACGTGAGCTATGTGGGCAATAAGTCCACCCGCCTACCGCTGGCGACCAACCGCAATCAGGTGAACCCGTCGTTCCTGAATCTGGGTAATCTGCTCACCCAGCAGATCGGCAATCCGGCCGTCACCGCCGCCGGCTTCAGTGCGCCTTATCCCGGCTTCACCGGTTCACTCGCGCAAGCCCTGCGGCCCTTCCCGCAGTACCTCACCGTCGGGACCAGTAGTTCGGATGTCTATGGCTTCGGCAATCACAACTCGCTGCAGATCAAGGTGGAGAAGCGTCTCTCCCAGGGGCTCTTCGTGCTGGCCTCGTACGTCTGGGCCAAGACGCTCACTAACGTCAACTCGGATATCGGGGGCGGCGTTTCTCTGCGCGACAACTACAACTACCAACTCAACAAGGCCCTGGCTACTTACGACGTGCCCAGCCGCTTTGTCTCGGCCGTGAACTATGAACTGCCCTTCGGCCCCGGTAAGTCTTTCCTCCGGGGCGGCGGCGTCACGGGGAAGCTGGTGGGCGGCTGGCAGATCAACTCGATCGTCTCTTACGCTTCGGGCGAGCCGTTGCTGGTGTCGGTGGCGAACTCGCTGCCGCTCTTTAACTCGCTCAATCTGCCGAACGTGAACCCGTCGGTGACCCCGCGTCTGACCAACTCCGGCTTCGATCCGGCCAAGAATCTGGCGCTCGACATCACCGCCTTCTCGATCCCGCCGGCCTTCACCTTCGGCAACGCCTCCTCGGTGCTGCCCAACGCCCGCGCCTTCCCGAACTTCAATGAGAACTTCGGCATCATCAAGCGTACTTACTTCACCGAACGGGTGAATCTCGAATTCCGCTTCGAGATGTTCAACGCCTTCAATCGGGTTCGCTTCGGCAACCCCGCGGCGAACGTCAGTGACCCGGTGAACTTCGGTAAGGTGACGTCGCAATCGAATGCGCCGCGCCAAGGTCAGTTTGCCCTGAAGCTGAACTTCTAAGTGGCGAACAGCTTTATTCTCTATCGGGCGGCGGCTTCGATCCGCCGCTGCTGTCGCATCGTCCACGCCATCAGGTACAAGACGGCGCAATTCACGACCGGAACCAAGAGCAACGCACTCACCGCCCAGGCGGAGCTTCGCCGAAAGCGCAGCGCGCGCAATAGCAGCACGAGCGGGATCACATACCCGAACGCGAGCAACGGCAGTAGTAACCAGGCGTTGGGATGGAAGGCCATAATGCTTCCAAGATAACGCTAAGTGGTGGTGGAGGCCACCATGCGCCAGTCGAGCTCGCGCAGGAACTCCGGCTTATCGCGCCACCCGGGCGCCACTTTGACGAACAGCTCGAGGAAGACCTTGCGCTCGGTCCATTTCTCGATCTCCACGCGGGCGCGCGTGCCGATCTCCTTGATCATCTGGCCGCCCTGGCCGATGATGATCTTCTTCTGGCCTGGCCGCTCCACGATGATGCTGGCATTGATGCGGATGAGCTTTTCGGACTCTTCCCACTTCTCCACCATCACCGCCACGGCGTGCGGTACTTCCTGATTCGTCAACCGCAGAATCTGCTCGCGCACCAACTCGGCCACCAAAAAGCGCATGGGCTGATCGGTCAGATAGTCTTCCGGATACTGCGCCGGCCCGGGCGGTAACAGCCGCACGATGGTCTGCAACAGGGCCTCAATGCTTTCGCCGCCACGGCGTGCCGAAATCGGCACGATCTCGTGAAAGCTGAAGACTTCGGCGTACTTCTGCATGATAGGCAGCAACTCGCGTTTGTCTTTGAAGCGGTCGATCTTATTGAGCGCACAAATCACGGGTAGCCCCGTTTTCCGCACGGCGTCCATCGCCTGCAATTCCGCTTCGTCGCACGGCAGCGTCGCATCCACGACGTACAGGATCACGTCGCGGCCTTCGATCGCCGAACGCACCGTCTGCATCATGCGCCGGTTGAAGGCGTTGTCACTCTGGTGAATGCCGGGCGTATCGACGAAGACGATCTGCGCGTCCGGCCGGGTGGTGACGCCTTGGATGATCGTGCGCGTGGTCTGCGGCCGCGGGGCCACAATGGCGAGCTTCGCACCCACCAACGCATTCAGGAGCGTGGACTTGCCCGCGTTCGGCCGCCCCGCGATTCCTACGTGCCCGAACCGGTGTTCAGCCTTTGGCCGTTTCGCCATCCAACGCCCCTTCTTTCTTAACCTCCGCCGGTGTCTCGCGCAGCCGCGAGATCTTCACCTGCTCCACCCGCAAGTCGGTGGCGGCCAGCACTTCCACCCGAATGCCCTCGCGCTCCACGGCCTCGCCCGCTTCGGGAACCCGGCCCAGCCATTCCGTCACCAGGCCGCCCACCGTCGTCGCTTCGGTGTCCGCGTGATTCGCGTAATCCACCAACTCGCCCAAATGATCGATGTCAAAACTGCCGGCCACCACGTACTCGCCGTTGCCTAAGCTCTCCACGTCCACGTGCGGCTCATGCTCATCCCGAATCTCGCCCAGAATTTCTTCGAGCATGTCTATATGCTGACGGTTCTCGCGCATCTCTTCGAGCAGCAGCTTCACGCTCTTGGTCTCCGGCACCAGGCGGATGGGCCGCACCAGATCCTTTACCTTTTTGCGGCAGTGCTCTTCTTCGTCCACTTCCAGCACATCGTGCACATGCACGAAGCCGATGATCGAATCGATGTCCTCGCGAAACACCGGAATGCGCGAGTACTGCTCGTGAATCACCAACTGGCGTAAGTCCTCGAGCGAGGCGTTTTCCGTGATTCCTACAATGCTCGGCCGCGGCGTCATCACGTCGCGAATTACTTTTTCGCCAAAAGCCACCACGGATTGAATCAGCTTCCGGTCGCCTTCTTCGATCAGACCTTCTTCGGCGCCCGCTTCAATCAGCGCCTCGATTTCTTCGGCTGGCGTTTGCGCTTCTTCTTCCTGATCGGCCGGACTCGATAAGTCGGCCAGCGAATGCAGGAAGTCGAGCATCGCCGCCAGCGGTCTCATCACCAGCACCATCAACCGCAGCAGCGGCAGCAATGGCGTCAACCACGAACCGCTCGTCTTGCGATAGCTCAGTTGCGGCAGCACGTAGCAGAACAACATCATCGAAAGCCAGGAGAAGAGCGCGGCTTCCACGAAATCTTCACCCAGGAACCGCTCGTGGGTCGCCACGACGGACATCGCCACTCCCAGCAGCGCCAGCAGCGTGTGCTTCCACAGCGAGAACATTAGCGCGCCCCGCTCGGTCTTGAGCCCGATGCTGTCTTCCACGCTCTCCTTGAAATAGGTGAGCGCCGGCAACTCGCGCGTCCGTAGACGGAGCGCTTCGAGATAGAAGGTTTGGAGCGACGTCGCCAGGCCCAACAGCGCCAGGCTCACCACGATCACCACCATCAGGAAGATCGTCAAGCGTCGGCCCTCTCGATCAGTCCTTGCGGTAGGCCGTAGGCAGCGCGCCACCGCGCCTCCAGCTTCCGCATCTTGCCGCCATCGGTCTCGTGATCATGCCCCAGCAGGTGCAGCACGCCGTGCAGCAGCAGAATGCGCACCTCCTGCTCGATCCGGTGGCCGTGCTCGGCAGCTTGCGCCTTCGCTCGTTCCAGCGAGATGGCGATATCGCCCAGAGTCCCGATGGGCTGCCCGCTGGGGAAGCTCAGCACATCGGTGGCATAGTTGTGTCCCAGAAATTGTTTGTTCAGCCGGCGCAGCTCTTTGTCTCCGGTCAGGAGGCAGTTGAAGGGACGCCCACTGCACAGATCCAGCCGCAGCCGGTCCGCAAAACCTCTCAACGCCGTCCGGCCGATGCGCGGCGTGGTTCGCTCAATCAGGAGACTGGTCTCCGCTTCAGACATACGTCATGGATTACTCGGGTTCGAGATGGGCGGCTTTCGTGGACGCGGACGCTTCAACCGGGAATTCTTCCAGCCGCAGATTCAACTGGCGGCCAGTACCATTCAGCTCATTGTACCGTTCGTACGCCTGCACGATTTTCTGCACCAGGCTGTGCCGCACCACGTCGACGTCGGTGAAGGGCACAAAGGTAATGCCGGGCACGCCGCGGAGCACGTCGGTCACTTCGCGCAGGCCGCTGCGCTGATTGCCGGGCAGGTCAATCTGCGTCAGATCGCCGGTGATCACCATCTTGGAATTGAAGCCCAGGCGAGTCAGGATCATCTTCATTTGCTCGCGCGTGGCGTTCTGCGCTTCGTCGATGATGATGAACGCGTCGTTCAGCGTGCGGCCGCGCATAAAGGCGATGGGCGCAATTTCGATCGTGTTGCGTTCAATCAGCTTTTCCACGCGCTCGCTTTCGAGCATGTCGAACAGCGCGTCGTAGAGCGGCCGCAAGTAGGGGTCGACTTTTTCCTGTAGCGTCCCGGGCAAAAAGCCCAGCCGTTCGCCCGCTTCCACCGCGGGCCGCGTCAGGATGATGCGGGAGACTTTCTTGCTGAGCAGGGCGGAAACGGCCATCGCCACCGCCAGATACGTCTTGCCCGTACCGGCCGGTCCGATGCCGAACACCATGTCGTTGCGTTCGATGGCTTCGAGATAGCGGCGCTGGTTCACCGTCTTCGGCCCCAGCATCTTCTTGCCGAAGCTGCGCTGCTTGCCGCTTTCCACCAAACTGCGCAAGCGGACTTCGGCGTCGCCCGTCACCACCCGCAGATAGCCGTTCAGATCGCCGTTGCCGAAGACGTGCCCCTGCCGCACCAGCTCCGTGTAGTCATCGACAATTTGCGAGACGCGTTGCACCGCGGCCTCGTCGCCATCCACCTTCAAGCCCTCGGGACACACGTCCAGCCGCACGTTGAAGCTTTGTTCGAGGAGCCGCAGGTTTTCGTCTCGCGTTCCAAACAGGGATTCGACGCCGCGAGGCAGTGAAAGCGTCGTCTTCATTGAGTCGCAGGATGCTGGGCGCCGTGGGGGCGGGTCATCTGCCCGCAGTATAACAGACTGATCAGCCGACCAGCGTCGCCGGACCGAGCCGTCCCTGGTGTTTTTCCAGCCGGGCGCGCAGCTCCTGCCGCGCTCGCAGCAACCGGCTCTTCGCCGCGGCTAGCGAGATACCCAAATTCTCCGCGACCTCCGGCATCGGCCGCTCTTCGATGTCGCGCATCCAGAACACGCGCTTCAATAGCGGCGGCATGCGGTTCACTTCGCGTTGCAATAATTGGCACACTTCCTGACGCCCCAGTTCCGCCTCGGGAGTATCGCCTTGATCCGGCAGATCCAGCGTCCCGGTCTCCTCGCCGATTCGGGCGTCGTCGAGATACAGAAACCGGGCGCGTTTGTCCTTCCGCAACCGCATCAGGCACTGATTCACCACGATTCGGGTGAACCACGTGGAGAATTTTGCCTCACGGTTAAACTGATTCAGGTGGGAGTATGCTTTCCAGATGGCATTCTGAAGTTCGTCTTCGGCGTCTGAACGGTCGCGCAGAATCGAATAGGCCAGCTTGAAGCTTATGGAGCGCTGTCGTTCAATTAATTCGGTGAATGCGCGATCGTCTCCGGATGTGGCTAAAAGCAGCAACTCCTCATCCGACTGGCCCGCAAATTCGTAGTAATTCTTTTGCATCGTGTGCAACGTCCTGCAGTCCTAGTTAAAGAAGTAATCGCAACGAACACTTCCCTATGAACGAGCCTACCAACCTACCATCGCCAGAGCGAGACATCACTGAAATTGAATTCATTAATGGTAAAACCGCTGACGCGCCTTTTACCGGCGATAAAACGGACTTAGAGGCCGGCGAGAGTTCCGAAAAAACGCTCCGCCGCGCCTTGGCTTCCTACGAAATCGGGAAGAAGCTGCGCCAGCTTCGCCTGAAAAAGAAGATCGCCCTGGTGGATCTCGGCAAGCACACCGGCCTTTCCGCCTCCATGCTTTCCCAGCTTGAGAACGGCAAACTGGTGCCGACCCTCCCGACGCTGGCGCGGATTGCCATGGTTTTTGATGTCGGCCTCGATCATTTTTTCGCCGACAAGCGCCGCGCCCGTATGTTTTCCGTGGTCCGCGCTGGCGAGCGCATCAAGTTCCCGGCCCAGCCGGACGCCGTTTTCCCCACGTATTTCTTCGAATGCCTGGCTTTCCATGCCCAGGACAAGAGCATGCAGGCCTATCTCGCGGAGTTCCCGGCACGGCATGACGCCAAAGATGTTGAACATGCCCACGATGGCGCCGAGTTCATCCACGTCCTCTCCGGCACGCTGGCAATTCATTACCAGGACGAAGAGCACCTGCTGGGGCCTGGCGATAGTGTCTATTTCGACGCTTCAGAGCCCCACAGCTATCGGGCCGGCGACGGCGACGTCGCACGCGCCCTGGTCATCACGACGCCGGCTCGTCCTTAGCGCCGCGCACCAGTTCGTCGATGCGCGTCACAAAGACGGAACGCGCCAGCACTTCGTCGGCGCCGGCTTCCACCGCCGCGCGCCGCAAGTCCACTTGCACGTGGGCCACGTAGGCCACTACCGGTACGCCCGCGGCTTTCAGGTCACGGATCAGAGCCACCGTGTCGGTACCGGGCAGGTTCAGATCGAGGATCACGCGCGCACCCGGCTGCGACGCTTTCGCCAACGCCGTCGGCCCGTCGGCCACCAATTCCAACGTCTGGCCCACGCGCCCGGCGGCGTCCTGCATTTTCACCCCGAAGATCAAGTCGCGCGTCACGGCCACAATCATGCCCCTTCAGCATAGCCATAACTTGAATTATCCCGGGAAGTGCGGGACACTAATCAGTTCTTCGCCCGCGTGGGTGTAGACTCGATTGTTTTGCTTAACCTTATGCGCGTTAGAGTCCTCTATCACGATCACTGCTTCGACGGCGCGGCCTCGGCTGCCTTCTTCAGCCGCTTTATTGCCGACCGCGTCCACCCCGGGGCGGAGTTCGCCTACACCGGCATGTCCCACGTTGCTGCCCAGAGCTTCGACGACTCGCTCTTTGATGGCGACGAAAACGCCATCGTGGACTTCAAATACGCCACCAACGCCAAGCTCTCCTGGTGGTTCGACCATCACCAGAGCGCCTTCCTGAGCCCGGCCGATCACGAACACTTTCGCGCCCTCCAAGCCAACGGCGATCCGCGGGCGCGCCAGCTCTTTTTCGATCCCACCTACCGCTCCTGCACCCAATACATTGCCGACGTCACGCGCGAACAGTTCGGCTACAATCCCCCGGACCTCGCCAATCTCGTTCACTGGGCCGACATTGTCGATAGCGCCCGCTACGCCAGCGCTCAGGAGGCCGTGGAACTCGGCTCGGCGGCGCTCAAAATCGTTCTCATCATTGAAGCCGCCAAGGGCGGGGAAGTCGTGCAGCGCCTGATCCGTCTCATGCAGTCGATGAGCCTCGATGAAATCGTCGCCGATCCGCAGATGCAGGAACTCTACCTACCTCTGCGCGATCGTCATCGCCGCACCATGGAACTCATCCGTCAGCGCGCCGTTTGCGAAGACGGCGTCGTTTTCTTTGATCTGGTGGGTGAAGACGTCGAGGGTTATAACAAGTTCATCCCGTATTACCTGTTCCCGGAAGCTACTTACACGGTTTCGGTGAGCGAACAAAGCTTCCGGACCAAAGTGAGCGTGGGCTCGAATCCCTGGGTGAAAATGCCTTTGCGGCACAACCTCGCCTCGATCTGTGAACGTTATGGTGGAGGCGGCCATCCCAAAGTGGGGGCCATTAGTTTTCCCACGGGCGCCTTCGCCGAAGCACGTCAGGCGGCCGGTGAGATTCTCACCGAACTGCGGGGCTAAGGTCCTCTAGAGTGCTTGCAGAATCTGGTGCGCCGCGTTGCGGGCCGCCATCTGCACCAGCGCCGGATTCAGATGCGCCGGACCCAGGAGCGCCAACACGGCCTTCGGGCCCGTGGCGTAGAGAAGAATCTGCCCTTCGGTCCCCAGCACCGACACTTCCTGGCAGGATCCCGACGCGAGCGATTCCGTTACCCGTCTTCCCAGGCTCGTCACTGCCGCGGCTAACGCCGCCACCCGGCCCGGATCGTCTTGTTCTGCCATGGAATGCACCAGTGGCATCCCTTCGTTGGTGGCCAGCATGACCCCGTGCAGATCCGGGATCGCGAGGCGGAGTTGATCGATGCCCTGTTGGATGCGGTCACGTCGGCTCATGGGAATATGTCTTCGCAGTAAGTGATCGGGTAAATCAAAAGAATCTTTAGCGACCCGGCTACTGGTCTTTGTCTTAGCTCTTTCTAAGTGATTTCCCCTAAGGCCTGAGGTCTTACTGAGGGCAAAGTTCTAAGTGCATTTGACTATGGAATTCACCCGAGGCCGAGCCTACGATGGACAAAGAGGATAAATCGTTCGAGCATGCGGTGTCTCTATTGCGGCGAGCCTCTCTCGCTGCTGAGGAAACTTACGGGTAAGGCGGAATTCTGTTCCGAGGCTCATCGCGAAGCCTATCAGGACGAGTTCAATAGCCTCGCGTTACAACGCCTGGCTTCGCAACCCAAGCAAAGCGCGCGGCGCGAGCCGGCGCGCCCTTCCGAGCCCCCGCGCGTCGCCGATCCGCAGACTCCTCCTCCACCCGCGGCCGTTGCTGAAGCTCCTCCCCTCTTCGACGACTTCGATTGCGAACCCACCTTTGACTCGCCGATCTTCACCGGCCAGCCGGAAGTGAGCATTCCGGTCGAGCCGCCTCCGCCTCCCATGTGGGGCCGCCTCCCGGAACCCGAGCTCGCCTGGGCCAACGATCCGCCCGTGCAATATGGCTTCCCGCTCGTCCTCGCCGACTTCCCGCGGGCTTGCCGCCTGAGCGCCGCTTGGGAAGCGAACGTCACTGAACCCGCTGCCGTCATGGCCGGCTACGTCGATCTGCCCGACTTCCAGGACGACTGCACGGAGTTGCCCTTCGTCGATACGCCCCTGCCCTCGGACTCTCCCGCGGGGGCCGACAGTGGTTGGCCCGGCCTCCGTGTCGACTATCCCCTCACCGAGCCCACGCTGGCTTCGGTCGAGCACTGTCTCGCGTTGCTCGACGATGAAGGCCCTCTCTCGAGCGACGCCGTCCCGGACTTATTCGAACTGTCGAGCCCCAGCCACTGCCGTTTCACGGCGCTTTTGCCGACTTCGCCCAAGCTCGAAGTCGTCATTCACCGTGTGCCGCTGGTCTCGCCTGCTCGCTGGGACGCGATCGACGGTGCCTACTACGCCGACGACGAAGCCCTTGCCTACGAACCCGTCCACCTGCCGCTCCCGCTGCAGCCCCTCGTCCTGCCGCCCCCGACGCTGTCCGTCTCGGCGACCGCCCCCCTCGCCGAGCCCGAGTTCGCGGGCCCCATCGAAGCCGAATTCACGCCCTGCAGCGCTGAGGTGGAGCCGACGGCGGTCGCGAGCCTCGCCGAGCCCTTCGCGCCCGTTGCGGTCGTGACGCCCAACTGGGCCAGCCGACTCGAAGCGCATGTCGGCTGGTCCGGCCTGCTGCCGCTCGAGGTCGGCCTCGACGATGTCGAAGAACAGCGTGCCGACTCGGCCCCGCTTGCCTTCGCGAAGTCGCCGCCCTGTGCGACGGCCCTCCGTGCGCCGGCCTTCCTTGCGGCCTCCGCCGGCCACGTGCCGTCCGCCGGCCCACTCGAAGCGACCTTCTCCGTCGCCGAACTGACGGACTCGGCCGTGGTCACCGACCCCTTGCCCTGGGTCGCTGCTTCTCCCACGGCGCCCGCGCATGAAGCCGAACTCGCGGCCGTCACGCTGCCCGAAGCCGCCGCGACCGCTTTCGTCGCCGAAGGATTGGATGCCGGTACGTTGTCGATTCCGGCCGACTGGCAGGCCGTCGCGGTCGCGAATGAACTCCCCGGCTTCGCCGTGTCGCTTGACCCGGCGCTGCCCGCCACCGACGAGTCTTACGGTTTCGAACTCGCGGCCCTCGCGCTGGTTCACGAGGACCTGCCCTTGCCGGAGGAAGAGCCGGTTGCCGCGGAAGCCCCGGTGGAGCCCGCCGCCTGGCTGCCCGTCGTCTCTTCCCGGCCCCTGCTCGGACGTTCGCCGCGCCTCACGTCAATCCCCGCGCTCAGCCGCGTCCGCGTCAAAGATTTCGCCTGGCCCGACTTTGCCGCCGGCTGCGATTCGCTCTTCACCCCGGACCAGCCGTTCCGCTTCCACGAGATGCCGTTCCCCCAGCGCGGCCTCACCGAAGGCGCCGTCGCCGAAGTCCTCAAGAGCGATCTGATGCAGAGCCTGCTGTTGCCGTTCTCCGACGACCGCTTCGACTCCATCCTGCGCAGTCCGCTCGAGCAGGAATCGATCGAACTGTGGCTCGATGAATCCGGCACCCGCTCCGGCACCTGGCCCACCGCCAAGTCGGCCGAGCCGGCCCCGGCCAAGCCGGCGGCTTCCGCTGCCGAGCCCCAGCCCATCGCCCAGCCCGCCGCGCCGGCGCCTCGTTCGAAGCAGGCGGAGCCTCCCGCCTCCTGGCAGCAGGCCGCGCGCGCGATGTTCGAGGGTGAACAGCAGGTCCCCCGCGATCCGCGGATGCCTCCCATCCAGGTGCCGCTGGCCACGCCTCCTGGTGTCGCCGCCACTCCGAATCACGTCTCGCCGCCTGCCGCCGCCCCGCCGGCTTTGACGCAGACGCCAACCCCGGCTTCTTACGCCGCCCCCACGGCTCCGGCTTCGCCCAACTCCACGCCCGTCGAGGCCGAAGTCATTCCGCCCACGCCGGGTCATAAGAATCTGCCAAAGTCTGCCGCGCCCCACACCCCGTCCCAGACCCCGCCCGCGGCCCGCGAAGAGTATCGCGCGGTTTCGGCTCTGCCGGTGCGGCCGCCCGAGCCGCTCACCGGCCTCGAAGTCACCCGCGCCCCGCAGCCGGAACCGCCCACGCCCTACGTCCGGCCCGAGCCTCTCGACAATGCCGGGCACGAGCGCGCCCCCGCCAGTGACCAGCCCCAGTTCGAGTGGCGCCGCGAGCAGCCGCAAGCTTCCGCGCCGCCGCCTCCCTCCGGTGGCTCGAACATCTCGGTCAACACCACCATCGTGGTCGACGGCAATGCCGACGGCGTCGTGGTCGAAAGCGCCGTGCGCATCTCCCTGGGCGGCAACAAGAAGAAGAAAGAGAAGAGCGACGCCGTCGAACGCTTCACCGAAGGCGAAGACATCGACGAAGAGCGCGTGCAGATCGCCCCGCCCGAGGATCTGCCGGACTTCGTGGCGGAGGACCCCGAACTTCGCGCCGTCGTCCAGCCCATCGCCTCGCTGGCGGACTCGATTCAATGGCCCAAGTTCTCGGTCACGCCCATGCGTCGCCGCATCGCCTTCGGCCCGCCTCCCCGCCAAGGCTTCTTCGGTGGCAACGGCACGTCCTCCCCCAAGCCCGCCCCGGCTGAAGCCAAACCCCTGCCGCCCAAGAAAAGCGTCGGGTTCCTGTTTAAGAAATTGACGAATTCATGAGTGGATCAACAACGGAGCGCATGATGAATAACTGGGAAGACCGCTGGCTATACTACGTCGACGACGAAGTGATCCATTCCCTGCTGCAGGCCGAACCCTCCTTCATGGACGGCGTCCCCGGCATGAAGGAACGTGCTCTGTCTTCGCCCGCTGTGGTTCAGGCGGTTAGCTTGTTTCTCGAAGGCCGCAAGGCTGAAGCCATCTCCCGCCTCGAAAAGGCCATCCTCGAACCGGACACCGAAGCCGACGCCTTCTCCTTCCTCGGCGGCTTCTACCTCGAAGCCCAGCGCTTTGACCAGGCCGCGCCCATCTTCGAGCAAGCGCTCGAACGCAATCCCCGCTCCCGTTGCGACCTCTACAACCTCGGCATTTGCCGCTACAAGCAGGAACGCTGGTCCGAAGCCGCGGAGATGTTCCGCCAGGCCAGCGACCTCGCTCCCCGCATCGCCCGCACCGAAAGTCTCGTCGCCCAGGGCGTCTGCTTCCTGCATGAGAACGAAGCCCAGGCCGCGCTCGAACTCTTCGATCAGGCCCTGATGGTCAATCCCCATCAGCCGCAAGCCCGCTTCGGCAAAGGCGTCGCCCTGCAGATGCAGCGCCGCCGTGAAGAGGCTGATGCCATCTATCAGCAACTCGAGCAGGAGAACCCGGACAACGCCGACCTGCTGTTGAACCGGCTCTCCATCGCGCTCTCCTACGGCAACGAAACCACCATCCGCGAACTCGCCGAGCGCCTGCAGGCTTCGAATCGCCCCATCCTCACCTTGGCCGCCCACGAGGCTCTCGCCACGCTCGCCTTCATCCGCGAACGCTTTGCCGAAGCCGCCAAGCATTGTGAAAAGCTCACCGAGCTTGCTCCCGGCTCGGCCGAAAGCTGGTTCAATCTCGGTGTCGCCCGGCAGCAGATCAACCAAGTGCGCCCCGCCATCGAAGCCTATTTGCAGGCCGTCGAGATCGATCCGTCGCTCAAGCAGGCCTACGCCAACCTTGGCTTCCTGCACCATCAGCGCGGTGATTGGGAAGCGGCGCGCGCCTCCTACATCGAGGCCCTGCAGCGCGATCCGAACCTCGCCGAAGCCCTCTGGAACCTCGCCATTCTGCTCGAACAGCAAGGCCACGAAGGCGAAGCCGCCGTCTGCTTTGAACAACTCACCCGCCTGGTGCCCAACTGGGAAGAGCCCTGGTTCCGCCTCGCCACCAACCATCTGGCCGCCGGCCGCTG
>JBGAHE010000075.1:0-37384 GCA_044226365.1 Bryobacteraceae bacterium
TTTCTTGGGAGCATTGTTGGCCTGGGTCATTGGACCCTCCTTTCACCTTAACTCTAAACTCCGTACCACAGTACGGAGTCAAGGCCTCATTCTCCCCGGCACGTTAAAATTGAGCTACGTGTTGGGGCTCCTCACCCTCGTCCTGCTGGCCGACACCCGGCTCACCCATCCCGCGGACCAACGCGCCTTCCGCCTCTGGTTCACCTTTCTCGCCGAATCGCAGTACCACTTGCCCCCCGCGCAACGCGCCCGCGACGTCACCGACTGCGCCGCCCTCCTCCGTTTCGCCTACCGCGAGACCCTCCGCCGTCACGATGCCGCTTGGTACAAATCGATCGCCCTCCCCGCGCCGCCCAATCTCCCCACCATTCAAAGCTACGCCAACCCCGGCGCGCAGCTCTTTCGCACCAGTTCCACCGAATACCGCCAGTTCGCCGACGCCCGCACGCTCCGTCAGTGGAACGCCACCTTCGTCAGCCGCCGTCTGCAGGACGCCGCTCCGGGCGATCTCCTCTTTTTTGAACAAGCCGGTCAGCGCATGCCGTTTCATGCGATGATCTACCTCGGCAAGAGTCAATTTACGCCGAGCCCCGAGCCGTGGATCGTCTATCACACCGGCCCGATCGGAGACCAGCCCGGCGAAATCCGGCGCCTGTCCCGCTCCGAGTTGCTCAATCACCCGCAGCCGCGTTGGCGGCCGCTGGAATCGAACGCCACCTTTCTGGGCGTCTACCGTTGGAGGATCTTGAGTGCGTCCCAATAAGCGAATCTTTTGGAAGCCCATCCTGTGGGCCCTCCTCGCCTGTCTGCTCACCGCGCAGGAAGAGGAGTCGCACTATTTCTCTCTCGTCTCCAACCGGACCTTCGGCGTCGGCGAAAAGGCCTCGGTTACCGTCTCCAGCTCCGGCATGGGCTCGCTCGAGTTCCGCGTCTACCGGGTCAATGACCCCGTCAAGTTCTTCGAACAGCTCGAAGACCCGCACCAGTTCGGCGGCACCCATGCCCGACCCGAACGCGACCTCACCCTCCTCGAACGCTTCGAAAACTGGAAGCGCGGCTATCGCTCCGCCATTCGCGACAGCTTCCGCGCCCAATTCTCCGCGCCCTCGCGCAGCCGCATCCATTCCTGGACCAACCCCAAGCCCACGCGCGGTCCCGCTTCCTTTGCCCAAATCCCCATCCTCAATCAGCAGCAGCTCGTCACCAAGTTCCGGCAGTCCCTCTCTAAGCAAAATCCCTGGGACTCGGTCACCGTCCCCCTCGACCTCCCCAAAGCCGGCGTCTATCTCGTCGAAGCCACCAACGGCGCCCTCCGCGCTTACACCATCGTCTCTGTCTCCCAATACGCCCTGATCACCAAGTCCGCTCCCGGACGGCTCGTCACCCTCGTCGTCGACCGTCAATCCGGCGCGCCCGTCCCCGATTGCCCCGTCCGCGTCGTCGTCAAGCGCAATCTCATGGCCGAAGGCCGCACCGACCGTCTCGGTCTTACCTCGCTCAAACTCGCCGAGTTCAAAGGCGACGACGTCCTCGTCATCGCCAGCCCCAAAGGCGACTTCGCCATCAACGCCCTCCCCGCCTATTCCTTCAACCGTGGCGCCCGCGACCTCCTCACCGGCTACGTCTACACCGACCGCCCCGTCTATCGGCCCGGTCACAAACTCGGCTACCGCGCCATCCTCCGCTCTCCCAGCGCCAAAGGCTATGACCTCCCCGCCGCCCAGCGCGCCACCGTCGAAATCAACGACCCCGAAGGCAAAACTGTCTTCCGCGAAGTTCGCAACGTCTCTGCCTACGGCACCCTCAACGGTGACTATACGGTCCCCGATGGCGCCGCTCTCGGCAGTTACTCTGTCGAGCTCAAGCTCGGCGACGCTCAGGTCTCCGGCAGCTTCGACGTCGAGGAGTATAAGAAGCCGGAGTATGAGGTCAAAGTCACTCCGTCCCGCAAGCGCTTTCTGCAAGGCACCGCCATCGATGCTGAAATCGAAGCTCGCTATTACTTCGGCGAGCCCGTTACCGGCGCCAAGGTCAAATACGTCGTCTACCGCTCCCGCTACTATCCGCCCTGGGACGATTCGAACGACGAAGACGACCCCGGCACCTGGGGCCAGCAGGAAATCGCTCAATTCGACGGCCAAACCAATGCCGACGGCAAGCTCCACGTCCTGGTCGACAACCCGGTTGCTGATAAAGAGGACGAGCGTTTCGGCTGGGTTTACCGCATCGAAGCCCGCGTCACCGACGCCGCCCGCCGCGAGATCAGCGGCTCCGGCTACGTCATCGCTCCTTACGCGAGTTACTCGGTCACCGCCCAGCCCAACGGCTATGTCTACGCGCCCGGCGAAAACGTCAAGCTCAGCGTCCACGTGCGCGACCACGATGGCGCCCCGCAGTCGGCTGCTTACCGCGTCGATGTCCTCACCGCTTACTGGCAGGAGAAAGCCCCGCGCGTGGTGGCCTCTTATCAGGGCCGCACTCTCGAAGGTCAGTCCGTCACGGAGTTGCCCGCGCCCGAAGCCGGCAGTTACCGCCTCCGCGTCAGTGCCCGCACGCCCGAAGGCCGCGAAGCCATCACCTACGCCTATCTCTGGGTGGAAGGCGGCGGACAAAGCGCTCGCGACAACTCCATCGAAATCGTCCCCGACAAAAAGTCCTATAAGCCCGGGGAAACCGCCCGCGTCCTGATCGTCACCGGCGTACCCAAGGCCCACGTCCTGGTGAGCATCGAAGGCCGCGACCTCCATCAGCACGAAGCCCGCGCCGCCACGTCGGCATCCTTCATCGTCGAAGTCCCCATCCGCAACGACTACGCGCCCAACTTCTACGTCTCCGCCGCCTTCATCCACCAAGGGCAGCTCTACCAGGGCACGAAGAGTCTCAAAGTCCCGCCCGACGAACGCAAGCTGAACGTCAAAGTCACCCCCAGCAAAACCCAGTTCAAGCCCGGCGAAGCCGCCGGGTACACCATCGAAGCCAAGGACTGGCGCGGACAGCCCGTCTCCGCTGAGTTCTCGCTCGGCGTCGTCGACGAAGCCATCTATGCCATTCGGCCCGAACCGCTGCCCGATCCCCTCCGCCATTTCTATGGCCGCGTTTATAGCGTTGTTTCTACCGAAAGCTCGCTCTCCTATTACTTCTCCGGCGAAGCGGGTGAGCGCGCCATGCAACTCGCGCAGGTCCATACTTCGCTCGCTCAACTCAAGCCGGACCGCGTGCCCGAACCCCGCGTCCGCAAAGCCTTCCCGGATACCGTCTACTGGGCTCCCGCCGTCGTCACCGGCGCCGATGGCCGCGCCACCGCGCGCCTCGCATTCCCGGACTCGCTCACCACCTGGCGCGCCACGGCTCGTGGCGTCACGCGGGACACCCGCCTCGGCCAGGGCGTCGACAAGGTCATCGTCCGCAAAAACCTGATCCTCCGCCCCGCCGTTCCACGCTTCTTCACCGAAGAGGACGAAGTCACGCTCTCGATGGTCATCCAGAACTACCTCGAAGCCGAAAAGAACGTCAAAGTTACCCTCGAAGCTACCGGCCTTGAGCTGCTCGACGGCGCCACCCGCGACGTCACCGTGGCCTCCAAAGGCACCGTCCGCGCGGACTTCCGCGTCAAAGCCAAGCCGGGCAGGGAAGTCACCCTGCTCGCTAAAGCGCTCGCCACCGGCGAAAGCGACGCTGTCGAACTGAAGCTGCCCGTCAAGCCCTTCGGCATTCCGCTCGACGTCTCAAAGTCCGGCGCCCTCAAATCGAACCAGGAAGCCGCCAACCTCACGCTCGACATTCCCGCCAACTCCGTTCCCCATTCGCGTGAACTCGAGATCCGCCTGTCGCCCTCCATCGGCGGCGCCATCTTCGGCGCGCTCGATTACCTGACGACCTTCCCCTACGGCTGCACCGAACAGACGATGTCCGGCTTCCTGCCCAATATCATCGTTTCTCACGCCTTCACCGAGCTCAAGCTCAAGCCCTATCAGGACCCCGCCACGCTCCAAGCCAAAGTCAACGACGGCTTCGACCGTCTCCTCGACTTCCAGCACGAAGACGGCGGCTGGGGCTGGTGGCAAACCGACGACTCCTCCGTCTACATGACCGCCCTCGTCGTCCAGGGTCTCGCCTATGCCCGTGAAACCGGCCACACCAGCCGACGCGGCGACGTCGAAGGCGCTTTGGCGAAAGGCGTCGCCTGGCTCACCAAAGAATTCCTCCGCGAAGAGCGCGCCATCCCCGATGCCCGCGCCTTCATGCTCTACGCCTTGGGGCTCGCCGGTGCTTCCACCCCTCAACAACTCGATAACGTCTGGCGCGATCGCGATCGGCTCTCGCCCCAGGCCCTCGCCCAACTCGGCCTCGAACTTCACCGCCGCCAGGACGCCCGCCTCGCCGAAGTCCTCACGAAGGTCGAAGGCCTCGCCCAGCAGCAGGGCCCCGAAGCCTGGTGGCGTTGGGACCGCGACGATGTCCTCGGCTTCCTCTACGACACCTCCACCGAAGCCACTGCCCTCAGCCTCAAACTCCTCAGCCGCGCCAGGCCCGATAGCCCGCTCGTGGAGAAAGCTGCTCTCTGGCTCGCCGCCAATCGCAACGAAGGCTACTGGTGGTCCTCCACCAAACAGACCGCGCTTGCCGTCGATGGCCTCACCGAATACCTCAAACGCTCCGGTGAGTTGAAGCCCGACTTCACCGTCAACGTCGAAGTCAATGGCAAAAACGTCTTGAGCCGCCGCTTCACCCAGGACGATGTCCTGGGCATCCGTTCGGCCACGCTGAAGCTGCCCGCCGGCCTCAATAACCGCATCCGCATCACCCGCTCCGGGGAGGGCCGCGCCTACTGGTCCGTCCGCGCCAATTACTACTCCACCGATGAGAAGCTCCAGAAGTCCGGCACCATTGCTTTGAACCTGCTGCGCGATTACTTCAAGCTCGTCCCCATCCAGCGCAATGGCCGCATCGTCTATCAGTTGCAGCGCTTCGAAGGCGAAGCCAAAACGGGCGACCTCATCGCCAGCCGTCTCACCCTCACCGGTGGCGATTGGCGCTATCTGCTGCTCGAAGACCCTATCCCGGCCGGCGTCGAACTGGTCGAGAAAGACGATCTCTACGAACTCGCCGAACGCCCGGACTGGTGGTCGAGTTATGCCACCCGCAGAGAGCTCCGCGATGATCGGGCCGCTCTCTTCAAAACCTATTTCAGCGCCGGCCAGGGCACCTTCTTCTCGCTCTTCAAAGTCGTCAATCCCGGCAAATTCCGCGCCAGCCCGGCGCGCGTCCTGCCCATGTACCAACCCGAATACCTGTCCACCACTGAATCGCGCACCGTGGAGGTGAAGCCCTAATGCGACTCTTCCTCACCGATGCCGCCGGCAGCCTCGTCTTTTTCGCCCTGGGCTACTACTGGCTCGGCCTGAACTCGGCCACCACCGCCAGCCTCGGCCTCTCCGTCCTAGTCCTGATCGCCCTCGCGCTCCTCGGCGCCTGGCTCGTCTCGTTTGCCTTCACGCGCAGTGCCCGCGCCGCCCTGGGCCGCATCCCCGTGATGCTGCTCTGGCTCGTGGTCGCCGCCCTGGTGGCGGGCGCCTACTTCTACGCCGTCTCCTACGCCGATCCCCTCGACAATTGGGTCAGCTCGGCGCTCACCCTGGGCACGCGGACGCCCGTGCAGATTCCCTTCGCCCGTCCATTCTTCGGACTGCTCGCCTTTCTGCTGGCCGCTACCGTGCTGCTGCCCGCGGCCGCCCGCGCCGTCCATACCGGCGCGCTACGCGATTGGCGCCCCGTCCTCACCCGCCCGCACCTCGCCGCCGCCTTCGTCTACCTCTACTTCGGACTCTGGCTCCCCTGGACGCTCTTCTGGTGGGTCCCGGACGCCGGCTCGTTCGCCGGAGAAATGGCGAGCTTCCTGGTCCGCGCTGGGCTCGCCTTGTTCTTCTTCGTTGGCGCCTGGCTAGTCTTCGCTTGGCATTGCCGTGCCGAGGCCCTGGCGCCAGAACGTTAGCACGCGGTCGAGCCCGTGCTCGCTGATCAACGACTTCACCTTGCGCAACGCCTGCGTGTACTTCGCATCCGTCGGTTGATCGCCCGTCAGTTCCAAGGTCAGCCCCTCGCGGAACCACCACGGCTGATCGGCGTGAGCCTGGCTTTCGAGCACCACGTGCAACAACTCGTGCAGCAACGTCGGCTCGAGCACCTGCTTCGCCTGCAACGTCTTCGCCGGCTGCAGACGCACCACCCGCCCCCGCGTCGACGCCGCCACCGTGCCACTTTCGCCTGTCGCATTTCGGAACGTCGCCACCGTCGGGAACAGCTTCAACTGCACGCGACCGGCGTAGTTCATTCGGCTCCGGCTCTCGGCTTCCTTCAGTGCCCGCTCCGCCGCCGTCAGGACAAACTCCTCCTGCTCCGGATTCGTCGAGAGAAAGTCCATCCGCTCACTGCGCCGCGCCACCCACTCCAGACCTTGCGCTGTCAGCCCGATCTTCGCCCCCGGATAATACTCCTCGAGAATCTCCCGCGCCGTATGACCCTTCGCCCCCATCTGGATCGCGCCCATCTGGCACAGCCCCACGCCGTGTCCGCGCCCCTTGCCCGAGAACACGAACCGCTCCCCGACCTTCGCCACGTCGAACAACAGACTCTTCACCTGCCAGCCATACCGGTTGCCGATCGCCGCCTGGAACTGATTCGCCCCGATCCGCCGACCGTTCACCCGCAAATAGTTCGCCCGCCCGCTCTGCGACCGATCGGTCACCTCCACCGAGTTCGCCGGAACCGCCAGTTTCAGCGCATCCGCCAGCTGCTCGCCCGTGTAGGCGGCCCGCCAGTGATCGTTGCCGCGCGTCACGCAGAAAGCATCGGCCTTCACCGGCAGGTAGGCGCCCATCGGAGACCCTTCGCTCATTCCGCCGCAGTGCGCATGATAGTAGGTCGCCGCCGGCTCTCCCTTCCACCACAGCAACAACCCTTCGGTGGCCTCCGCCGCGTCCTGATGGACTTTTCGACGCTGGCTCCAATAGACGTTCTGGCAATGAGTCGTGTCGCACAGGTCGTAGCCCTCCCGTGAGTGCGCCGTCCGATGGCGGATCGCGTACGTCCGGATCGCGACCGCCATCGCCTTTAACGTCTCGGGATTAGCCACCCCATTCACTTCGCCCGCCATCACGCTTGCGACGTACTGTTCAAGTGGAATCTGAGTCAGAAAAATCAAATGTCCCGCTTGCGATGAGACGTTCAACTGACTCAAAACAAGCGGCTTTGCGCCGCGCACTTCAAGCGTTACCTGACCCTGGTAGGTTCCCGTGTGCGGCGCCTGCACGCGCTTGCCGTTGATCCGCGCTTCGGTCACCGCGGTGCGCGAGAACAGCCGCACCTTTAACGCGGAATCGTCGGTAGGCACTCGGGCTGAATTCAGCGCACCGCTGAACCAGCAACAGACGAAGAGTGCAATGAGCCTCGTTGCCATGATTCGTAAAGCCGCCTTGCGGCAGGCGCGGCGTCACTAGCGCCCCGCCCAACTGGCAGAAACACGACCATAACATGTTCTGGATGCTCGCGGGGGGCCCACCCGGCGAACCAGGCCTGCAGCGACACCCGGCTCTCGCTGGCCGCCGTCCCCGTTTTTCCACAGAAGGCTGGCCCCGCCAGCCGCGCCGTACCCGCCGTTGACGCCAGCGTCAGCCCGTCTCTCACCACCGGATTCGCCCGCAGCACCAGCTGCCGATACGCCCGCGCCAAAGTGAGCGGCGTCACCGCCACGCCTTCCTCCCCCAGCATCGCGATCCGCCGATCCGGCCCCGGCCGCACCGTCAGTCCGTACTCCGCCCATGTCCGCACCAGCGATGCCGGCTCGAGCTTCGCCCCCGCCTGCGCGAAGTAGTTGTTGCACGAGTACGCCAGCGCCTCGCGCCCATCGAGCGCATTGAGCGGCGGATGCGTACAGTCGAAGCGCCGTCCCCCCAGCGTCAGCCGACCCGGGCAGGGCAGGCGCTTCTTCGGGTCGAAGCCGGCCTCCATCAGCGCCAGCAGCGTAAACGGCTTCACCGTCGACCCCGGCCGCGTCGGCATCACCTCCGGCCCCCAGTGCAACAGACTCTTGCCCGTCGCCACCGCCAGAATCTCAGCTGATTCCGAAGTAGCCACGATACTTCTCCGGCAGGCGCGCCGGCCGCAGCTCCGTCCGCCCTTCGTTCACCGCACAAAATAGATGCTTCGTCGTCCCCGTCGCCAGCTTCCGCTCGCCGGCCCATAACTCATAGGCAAACGTGATCATCCGTGAACTCGCCTCCGCCACCCGCGTGCGGATCGTGATCTCGTCGTCATAGCGCGCCGCCTGCCCATACCGGACCGAAGCCTCCACCACCGTCATCACAATCCCTTCCTGCTCTAAGTCCTTGTAGAAAAAGCCGTCACTCTTGCCATACTCCGTCCGTCCGATCTCCATCCACACCAAATAATTCGCATGATAAACAACACCCATTTGGTCTGTTTCGGCATATCTGACGCGTACGCGCGTCTCACGATAAGGAAGGTTCACGCTCCCTGAGCGTAACCGATTCGCGTAAACTGAAGAAAGTCCTGACCGATTTGGAGACCCTTTCCCATGAGTAATAGCCTCTCTCGCCGAGTCCTCCTCGGCGCGCTGGCGTCTGCCTTGACCCTCCCGGCCCAGAACCTGGCCGACCTCGAAAAACGCGTCACCGAGTTTGACCTGCCCAACGGCTTGCACTTCATCGTCCTTGAGCGCCACACCGCCCCCGTCTTCGCCGGTCTGAGCTATGTCAACGCCGGTGCAGCCAACGACCCGGCGGGTAAGGCCGGCATCGCCCACATGTTCGAGCACATGGCCTTCAAAGGCACTCCCTCCATCGGCAGCAAGAACTACGTCGCCGAAAAATCCGCCCTCGACGCTCTCGAAAAAACCTACGACTCCCTCGAAGAAGAACGCCGCAAAGGTCCCCGTGCCGACCAGGCTAAGATCAAGCAGCTCGAAGCCGACCTCAAATCCGCCATCGACAAAAGCTTCTCCTACGTCGAACAGGACGCCTTCACCCGCATGGTGGAAGAAAACGGCGCCGTCGGCCTCAACGCCGGCACCTCCATGGACTCCACCGTTTACTTCATGAGCCTTCCGGCCAACCGCCTGGAAATGTGGTTCATGCTCGAAGCCGACCGCTTCATCAACCCCGTCTTCCGCGAGTTCTACAAAGAGCGCGGCGTCGTCCGCAACGAGTACGCCATGCGCGTCGAAAGCGACCCCCAGGGCCAACTCGTCACCGCCCTGATGAACACCGCCTTCGCCGATAGCCCCTACCACGTCGGCTACGCCGGCATCCCCTCCGACATCGAGAACCTCCGCGTCGGCGACGCCCTCGCCTTCCGCAAAACCTACTACGTCCCCGGCAACATCACTATCGTCGTCGCCGGCGACGTCAACCCCGCCGAAGTCAAAGCCCTCGCTACCAAGTACTTCGGACCCATGCCCGCCGGTCCGCTGCCTCCTCCCGTCATCACCAAGGAGCAGGAGCAACGCGGCGAAAAGCGCGTCGCCATCGAGACCGAATCCCAACCCATGCTCGCCATCGGCTACAAACGTCCCGATAACCTCCACGCCGACGACCCCGTCTTCGACGTCATCTCCGGCGTCCTCTCCCAGGGCCGCACCGGCCGCATGTACAAGGAGCTCGTCGAAGAGAAGAAGATCGCCCTGGGCGCCGCCGCCTACGCCACCTTCCCCGGCGGCAAGCAGGACAGCCTCTATATCCTGTTCGTCGTCCCCAACCAGGGCAAGACCATTGAGGAGACCGAGAAGGCCACCTACGAAATCGTCGAAAAGCTGAAGAAAGAGCCCGTCGACGACGCCACGCTCAAGCGCGTCAAGATCAACGTCCGCGCTGGCCTCATCCGCGGCCTGGCTTCGAACATGGGCATGGCCAACGCTCTCGCCGCCGCGCACGTCAGCTACGGCAGTTGGAAAAAGCTCGTCACCCAACTCGACGAACTCGACAAAATCACTGCTGCTGACGTCCAGCGCGTCGCCAAAACCTACTTCACGGAAAAAGGCCGCACGGTCGCCTTCATGGCGCCGGCCGCTAAGGAGGCTAAATAGCCATGGTTCGCACGCTTCTCGTCTCCGCCATCGCCGTGTCGATGGTTTTTGCCCAGGCCAAGCCGGCCCGCAAGAAAGGCTCGGCCGCCGCGGCCACCGCTTCAGCCAGCAAGTACAAGAACCTCAAATTCCCGCCGTTGCGCGACGTCGAAATCCCGCAGGTGGAGAAGTTCACGCTCTCGAACGGCATGCGCGTCTACCTGCTCGAGAACCACGAACTGCCGCTGATCTCCGGGCGCGCCCTCGTCCGCGTCGGCAATCTCTTTGACCCCAAAGAGAAGGCCGGCCTCGCCGACCTTACCGGCAACCTGATTCGCAGCGGCGGCACCAAGGCCAAAACCCAGGAACAGATCAACGAAGCGCTCGAAGGTGTCGCCGGCTCGGTCGAATCCTCCATCGGCGAAACCTCCGGCAATGTCGGCTTCTCCGCGCTCGCCGAAAGTTCGGACCAGGTGATGGCCCTCTTCGCCGAAGTCCTCACCCAACCTGCCTTCCGCCAGGACAAGCTGGACAACGCCCTCATTCGCGAACGCAGCGGCATCTCCCGCCGCAACGACGACGCCGGCGACATCGCCGGCCGCGAGTTCGCCCGCACCCTCTACGGCAAAGACACGCCCTACGGCATGCAGGTCGAATACGCCACCCTCAACAACATCACCCGCGACGACCTGGTGAAGTTCTACGACCGTTACTTCTTCCCGGCCAACATCATGCTCTCGGTCACCGGCGACTTCAAGTCCGCCGACATGCGCGCCAAGCTCGAAAAGCTCTTCGCCAACTGGACCGTCAAGCGTGATCCCGTCCCCCCCATGCCCCAGGTGAATCAGCCGCCGCACCATGCCGTTCAGTTCGTCGAAAAGACGGACGTCACGCAGACCTTCATCCGCATCGGCCACCTCGGCGGCAAGCTCAATGACCCCGACTATCCGGCCCTCGAAGTCACCACGGCCATCCTCGGCGGCGGCTTTCCCAGCCGCCTCATGCGCAAAATCCGCTCCGAGATGGGCGCCGCCTACTCCATCTACTCGAACTGGGGCGCCAACTACAACCACCCCGGGACCTTCGTCATTGGCGGCAGCATCGAAGGCAAGTACACCATCGATGCCTTGAGCGCCATCCAGGAAGAAGTCTCCAAGCTCCGCACCCTCGAAGTGACGGACCAGGAACTCGCCACCGCCAAGAACACCGCTCTCAACAGCTTCGTCTTCAACTTCGACTCGCCGGTGAAGACCTTGAACCGCATGGTCACCTACGACTACTTCGGTTACCCCTCGGACTTCCTCAACCAGTACAAGAAGAGCCTCGAAGCCGTCACCAAGGCCGACGTCCTCCGCGTCGCTAAGAACTACATCAAGCCTGAGAACTTCACCATCGTCGCCGTCGGCGACCCCAAGAAAATGGCGGGCAAAGACTTCAAGACCCTCGGCATGCCCGTGGAGAAGCTCGACATCACCATCCCTCAGCCCAAGCAGGAATCCGCCAAGAGCGACTCCGGCTCCCTCGCCAAAGGCCGCGACCTACTGAACAAGGCCGCCGCTTCCATCGGCGGCGCGCAGAACCTGTCCGCCCTCAAGGACTACATCCAGGTGGTCGACTCCAAGATGGGTAACGGCATGGCCGTTCAGCAAAAGAACCAATGGATGCCCCCGGGCCTCCTCCGTCAGGACGTCACCTTGCCCTTCGGCAAGATCACGTCGTTCTTTGATGGCCAGCAAGGCTGGGTGAAAGCGCCCCAGGGCGAACAGCCCCTCACCGGCTCCGGCGCCCTGCAGATCCAGCAGCAACTCTTCGCCGATCTGTTCAACCTTCTCCGCAGCAACCAAGTCCAGGGCCGCAACGTCAACTATGCTGGCAACGGGACTCTCGAGATCACCGAGGGTCCGTTGATGGCCAAGCTCGTGGTGGACGAGTCCTCCGGGCTGCCCGCCAAAAGCGTGATGCAGATCACCGGGCCCCAGGGTCCCGTGCTGATCGAAACGGCCTACTCGGATTTCCGCGACATCGGCGGCGGCCTGAAGTACCCGTTCAAGTCGCAAGTCACGCAAGGCGGCAAGGTCGTCAGCGACATGACCGTCGCCGAGATGAAGGCTAACATCGGCTTAAAGGCCGAAGACCTTTCGAAAAAGGAGTAGTCCCCGCGCCCCATGTCCACCACCACTCGTCGTCAGCTTCTCACCGCCGTGGCCGCCCCGTTCATCATCCGCGGCCAGTCGAAGATTGAACAACGCGGCAAGCAGGTGGTGGACGAGGCGCTCGCCGCTCTCGGCGGTCAGAACTACCTCAACATGCAGGATCGCGTGGAGAACGGGCGCGCGTACTCTTTCTACAACTCGCGCCTCACCGGTCTCTCCCGCGCCCGCATCGCCACCCGCTACCTCCTCCGTCCGCAACCGCCCATCGCCGGCTTCTTCGGCCAGCGGGAGCGGCAGTCCTTCGCCCGCAAGGACAAGCAGCTCGACGATCTGCCGTTTTACCTGTATCTCGAGGACAAGGCCTACGACGTCACCTACCGCGGCGCCAAAGAACTCGACAAAACCACCACGGAGCGTTATCGCGACTCCACCCGGCGCAACATCCTCTACGTGCTTCGCCAGCGCCTCGGCGAGCAAGGGATGATCATCGAGCACCAAAAGTCTGACGTCGTCGACTACCAGCCCATGGAGATCGTCAACTTCACCGACGCCGATAACCTGGTCACCACCGTCTACTTCCATCGCTCCACCAAGTTCCCCATGAAGCAGCGCTTCACGCGCCGCAATAAGGACCGGGGCGATAACGACGAAGAGATCGCCACCTTCGACAAGTACCGTGACGTCGGCAACGGCGTGCAATGGCCGCTCGTCTATACGCGGCACCGCAATGGCGACAAGATCTTCGAGATGTTCGCCGACGACGTCAAGATCAATACCGGCCTCACCGACGCTTACTTCAGCATCCCGGCCAACCTCGAAGTCCTCTAGCGGACTGCTACCATTTCCGGTATGCCTCGCATGCTGGTTGTCCTTCTTTCGGCTCTCGCGGTCCACGCCGCCGAACCCGTGGTCGATTGGGAGAAAGCCAAGGCGGAAGCGCTCCAGCACTTTCAGGCCATCGTCCGTTTCGACACCAGCAACCCGCCCGGCAACGAAACTGCCGTCGTCAACTACATCAAGGCCCAGTTCGATCGCGAAGGCATTCCCTACCAGATCTTCGCGAAGGACCCCCAGCGCGCTAATCTCGTCGCCCGCCTCAAAGGCAACGGCTCCAAGCGCCCCATCCTGATTCTCGGCCACACCGACACCGTCGGCGTCCAGCGCGACAAGTGGCCCGTCGACCCCTTCGGCGCCGTCCGCCGCGATGGCTTCATCTGGGGCCGCGGCACCACCGACAACAAGGACTGCGTCACCGCCGGCGTCATGCTCATGCTCCAGCTCAAGCGCCTCCGCGTCCCCCTCGATCGCGACGTCATCTTCCTCGCCGAAGCCAGTGAAGAGAGCTCCACCGGGCCTACCAACGTCGGCATCGACTTCCTCGTCAACGAGCACTGGGCCGACATCGAAGCCGAATACGCCCTCGCCGAAGGCGGCTTCGTTCACTCCGAAAACGGCCGGGTCCGCTTCGTCGAGATCGCCGCGACCGAGAAGGTCCCGCGCCGCGCCAAGCTCGTCTCCACCGGCACCTCCGGCCACGGTTCACGCCCCCGCCGTGACAACGCCGTCGTCCATCTCTCCACCGCCGTCAGCCGCGTCGGGCAGTGGGAGCCGCCCATGCGCTTGAACGACGTCACCCGCACGTTCTTCGAGCGCCTCGCCACCATCAGTCCGCCCGCCGAAGCCGCCCGTTACAACGGCTTGGTGGACCCGCAGAAGTCCGCCGCCATTCAGGACTACTTCGCCCAGCACGACCTCGGCAAGTACTCCATCCTCCGCACCTCCATCTCGCCCACCATGCTCACCGCCGGCTTCCGCGAGAACGTCATCCCCTCCCAGGCCGAAGCCATGCTCGACATCCGCGCCCTCCCCGACGAAGACATCGCCGCCTTCTACGCGCAATTGGCTCGCGTCATCAACGACCCCGCCGTCAAGATCGTCCCCGCGCCCGCTGGCCGTCCTTCGGCCCCGCCCAGCCGTCTCGACACCGAAATGTTCCGCGCCCTTGAGAAAACTCAGCGCCGTATGTACCCCGGCGCCATCACCATTCCCGGCATGGTCACCGGCGCCACGGACCTCGCCCAGCTCCGCGCCCGCGGCGTCCAGGCCTACGGCATCGGCCCCCGCTTCGACGAAGCCGAGTTCGCCGAACACGGCTGGCACAGCGACGTCGAACGCCTCGCCGAAGACTCCCTCTACGGCCTCGTCCAGTTCCTCTGGCACACCGTCATCGAAGTCGCCGCCACCAAATAACTACGGCACGGTCACGGCGTTACTCACGCGCCCGCCGGCCCTCACGATGATCGTTCCTGTAGCCTGCGCCGCCGGCAGCCGGACGTTGATCTGATCCAAGCCGGCATACCCCGGCGCAGCGCCTGCGTAAGTCACCGGCAACGCTTGGCCGTTCAGTTCGACCACCGGCGCCGCGCCTGCCGTTCCCAAGCCCGTCAGGTAAAGCGAGAGATAGTCTTGCGTATGAATCGCAGCCGCGGGTCCCACCCCTGACCCGTTCAGCGTGAACACGGCCGGCGCGGCACTCTCCAAACTCACGTTCAGCGACTGCGTTCCTTGCCCGTTGGTCACCGTCAACCTGGCGAGACCGGGACTCACCGCCGGCAACAACGCATTGATTTGGTTGTCGTTGTTGAAGCTCACCGCCAACGCGGAGCCGTTCAACGTCACCGTGCTGGCCGCCAAGCCACTCCCGTAAATCGATATCAACATCCGCGGCGCGAGCGTCAACGATCCGAGCCGTGCGGCCGACGGACAAACCAGCGCCACCACCGGACCCGGCTTCTGAATCACCACCCGATAGCCGCCCTTCAAGAGAGCATTCGTTTCGAAAGGCAAATCGCTCAAGGCTCCGCTCACCACATCCAGACGATCCCGCACCTGCCGTAGAACCCCGCCCACCTTCGACAAAAACGGATCCTCCCGGGGCGAGCGCCCCACGGTCTTCCAAGCTTCTGTCCCCGCCAGAAACGAATCGATAATCTGCCAACTCAGCGGATTGTCAGATTGAATCTTGGCCAGCGGCGGCGCCTCGCAGCCCAACCCCAAAATCGACGTCAGATCGCCGGCGCCATGGCAGTATGGCACCACCCGCGTCCGCTCGTCGGGCAGCGCGAAGGAGAAGGAAGCCGACGTCACCGCCACCGTCCCATCGCTCGACCCCGCCAGTGGCCCCACGCCACCCGCATTCCCCACGATCGCCACAGTCTCCACCCCCCGCAAATCATCCTGGTTCTGGTTCCACGTCGCCAAGTCGAAGAGAAACTGGCTCGCCGGCACCATCTGCCGTGCCCGCACACTCGGCAGAAAGGGCAACGCAATACTGGGAATCAGCGCCCCAAAGTTCGGGGTCGCAATCGCCACCCACCGCCGAATCTGCGGGTCGGGAGGTGGCGAGTAGACTGCCCCCGCCGCCTGTTTCCCGGCCAGATAGGAGCGCACCACCAGCCCGCCCATGCTATGGCTCACCACATCCACCTGCGGCGCATTCATCCCCCGAATCAACTGCCCCAGCGCGTTCCCCAACTCCTCAATTGAGGCTCCCGCGCTCACCGTGCACGACCCGAAAAATCGCGTCGTCACCCCTTGATCATTCAGCCGCTTCTCGAGCTCGCCGAACTCGGACTGCGACGTCAGATTCTCCCGCTGGCACAACAGATGAAAGCCATCCACCAATACCACCGGCGGACGCTGCGCCCAGGTCATTCCCGCTATTCCGAACAGGACCCACCACCGCTTCAACACACCCTCAGCTTAGCGATAAACTGTTTCTCAAATGCAAGGCACCGTCTACACGGAAACCGTGGTTCACATGCCGCCCGCCGCGCTGCTCGACCTCGCTCCCTACCAGCTCGTCATGATCGATCTGGCCGACGGACGCCGCATCACCGGCCGCGCCGAAGGCGACCGCGTCTCCATCGGCGACCCGGTCGAACTGGCCGAAACCCGCGACGGCGTCCTCATCTTTCGTCGTACCCCCGTTCCCGCCAAAATTCCGTAGCGTTTTCATTTGCTTACCTTCAACCGCTTCGCCTCCCCTGCTATCCTGAAGTCTAGACCCAGGCTGAGTTCGCCGTTGGCTGCTAAACATAGCTAACTCTCATCAAATCAATAACTCCCGGGTTCGTTTCGTCAATTCGCTCGCACACCCGGAGAACCGCATGAAACTCGCCGAACGCATGAGCCGCTTGAGCGGAGAGGGCGCCTTTGAAGTCCTCCAGAAAGCTCGCGCTCTCGAAGCCAAGGGCCAGCACATCATCCACCTCGAAATCGGCGAACCCGACTTCGAAACCCCCGCCCACATCGTCGCCGCCGGCAAAGCCGCCCTCGATGCCGGCTACACGCACTACGGCCCCACGCCCGGCGATCCGGAGTTCCGCGCCGCTTTGGCCGCCCACGTCGCCGAAACGCGTGGCATCCCCGTCGCGGCCGAGAACGTCTGCGTCGTCCCGGGCGGCAAGCCCATCATCTTCTTCCCGATCCTCGCCTTCGTCGAACCCGGTGACGAAGTCCTCTACCCCAACCCCGGCTTCCCGATCTACGAAAGCATGATCAAGTTCGCCGGCGGTACCCCCGTGCCCATCCCGCTGATCGAAGAACGCAGCTTCAGCTTCGACCTCAACGTCCTGCGCGATCGCATCACGGATAAAACCAAGATGCTCATCCTCAACTCGCCGCAGAACCCCACCGGCGGCGTGATCCCCGCCGAAGACATTCGCGCCATCGCCGACCTCGTCCGCGAGCGCGACATCGTCGTTCTCTCCGACGAAATCTACTCCCGCATCTACTACGGCGAACGCCCGCTGTCCATCGCCAGCGTGCCCGGCATGGCCGAGCGCACCATCATCCTCGATGGCTTCTCGAAGATCTACGCCATGACCGGTTGGCGCTTAGGCTACGGCGTCATGCCCACCTGGATGGCCGACGCCGTCAACATGTTGATGGTGAATTCGAACTCCTGCACCGCCAGCTTCACGCAGCGCGCCGGCCTCGCCGCCATCACGGGCCCTCAGGACGACGCCGTCAAAATGGTCCGCGAATTCCACACCCGCCGCGATCTTTTCGTCCGCGAGCTGAACACGATTCCGGGCGTCCGTTGCCAGGTCCCCGAAGGCGCCTTCTACGCCTTCCCCAACATCACCGGCACCGGCTGGAAGTCCAAGCCCCTCGCTGACGCCCTCTTGAACGCCGGCGTCGCCTGTCTCTCCGGCACTTCCTTCGGAGCCTTCGGCGAAGGCTACCTCCGCTTTTCCATGGCCAACTCGCTCGAGAACCTGAACGAAGCCGCCGCCCGCATCCGCCGCTTCCTCACGTCGTAATCAGCGGATTCTGAATGCGCAAGGACGGAAAACGATAGAAGTCGCGATCGGCCGTCCACAGGACTTCGACTCCATGCTCAAGGCAAATGGCCGCGATTCGCGCGTCGTGAATCATGGGCCCGACCACGTGGCTTGTGCCCAGTAGTGTTTTAAGTCGGTCCCAGTAGTCGAAAGATTCTCCGATCAAACGGAGCGACGGACTGGCTCGCCAGATGTCCAGGTGGATGACCGCGTCCTGCGGCGACATCGGTGGCTTGTAGAGGCGTGGATTTGTGATCACGCTATAGAACTCGTGCACGCAGGGCCAGGGAACGGCCCAGGGACGGAAGTCCTCTGCCAGTTCCGTCACTCGTCGCTTCGCTACGGCATGCCACGGCGAATCCAAGTGGGCGGCGTGAACGAGGATATTGGTGTCGACCGCGATCACGGCATGCGATCCTCCCGGATGATCGCCTTCACGGCGGACCAATCCGAGAGATCAACGAGGGGCTCGGCGTGAAAACTAGGTGCCTCGCCTAACTTGAACGGCTTGGGTTCGGTTTGTGCGGCCTGCAGATGGTCGCGCAGACTGATCTCCACCAGCTCGCGAAACGGCATCCCTCGCTTGGCCGCCAACTCCTTGGCCTCTTGAAACAGGGCGTCCGGTAGCTCGAGAGTCGTTTTCATAAGACGATTATACCCATACGCCCATATTCTGCAATATGGGCGTATGGGTATTGATAATGCAAGACTTAGAGTGCTTTCGGATCGACTCCGGTCTTCTCCCACTTGCCGTTGCCCGCCGAACGGAGCACGGCCTCGCACACCCGCTGGGTCTGCAGCGCGTTGTTGAAATCGGGCTGCGTCGGTTTGCCACTCTCGATCCCGGCCACGAAATCAGCCAGAGCGTTCAGGAAGGTATGCTCGTAGCCGATGCAGGTCCCCGGCACCCAGTAGTGCTTCATGTAGGGGTGCTCGGAGTTGGTCGTGTGGATCTTCCGCCAGCCGGTCAGGTGGCTTTCCACCTTCTTACCGCTCTGCTGCTGCTGGTATTCGAAGAACTGCAGATACTCCGGCTCTTCAAGGTCGAAGTACACGGAGCCGTCGGCGCCGTTCAGCTCGAAGGTATTGAAGTTCTTGCGGCCGCGCGCGTACCGCGTCGACTCGAATGTGCCCAGCGATCCGTTGGCGAACTCGGCCAGGAACATGCAGGCGTCGTCGATGGTCACCTTCTGCACCTTGCCGGTGACGGCATGCTGACGCTGCTTCACGAACGTTTCGGTCTTCGCCGTCACGCGCGTGATCGGCCCGTTGAGCCACATCGCCGTGTCGATCGAGTGGGCGAGCAGATCGCCGGTGACGCCGGAACCGGCCACCGACGCATCCAGACGCCACAAGCCGGGGCCGCCCTGCGGCACATCGGTCGCGATCGTCCAGTCCTGCAAATACGTCGCGCGGTAGTGGAACGCGCGGCCAATACGGCCTTCGTCGACCACTTGCTTGGCGAGCGCAATGGCCGGCACCCGGCGGTAGTTGAACCAGGCCATGTTGGGGACCTTGTACTTGGCCACCGCGGCCACCATCTTCTCGGCCTCTTTGCTGGTCATCGCCAGCGGCTTTTCACAGCAGATCATCTTGCCGTTCTTGGCCGCCGCCATGGCGATCTCAAAGTGCGTATCGTTGGGCGAGCAGATATCGATGAGGTCGATGTCCTTCGCTTCGACGACCTTCTTCCAGTCGGTCTCGATGCGCTCGTAGCCCCAGTTCTCGGCGAAGCTCTTGGCCTTTTCGGCGTTGCGCGCGGCCACGGCTTTCAGCACCGGCCGGTGCGCCACCGGGAAGAAGTCATTCAGGCGCTTATAGGCGTTCGAGTGGGCCCGGCCCATAAAGCCGTAGCCGATCATGCCAATGCGGAGTTCTTTTGCCATGTCTTATCCGTAAAGCTCCACGAGTTCGTCGAGGTAGGTCTTGCAGCGTTCGGTGGCCGCCCAGGCGTCGGGCCAGAAGCAGAGGTCGATCGTCCACCAGTCGTGGGGGACGTTCGAAGCCTTCAGCAACTCGGGCACAATGACGTGGAAGTTCAGATGGCCGAGGCCAAAGGGCGGATGGGCCGAAGTCTCGTCGGCGCCTGAAGCGTCTTTGTGGCAGGTGTCGTCGGAGTCAATCAGGTGGATGTGGTTGATGCGTCCGGCGAGCCGATGGATGAGATCCGTTTGCGAGGCGTAGACTTCTTTCTCGCCTTCCTGCCGCGCGCCCACCACGCCCACCATCTGCCCGTGGCAGGTGTCATAGAGCAGGCCGAAGTTCTTGCGGTTCACCGCATCGTGAATGCGCACGATGTCCGAAGGCTTGTTGAAAGCGAAGCCCGGCTCAAACTCCCAGGTCATGTTGAGGCCGTGATCGGCCGCAATGTCCGCGCAGGTTTGCCAGGTCTTGGTGACGCGGCCGAAGGCCGTCGCGTAGTCCACTTCCCGATGAATCGTGGGCGGCTGCACAGTGTCCACGCGCACGCCGCCGATGCCGGTGTCCACGGCGAACTCGCAGTTGCGCTTGAATTCGGAGATGTACTTCGCCTGATCGTCGGTGTTGATCAGCTTCTCGCCCCAGAGGTTGGCGGCAATGCCGGAGAAGCCCAAGCCGCGTTCAGCCATCCTGGCTTTGAGTTCCTGACGTTCGGCCTTGCTCGCAAGGGTGCCGGGCCAAGCGTCATCAGGGCCATTCGGATTGCCCGGATTCGGATGCGGCGGAAAGGCGCCCAGTTCGAGGCCATCGAAGCCGAGGGCTTTCAGCTTGTCGCAGACCGTATCGAAGTCGATCGGATTCGGACCGTACGGGCCAATCGTATAGGCCCAGGAGCCAATGGAAGTTCTTTTACTCATGGAGTCTCGTATGGATATATCACGAAGCGGAGCCGACCAACTCGAGCTGTTCGCCGGTCGCCTTCTCGACATCGGCGTGGAGCGAGTTGCCGTGCGAATCCATCGTGACGATGGCGGCAAAGTCGTAGACGTCAAGCTCCCACATGGCTTCGGGAATGCCGAACTCCATCAGGCTGACGCCCTTCACTTGGCGCACCGTGCGCGCGTAGAACTGGGCTGCGCCACCGATGCCGTTCAGGTAGACGGCGCCGAAGTCTTTGAGCGCGGCGAGGGTCTTGGCGCCCATGCCGCCCTTGCCGATCACCACGCGCACGCCGTAGTTCTTGATGACCGTGGCCTGGTAAGGCTCTTCGCGCGAACTGGTGGTGGGCCCGGCCGCCTTCACCTCCCACTCGTCGCCTTGCTTCAACATGACGGGGCCGCAGTGATAGAGCACGGCGCCGTTCAAGTCCACTGGCGGCGGATTCTTCATGAGATAGGCGTGCACGGCGTCGCGGCCCGTGTACATGGTGCCGCGGATGAGGACGACGTCGCCCACCTTCAACTGGCGCACTTTCTCTTCGGTGACCGGCGCTTCGAGTACCACTTCCTTGCCGGTGAGGACGAAGCCTTCGCCCGAGGCCATCTTCTTCACTTCCTCGGCCGGGTTGCGATAGAGCCACTCGGTGATGGCGCCGGTTTGCGGATCGAGATGAACGCCCAGGCGGCGGAAGGCCCAGCAATCATAGGCCACCGAGACGAAGAAGCTGGCGGGCAGGCGGTTGGCGGCCATCACCTTGCAGCCGATCAGCGAGGACTTGCCGCCAAAGCCCATGGCGCCCACGCCGAGCCGGTTCGACTCTTCCATCACCTCCGCTTCGAGTTGCGCCAGTACCGGATTCGGGTTCACGTCATCGAGCGTGCGGAAGAGCTGCTCCTTGGCCAATACGTAGCCGTGCGCGCGGTCACTGCCGATGCAGACGCCAATGGCGCCGGGCGCGCAGCCCTGGCCCTGGGCCTGCCAGACGGCATGGAGGAGGCACTTCTTGACGCCGGCAAGATCACGGCCGGCCTTGCCCAAGTGATCGAGCTCGGCGGGCAGGGAATACTGAATGTTCTTGTTCTCGCAGCCGCCGCCCTTGAGGATGAGCTTCACTTCGATGGTGTCTTTTTCCCATTGCTCGAAGTGGATGACGGGTGTTTCGGTGCCGAGGTTGTCGCCGGAGTTCTTGCCGGTGATCGAGTCCACCGAGTTGGGGCGCAACTTGCCGAGCTTGGTAGCCTGGGCGACGGCTTCCTTGATCGCCTTCTTGAGCTCGATCTGATTGGTGCCGACGGGGGTGTGCACGAAGAAGGTCGGCATCCCCGTGTCCTGGCAGATGGGGCCGGAGTCCTCTTCGGCCATGTCGATGTTGGTGGCGATGATGTTGAGCGCCTGCGCCGACTGCGTGGCGGGCGTTTCGTTCTCAATCGCCAGGCCCATCGCGGCCCGCACGTCCGGTGGCAGATTGGTCGAGGTTTGGGTGATCAGTTCAAGCAGGCTTTCAGCAAGATGTTGCATGGGTGGGAACTCACTTCAAGGGGATGCGGACCTGGCCGATCAGGCCGGGGCGAACTCCAGGGCCCGGGCTTTTGAAGTCCAGGTACGCTTCGTTCGCTTTGATTTCACGAACCACGGCGGGAATCGGCTCATTGCCGGCTTCGACCAGATAAAGAACCGCTTTTTGGCCCGGTTTAACGAGCTTCAACTCTTCAGGGTTGAGTTGGACGACGGCTTCCATCGACGTGAGGTCGACGGCGATTTGAAAGACCTCAGTGACGCGCCGGTCGACGGGCTCGCCATTCTGCTTGCCGACTTTGACGATGACGCCGTCAGCGGGCGAATGGATCTCGGCCGAGTTCAGTTCGCTTTTGGCTTCTTCCCAGTCCGCGGAGCGGTCGGCGAGCGCTTTCTTGGCTTCGTCGAGCGAGCGACTGGTGGTCTCGACCCGGTCCGACGCCTGGCGCGCGAGATTGTCTTTGGCTTCGAATTCGACGAGGGCGCTTTCGTAATCGGTCTTGGACTTTTCGAACTTCAGCCGCGGGGTGGCGCCTTCCTTCATGAGCATGGCCTGGCGGTCGAATTCTTTGCGGGCGGCTTCGAGCTTGGCCTTCAAGGCGTCGGCGTCAGATCGGGTGCGCTGGGCTTCGAGCCGCGCGGCGATGAGCGAGGCATCGAGGTTGTTCACCTTCGATTGCAGGGCCTCCAACTGCTGTCCGGCCTGCTCGTGGTTGAGGTCAAGGGCGTTGTTCTTGACGCGGGCCAGGAGTTGGCCTTCGGAGACGTCTTCGCCTTCTTTCACGCGCAGTTCCTCCAGCACGCCGTCTACGGGGGCGACAACCTGGATGAGCTTGATGGCCTGGAGACGGCCGGAGAGGCCGAGTTCGTCCGGCTTGGCGGTGGGAACCGGGGCGGCAGGCTTCTGAGCCGCCGTCTCTGGCGTGGCCGGCGGCCGGGCGTACCAGACGGCGGCGGCGGTTGCCAGCACCATCACGACGACGCCGAGTCCGAGAAGCCACTTACCTTTCATCTTCATCACCATGATACGTGCTTCGGGCGGGATTGGTCTGGCGGCCTAAGTGTTTTTCCGCCTGCACGCCGGTGCGGGGCGCGGCGTCATCCTTCCAGGATGAGACGCCTACTTTGGACACTCTGGCTGACGGCGGTGGCGATGGCGCAGGAGCGGATTCTGTTTCTGCCGAGTACGCTGAGCGAACAGGCGGTGGCGGAGACGCACGGCGTGGTGCAGATGATGTCCGGGGTGACCGAGGCGTTCGTCGACGCAGAGAAGAAAACGATTACGGTCCGCGGAACGGCTGAGCAACTGCAGATGGCCGAGTGGATTGCACGAACGCTGGAAGCCGGCGGCGAGAAGCCGGTGATGCTGGATGGCGGCGAGGCCGGCATCACGTGCGCGATCTTCGCCAAGCGTTCCGACACGCCCGCCTACGAGCTGGCGACCGTAATCCGCAGCGTGACCAGCATCAACAAGATCGCGATGCGTTCCGAGCCGCGCGTGGTGCTGGTGCGCGGGAATCAGGCGCAGGTGACCGTGGCGGCGTGGCTGGTGGAGCAACTGAATCGAGACTCCGTCAGCGCGACGCAGCCGCCGGAGCTGAAGCTGGGCGACGACGACCTGCTGCGCGTGTACGGCGTGCCGCGTGCCCGCGAGGCGGCCGAATTGCAGGAAACGGCCGCGGCGATCCGCAGTGCGGCGCGCCTCTCGCAGATGTTCACTTACAACCAGCCGATGGCGCTGGTGGTGCGCGGGACGGCCGCGCAAATGGACGTTGTCCAGAAGATGGTGCAGTAGTTAGGGCGCGACAGATTTGGCGCAGCGGAAGCCGATGTTCGCCTGCTTCTGCGTCGGGCGAACCCAGTTACGGAAGAAGACGGTGACGCGCTTGGGCTGGTCGCTCCAGGCGCCGCCGCGGATGATGCGATAGACCCCTTCGGCGGGGCCCTGCGGATTCTCGGCGGGCGACTTGGCGTAGTACTCGCGTTCGAAGTAATCGGCGATCCACTCGGAGACATTCCCGGCCATGTCGTAAAGGCCGAAGGCATTGGGGGGGTATTTGCCGACTTCGCCGGGTCCGGTTTCTACGCCTGAGCGGACTAACTTCGCGTCGAACTTATCGCCCCAGGGATAGTCCTGCGCTTCGAGGCCGCCGCGCGCAGCGCGCTCCCATTCGGCTTCGGTGGGCAGGCGCGCCCCTTGGGCTTCGCAATAGGCTTTGGCCTCGTCCCAGGAGACGTTGTAAGCCGGGACTTTGGCTAAGCCAGCGGGGATTTCGCCGCCGCGCCAGTGATAAGGCGGAGGCAGCTTCCTGGCTTTCAGATAGACGGCGTATTGCTCGTGCGTGACTTCGTGCGAGTCGAGATAGAAGGCCGGCAGGGTGACTTCGTGGGCGGGGCGGTCGTCCAGCAGAATCTGCGGGCGCATCTTCGTCTTGTCGTCCGAGGTAAGCTTGGTGCGCCCCATGGTGAACTTACCGGCCGGAATCAGCACGGGGTCCGCCGACAGGGCGCCGGCGAGGGTAAGCAGGAAAAGGAAGCGCATCAGACGAACAGGTCAGCGATCTCGTCATCGAGCGCCATCTCCGTGGCGCCGAGCATGTCGACGTAACGATAGGCGCGCTTCGAAGGCGTGTTGGTAATTTCTTTGCGCCAGTCAATGCCGAGCGCCGAGTAGACGGAGGCGTAAATGTTCTCGGTCTTGATCTGGGCGCGCTTGTGGCCCCACCCGGTATCGACGACGTGTTCTCCGGCGGCGTCGGTCTTGCCGATGATGCGGCCGGGCTGGGTGCCGCCGCCGGCAAACATCGAGAGGTAGGCGAGGTTGTAATGATGACGGCCGGCGATGCCATTGAGCGGGCCGGGGACGCGGCCGAATTCGGTGGCAACGACGATGAAGGTGTCGTCGAGTAAGGTCTTGCCGGGCTGCCGCGGCGAGGGGGCGGCGGAGAGGTCGCGGAGTAAGTTGGCCAAGGCGCGGTCAAACTCGTTACAGCGGATGTAATGGTTCGATTTCTTCGCGTGGTTGTAGATATCGCGATGGTGGTCCCAGTCGGGGTGAACGATGTGGATGTAGCGAGTACCCGCGTCGGCCTGGACTAAATTGCGGGCGAGGAGGCAGCCCAAGCCGACTTCGTTATGGCCATAGCGCTCGGTTTCTTCCTTCGACATGTTGAAGGCGGCGGGCCAGCGGGGGTCACCGAGGATCTGATAGGCGGAGGACTGGAAGTCCGAGAAGGTGCCGAAGGAACGGTCGCGGCCGCCGCGCGAGGGCGTCATGACTTTGTCGAGTTCCTTGAGCAGGCGGTAGCGTTCGGCGAGGACGCCCAAGGCTTCTTTGGAGGAGGGGGCGGCGCCAGCGCCGGACTTAAGATTGACGTCGAGCACCGAGTGGCGCGGATGGAGAAAGCCGGTGGACAGGGCGCCGCAGCCGGACGTATCGAGGCCGCAGCCGATGTAAGTGGGGAACGTATCGGTGGGGCGGCGCTGCGATTCGAGCTCCATCGCAACCACGGAGCCGACGCTGGGAATTTCGGACGCTTGCGCGGGATTGAGCGGGCGGCCGGCCTGCGTGTAGTACTGACCGCGGAAGTGGACGACCTCATGGCTCTTCATGGAGCGCACGACGGTGACCTTGTCCATCTCTTTCGACAGTTCGGGGAACAGACGGTACGGGAGGTACATGTCGTTCTTGACGGGGCGAACGTCGAAGTCTTTTTGCGTGCCTTCGTTCTCTTTGAAGTCGAAGGAATCGATGTGGGAGAGGGCGCCGGCCAGTTCGATGAGGATGCAGAAGCGAGCGGTTCCGCGGGGGTTGGAGCGGCCAGCGGCGCGCATCTGCACGGGCATCAGCGCCTGATCCGCGAAAGCGGAGAGGAGGCCGTAGCCGCCGAGCTTGAGGAAGTCGCGGCGGGCGGGGATAAGGTCTGAGATGCGCTGGTTCATGTCAGTAGTTGAAGATGAATTCCGGACTGTTGAGCAGAGCCCATTGCAGGTTCTCGGCGCCGTGCCGACGGTCCGCCGTGAGCGCTTTGGTGGCGATCTCGGCTTCGGGCGCGGTGGGACGGCGGGAGATGGTGTGAAGGAAGATTTGTTCGACTAACTTACGGTTGTCGTTCTCTTTTTCGAGCAGCGATTGCAGGAGGCCGCCTTTGGAGGAGTCGACGCGATCGGTGACGACGTGCGACTGCATGAGGAGCATCGCTTGCAGCGACGACGGCGGAACTTTCTTGGGCATGTCGTCGCGGTTGGACTGGCCGAAGGTCTTCATGAAGCCTTGGACTTCGGCGTCCGCCTTCTTCGGTTCGGGCATCTGCATCACCATCCCGACTTTCTCGGTGCCGGTGGAGAACTTACCGGGCCGGCCGGTGGCGAGGGCGATGGCGTCATGTAACTCGGGCGCGGTGAGCATGCGGACATACTTACGCGCGTAGTAAGTGGCGTAGCTGTCTTTCCACTCGCCATCGAAGCGCGAACTGAGCTGATAGGCGCTCGAGTTCATGATGGTGCGGACGTAGTGCTTGAAGCTGTGCTGGTGCCGGCCGAAGTCTTCGGCGAGGGCGTTCAGCAAGGTCGGGTTCGAGGGCTGATCGGGTTTCAGGAGGTCGAAGTCGTCGACGGGTTCGACGATGCCGAAGCCCATGAACTCGGCCCAGATGCGATTGGCGAAGGCGCGGCGGAACTGGGGATGACGGGTCATGATGCGGGCGAGAGCATCGCGTTGATTCTCGCCGGGGTTGGGCTTTTCGCCGCTGAGGATGAAGCGGGCCGAGGCATCGCCGCCGCGGCGCGGGACGCGGACGATGGATTCGGCTTTGGGGTCGTAATCGGGGCCGACGTCGTCGACGGTATATTCGGTGTTCGCCTGGTAACCGTTCTCCCAGTTCATGATCTGGCGCGTGCGGCCGAAGAAGGCGGCCTGACCGAAGAAGTCTTCGCGCTTCTTTGAGGTGAGGAAGAGGTTCACCTTCTCGAGGTGATTCTTGCCGTCGTGGCAGGAGATACAGGCGAGGTTGAGGCCGAGGAAGACTTTGGAGTAAGTGACGGTGAACTCATCGACGGTGTCGGGCTGATTGACCAGGTCGTGGGCGTCGGGAGCTTCGGGGTCGTCTTTGGCTTTGACGAAGTCGCGCGCATAATACATGCCGGCGGGTACGGAGAAGCTGCTCTTACCGGCGCCGGTGAGCAGGTCGGTGACGACCTCGTTATAAGGACGGTCGAGGGTGAGCCACTCGCGGAGCCAGAAGTTGAAGAGGTTGAGGCCGGAGCCCATGCGGCTGCCGGCGCGGAAGAGGTCCGAGAAATAGTAAGTCCACTTGTCGACGAAGGCTTCGCTATCGGTAAGGGTGTCGATGAGCTTCTGGCGCTTCTGGGGGTCTCGGTCGGCGAGGAAGGCGTTGAGTTGATCAGTGGGCGGAATGCGGCCGGTGGCATCGAGCCAGGCGCGGCGGGCGAACTGCTCGTCGTCAGCGAGCGCGGCATGGGGGACGCCATCGCGCTTCATGCGGCCGAAGACGTGTTCGTCGATGAAGTTGCGGTACTGAATCGGAGGGCTTTTGAGGGCCCGGGCAGGCGAGTAACGAGCGGTGAGCGCGGCAGCCGACTTGGCTTTATCGACCGGCGGCTCGATGATCGGCGCGTGAGCCCTTTCTAGCTCGGGCGTTTGCGCCAGCAGCCAGACGGGCAGGAGCAGGAAACCGTACTTCACTTCGTCCTCCGGAAGATCTGAACCCGCTTGCCGTTGACCTCCGCGACGTAGAGATTGCCCCGGCGATCATTGGCCATCAGGTGCGGCAATTGCAGCGTCTGCGAATCGCCCCACTGTTCCTCTATTTTGCCGCTCTCCAACCCGAAATGGAAGATCTTGTTGACGTCGCCTTCGGAGACCAGGAGCTGATTGTCGCGAACGAGGAGGCCGAAGGGGTTGCCGAAGCCGTCCCAGAGGGTGAGGAATTTGCCTTGAGCGTCGAAGACCTGGATGCGGTTGTTGTTGCGGTCGGCGACGTAGATGCGGTTCTGACGGTCGATGGCGAGGCCGTGGGCGGTGGCGAACTCGCTGGCGCCTTTGCCTTTTTTTCCCCACTGGCCGAGGAACTTGCCAGAGGGGTCCAGGTGGACGATGCGGGCGTTGCCGGAGTCGGCGATGTAGAGGTCCCCGGTGGAAGCGAAGACAACGTCGTCGGGCGAGCGGAAGTGGGCGCCATCGTTGCCGGGGACGCCGACTTCGCCGATGGTGCGCAGCAACTGGCCGTCGGGCGAGAACTGACGCAGGACGTGGTTGCCGTTGTCGGTGGTCCAGAGGTTGCCGGCACGGTCGACGCGAAGGCCGTGGGCGACTTTGAACATGCCGGCGCCCCAACCTTTGACGTACTTTCCCTTGGAGTTGAATTTGACCAAGGGCGGTTCGCCGCGGTGGAGGACGTAGACGTTGCCTTTCTTGTCGACTTCGACAGCGGACATGGCGCCGAGCTTCACCTCCGCCGGGATCTGGACGAAGCCGGTGGAGGTGAACGAGGCCGCGAGGGCGAGTTGGCAAAGAAACAACATGGTGCCTACTAGAAGATCAGTTTCAGAGCGAGTTGGCCAACGCGGGCGTCACGCGAGGAGGTGATGGTGCCGAAGCTGGCGCTGGCGTTTTTGCCGTCCGGGCCAGCGACGAAGTTGTCGTTGGCGAGGTTGAAGTTCACGCGGTTGGTGAGGTTGAAGGCCTCGGCGCGGAACTGGAGCTTGAAGCGTTCCTTGATGATGGTGTCTTTGATCATCGAGAAGTCGATGTTGAAGGCGCCGGGGTGGCGAACGTCGGGGATGGTGCGGCCGACGTTGCCGAAGGTGAAGTTCGGCGGGTTGACGAACTGCGAGGTATCGAACCAGCGGGTGGCGGTGGGGTTGTCGAGCTTGGCGCTGACGCCGGTGGAGTTCGGGCGGTCGGCCTGGAAGTTGGTGGCGCCGCGCACGGTGAGCGGGAGGCCGTTCTGGGCGACGACGATGCTGTTGACTTGCCAGCCGCCGACGATTTTGCGAAGAACGCCGTTGCCGGGGTTGAGGGCTTTGCCGGGGCCGAAGGGCAACTCATAGACGAGGCTGAGCACGCCGCGGCGGGAGACGTCCGCGGGGTCAGTGGCACGTTCGGCCTGACGATTGTAGAGGCCGTTCTGGAAGCTGTTGTCGGTGGTCTGCTCGATGGCGCCGAAGTCGACCGGGGACAGGTTCGAGTCCGAGATCTTCTTGCCGCCGGTGAACGAGAAGTTCAGCAGGAGGCCGCGCGAGAAGCGGCGCTTGATGTTGATCAAGAGCAGGTGCGACATGTAGTTGCCGTAGCGGGGGTTGGTGACCGAGACGCCGTTGTACTGCGGGTAAGGCATCAGGAGGCGTTCGCGGGCAACGGTGGCGGCGCCCAAGCCGCCGGGGACTTTGCCGGCGAGCGGATTGGGGACGTTCTCGTTGAGGGAGAGGCCGAGTTGGAGGCGGACGGCGGGGTCGACCTGGTTGAGGTTATAACCGCCGGCGGCGTAGTGGTTGCCCTTGTTGGCGGAGTAGGTGACGTCGAGGAGCCAGCTGCCCACTTGCTGCTGCACGGAGAAGTCCCACTGTTGAGACATCGGCGTGGAGCCGTAGCCTTCCCACAACTGGGCGGATTGGCCGAGCAGCGCGCTGGGGCCGGCGCTAGCGCCGGGAGATTCGGTGGGGGCAAACGGCAGGCCGTCCTTGAAGAGGAAGGCGCGGGCGCCGGCGCCGGTGGCAACGTAGCTGGTGCGCGTGGAGGAGAACAACTGGACGTTGCCCATGAAGGTGCGGAAGAAGATGGAGGGGTAGAAGATGCCGTAGCCGCCGCGGACGACGGTTTTGCCGCTGCCGAAGACGTCGTAGGCGAAGCCGAAGCGGGGCGCGAAGTCGTTGTGGTCTTCGTTCAGGAAGGAGCGCGGTTGGCCGTTGCGGCCGGCGTAGACGACCACGCCGGGCAGGCCGGTGATGGGCTCGCGCTGGGTGAGGTCGAGGTTGATGTGGCCGTTGTTGCGCTCGTAGGGCTTCTGCTGGAAGTCGTAGCGGAGGCCGAGATTGAGCGTCAGGCGGCGGTTCACTTTCCAGTCGTCCTGGATGAAGCCGCTGGCGGCGTAGGCCTGCCAGGAGTTGCCCAGGATGCGGTCAATGAACGAACTGCTGACTTCACCGAGGAGCAACTGCGCGAGGCCGTTGCCGGTGTTGGCGGGGACCTGCGGGTTGGTGGTGAGGCCGCTGAAGGAGTAGTCGCCGGAGAGGGCGGCGCCTTGCTTATTGCCGCCGTAGAGGATGCGGTGGTTGTAGCCCATTTTGAGGGTGTGCGAGCCCCAGACCTTGGTGAGCATGTCCTGCATGTCCCAGTTGAGGGAAGTCCGGGTGCCGGCGGCCTGGCCACCGATCTGGCCGTAGCCGAAGTCGATCTGTGGGAACTGGTCGTTGGGGACGCTCGACGGCAGGCCGAGCTTTTGGGGCCAGCCCTGGCCGTAGTTGATGGCGAAGAAGGTGAACGCCTGGCGCATGATGCCGACGCGGAGGGTGTTGATCAGCGTGGGCGAGAAGGTGTGGGTGTCGCTGACGACGACGTTGCGGTTGATCTGGTCGTCGACGCGGTTCTGGCCGACGGTGGGGTCAGTGAAGATGCTGTTGCCGGTGGGCTGATGCTGGGCGAGCGTGTAGCGCAGGAAGATCGAGTTTTTGTCGGTGAAGCGATGATCGATTTTCCAGTTGGTCTGGTTCCAGTCCACGGCGGTGAGGGAGGCGTCCTGGAAGTTCTGATTCTGCGCGAAGGCGTTGGCCGGGGCGCGGTTGGGCAGGGGCCAGAAGGCGGGGATCTTGACGGCGATGGGGTCAAAGCGAGCCGAGGGGATGACGTTGCCGGGGAACGGATCGCGGATCTGGCCGGCGCCGTTGGGGTTCTGGCGGGTGGTGGCCGGATCGTAGATCTGGGTCAGTTGGCCGTTGGCGTTGAACAGCGTGGAGAAGTTGCCTTGACGCCAGGCAGGCAGCGGGACGCTGGCGATGCGCGGCGTGGAGCGGCGCAGGTTGTAGCCTTCGTAGTTGTAGAAGCCGAAGGTGCGGTTTTTGATGAAGGCGCCGCCAATGGTGCCGCCGTACTGGTTGTAGCGCAGCGGCAGGCGGACGGTGGCGAAGGCGTTGCGGGCGTCGAACTTGTCGTTGCGGAGGAACTCGTAGAGGGTGCCGTGCAACTGGTTGGTGCCGGACTTGGTGACCAGATTGATGGTGCCGCCGGCGGTGAAGCCGAACTCGGCCGACATGGTGCCGCTTTGCACTTTGAACTCTTCAACGGCGTCGACGGCGGGCGGGATGCCGACTTCGCCGACGTAGGAAAGGATGTTGTTGTTGCCGTCGAGCATGGAGGCGTTCATGGCGCTGGGGGCGCCGTTGATGGAGATCGCGGAGATGTTGACGCCACGATCGCCGAAGCCGGATTGCGTGGGGCCGGCATTGGAGATCACGCCGGGGGTGAGCAGGGTGAGGGCGAGGGCGCCGCGCCCGTTGAGCGGCAGGGCCTGCACCTGACGGTTTTCGATGACGGTGCCGACAGTGGCGGAGGTGGAATCGACGAGGGCCGCTTCACCGCGCACTTCGACGGTTTCGGCCAACTGGCCGACTTGCAGGATGAGGTTCACCTGCGCATTCTGATTCACCTGGAGGTTAATGCCGGAGCGCACGGCGCGTTTGAAGCCGGTGAGTTCGGCGCGGACTTCGTAGGGGCCCACGGCGAGTCCGGGAGCGGTGTAGAAGCCTTGCGCGTTGGTTTGCGTGCGGAAGACCGCATTGGTGCCCACGTTCACGATCTCCACTTTGGCCGCGGCGATGAGCGCGTCCTGGGGATCGGTCACGGTGCCGGAGATGGTGCCGGTACCTTGTTGGGCAAAAGCGAAGATGGGCGCCAGAAGCAAAATGGCGAGACGGGACATGGTCAAGACCTCATATCTGAAATTTCAGATTGGGGAAGCATATCACAGACGGAGGGAAAATGGCAGGGGAATTACCGGCGATGGATGACGGCGCGGTCCATCAGTTCGACGCCCTGGCGTTGGCCGAGTGAGAAGGCTTCGAAGTGCACGACGGGAAGTTTCAGGACTTGGCCGAAGACTTTGGCGGCGAAACGGGAATCATTGTGAACGAGCGTGCCGCCGGGGGCGAGGGCTTGGGCGATGGCCGCGAAGGCGGCGAAAAGAGCGCGGTCGTCGAGGTAGACAAAGAGATTGGTGGCGATGATGAGCTGGTAGGGGCCGGGCGGCACGGTGGTGGTGATGTCGAGGGAGAGCGCACAGACGGGACGCGTGGCGAGGAAGGAGAGGACTTCGGGGCGGACGTCGGCGCAATCGAGTTGTCGGGTGTGCGCGAGGAGACGCTCGACCTGGTGGATGCGGAGGGGCAGGTCGTCGGTGAAGCCTTCGCGGCGGGTGAGGTCGAGGCCGGGGCCGATGAGGAGCGTGCGGCCGGGAGGAGCTTTGAGGAAGGCGAGGGCGCGGTCGATGACGTGGGTTTGTTCGGGCGTGGTATCGGAGCTGAGGCCGCGGCGCTGATAGAGGGCATCGCGTTCGGCGCGTTGGCTGGCGCTGCGTTCGGCGAGGAAGCGCATGGTGTGAGTGAAGCAGGCTTCGGGCGTCCACTGGAGCTCGCGATGGAGTTGTTGGATGAGCGCGTGGCGAGGGTCGAGGGGCTGGGTGACGGCGGCGAAGTCGGCGAAGCGGGCGGCGACGGGCGGCGGCATCGAGGATGGTTGGGTGGCGGCGAGGCGGACGGGGTCGAGAGGGGGGCGGTCCGTGAAGCGGCGCGACTGGAGGACGTAGTAGGTGAGGTGCTCGGCGGAGCCTTCGGCGATGCGGCGGGCGAGGTCGCGTTGCTGCTGGACGCGGTAGGCGGGCCAGTCGGTCAGGTTGAGATCGCGCGCGACGGCGGCGGCCGAATCCGGGACGCCGTCGAGGGGCGTGCCTTCCGAAGGAGGGCAGGCGGCGGAGGCGGAACCGGTGAGAGCAAGCCAGGTGCGGCGGGTCATGGTCGGATGGCGAGGGTGACGGTATCGGGGCTCAGGGCCTCGCCGACGGCGAGGACGATGGGGACGGCATCGCCGGTAGGGACGTTGGCGGGGAGTTGGATGTTGATCTGGAGCGCGCCGGCGACAAGTCCGGGCGGGGCACCGGCGTAGAGGATCGGGCACTGAACGCCGCCGAGGGTCACAGTGACGGGCCGTACGGGGCGGGGCAGTGGTTCGGCGCCGGGGGTGACCTGGCCATCGGCTTGCAGCGGTGAGGTGACGCCTTCGCCAGAGCCATAGAGGATGACGACTTGGCCGGGCCGCGCGGGGTTGAGGCGCGTGTTGAGTGTGCCGTCCTGGTTGAGGATGGCGCCGGGTCCGGATCCGGAAGCGTCGGCGGCAAAGAGTGCCGGGAGCGCCGGCAGGACGCGGACGTTGACGGGAGTGGATTGCGCGCCAAGGTACTCGGCGATGACGGGGATGGTGGTCTTGTTCGCGACGGCGTAGGGGACGATGGCGCTGAGCTGCGTGCGGGATGTGTAGACGATGGGTGCGGGGATGCCGTCGAAGAGCAGGCGGGTGCCGGCGAGGGTGTTCGAGACGAGTTGGCCATTCAGGGTGAGGGTGGTGAGCGTGTCCGGTCCGAGGCCTTCGCCGTAGAGGGTGATGATTTCGCCGGGGGCGACGCCGCCGGGTTGGTAGCTGGCGGAGTGGACGATCCCCGCGGCGGAGAAGCGCGGGGCGGTGCCGGAGTTCTGTCGGACGAGGATGGCGCGGCCGGCAACGGTGAAGGTGCCGGTGCGGGCGGAGCCAACGGAGTTGGGGTCGACGGTGTATTGGACGCTGCCTTGCGTGCCGCCGGTGATCTGGCCGATGACGCGGAGCCACGGGACGTCAGAAGAGGCGGTCCACTCGCAGCCGCTGGTGGTGGTAACGGTGATGCTGGCGGTGGTGACGCCGGCGGGGGGAATGTCGAGCGAGTCCGGCGAGACGGTGTAGGAACAACTGGAGCCGGCTTGCGTAATGGTGAAGGTGGCGCCAGCGGCGGTGATGGTGCCGGTGCGCGCTTGCACGGAGGTGTTGGTGGCGACTGAATACGTGACGGCAGTCGCGCCGGCAGTAGCAGTGATCCAGGCGACGTTCGAGCGGGCGGTGAAGCTGCAGGGCGTGCTGACGGCGAAGGTGCCGGTGCCACCGGAGGCGGCGACGTTGGCGGAGGTGGGATTGAGGGTGACGTTGCAGGCGCCGCCGGCTTGCTGGACGGTGAGGGTGCTGTTGCCCACCGTGATCAGGCCGGTGCGGGCATCGGCGGAGTTGGTGTTGGCGGCGACGGTGTAAGTGAGCGAGCCGTTGCCATTGCCGCTGGTGGGTGGATTGAGGGTGAGCCAACCGACGTTACTGGTAGCGTTCCAGGCGCAGGCGGTGACGAGTCCGGCGGAGTAAGCGCCACCGGCGGCGGGGACCGTCTGTTGCGTCGGGGTGAGGGCGAACGAACAGGTGCCGGCGGCCTGGGTGAGCGAGATGTTCTGGCCGAGAGCGGAGATGATGGCCGAGCGCGGAGCGGCGGTGTTGTTCGCGGCGATGGTCAGCGAGAGGGTGCTGTTGCCGCGTCCGGTGGTCGGCGAGATGGTAACCCAGGGCTGGCTGGAGGTGACGGTCCATTCGCAAGAGGTGGTGAGTTGGAGTTGTCGCGTGCCGCCTTCAGCGCCGAGCGCGGAGCCGCCTTGTAGAGTGAGGGTGGCATTGCAGGTGGCGGCGGCCTGATTGACGGTAAAGGTGGCGTTGCCGACGGTGATGGTGCCGGTGCGGGCGACGGGTGCGAGGTTGTTCGCGACCGCGTAGCCAACCGTCCCGTTGCCGCGTCCGCTTTGCCCGAGGCTGATCGTTAGCCATGTCTCATCGCTTGAACTAGCCGTCCAGCTACAAGTCGACAAGTTCGACGTTACAGAGATAGTGCCGAAAAAGTTGGGGTTCGTGGACGCCGGCACGTCTCGTCCGTTTGAGGAGAGCGTTTGTACGCAAGTCTGTCCGAAGGCGGTAACGGTCAGCCAGGAAAGAAGCAGGATGGCGCGACGCACTCCCTCATGCTACCGCCGGCGAGACAGGCGGCCTGTAAGGGTTCGTTAACGGCGGTTGTTCACTTCGGCAAAATATGCAGCAAAAATCGTGGCCCTCAGATTGCAATAGAAATGTGCAGGAGGGCATAACAATGCCGTTGTTGGATATCGTGATTGTTTTAATCGTGGCCGGAGTTCTGCTGTATTTGGTGAACAACTACATACCGATGGCGTCCAGCATCAAGTCGATTCTCAATGCCTTTGTGGCGATCGTCCTGGTGGTGTGGCTGTTGCAGGCTGTGGGTATCTGGGGTGGCGTCAGTCAGTTCCGAGTAGGCCGTTAGAGTCGCTTCCACAGAACGTCAATGACGCCGGGCGCGCTGGGATACCAACCAGCGCCGCGCCAAGCGGTGTGAGCCTGCAAGCAACGGTAAGTGACGCCGTTATAGGTGACCACTTGCCCGACGGCATAGGTGCTGCCCTCCACCCACGCATTCCCCGCGCCGGGTGGAGGAGGATTGGCCGGGAGAATGGTGTCGAGGGTGAAGGTGACGGCGGGCGCGTTCGCCAGGCGATAGACCTGGAGGACGGTAGCGTCGGGGATCAGGCCAAGGCGCACATACGCTGAGGTCTGATTGATTTTGTTGGCGAGGGCGGCGAGCCAAGCGGCGGCCGGCATCGCCGTGTTTAACGTATAGCTGACCGACTCCGCATCCTGGCCGTTCGCGCCAAAGACGCGGAAGTTGAGCGTGGCGCCGGCGGGCAAGCCCCGCCGGGCGGAGAGCTGTCCGAGGTGCGTGGACGGTTCGCTCGGCGGCGTTGGCGAATTCCCAAAAGAGACATCGGAACAGGCGTAGAAGGCTTCCTGACTGTCGGCGCGCTGCCAGACGGCATAGAGGACATGGCGGCCGTTGCGCGCGGGGAGCGTGAGCCGTACGACGTAGCGCGAGTCGGGCGTGGTGACGATCTGCGCGCGCGGGACTTCGGCGATCTGGTCGAGGTCTGCCCAGCTAAGCGGCCGGGCGCCAGGGTCGAAACCGGGGCGCGTCAGATAGAAGCGCATGTAGAGCGTGGAGTGCGGGGCGGTTGCGTGGTAGCGGAACTCGTAGCGGCCGTCGGCGCCGGGTGTCCAGAGGGTGGGCGTCCAGTCGGTGCGGGCGAGGTCGAAACCGCGGAAGAGACTTTTGCCTCCGGCGCATAAATTGCCGCTCGGCACGACGGCTTGATGGTTGCCGTTGGCGGCGCCTTGGTTGACGCCGTTCCAGTCGTAGAGAGCTTGCTCGAGTCCGCCGGCGACGGCCGCACGGCAGGCGGGCAATTGCGGGTTCTGGTAGCAGTTGTACTGACGGCTGATGGGATATTCGGGCGCGCCGTGGGCGAAGAGCGCGACGGAAGCGATGAGCGAACACCAAAGCAAGCGCATGAGGGTTCAGTGTGCCGGAGTTCGGACGAAATGGCGATCCGGGGGAAGCCTGAGCAGGATGTGAAAAAGGGTGCGCCGGAAGCCGAAGCTTCAGGCGCACCCTCAGTTTTCTTTACCGATGTGAAGCGGTCTAACCTTCGGTTTCCTCGCCGGTGTCTTCGCTTTCCGGCACCACCGACGCGGCGGCGACGCGGTCTTCACCTTCCATCTTGACCAGGGTAACTCCCTGAGTGGAGCGGCCGGCCTGACGGATGTTTTGCGATTCGATGCGGATGATCTTGCCGTCCTGCGAAATGATCATCAGGTCGGTGTTTTCCTGGACCTCGAGGATGCCCATCACCTTGCCGATCTTGGGGGTGGTCTTCATGTTGATGACCCCCTTACCGCCGCGGGTCTGCATGCGGTATTCCTTAGCCGGGGTGCGCTTGCCGAAGCCCTTCTCGGAGATCGAGAGGATGAGGGCGTCGTCGTTGACGACGGCCGCGCCGACGAGGTAGTCGCCGTCGTCGAGCGACATGGCGCGGACGCCGCGGGCGGGACGGCCCATCGGGCGGACGTCGCCTTCGTCGAAACGGATGGCCATGCCTTCGTGCGTGGCGAGGAAGATCTGATCCTTGCCACCGGTGATGCGGGCGGCGATCAGTTCGTCGCCTTCGTCCAGGGCGCAGGCGATGATGCCGCGCTGCATGACGTTGTCGAACTCGGTGAGCTGGCACTTCTTGATCACGCCCTGCTTGGTGATCATGGCGATGAACTTGTCTTCGGTGAATTCCTTTACCTGGAGGAAGGCCTTGGGCTCTTCGTCCGGCTGCAGATTGATCAGGCCGTTGATGTTTTTGCCTTTGCCGGCGGCCGCAAGGTCCGGGATGTTGTAGACCTTGAGCCAGTAGACGCGGCCCTTGTTGGTGAAGATCAGCAGGTAGCTGTGGGTCGAGCTGATGATGAGATG
>JBGAHE010000076.1:0-36170 GCA_044226365.1 Bryobacteraceae bacterium
CTCGATAGTGCCCCTGACCCGCGCCACCAGTTCCGCTGGGAGCGCCTCTTCATCGGCCCCGAGCCAGTCTCCACTTCGCCGCTCACCCCCTTCTCGCGCTACCTCCTCGACGAACGCGCCACCCCCCGCGCCCTCGACGTACCCGACGACGGCGTCTTCCACCTCGTCGTCGCCATCGCCAATCCCGCGAACTTGCCCGGGAGCCTGGCCCCCGTCAAAGTCCAGGACGAACTCCGTGCCCTCGCCCGCGCCTTCCGCGACATCGGCAACCGCTCGCTGTTCCGCATCGTCGTGATGCACAACGAAGCCACGCTCGCCCCCGACCTCGAAACCCTGCTCGACGACATCCAGGCCCGCCGCGTGCGTGGCCCCGTCACCTTTGACTCCGTCCAGCTCGAATCCCAAAGTGCCGACGGCCTCCACCTGATCTGCCACGGTAAGTTCGACCGCAAGAACCACGCCGGCTACCTCTTTCTCGAAGACGCCGCCGGCCAGGTGGCCCGCGTCGACGACCAGACCCTCGCCAAGCTCAACAGCGGCCACCTCAAGCTCGTCTACCTTCAAGCCTGCGAAAGTGGCATGCGCGCCAAGCCCCAAGCCGGCGAAGGTCTCGACCCCAAGGAGATCAGCATGGTGGGCGTCGCCGCCCGCCTCGTCGAAGCCGGCATCCCTGCCGTCGTCGCCATGCAGCAGCCCGTCGAAATGGACGACGCCCGCCGCATGACCATGGCCTTCTACCAGTCGCTCGTCCGCGACGGCTACGTCGACCTCGCCGTCAATGCCGGCCGCCAGGCCGTCGCCTCCGCCGGCGGCGATCGCTTCTCCGTCCCCGCCCTCTACATGCGCCTTCGCGACGGCCGCCTCTGGCATGCCGACCCCTTCCGCGAAATGCTCCGCAGCCAGGTCACCGAATGGGAACACACGCAGGACATGAAGCTCCCCGTCCCCCTGCGCGCCACCAAGTTCGATGACGCCGACCACCGGCAGTCCCGCGGCAGCTACGACGTCACCGAACTCGCCCTCAGCCAATTGAAGGACGACACCGCCCGCGTCATCGTCCTCGCCGGCACGCGCGGCTCCGGCAAAACCGCCGTCCTCGACCGCGTCGCCTGGCGCCTCGCCAAAGACTTCCTCGAGCAGGATGGCCAACTCGTCCCCGTCCGCTTCGCCCTCACCGACGTCGCCGGCCATGCCGACCTCCTCCGCTTCGTCGAGATCCGCCTCCGCGCGCAAACCGGCGCCGCCAAGTACGGCGAAGACTTCACCCAACAGCTCCAATCCCGCAACATCGTCCTGATCGTCGATGGCGAAGATGACGTCGTCCCCGCCCGGCGCGCCGACTTCCTCCAGGCGCTCCAACACCTCCCCTCCGGCGTTCAGCTCATGCTCTCCGTCGACGTGCTCGCCCTCGACGATTGGCGCCGCGCCCAGGGCGGCTTCGACCATTGCTGCCCCACCATCCTCCACATGGAGCGCATGGAGCGCCCGTCGATCATGCGCTACCTCACGGATCTCGAAGCCTCCCAGGGCAAGAAGTCCGAGCCCCTCGCCGCCAAAATCCAGCGCAACCGCTGGTGGGACCTCACCGGCGAAGCCTGGATGCTCCGCCGCATCATCCGCTATCAGGCCGATGGACTCAGCAACCGCGCCGACCTCTTCGGCCGCGTCACCGCCGAGCGCATCGGCCAACTCGGCCTGGGCAGTGTCACGCCCACCTGCGCCGAAGAAGCCGCCGCCGCCATCGCCTGGCGTCTCCAGGAAACCCACGCCGAATCTCTCTCCGGCCGCAATCTTTACGAAGTGCTGGACCACGTTCGCCGGGAACGCGAGTTCAACCGCACCGAAATTACGAGCGCTCTCATCCAGCCCTGCGAACTGATGCGCCGCAGCGGCGAAGACGGCGTCCGCTTCTCCTACGAAGGCTTCCAGGCTTACTACGCCGCCCGCGCCCTCCTCACCGCGCCCGATCGCGAACGCAAACTCGACGGCATCATCGCCACCCTCGGCAGTTCCCGCCATCTGCGCCTCTGGGAAGACACCTTGCTCATCCTCGCCGGCCTCATGGACGACTTCGACCAGGTCCTCGTCCGCATTCTCGCCGGCTCCTCCGCCGCCAGCGGCGAACAGGTCTATCTCGCCGCCAAGTGCTTTCTCGAAATCCCCGCCAAACGCCGCGCCACGCCCACGCTCCAGGAACTCGGCGGCCTGCTCGTCGACACCCTCATCTGGCGCTCCCATCCCAACAACGACCGTCCGATCGTCGACCGCAAAAAAGCCATCAAGTGGCTTACGGAAATCGAAACCGGGCTCCCCGCCCAGGACGAACGCGCCATCGAGAATCTCGTCCATCTCGCCTGCGACGAAGTCAGTAAAGACTGGAGCGGCCGCCGCCGCTTCGAATTCTCCGGCATCCGCATCGAAGCCCTGAACGTCATGCTCGCCCGCCGCCAAGCCGTCGGCGACTACGTCCTCGCCAACCGTCCGGACCTCATCCAACTCCTCCACGCCTCCAACGACCTGCTCGATAACCACAACCCGCAGCCCATGATCCACCTCATGAAGCGCGGCAACGCCCACGAATCTCCGCTCGCCGTCTTCGCCCTCGGCCTCTCCGGCCACGACGTCATCGACACCCTCGCTGAAACCAGCCGGAACCTCGACATGAACACCGAGGTCCTCTGGGCCATCGCCGAAATGCTCCCTCGCCTGGACCCTGAGCAGACCCTCGAAAAAGCCATCCGGCCCATGCTCTCGCTCAAGCCCAGCTCCCGCGTCGCCTACATGATCAACAAAGTGGGCCGCAAGCAGGACGACACCGACGCCTACCTGATGCGTGCGCTCGCCAGCGGCGACCCCCGCGTCATCGGCCGCGCCCTTCGCACCCTGGCCGACCAGGGCGACGAATCCATGCGCGCCCCCTGCGAAGTCATCGTCAACGGCGATTGGGCCGCCGTCCGCGCCGATGGCCGCATCCAGCTTCCGAAGAACGACCCCGACCCCGACAACGCCCAGTCGCTTCAGCACGCCGCCCTCGAAGGACTCCGCTCCATCGGCGACGCCGGCACCATCAAAATCCTCCAACGCGCTTGGCTGAAACTCTCCCCGATCCTGAGCCAATTGAGCTACGACGTGGCCGAGAGCATCTATTGGCGCCTCACTGAAAAGAAGAACTGAGAAGAAGCCTCCTAGAAAGAAGGACCCCATGCCATTCCTCCCCATCCCCGGCTCCCCGGAACAGTACGCCCTGTTGAGCTTCGATGCCGCCGGCCAAGAAGTGCCTGAAGGCGGCCGCCTCTTCTCGGACACCCTCCTCGAGCAGGCCAAGCAGAACCAGCCCACCAATGTCTTCTTCTTCAGCCATGGCTGGAAAGGAGACCTCCACGCCGCCATCGACCAGTACAACCGCTGGATCGGCGCCATGGTCCGCCAAAAGGCCGACCGCGAACGCATGGGCCCCCAGTTCAAACCCATGTGGATCGGCCTCCACTGGCCCAGCCTCCCCTTCGGCGAAGAGAACCTCAGCGCCATCAGCTTCTCCCCCGCCGACCCCGAACTCCCCAAACTCCTCGACGAAGCCGTCGCCCACTTCGGCGGTGGCGACGCCGTCCGTCAGCCCCTCGAAGTTATCTTCCGCGCCAGCGTCGAAGACGCCGGGGCCGTCGAAGTTCCGCCCTCTGTCCTCCAGGCCTATCGCGACCTCGCCCAGGCCATCGGCTTCAACGCCGGTGCCGGCGCCGGCGCCGCGCCCGATGAGGAAGGCGAAGCCCTCGATCCGCAAGGCGCCCTCGAAGCCACCAACCTGACCGGCGCCTCCTTCGGCCTGGGCGACCGCCTGATGAGCGGTCTGCTCAGCGGCGTCCGTCAGCTCTCCTTCTGGACCATGAAGAAGCGCGCTCGCACCGTGGGCGAGAACGGCATGCACCGCTTCATCGCCTCCCTGATGAACAACACCAAAGCGCGCATTCACCTCATGGGCCACAGCTTCGGCTGCATCGTCACGTCCTCAATCATTGGCGGCCCCAACGGCAATACGCCGCTCCCGCGCCCCGTCAACTCTGTCGCCCTCGTCCAGGGCGCTTTCTCGCTCTGGGCCTTCGGCGACCAGGGCCAAGTCCCCGGCTCGGTCAAGCGCGGTTACTTCAACCCCGCCCTCCCGAAAGCCGTCAGCGGACCCTTCCTCACCACCCAGTCCCAACACGACACCGCCGTCGGCGTTTACTACCCCGCCGCCGTCTTCCTTGATCGCGACGTCTCCTTCGCCCCCGCCAATCTCCCCAAATCCGGCGCCGTCGGCACCTTCGGCATCCAGGGCACCCCACTCGCCCAGACGCTCCCCATGCTCGACGAAAATAGCGACTACAGCTTCGAAGGCGGCCGCATCTACAACCTCACCAGTGACGCCTTCATCAGGAAGATGGACGGCGCCTCCGGTGCCCACAGCGACATCGACGGCCCCCAGGTCGCGCACGCCATCTGGCAGGCCGCCCTCGCCTCCCAACTCAAGGAGATGGCCACCCATGGCTGAGTTCGACCTCGAAACGATGCCGTTGCCCTTCGGGGTAACGGCATCGGGCGACTTATTGAACGAACTCACTGACCGCGAAATCGCCCACATCGATCCGCTGCACCCGGCCGCCGCCGACCGCGCCCGCAACGCCGATAAACTCGTCTTCGCCCAGGGCGTCAAACCGGAACGCCTCGATAGCGCCGGCTGGGGCATCGTCTTCCCCCGCGACATCGATCAGGCCGTCAAAGACGCGCTCGCCCCGCTGATCGAGCACCGGCGCCAACAAGTCGGCAACGACGACCTCTTCCAGATCTTCGAAAACGAACGCGGCGTCCGCCCCACCGACTCTCCCAAAGCCTGGGTCCAACGCCACGGCGCCGACTTCATGGAAGTCGAACCCACCAACGGCGTCCCGCTCTACCTGCTGCTCATCGGCTCACCCCGCCAGATTCCCTTCGAGTTCCAATACGCCCTCGACAGTTGGTGGAACGTCGGCCGCCTCGACTTCGACCAGCCCGCCGACTACGCCGCTTACGCCGCCCACGTCATCCGCTACGAGACCCAACCCCAGGTCGCCAATCGCAAAGAAGCCGTCCTCTGGAACGTCAAAAACCCCGGTGATAAGGCCACCGGACTCCTCCACAACCTCGTCGCCAAGCCCCTCGCCGAAGGCAACGGCAAGCTCCCGCCCCTCGGGAAGAACTCCGGCTTCCGCGTCCGCCCCCTCTTCGCCGACGCCGCCACCAAGCAAGCGCTCGCGGGCGTCCTCGCCGAGGACCCGCCGCCCGCGCTCCTGTTCACCGGCTCCCACGGCATGGCCTTTCCCGCCCTCGAGAACGCCGCCCGCCGCGAGCTCCAAGGCGCCCTCCTTTGCCAGGATTGGCCCGGCCAGGGCGCGCCCCTCGAAGCCCACTACCTCACCGGAGCCGAAATCGAAGCGAACGCCAACCCCTTCGGCATCATTCATTTCCTGTTTGCCTGCTACGGCGGCGGCTGCCCCCAGTTCGACGACTACCAACGCGACCTCGACGGCCAGAAAAAGCCCCTCCTTGATCAGCCCATCACCGCCCGCGTCCCCCAGGCCCTTCTCAAGAAAGGCGCCCTCGCCGTCCTCGCTCACATCGACCGCGCCTGGAACTACAGCTTCCAATCCGGCACCGGCCGCGGCCAGTATCAGGGCTTCCGCTCCGTGCTCGATCGCCTCCTCGATGGCGAACGCATCGGCCAGGCCACCGACTCCTTCAACCAGCGCTGGGGCCCCCTCGGCAATGAACTGCTCGACGTCCTTCAACGCAAAAACGTCGACAACGAACCCATCCCCACCGCCGCCATCGCTAACCGCTGGGTCGCCCGCAACGATGCCCGCAACTACCTCATCCTCGGCGATCCCGCCGTCCGGCTCCGCGTCGAGGACATGGCAAACTAGCCCGTAGTGTTTCGCGGAGGACTCCCATTCGCGCTCGCCGGTGCCCTGCTCGTCGCCTGGCGCTGGTTCGCTGGTCTCCGCACCGGTTTCTGGATCGATGAATGCGGCGCCTACTGGCTCAGCCACCATCTCCCCGCCGTCATCGCCCCGCCGTTCACCCCCCGCACCCTCAACTTCGCTTACGCCGCCCTGCTCAGCCTCTTCTCCTGGGCGGACCCGCCTTTTCTCGAACTCCTCGCCCGCCTGCCCTCCGTTCTCGCCGCGCTCGCCTGCGCCTGGGTCCTCTACCGCTTCGCTGAACAAGCCATCGGCCCCGGCACCGGCTGGCTCGCCACCGCCGTCTATCTCCTCCTCCCCCACACCGCCGACTTCGCCACCGAAGCCCGCCCCTACGCCCTCGGCCAACTCCTCTTCGCCCTCGCCCTCTGGACCCAATGGACCTGGCTCCATACCGGCCGTCGCCTCTTACCCCACCTCGCCTGCCTGATCGCCCTCGTCTACCTGCACCCGTTCTTCACCCTCGCCTGGCCCCTCTGCTGGCTGATCGCCATGGCCAACGCCTCCGCCCCCCGCGGACGCTACACCCTGCGCCTCCTCACCGCCGGACTCTTCCTGCTCCCCTACTTCTACGTCCTCGCCAATCTCCACCACACCGCCGCCACCGCTCCCTACCTGCCCCAACCCACCCTGCGTGCCCTCATCGGCGGACTCCTCCAAGGCTGGGTCGGCGTCGCCCTCCTCGCCCTTCTCCTCGCCGCCACCCTCCTCGGCGAACGCCCCACTCGTCTCGTCCCGCCCCTCGGCGCGCCCTGGTGGGCCGCCATCGCCGTCGCTTGGCCGCTCTCGCTCTACGTCCTCGCGCGCCTCACCGGCAACACCGTCTTTGTTCCTCGCTATTACGCGCTCTCCGCCATCGGCTTCGCGATGTTCGCCGCCGCCCTGCTCAGCCTCTGGCGCACCGACTCGCGCCGTCTCATCGTCGGACTTTGGGCCGCCCTCTGCCTCTCGCCGCTCATCCCCAAACTCCCCCCGCACCACGGCCAGGACCTCCGCGTCCTCGCCACCTGGGTCGAACAAGCCGGCCGCGGATCCGTTCCCTGGTTCGCCCCCAGCCTGTTCGTCGAAGGACGCCTGCCGGACTCCGCCCCGCCCGATGTCCGCCTCCAAACCAGCAACTTCAGTCACCTCACCACGTACCCCGTCTCAAACCCCGTCTATCCCCTGGCCTACAACTTCCCCGTCTTCGCCCGCCCCCAAGTCGAGAAACAACTCGACGGTCCCTGGCGCGCCGAACGCCAAATCGTCATCGGCCCCGCCGAACCCTTGCCCGCCTGGGTCCGCGAAGTCTTCTCCCTTCGCGGCTTCCGCGAGCAGCAGTTAGGCGTCATGTACCTCTACGAGCGCGACTAGCCGCTCACTCCTGCCGCAGCGCCACCATCGGATCCACCTGCGTCGCTCGCCGCGCCGGCCAGTAACAAGCCAGCAGCCCCACCGTCAGCAACACCAGCGAGCCGCCGCTCAGCACCCACGGATCCACCGCCTCCGTCCCGAACACCATCTCGCTCAACACGCGCCCCAACGCCGCCGCTCCCGCCACACCGATCACCAGGCCGACCGCCATCAACCTCAACCCCTTGCCCAGCACCATCCCCAACACCGCCCGCTGCGACGCTCCCAACGCCATCCGCAATCCCACCTCGCGCGTTCGCTCCGACACCACGAACGACAGTAGACTGAACAGCCCCGTCGCCGACAAAAACAACGACAGCACTCCCGCCACGCCCAACATGCTCGACATGTACCCCAGCCCCACCAACTCATCGCGAATCGCCTTCTCAAACGTCCGCACCGCGTACAACGGCTGCTGCGCATCGAGCCCCGCGACCGCCCGCCGCACCTCGCCCGCCAACTCCGCCGCCGCCCCGCTCCGCGGCCGCACCACCACCGTCACCCGCGTCTCCGGACTCTGCGCATAAGGCAGATAAACCATCGGCTGCGGATGTCGCAGGATCCAATCGTGCAGATAATTGCTCGACACGCCCACAATCGTCACCCACTCACCGCCACCCAAACGGAACCGCCGTCCGATCGCCTCCTCCTTGGCAAAATACCGGTCCGCCAGCGCCTGATTCACCACCGCCACCCGCGCCGTCTCCGCCGTATCGCTCGCCTCAATCAACCGGCCCCGTAGCAACGGCACCCGCAAGACCGGCAGCAGTTGCGCGTCTGCCCGCTCCACCAACACCTGCGGACGCTCGTTCGGCCGTCCCACGAAGCCTTCCCGCTCGAACGCCCCCGTGCGCCAGTCGCTTGAGTAAGGCAAGGTCGTCGTCACCGCCGCCTCGGCCACGCGTGGCGATTCCCGCAAACGCTCGAGCAACCGCGTCGTGAACTGCTCCCGCGACGTCGCCGTCGGGTACTTGTCCTGCGGAAGGTGCAGGCACGCGGTCAGCGCCCGCGATGCCTCAAACCGCCCGATGTCGCCGCGGAAGGTCAACGCGCCTTTGGCGATCAATAGGCCGCCCGTTAGCAGCACCAACGCCAGCGACACCTGCACCACCACCAGCCCATTTCGCAGCCGCCCGCGCGCCGGTCCGCTCATGTTGCGCCCGCCGTCCTTCAGCGCCTCGCCCAGCGCCAGACCGCTCGCCCGCCACGCCGGCCAGCCCCCGGCCACCAGACTCGCCCCGATCGCGAGCGCGCTCGCATACAGAAATACCCGCCAGTCCAACCCCATCCGATGCCACCCCGGCAGAAACACCTCCACCTCGGGCGGCATGTTGCCCCGCATCAGATCGATCATCCACACCGCCAGAAACGCCCCCAGCAGCAATCCACCCACCCCCAACACCAGACTTTCCCCCAGCACGTTCGCCGCAATGCGCCACCGGCTTCCACCCAACGCCTGCCGCAGCGAGAACTCCCGCGTCCGCGCCGAAATGCGCGCCAGTTGCAAGTTCGCCACATTGGCGCAGGCAATCGCAATCAGCAGCGCCATCGCACCCAGCGCCAGCCGCATGAACTCTGCCGTAAACGCTCCCGAAACCATATCCGTGAATGGGAACACCGTCGCCCCCCGGCCCCGATGCGTGTCCGGATAATCCTTCGCCAGCCGTCGCCCCCACAATTGCAGCTCGTTCGCCGCTTCAGCCTGCGACACGCCCGCCCGCAAACGCCCCACCACACTCCACTCGAGCCGCGCGCGATTCGCCCGCATCGCCGGCGTCAGCGTCATCGGCCGCCACATTTGCGCCATGGTCGGATACCGCAACGCCGGCGGCGCCACCGCCACCACCGTATGCGGCACGCCGTTCAGCCGCACCTTCTGCCCGATTACGTCCGCACCCGAGAATCGCCGCTGCCAGAAGTCGTAGGCCAGCATCACCTCGACGCGTTCGCCGCGCGGCTCGAACGCCGCCCCCCGCGAAGGCGTCACGCCCATCACTTCCAGAAAGTTCGGCGTCACATCGACACACTCCACGCGCTCCGGCTCGCCGCTGTCGGTCAGATTCACCGTGGAGTAGCCGAACGCCGCTACACTGCTGAGGCTCCGCGTTTGTTGTTGCAGGTCGAAGTAGTCGGCCGGCGCAAAGTGGATGTTCGCGAACTTGGTGCCTTCCGGCCCGCCGTGCACCGCCACCAGCCGCTCGATCTCCGGCAGGTCCAGCGGATGGAACACCAGCACATCGGCCACCGAGAAGATCGCTGTGTTCGCCGCAATCGCCAGGCCGAACGCCAGCACCGCCACCGCCGTATGCCCCGGCTGCTTCCGTAGCGACCGCACTACCTGCCTGATCTCGCTCATCCGGCGACAGGCAGCACGCCGCGGGCCGCCCCCAAGTTCCTGAATCTGCGCGCGTGCCCGCCACCAGCGGTGTGCGCTTCTGGGAAACCGAGTCGCTGATCGCGACAGCCCCTACTCGTAACGCAGCGCGTCGATCGGATTGATCTCGGAAGCCTTCACCGCCGGGTACAGCCCGAACAGCACCCCCACCGCCACCGACACCGTGAAGGCGATAATCACCGATTCCGGCGTCACGATCGTCTTCCATTCCGCCGTCCGCGCGATCAGCCAGCTCAGAAAGAAGCCGAACGCCACGCCCAGCAACCCGCCGCCCGTCGAGATCATCACGCTCTCCGTCAGGAACTGCCGCACGATGTCCTTGCGCCGCGCCCCGGTCGCGCGCCGCACGCCAATCTCGCGCGTCCGCTCCATCACCGTCGCCAGCACAATGTTCATGATCCCGATGCCGCCCACCAGCAGCGAGATCGCCGCAATCGCCACCATCACGTAGGTGAAGATCGTCTGCGTCCGCTTCTGCTGCTCGAGCAACGCCGCCGGAATCGTCACCGTGAAGTCCTGCGTGTTGTTGTGCGTCGAGTTCAGCACCGCCGCCACCACCTTCGCCACTTCCACCGAATCGGCCTCGGGCTTTAACCGCAAATCGATCCCGTCCAGCGGATCCTTCAGGTAGCTGCTCATGTCCCAGAAACGGTACTGGAAGCTGTTCAGCGGCACATAGACGATGTTGTTCAGATCTTCCATCTTGCCGCCCGCGCCCTTGCCCGACGTCGACGGCACCGATTCCGCCAGCACCCCCACCACCTCCAGCCACGAATCGTTCAGCTTGATGTGCTTGCCCACCGCCGGACCATAACCCAGCAAACTCACCTTCGCCGATTGCCCCAGCACACACACCGCCGCGCTCGATTCGTCCTGCGCCTTCGTGAAAAACGCCCCCTCCACCGGCCGCAGATTGTGAATCACGTCATAGGACGGCCGCACGCCCATCAGCTCCGGCGTATCCGCCGACGGCTTCGGCAGCACCCGCGACGGATGCAGCGTCCGCCGCGCCGAGAGCGTCTCCAACTGATCGATATTGGCCTCGAGTATGCGCACATCGCGCTCGGTCAAACCCGGCGAACTCCGCCGCCGCTGCTGCAACTCTTCTTCGCTCGTCGCCGGCCGCGAATCGATCAGCACGTTGCGCACGCCCAACTGCTCAATGAACCGCAACGACTCTTCGCGCGCCCCCGCCCCAATCGAAAGCATCCCGATCACCGACCCCACTCCGAAGATAATCCCCAGCGCCGTCAGCAGCGTCCGCGTCTTCTGCGCCCGCAGATTGTCAAAAGCCAGCCGAACGTCCGTGATCATCGCGGAATCGCCTGCAGCGCGCCGCCCTTCTGCTGCGTCTTTTTCGCCATTTCACCCGGATTCGCCAGCGCCACTTCCGCGCCTTCCTTCACCCCGGTGATCACCACCTGACTCTCGCTCCGCCGCTCCAGCTTCACATCCTGCGGCGTGAATCCCTTCGCCGACCGCACATAAACGAACTTCCGCCCATCGGCTTCGAACAACGCCTGCGACGGCACCCACAGCACGTTCCGCATCACGCCCGTCACAATGTTGAACCGGGCGCTCATCCCCGGCCGCAACTGCGCGTCCGGATCCGTCAGCGCAATCCGGCACTCGAACCGCCGGTCCCACGGCGGACCCGTCGTCCCGCCAATCGCCTTGATCTTGCCCGCCAGCTTCCGCCCCGGCAGCGCCACAATCTCCACCATCGCCGGCTGCCCCTCCGCCAAATGCCCGCGATCCAACTCGCCAATCCGCGCCGACCCCTCCCAGCTCTTCATATCCGGAATCTGCGCCACGCCCTTGCCCGGCCGCGCCTGATCGCCCACCTGATACGGCGGCAGGTACATGCCCCACCGGAAGTTGCCTTCATCGTTCGATTGCACGGCGACATACCCGCTCGTCTTCGCCATCAACGTCATCGACTCGATGTTCTTGCGCGCCGTCTCCGCCCTCACCTTCGCTCGCGCTTGCGCCGTCTCCTGAATCGCAATGCCCGTCACCGCCGTCTTGCGCCGATTCTCCAAATCGCTCTCGAGCTTCTGCAGCCGGTCGCGCGCCGCATCCACCGCCAGTTCGTTCTGCCGGGCCGTCAACCGCGGCAGAATCTCGTTCCGCTTCGCGTCGAGTTCGGCCACCTTCAAATCCGCCTGCGCCTGCAGCAGCGCATAACGAATCTCCTCGATCTTCGCTTCGCTTTCCGCCTTCGCCTGGATCACCTGCTGCTCCGCCTCGGCCAGATCCGCCTCCGCCTCGCGCAGCTTGAAGTCCTGCTCGGTCGTATCCAGCTTCACCACCACCTCGCCCTTGTGCACCAACTCGCCGTTCTGCCGCAAAAACGTGATCGCCGTGCTGCCGCTGCCGGTCATCGGCACCGTCAACATCTCCGTCGACCCGCCTTGTAACTCGCCCAGCGCATTCACATTGAACGTCACGTCAGCCCGCTTCACCGTCGTCATCGGAACCTCGGGCGCCGCCGCCACCGGCGTCAAATTCGGCCCCAGTTGGCGATACGCATAGTAGCCGCCCCCGCCCATCAAAGCGGTCATCCCCACGATCCACATCATTCGTTTCATGACGGCCCCTGCTGTTTCGCATCCACCACCGGCTCCGCCAAAGCCACCTTGGCTCCCGCCGGCACACCCTGAATCGCAATCTCATCCGGATTGCGAGCCAACACTTCCACCTCACGCGGCTCATAGCCGCCCGCCCGCTCCATATACACAATCGGCTTGCCGCGCCGCGTGAAGAGCGCCTTCGCCGGCACGCTCAACGCATCCGGCAGCTTGCTGAGAATCACGTCCATCCGGCCGTTCATCCCCGGACGCAACCGCGGATCCGGCTGCGCAATGTGCGCAAACCCTCGGAAACTCCGCGTCGGCGGCCACTCAAAGCCCATCTCCGTCAGCGGCGACATCTGCGTCAACTTCGCCTCGAACGTGCTCTCCGGCAACGAGTCCACCCGGATGCGCACCTGCTGCTCCAGCGCCATCTTGCCGCGGTCGATCTCTTCCACCTTGCCTTCCATCTCCAAGGTCGCCAGATCCGGAATCTCGGCAATCACGCCGCCCGGCCACACCTGGTCGCCCACCTTGAACGGCTTCGCGTTCATCCATCCCTGCGAGTAATTCGGCAGATACACCACCACGCCCGTCAGCGGCGCATTCACCTGCATCCGCCCCAGCCGCGACTTCGTCAACTCCACTTCATCGGCCGCTTTATCGCGCTGCCGCTTCAGCGACGCCACCTTCGCCTCATTCGAGACCTGGTTGAAGTTATTCTTCGCTTCCTGCACTTCGTGCTTCTTCTGCGCCAGCCCCAGATCCACCTGCGCCTCTTCGCCCTGCAGCCGGCTCACGATCTCCTGCTTCGAAACCTCGAGCTTCGCCCGCTCCACCTGATAGCGCGTCTGCGCCGTCTCCACACGATCCTGCTCGGTCGCCAGCGCCGCTTCCGCAATCGCCTGATCGAGCGCGGCCTGCGCCTGCTTCAGCGCCGCTTCCTTCTCCTTCAACTGCTGCTGCGCGCTCGATGGATCGAAGCGCACCACCGGGTCGCCGGCCTTCACCGCCGCGCCCGTCGGCGCCAGCCACACCAGCCGCAACTCCGGCACATTCACCGGCGCCACAATCTGCACCGACCTCCGCGCCTTCAACTCGCCCCGGCACCGGATAATCACCGAAAACTCCCCGCGCCGCACCGGCGCATTCGGCAACTCATCCTTCGCCTGCACCGTCAGATAGCGCCACGCACCCCAGCCGCCCGCGCCCAGCAGCAACACGCCCAACAGAATCTTCTTCATTCGATGATCACCGCCGCCGACAAATCCGGCAGTAGGCGCGGATCGGTCCCCACCAACCGGAACCGCGCCGCAAAGTTCTTGATCGGGCTCCCCAGCGCCGACGACGCCACCGGGCTCGCCGACTCGAACCGCCCCTCGAATTCCACCTCCGGGTAAGCGTCCAGCCGCACCCGCGCCTTCGTCCCCGCCTTCAATGCCGCCCCGTCCGGCTCCCCGATCTGCGCGTGAACTTCCATCTCGCTCGGATCGAACAGCTTCAACATCGGCTGCCCGTTCCAGAGCTGATCCCCTTCCTGCGCATGCCCCATCGACCCGCCGCGCCAGATATTCTCAAGCGCCACCATCCCCGCCAGCGGCGCCTTCACCACCAGCTTCTCCGCGTTCGACTTCGCCCGCTCCAGCGCCACCTTCTGCCGCTCCTGCTGCAGCTCGATAATTCGCAGCGCCGCCGCTTCCACCTTGATCCGGTACTCGTGTATCTTCCGCAGACTCGCCACCCGCGCCCGCGCACTCTCCGCCTTCGCCTCGTTCTTCGCCTTATCGATGTCCGCCAGAATCGGACCCTTCTTCAGTTGAATCTCCGCCTTCGCTAAGTCCGCCTCGGCTTGCTTCAAGTCCGATAACCGCTTCTCGGCCTCGCTCCGGTTCGAGGCCACCTTCTGCCTCACCTGATGCCCTAAGTCGTCGTATTTAGCCTCGGCTTCCAGCGCATCGTCTAACTGCTTCGTGCGGTCAAACTCCGCCAGCATGTCGCCCTGCTTCACGTATGTGCCATTTGGGACCAGCCGCACGAGCGTCATCCGCCCGCCTTGTCCCGCAATTTGCGGCACCTGAATGGAAGATACTTTCACCGCGCGCACCAACCCCGTCGCGCGGATCGCCTTGTTACTCACTGCCGCCGCAGCCACGGCTGGCGCGGGCGGCGACGCATCCGCCGCCTTCACCACCACCGGTGTCGAACGTTCGCAGCTACCCAGCAGCAACAGTAAATGCAAAAATGCCAGAAGTCTCATGGGGCCATCTAACAAGCGTTAGACGCCGACTTCTGGCATTTTGTTTACCAAACAGCTAAGAAATATTAAATTGTCCCAACTGTCCGAAAACGGACACTTACCGGCTCGCGTACACCGTACTGTATGGCAACGGCAAGAAAGCCAGCGCGCCCACGCCCGCTCCCGCGGCCGTCATCGGCGCCACAAACTTCGCTCCGTTCCCTTCGTTCGCACAACCCGGACACACCGCAAAGCCCAAGCCGGCTCCCGCTCCCGCGCCGATCGCCGTGCCCAGCAACCCGTTCCGCATCCGCTTTCCGGGATCCGCCACCTTCACGCGTTTCACGTCCGCCTTCGCCACCGACTGTTCGCCCGCCTTGGTCCGCACCACCACCGCCTGGTCCGTCGCCGAGACAAACGTTCCCTTGTAATGCTCCGTCTTGGTCACCACCTCGACCTTTTGTTCCGGCGCAATCCGTTGCACCGCATCCCAACCGGCGGCCCACATCACACTCGCCGCCAGCCAACAACTCACTGCGAATTTCACGTTTCGTTACCTCACTCAACAACGCGTAAATGAACTGCCACTCAGCTCAAGTCCGGTAGATTACCCGAACGATGGCCCCTCACACCATCGCCCTCTTCGCCCCGACCTCCTCCGCCAGCGCCTGGCGACCCCACGATAAACTGACAACGACCATGCCCACCACCCGCCGCGCCGTCCTCCACTACCTCCTCGCCCCCCCTCCCCCCACCGACATCCGCATCCTCTCCATCACCCCCACCTTCGAAGACTTCTTCTACCGCACCCCCTACATGTTCGGCGGCCGCAAAGTCGACCGCGTCACCATGCTCAACGTCGCCTGCGAAGTCGAAAGCCGCTCCGGCAAGCGCGCCCAGGGCTTCGCCGCCATGAGCCTCGGCAACCAGTGGGCCTTCCCCTCCCAGAAGATGAACTACGACCAGACGCTCGACGCCATGAAGCGCCTGGCCCTCCGCATCGGCGAAATCACCCGCGCCCACAAAGACTACGGCCATCCCGTCGACCTCAACCACGTCCTCGAACCCCAATGGCTCACTGCCGCCGCCGAAGTGAGCGCCAAGGACCCCGAACGCATCCCCAAGCTCTGCACCCTCGTCACCGGCAGCCCCTTCGATGCCGCCCTCAGCGACGCCTACGGCAAACTCCATAACCGCAGCGCTTACGCCATCTATGGCCGCGACCTCCTCAAACACGATCTCGGCCACTACCTCAGCCCCCCGTTCAAAGGCGAAACCCTTCAGCGCTACATCCACCCCACCCCGCGCCCCTTCGTCTACCTCTTCCACAGCGTCGGCGCTTCGGATCCGCTCACCAAAGCCGACGTCAAAACCCCCTTGAACGACGGCCTCCCCAACGCCTTCGAAGAATGGATCGCCTTCTCCGGCCTCGAACGCGTCAAAATCAAGCTCAACGGCGGCGACCTCCCCGCCGACCTCAACCGCATCCTCGCCATTGACCGCATCACCACCCAGGTCCAAGCCCAGCGCGGCATCAAGCAGTGGTTCTATTGCCTCGACTTCAACGAGCGCTGCCCCAACGTCCAATACCTCATCGAGATTCTGCGCAAAGTCAAAGAAGCCACCCCCGCCGGCTTCGAGCGCATTCAGTACGTCGAACAGCCCACCCAGCGCAATCTCCAAGCCGATCGCTCGAACGTCATGCACGAAGCCGCCAAGCTCCGCCCCGTCGTCATCGACGAATCGCTCACCGACCTCGAAACCCTCTTATTGGCCCGGGAAATGGGCTACACCGGCCTCGCCTTAAAAGCCTGCAAAGGGCAAACCCAAAGCATGCTCATGGCCGCCGCCGGGCAGAAATTCGGCATGTTCCTCTGCGTCCAGGACCTCACCTGCCCCGGCGCCGCTCTGGTTCATTCCGTCGGCATCGCCGGCCACGTCCCCGGCGTCGCGGGCGTCGAAGCCAACGCCCGCCAATATGTCCCCTCCGCCAGCCAGGCCTGGGAACCGCGCTACTCCGGCCTCTTCCAGCCCCGCAACGGCCGCCTCAACAGCGGCCAGTTGAACGGACCCGGCCTCAGCATCCGCCGTCCTACTGCCGCCGGTTAAGACCCGTCATCCGGAAGAACGGCTTGTCCTTCTCCGCCGGATCCTGCACAAACTCCTGGCTCGTCTTCGCCGCGTCATAGTCGCGCCACAGCCAGATCATCTCCTCCGCCATCTCCACATTCCCGCCATTGCGCGAATGCGACCCATTCCCCCAGCTCATCCTGAAATCGTAGCCCTTCAGCTTCAGCGAATTCACCAGCGCCAGATTCGTCGCCGGCCAGGACCCGTGGTCATTCTCCAAGTCCCCAAACCCGTCCTGCATCCACACCCGCAGATTCTTCTTCGGCGACTTCCGGATCAGATACGGAAAGATCTCGCCCCCGTCCTTGCGCGTCAGCCCGTCTTCCTTGCGCTGCCACTGAATACTCGTAAAGCTGCCGATCCGCAGCAGCACGCGGCTGAACTCTTCCGTCCGCCACCACGCCGCATTCAACGCGCAAATCGCCCCCGACGAATCGCCCGCAATCGCCCGGCTATAGCCGTCCTTGCGCAGATTGTAGGTCTTCGCCACCTCTGGCAAAATCTCCTCGAGCACATAGCGCGCGAAGCGATCGTCCACCGAGTCGTACTGCACGCTGCGCAGCCGCTGCTGCCCCTTCAAGCCCGGCGATACCAGCACCTGCACGATCACCGGAATCTTCTTCTCGTGCGTCAGGTTGTCCCACACGTTCAGCGCCCGCGACCCGGAATCGCGGTTGATGTGCACTTCGCCATCGGTCCAGAACATCACCGCCGCCGGCGTCCCCGGCTGATACTGCGCCGGCGTATAGACCCAATAATCGGCCTGCATCCCGTCATAGATCCGGCTCGTATGCGTCATCTTCGGCGTCAGCTTGCCTTGCGGCACCCCCGGCTTCAGATAATGCTCCGGCGTATAGCCCATCACGTCATTCCGCCCACCGAACGGCTTGCCGTCCACCAGGTAATGGAAGTTGTGCGTCCGCCCCACCGCCAGCTTCGTCGTCGCCACCCAATGCCCACCCGCCTTCTTCATCCGCGGACCCGGCTCGTCATTGATCACCAGCTTCGGTTCCTTCGCCGCATCCACCGCGAACAGAAAATCCGGCCCGTGCGACAGATACGCCACGCCCTTGGTGATGTCCTCCGCCTTCATCGAACTCACATCCTTCACCGTCGGCGCCTGCCCGCAAAGCGAAACCGCCATCAAAAACAAAGAAAAACGCATCATCAGCACCAGAGCTTATCACCGCACGCGGACGCTATACTGAAAATCCTCATGCGCCTGTTCCTGCTCCCTCTGCTCGCGCTACCCCTGCTCGCGCAAACGACCGTCATTCGCGCCCAACGCCTCCTCGACGTCGCCACCGGCAAAATCACCTCGCCCGCCTCCCTCGTCGTCACCGGCAACACCATCACCGCCGTCAACCCCACCACCCCGCTCGCCGGCGCCACCGTCATCGATCTCGGCGATGCCACGCTCCTCCCCGGCTTCATGGACATGCACGTCCACACCACCATGGGCTCCTCCACCACCTTCCGCAACGAACTGCTCTCCGAAGATGGTGCGGCCGCCGCCCTGCGCTCGACCCGCTCCCTCCGCCTGATGCTCCTCGCCGGCTTCACCACCGTGCGCGACCTCGGCCAAGTCCACACCGCCAAGGAACTCCTCGCCGTCTCACTCGCCAAAGCCGCCGACCAGGGCTGGATTGACTCGCCTCGCATTGTCGCCTCCGGCCATCCCATCTCCATCACCGGCGGCCACATCGACCCCGAAATGAGCGCCGGCACCACCCCCGGTCTTCTCCGCGCCGGCACCGACCAAGGCATCGCCGATGGCCCCGACGAAGTCTTGAAAGCCGTCCGCGCCCAGATCAAAGCCGGCGCCCGCGTCATCAAGATCTCCGCCACCGCCGGCGTCATGTCCATCGAAGACACCCCCGGCGCCCAGCAGATGTCCGACCTCGAGATCCGCACCGCCGTCGAAGAAGCCGCCCGTCACGGCCTCAAAGTCGCCGCCCATGCCCACGGCTCCGAAGGCATCCTCGCCGCCGTCAAAGCCGGCGTCGCCTCCATCGAACACGGCTCCCTCCTCACCGACGAAATCATCGCCCTCATGAAGCAGCGCGGCACCTTCCTCGTCCCCACCACCGGACTCACCGACACCATCGACCTCAGCAACGCCCCGCCCGTCGTCCGCAAGAAAGCCGACTACATTTTGCCCCTCGCCCGCGCCAGCCTCCGCAAAGCCGCCCTCGCCAACGTCAAAATCGCCTTGGGCACCGACGCTCCGCTCGTCCCCTTCGGTCAGAACGCCAAAGAGTTCGCCGCCCTGGTCGACCGCGGCTTGTCTCCCCTCGAAGCCCTCCGCGCCGGCACCATGAACGCCGCCGAACTGCTCGGCGTCCGCGACCGCGGACAACTCGCCCCCGGCCTCCTCGCCGACATCGTCGCGGTCCCCGGCAACCCCCTCCAGGACATCCGCGTCACCGAAAAAGTCCTCTTCGTCATGAAAGACGGCCGCATCTATCGCCAGCCATGAAAGACCTCACCCAGGGCTCCATCACCAGACACCTGCTGCAACTGGCGAGCTTCATCGCCGTCAGCATGCTCTTCCAGACCCTGTATTACCTGGTCGACCTCTACTTCGTCGCCGGTCTCGGCCCCGCTGCCACCGCCGGCGTCAGCCTCTCCGGCAACCTCGCCATCGCTGTTCTCGCCCTCACCCAGATGCTTGGCGTCGGCACCTCCAGCCTGATCGCTCAGGCCGCCGGTCGCAAAGACCGCGACTCCGCCCAAACCGTCTTCAACCAGTCCTTCATCCTCTCCGCCATCGTCGGCTTCTCCGTCCTCCTCCTCACCTTCTTCCTGCGCGAACCCTATCTCCGCGCCCTCTCCACGGACCCCGCCACCGTCCAGCAAGGCTCCGCCTACCTCCGCTGGTTCGGACCCGCCCTCGCCCTCCAGTTCGGCCTCGTCTCCATGGGCTCCGCCCTCCGCGGCACCGGCGTCGCCAAGCCCACTATGATCGTCCAGATCATCACCGTCGGCCTCAACTGCCTCCTCGCCCCCGTCTTCATCGCCGGCTGGGGCACCGGCCACGCCTACGGCGTCGAAGGCGCCGGCATCGCCACCTTCATCTCCCTCATCGTGGGCGACCTCGCCCTCGTCCTCTACTTCTTCAAGCTCGAAACCTACGTCACCTTCGAGCCCTCCCAGTTCCGCCCCCACTTCCCCATCTGGAAAAAGCTCCTCAACATCGGCATCCCCTCCGGCGGCGAGTTCGTCCTGCTCTCCCTGCACGTCGCCATCATCTACTGGATCATTCGTGACTTCGGCCCCGCCGCTCAAGCCGGCTACGGCATCGGCAGCCGCGTCATGCAGGCGATCTTCCTCCCCGTCATGGCCATCAGCTTCGCCGTCGCCCCGCTTGCCGGTCAGAACTTCGGTGCCCGCTCCGCCACGCGTGTCCGTCAAACGCTCAAATCGGCAGCTCTCATCGGCACCATCGTCATGAGCTCGGTCACCATCCTCTGCCAGATCTCGCCCGAATCTCTCATCCGCTTCTTCTCGAAAGACCCCGCCATCGTCACCTCCGGCGGCGAGTACCTCCGCATCATCGCCCTCAACTTCGTCGCCAGCGGCCTCGTCTTCACCTTCTCCGGCATGTTCCAGGCCCTCGGCAACACCTGGCCTTCGCTCGCCAGTTCCATCGCCCGCCTCATCGTCTTCTTCATCCCCGCGATGATCATCTCTCGCTTACCCGGCTTCCAACTCCGCCAGCTCTGGTACCTCAACGTCTTCACCGGCCTTGCTCACGCCACTGTCTCATTCCTGTTACTGCGCCGCGAACTCAAGAACAAACTCGAGACCCTGAATTAGCCATGCCCGAACTCACCTTCCGCATCATCCTCCAGGCCCCCCTCCCCGGCATCGACTACGCCCTGCAGAAAGGCAGCGGCCACCACTACGAGTGCGTCCAGCTTCAACGCTCCGGCTCCGGTAACCTCACCTTCGAGTTCACCGCCCAACTCAAACCCGGCCCCGACTTCGGCGGACCCTTCGTTCAAGGCCCCAAAGGCGCCCGCTTCGTCTACCTCGACCTCGGCACCGCCGCCGGCCAGCATGGCTCCCCCTGGTCGCGCCGCCTCAAGATCCCCCTCACCGGCCTCACCGGCGCTCTCGCCCAACCCGGCGGCACCCTCGTCACCACCGTCCCGGGCCAAGGGAAGGACGGCACGCCTTCCTGCGCCACCGTCAAACCCTTCGCCGGCTGGCAGCCCGCTTAGTTCACCGTCTTCATCGCCACCTGCAGCGAGAATGTGGGGCTCCACATCCCGGTGCGCACATCCCGCTGCGCCCCGCCCCGCACTCCCACCGTCACCCGCGGCGACAACCGCATCGAGACATCGGCCTTATACGCCCACAACTGCTCCGCATAAGGACGCGCTACCGATAGCCGCTCCACCACCACCGAGGTCACCAGCCACTCCTTCCAATACTTGAAAGGCTGTAAGTAACTCGCATGCTGGCCAAACGCCGGCCCCTGGTTCAGCCGCCGCTGCGTAAAGTCATGCTCGGCCAGCACCCCCCACGGCCCAAAACCCAAACGGGTGTACAAACCCGTCATCGTCCGATGCCCCAGGTGATCGCTGCCGCGCAACCCATTCACGCCCACCACGGTCTTGCCCTTGCCGAGTAAGTCCACCTCGGCCATCAACCCGCCGCCGGACTCACGCGCCGGCCGTAACTCCCGGTAACTCGGCATGAATGCAAAAGGCGCCACCAAATACCGCTTCCCCCAGAAGAACGCCTTGGCCTGCGTCGGCACATCGTAGTAACCCAGCCGGTTCCGCGCCTTGATGTAAGTCGATTGATCCACGATGATCAACCCCTGCGGTAACTGATCGCGTCCCACGCCGAACTCCACCCCCTCTTTCGGCCGGTAACTCAACATCGCCGACGCCACAAACACTCCTCCCGGCGTCACCGCCGGATCGTACGCCTTCGCCCGGCGCACAATCGGCTCGGGCTCGCCTCCCACGATGGCGGAAACGCGCCAGCCCTTGCCCAGTTGCGTCACGTTGCGATAGAAGAAGCGGCTGCGATTGATCCCCGTCCACGGCCCATTCGTCACCGTGTTCAACTGCTCGGAGCTCACCACCCGCAGATCCTGGTCCATCTTGCCGCCCGCCCGCAGATACTCCGCCCACTTACGCGTGCTCGGCTGATACTCACCGCTGCGCCAACTCTGTGCCGCATCGATCCCCTTGCCGTACACGTTCAACAACCCACCGCCCTGCGGATTCACATGACAGGAAACGCAGTTCGGATACCCCAGCCGCACCATGTTCGGCAACGCGAACACCGGCCACGTCATCATCAACCACAGCGCCCAATGCTTCATCAGCGCTGGCTCCGCACCGTCAGTTCTCGTGCCTGAAACTCGAGCTTCACCTGCACGTCATCCACCACGCACACGCCCAGTTGGCACGGCGGCTCCACGCCAAAAGCCGTCAGCTTCAACGATCCCTCCCCGCTGACCTTGAACATCCCTTGCCCCGCCTGCTTCACCTTCAATGTGATCGCAAACGGCTTCGACAGCCCGCGCATCGAGAACGCTCCCTGCACCTGGCAAGTCGTTTCCTTGGCGCTCTCCGGCGACGGACACTGCAGCTTGCCCGCCGTAAACTTCAGCTCCGGCAAACGCTCGCCCACCGCAAAGATCTTGTTCCGCATATGCTCGTCCCGCAGCGACATCCCCGTGCTCAACGACTTCGGATCCACCTTGGCCTCCAGCTGCTCCACCGTCAGGCGATCGCCCGCCGTCGTCGCCAACACCTGCCCCGAAAGCGCACTCGACTGCCCATGGATGCTGATCGCCCCCAAGTTCGTCGTCGCCGTGAACTTCACCGAGCCCGCGGTTGTTTCGTAGTTCCGCACCGGCACATCCGCCGCCCACGACGCCATCGACAAAGAAAAAGCGAGTACAGACACACGTGTCCTGTTCATGTTGGTTACCTCTTTTTGAAATTGGTCCAGCTTCGCAGCGCGGCAAAGCCAGTGAGTCCCAGCTTAGTCGCTTTCGCCGGAAATTCAATCCCCACTGAACGCGGTTTAACACGTCTCAGGGAAAATTTTCCCCTCTGTGAATTAGCGTTTTTTGAGGAACTTACAAACGTACCGAGAAGGCGGGTGGGAATCGCCTCAAACGTAGTGAGGGAGGAAATTAATGGTGAACTTACCGGGCAAATCCCCTACTTCACCCCGGCTAGAGTCAACACCATCACCAGCGCCACCTGCGCCGCCTCGAGCGCATCGCCCTTCTCCACATCCACCCATTCATCGAGCGCGTGCGCCCGATCGCCCTTGCCCCCGCGCCCGATCGTCACCGCCGGCAACCCCAGGCTCATTGGGAAATTCGCATCCGTGCTCCCAATCTGATAGCTCGGCGTCAACCCGAACGCCTTCACCACCGCCGTCACGTCCTTCACGATCGCGCTCTCCCGTGACGTCTCCCCCGCCGGTCGATCGCCAATCAGCTTCACGTCCGCCGTAATTTTCCCCTGCGCCGTGGACCGGGCCTTGTTCTCTTCCTCCACCGCCGCAAACACCAGTCCCTGGAACGTATCCACTAACTTACTCAACTCGTCCTTGGATTCGCTGCGTAAGTCCACTAACATCGACACTTCGAACGGAATCGAGTTCACCGAAGTCCCGCCGCTCACCGCGCCCACGTTGTAAGTCGTCTTCGGCTTCGCTGGTACCTTCATCTGCGCCAACTTCGCGATCGCGTTGCCCATCGCAAACGCCGGATTCACCAGGCCGAACGCCCCGTAACTATGTCCCCCCGGACCCTTGAACGTCACCCGATACCGCTTACTCCCCGTCCCCCCGTTCGCAATCCGCCCCTGCTCCCCGCCATCGAACGATACGAACTGCTTCACCCGCCCCGCATACTTCCCCTTCGTCAGTAAGTACTTCACGCCCCGCAGATCGCCTTCACCCTCTTCCCCCACATTGCCCACGAACAACACGTCCCCGTCCGTCTCGAACTTCGCCGCATCCATCGCGCGGATAACTTCCAGCAACAACGCGAGCGCCCGCGTATCGTCCCCCACCCCCGGCGCCGTTAACCGCGTCCCCTCGCGCTTCACCCGCACGTCCGTGCCCTCCGGAAACACCGTATCCAGATGCGCCAGCACCGCCAATAGCGGACCATTCCCCTTGCCCTTGCGCACCCCCATCACATTGCCTTCGGCGTCCATCTCCACCTCTGAAAGCCCCAGCGCCCGCAGCTTCGCCAGATAAGCCTCCGCCCGCACCTTCTCCTTGAACGGCGGCGCCGGAATCTCCGTCAGCTCAATCAACTCCCGCACAAACAAGTCGTAGTCGCCCCGCAGAAACTCCGTCGCTTTCGCATACCGCGCATCGTCGCGAATCCGCTTCACGCGTGCCTCCGGCGTCTGTCCCCACAACATCAGCCCAACCAGGAAAAGCAGCAGCGTTCGCATGAATCACATCATCGCAGGTGATACGCTACCCGCATGACCCGCCGTACTCTGATGCGCCTCGCGGCCACGCTCCCCGCCGCCATCACGCCCCTCGCCACTTACGCCGCCCCGCTCGCCAGGAAAGTCAAAATTACCGCCGTAAAGGCGATGCAGATCAAAGGCATCGCCGGCAACTGCCTCATCCGCATCGATACCGACGCCGGCCTCACCGGCTATGGCGAAGCCGGCGTCACCGGCCCCATGGCCCGCGCCCGCATCGAAACGATGAAGCAATACCTCATCGGCCGCGACCCGCTCGCCATCGAAGTCCACTTCCATAACCTCACCACGCTGATGCACACCTACATGGCGAACATCCCCACCATCAGCGGCATCGACATGGCCCTCTGGGATCTCGCCGGCAAGATCACCGGCCAACCCGTCAGCAGCCTTCTCGGCGGCCCCTTCCGCGACGCCATCCAACTCTATTCCCACGGCGTCGGCATGAACATGCTCGACAAAGGCTCCTGCCAGGCCTTCGCCGACCGCGTCAAAGCCCAGCCCGAAGGCTTCACCACCTTCAAATGCGACATCCACCCGATGATCGGCGTCCAGATGGGCCGCTACATCAACGGCACCCTCGACGGCGCCCAGGTCCGCCGCGTCGCCCAGGCCTATCAGAACGCCCGTGAAGCCCTCGGCAACGACATCGAAATCGCCGTCCACTGCCACAACGAGCTCGACCTTCCCAGCGCCCTCGCCGTCGCCAAAGCCGTCGAGCCCATGAACCCGCTCTTCTACGAAGACCCCATGAACCCCGCCTACTCCGATGGCTGGCTCGCCTTGAAGCAAGGCACCCGCCTCACCATCCTCACCGGCGAAAAGCTCGAGATGGTGCAAGGCTTCAAGCCCTTCATCGACCACCACGTCGCCGACATCGTCCATCCCGATCTCGCCTTCTGCGGCGGCTTCACCGGCGCCAAAAAGATCGCCGACTACGCCGCTCTCAGCCGCGTCCCGGTCGCCTTACACAACGTCGGCTCGCTTGTCCTCTGTTACGCCAACGCCCACTTCGGCGCCTCCATCCAGAACTTCTACCGCTCGGAAAGCGCCCTCGGCCGCCCCACCCGCTACATCGAAGGCATGGCCGCGGGCACCCCGCCCGAAGTGAAGAACAGCCGCCTCAAGCTCCCCGAAGGCCCCGGCCTCGGCCTCGATATCAACCCGGACTTCCTCAAGAAGAACCTGGTCGCCGGCGAAGAGTACTGGGCATGACGCACGACGAACTCCGCGCCTGTTACGCCCCCGCCATCGAACGCGCGCGCCTCAAAGTCCTGCGCCGCCTCGATGACCACTGCCGCAACTTCATTGCGCTCTCGCCGTTCCTCTGCCTCGGCACCCAGTCCTCGCAAGGAGCCGACGTCACCCCGCGCGGCGATGCGCCCGGTTTCGTCAAGATCCTCGACGACACCACGCTCGCCCTTCCGGACTGGCCCGGCAACAACCGCCTGGACTCGCTCGAGAACATCCTCGAGAACCCCCACGTCGGCCTGCTCTTCTTCATCCCCGGTGTCGACGAAACCCTTCGCCTCAACGGCTCCGCCCGCCTCACCACCGATCCCGCCGTCCTCGCCCTCTGGAATGTCCAAGGCAAGCAGCCCAAATCAGCCCTGCTCATTACCCTGCACGAAGCCTTCCTGCATTGCGCCAAAGCCCTCATGCGCTCCCATCTCTGGGACGAAACCTATAAGGTGAAACGCGAAGTACTGCCTTCGTACGGACGCATGTTGAAAGACCAGATCGACGTCGCCGACTCCGCCGAACAAATTGAAAAGATGGTCGCCGAAGGCTACCGCGACCGTCTCTACTAACTACCGCGGATCGCCCAGATCGTACGCGTCCGTCGCCACCAAGCGGACGCGATACCGGCCCAGGTTGTTCTGCCAATGCCCGTTATCGTTCACCGCCATCATCAGGCGTCCATTCCCCAGCCCTTGCTTCAGCGCCATCTTGCCCAATAAGAACATCTCGCCCGTGTTCACGCGCCCCACCAGCGCACCGAACGGCTGCCCGTCCACCAGATTTGTCTTGTAGTTCGGGCCCGGCTTCTGCAATCCATCCGGATCGGTCGCCCAGCCATCCGTCTCCCACGACAGGCGCGTAAACCCCGTCGCCTTCGAATCGATCTTCGACCCTTCCACCAGCCCCACGCCCGTGTCGAACCATTCGATCTTCGTGCAGTGCTCGAGCGAATGCACCTCCACATTGCGCGTCACGCTCTTCTGCTTCACGGCCAGCCACCGGATCGTCGCCCAATTGAGCCCGGCTTCGTCGAACGCCTGCACCTTGCCGCGAATCGTCTCGCCATTGGTCAGTCGCACCATGCTCAGCGTGCGGTCCAACTGGTCGGCATGGCTCGGAATGATGCGTTCGAACAAACGGTAGAGCGGTTTCGGCTCGTGCTGATCGGTGTCTTTATAGGCCTTCAGCAACGGCGTCACCACCGGCAGCCCGATCGCCACCAATTCCGCGGTTGCCGCATCGCGCGCCGCGCGATCGGCCCCCTTCTGATCCGCCGCCGCCAGAATCGGCAAGTCCTTGTCGATCTTCGCCTGCTCGCTCGCCGACGCCGCCTCGCCCGAATGCACCGACAGAATCTGCGCCAGCGGCACCGTGCGCGCGTCCACCTTGATGGCCTTCAGGTTCGTCGTCACTTCGCGAACCTGGCCCTCCTTGTCGAGCACCAGGACCGTGGCGGCCTGGGCCACACACAAACTCAAAGCGGCAAGCATCAAACGCATAGCCGCTAAAGTATCAGGTTTTAGGGAAGCTTCGTCTCCACCCAATCGAGCATCCGCCGCTGCCCCTCCACATTCCCCAGCGCCGCTTCGATATTCACGTACCGCACGCCCATCTTCGTGCACAACCGCGAAAGCGACCCGTCATCGTCCGGCGGCGCCTTATCCTGCAGCACCACATTGAACGGCGACGTCTTTAAAATCGCAAAGTCCGGCCGGCTCGTCGTCAGCATGAACTCATGCGGATTCTTCGCATCCGGCAAAGACACCTCGTCCGAAATCGGCACCTCGGTCTCCACCGAGTAACCCGCGCTGTTATTGTGCAGCGCGATCAGCAGCCCACCTTCGGGCGGCAGAATCGACTTGACGAACTTCCGCCGGTCCCGCTCCAGATAAATCAGGGCATTCTGCAACTCGGCTTCCGCATAATTCGCGTTCACCCGCCGCAGATTCCGCTCCGCGCCCTCGCGCGAAAACATCCGGTTCGGATCGATCTGCAGCGCCCCCACCGGCACCTGCCGCTCCAGGCTGTTTACCGTAAAACCCGTGCCCTTGTACTTCCGCATATGGTCGTACAGCAAATCCCGCGCCGACGTCTCATTCCCATGCACGTGGAAATAACGATGGTGCGACTTCCCGTTCCGGACAATGTCGAACCGCACGCCGGCGATCTTCTGGTGCTTCGGGTTGAACGGCCAAAACGGCCAGAAAGGAACCGCCACGCCGGCCAACCACTCACGGCGGGTGGAATGAAGACTCGATGACATAATGGCCAAGAGGTAACCTCCATGATCGCAGAAGCCCTGCCAACCGTGCCCGCCAGTGAACTCAACCCCTGGATCTCCGCCGAGACCCGCTTCAATCAGGCGGCCACGCTGCTTGGCCTCGACGACGGCATGCGCAAGATGCTCGCCACGCCCACCCGCGAAGTCACCGTCGCCATCCCCGTCCTGCTCGACGACGGCCGCCTCGAAGTCTTCACCGGCTATCGCGTCCAGCACTCCATCGCCCGCGGCCCGGCCAAAGGCGGCATCCGCTTCGCCCCGGACGTCAACCTCGACGAAGTCCGCGCCCTCTCCAGTTGGATGACCTGGAAATGCGCCGTCGTCAACATCCCGTATGGTGGCGCCAAAGGCGGCGTCATCTGCGACCCCTCCATCATGTCCGAGGCCGAACTCGAACGCCTCACCCGCCGCTACACCTCCGCCATCATCGAAATGATCGGCCCCGAAATCGACATCCCCGCCCCCGACCTCGGCACCAACGAACGCATGATGGCCTGGATCATGGACACCTACTCCATGAACCGCCGCCAGGCCACCACCGCCGTCGTCACCGGCAAGCCCGTCTCCCTCGGCGGCAGCCGCGGACGCGCCGAAGCCACCGGCCGCGGCTGCATGATCGTCTGCCAGCAAGCCCTCGCCCGTCTGAAAAAAGAACCCAGCGAAGCTGAAGTCATCATCCAGGGCTTCGGCAACGTCGGCGGCATGGCCGCCCGCCTCATGGCCAAAGCCGGCTTCAAGATCGTCGGCATCGTCGAATGGGACGGCGCGGTCTACCACAAGCACGGACTCGACGTCGAAAAGCTCACCCAGTACCGCCGCGAAACCGGCTCCATCATCGACTTCCCCGGCGCTGACAACGTCAACAAGGACGAAGCCCTCACCCTCGATTGCGACATCCTCCTGCCGGCCGCCAAAGAGAACGTCATCACCTCGCGCAATGCCGCCCAGATCCGCGCCAAAGTCATCTGCGAAGGCGCCAACGGCCCCACCACCCCCGGCGCCGACCCCATCCTCCGCGAGAACAACATCTTCATCATTCCCGACATCCTCGCCAACGCCGGCGGCGTCACCGTCTCCTACTTCGAATGGGTCCAGGACCGCATGGGTTTCTTCTGGAACGAAGAAATGGTCAACCAGCGCCTCGAAGAAATCATGGTCACCAGCTTCAAGGACGTCGTCGCCTACGGCGAGAAGCACAACGTCGACAACCGCACCGCCGCCAATATGCTCGCCCTCGACCGCGTCGTCGCCGCCATCAAGCTCCGCGGCATCTACGCCTAAAGGCCGTTCCCCAGCCATATCCCCAGCCAAATCAACAACCTACTGATCTTCGCTTTCTCTCACCTGCTACCCTGTAAGGAGGGCATCTAACGCCCTCCCTCCCCGGGGCTGCTTTCACAAGTCGAATCAAATCAATAACTCCCGGGTTCGTTTCGTCAAATTGCTATCCTGAAGGTTCCAGCATGCTGCGCGTTCGCTTCGCTCCCTCACCCACCGGCTACCTGCACATCGGCAGCGCCCGCACCTTCATCTTTAATTGGCTCTATGCCCGCCACAACGGCGGCACCATGATCCTTCGCCTCGACGACACCGACGTCGAACGCAACACCCAAACCTCCATCGACTCCATCTTCGACGGCCTCAATTGGCTCGACCTCGGCTGGGACGAGTTCTACCGCCAGAGCGAACGCCTCGAACTCCACCGCGCCGCCGCCGAAGCCATCCGCCTCAAAGGCCTCGCCTACCGCGACTTCACCCCCGCCCGCACCGAAGACGAACCCGCCGCCGAAGGCGGTTGGCTCTTCAACCCCGGCATGCGCGAACTCTCCGCCGAAGAAAGTGACCGCCGCGCCGCCGCCGGCGAACCCTTCGTCCTCCGCTTCCGGGTCCCCCGCGACGAAAACCAGAAGCACGTCGTCGCCTTCCACGACGCTGTCTACGGCAAACAGACCAAGCTCGCCAAAGACATCGAGGACTTCGCCCTCCTCCGCTCCAATGGCATGCCCACCTACCATCTGGCCTCCTGCGCCGATGACGCCGACCTCAAAATCACCCAGATCATCCGCGGCCAGGATCACCTCACCAACACCTTCAAGCACGTCCTCATCTTTGAAGCCCTCTTTCAGGGAATGGGGGGCGGCGAAACGCCGAAGTTCGCCCATCTGCCGCTCCTGATCGCCCCCGATGGCTCCAAGCTCTCCAAGCGCAAGCACGGCCCCGTCGTCAGCGTCACCACCTATCGCGATGCCGGCTTCCTGCCGCACGCCTACGTGAACTTCCTCTGCCTCCTCGGCTGGTCCCCCAAAAACGACCGCGAACAGATGAGCCGCCAGGAACTGATCGAGGCCTTCGGCTTTGAAGGCATCAACCGCTCGAACGCCGTCGTCAACTTCTCCGACGAATCGCCCATCGATGCCAAAGCTCTGTGGCTCAACGGCCAGCACCTCCGCAGCATGCCGCTCGACGAACTGCTGCCGCTCATTCAACCGTCGCTGCCGCCGCAGCCCGACGAAGAGCGCTTCCGCCTCGCCGTCGACGCCGTCCGCCAGCGCTTCACCTCACTCCACGACTTCGCCACCCGCGGCCGCGCCTACTTCTTCGACGACTTCGAAATCGAGACCACCGCGCTCGATAAACTCAATCAGCCCCAAGCCCGCGAACTCCTGCGCGAGCTCGGCGACCGCCTCGCCGCCCGCCCCGACTTCACCGAAGCCGGCTGCGAAGAAGAACTTCGGAAACTCGCCGCCGACCGCGGCGTCAAACCCGGCCTGCTCATCAACGCCAGCCGCGCCGCCCTCAGTGGCCAGGCCGTTGGCCCCTCCGCCTTCATGGTCTTTGTCTGCATCGGCCGTGAACGGGCGATCGAACGCTTGAAGAAGGTTTAACCCATGACGATCCTAGGAATTGGCGGCCTCGAAAACGACGCCGCATGTGCCATTCTGCGCGACGGCGCCTTTCTCGGTGCGCTCGAAGAAGATAAGCTCCGCCACACGCCCCCCGGCCATTTGCCCGATGCGGCCCTCGATGCCTGCCTCGCGCTGGCCGGCGCCACGCCCGCCGACATCGGCTGGATCGCCATTGCCCGTCCCTTCGATACGCGCCTCCACCTCGATCTGCGCAGCCGCTTCCCGAAGGCCCGCATCGCCCTGGTGGACCATCACCGCGCCCACGCCGCTTCGGCTTACTTCCTTTCTCCCTTCTCCGAAGCCACCGTCCTCACGCTCGATCGCAAAGGCGACTCCCGCTGCGGCGGACTCTGGCACGGCCAAGGCACCACGCTCACCCTCCGGCAGGAAGCCGTCTTCCCCGATTCGCTCGGCGAACTCTATAGCCGCGTCACCCGCCTGCTCGGCTTCACCCCCAACGCCGACGAACACAAAGTCCAATGGATGTCCGCCGCCGGGCAGCCCCGTTACCGCGACCAGATCGCCAGCCTCATCGAATCGAGCGCCGGCAACTGGGCGCGTCTCGATGACCTCTCCAAGCTCGACCAGCTCGCCGGCGCCGCCCCCGAAGACGTCGCCGCCTCGCTGCAAAAAGTCGTCGAAGAGACCGTGATTCGCCTTGCCGGCCAAGGCGAAAACCTCTGCCTCGCCGGTGGACTCTTCCAAAACGCCATGCTCGTCGCCGCCCTCGAAAACAGCGGCAACTGGAAGCGCGTCTTCGTGCAGCCCGCCGCCGGCAACGCCGGCACCGCTCTCGGCGCCGCCGCCAACGCCTGGCACGAATCGCTCCGTGAAGCGAAGCGCATCGCCTTCTCCACCATGGCCCTCGGCCCCAGCTATTCGGCTGAAGAAATCAAGCGCGTCGTCGAAAACTGCAAGCTGGGCTTCCGCCTGCTCCCCACCTCGAACGATATGGTCGCCCAGGTCGTCGCGGGCCTCGCGGAGAACAAAATCGTCGCCTGGATGCAGGGCCGCATGGAGTTCGGCCCCCGCGCGCTCGGCTATCGCAGCATCCTCGCTTCGCCCATTGACCCTTACGCCACCGAGAACCTGAACGAGTTCATCAAGCACCGCGAAGGCTTCCGCAAGTTCGCCGCCTCAGTGCCCGCTGAGCTCGCCGGCGAGTACTTCGAAGTCGGCCAGAACGCCGGCCATCTCGCCACGCTCAGCCGGGTGAAGCCCGCCTACCGCGACAAGTTCGCGAGCGCCATCCTGGGCGACCGCTGGATCCGCCTCCACGCCGTCGACGCCGCCGAGAACCCGCTCTATCACCGCCTGCTTCTCGAAGCCGGCAAGACGCTCGGCCTGCCCGTCGTCTACAACACCTCCTTCAACCTCTTCGGCGACCCCATCGTCTGCACCCCACGCGACGCCGTCCGCAGCTTCTATTCCAGCGGCATCGACTCGCTGGTGATCGGCAACTTCCTGCTGGAGAAGTAATCCCGGGCCCCTGAACCCGCTAAGATCGGAAGACCAAGTGATCGAAGTGGATTCGTTGAGCCGCAGCTTCCGGGAGAAGAAGCGCGGCATCGTTCACGCCGTGAATGAAGTCAGTTTCGAGGTCGCTCCCGGCGAGATCTTTGGGCTTTTGGGCCCGAACGGCGCCGGCAAAAGCACCTGCCTGCGCATCCTCGCCACGCTGCTCTCGCCTACCGGCGGATGCGCGCGCCTGAACGGCTTTGACGTCACCACCGACGCGCCGCGCGTGCGCGAGTCCATCGGCTTTCTCTCCGGCGACATGGGCCTGTACCCGCGCATGACGCCGCGTGAACTGATGCTCTTCTTCGGCCGGCTCTCGCAAGTCCCCGAGCCCGAGCTCAAGCGCCGCAGCGGCGAACTGATCGAGCGCCTCGGCATGCGCGACTTCGCCGACTCCCGGCTCGACAAGCTTTCCTCCGGCATGAAGCAAAAGGCCGCCATCGCGCGCGCCTTGATCCACCATCCGCCGATCCTCATCTTCGATGAGCCCACCGCCACGCTCGACGTCGTCACCTCCGGCATCGTCGAAAGCTTCATCCGCGAAGCCCGTCGCGACGGCCACTGCATCATCTACTCCACGCACATCATGGAAGAAGCCGAGTATCTCTGCGACCGCATTGCCGTCATCAACGAGGGTCGCCTCCGCATGACCGGCACCATGGACCAGCTCCGCGCCGCCACCGGCAAACAACGGCTCCGGGAAGTCTTCCTCGACCTGCTCGATCGCGAGGTCGCCTAACATGCGCCTCTCGCTGATCCTCACCATCCTGCACCGCGAAGTGATCGACCTCCTGCGCGACCGCCGCACGCTCGTCACCATGATCCTGCTGCCGCTGGTCGCTTTCCCGCTCATCGGCTTGGGCGTCAGCAAGTTCATCGAGATGACCGGTAAGAAATCCGAAGCTGAAGCCACCACCGTCGGCGTTCTCGCCGCGGCGTCTTCGCCCGAGGTCACCGCCGCCATCGCCCGCGCCGGGCTCCGCGCCGTGGTGCAAGCCAATCTTCGCGATGCCGTCGAACAAAAGCGCGTCGCCGCCGCCATCGAGCAGGAAGGCGCTGACATCCGCATTCTGTTGGACGCCACGCGCGGCGCCTCCACCATGGCCGGTGAGAAGCTCCGCGGCGCCTTCGCCGAAGTGAAGGAAGAGCGCGTCCGCGCCAACCTCACCGCCGCCGGACTCCCCGCCACCGTCCTCACTCCCTTTTCGGTCAAACGCATCAACCTCGCCAGCGACCGTAAGATGGGCGGCTTCATCTTCGGCACCCTCCTCGGCTACATCGTCATCCTGCTGATGTTCTCCGGTGGCATGCACCCCGCCGTCGACATGACCGCCGGCGAGAAAGAGCGCAAAACCATCGAAGCCCTGCTGGCTTCGCCCGCCTCGCGCGCCGAAATCGTCCTCGGCAAAACGCTCGCCACCGTCGTCGCCCTTTACGCCACGGCCTTGCTCACCCTGATGAGCCTGTTCGTCTCCATGCGCAGCAGCACCATGATGGACAACCCCAAGCTGAGCGCCATGCTGGGCAACGCCGTGTTCGACGGCCGCACCCTGGCCCTCCTCGTCCTCACCGTCTTCCCCGTGGCCCTGATGGCCGGCGCCCTGATGATCGCCATCGCCTGCTTTGCCCGCGGCTTCAAAGAAGCCCAAAGCTACCTCACGCCCCTCCTCCTGCTGGTGATCCTGCCCTCGCTGCTGGGCGGCCTGCCCGGCATGGAACTGAGCCCCGCCCTCTCGCTGATCCCCATCTTCAACGCCAGCCAACTCCTGAAAGCCATTCTCCAGGGCGACTTCACCTGGGCCACCTTCCTGATCACCTTCTTCGCCAACATCACCTACGCCGGCATCTGCTTCTTCTTCGCCGTCCGCAATTTCGAGAGCGAAGAGATCATGTTCCGCACGTAACGGACGGTTCGTTAAACTGGAGTCTGGTGGAACTTCAGAAGCAACTCGAAAAGATGAAAGCCGACTGGGATGCCCGGGCGAAGGAAAATGCCCGGTATTACGTCCAAACGGCGCAGGAAAACTGGAGCGACGAAGAGTTCTTCGCCTCCGGCGAGCAGACCGTCCGTGAGCAGATCCTGAACGACATGATCAACATCTGCCAGGGCAAGCCGCCGAAGGAAATGCGCGTGCTCGAGATCGGCTGCGGCGCCGGGCGCGTGACTCGCGCTTTAGCCAATGTCTTCGGCGAAGTCCACGCAGTCGATGTCTCCGGAGAAATGATTGCCATGGCTCGGCAGGCGCTGCAGCATCATCCCAATGCTCACGTTTACCAGAATAACGGCATGGACTTATCGCCCGTGCCGGGGCAATTTGACTTCGCTTTTTCCACCATCGTTTTCCAGCACATTCCCAGCCGGGAAGTGATCGAGAATTATGTCCGCGAAGTAAATCGCTTATTGCGTCCCGGCGCGCTGTTTAAATTCCAGGTCCAAGGCGACGCTTCGATGGAAACTCAGCCGGATGATACTTGGCTCGGCGTGCCATTCTCCGACGAGCAGGTGGTGGAAATGGCCGAGCGTTGCGGCTTTGAACCCCGCCATCGTCATGGCGCCGGAGAGCAGTATTTCTGGCTTTGGTTCTTTAAGAAGAACTAGTTTCCGCCTGCGGCTGCTTCGCTTTGCGCCGCGACTCCCAATATTGCCGCATGCGCGCGGACACTTCCGCTCGCTCCTCTTCCGACATACTCTTGCGGCCCCGTTGTTTCTGCGGCGGCGCCGCCTGGCGCTTCTGCATTAATTCCAACTGCAGAATAATTCCGTTGATGCGATCGCGTTCAGCCAACAAATCGCGGATGGCTTTTTCAAGGTCCATGGCGTACCAGACCCTTTTAACATAACCGAAATTTGCGCCTACTTGTTAAATGCTCGCCGCTATTTCAGGAGAAATGGCCATTGCGAGACGAGCCGATAACCAAACTTCGCCACCATTAACCAAACGGTAATCCCGGCGGTGAGCACTAACGGCAGACCGATCCACAGCATGACCTTCAGCCAGGGGAAGCTCTTACCGTCGCGCTTGAGCGTAAGAATCCAACCCGCGAAAACGCCCACGAAGTACAGCAGAATCATGGGCAGCGAGAAGATCATCAGGTTCACAACGTCGGGCGTCGGCGTAACCACGGCGGCCACCACCACGATGCCCAAAATGGCGTAGCGTGAGTGCTCGATCAGGAACTTCGGCGTCGTCAGCCGAAGCATGATCAGGAAAAAGATCAGGATCGGAATTTCAAAAACGATCCCGACGCCCAGCGTCACGTTGATGAATAAATCGAGATATTCGACGATCGAGATCAGCGGCTCGACCTTAATATCCTTGCCGACGCCTAACAGAAATTTCAGGCCGAACCGAAATGCGACGAAGTAAGCGAATAATCCGCCACTAATAAACAGGCCCGCCGAAGTCAGAACGAACGGGCCGGCGAACCGCCGCTCCCGCTGATACAGCCCCGGAGCCACGAAGCTCCAGACCTGCCACAGCACCCAAGGCGAGGCCAGGAAGATGGCGGCCAGCATCGGCAGCTTCACGTAAATCGTCATGAAGCCGTCGATCGGGCTTTGTTGAATCAGGCGGGGAGCAAAGCCCAGGTCGCGCAGCGCGGTTTCGGCCGGCTGCTGCACCAGCACCCACATCTGCGGAGCAAAGATAAGCGCCAGCATGAAGGCGATGCCCAAGCCGGCCAAACACTTCAACAGACGGCTGCGAAGTTCCTCGAGATGCTCGAGGAACGACATGCGGAGCATGCCGTCATCGTCATCATCGTCATCACTGGTCGAACTGGAAGATCCCGACGACGGGGGTGGCGGACTGGCGACGGCCGGTAAGGCCGTACCGCCAGCTGATTGATCGGCGTCCTGATAAGCGGACGAATCTGGAACGATCGACGGCGACTCGCCGTCGGGATGGATTTCTTCCGGCATGTGATTTCAACGTTCCGAGTGTTCTCGCGTCCCGCCTGGCGGAGGCTCCGAGCCCATTAAGCAACGACCGCGGGCCCGCGTGGATTGCGCGGACG
>JBGAHE010000077.1:0-37098 GCA_044226365.1 Bryobacteraceae bacterium
GCGCCGACGGGTCGGCAAGCGGTCACCTGTACAGTAAATGGGGTGGCTGCGCCGATTACGTTTATTAGTGTGCAGTAAGCATGAGAGCACTATTTTTTGTACTAGTACTAACGTCCCAATTTCTTTTTGCGCAGAAGATCGTTCCCGGCCGTTTCATCGTGGAGATGGAACAGGCAGCCAAAGGCGGCGTCCGTGCGGCAGTTACTTCGCGCGAGTTAGGCGCGGAAGTGGTGGGGCAAACGTCCCATGCGGTTTTCGTGCGCGATGGTGACGAAGTGAAGCTGCGGCAGGCGCCCGGAGTGAAGGCCGTCTATCCGGTGATCGAAGGCATCTTTCTTCTCGATCATGCGGTGGCGCGGTCTCGCATTCCGCAAGTCTGGAATCTGGCCGGCGGACAGGTGAAGGGAGGGCAGGGGACGCGCATTGCCATTCTCGATTCGGGAATTGAAGCGACGCACCCGGCGTTTCAGACCACGGACTTGCCGATGCCTGACGGCTTTCCTAAGGTGCGCCTCGAAGCGGATCGGGCGCTGACGAATAACAAGCTGATTGTCGTGCGGAATTATCAGGATCTCCAAGGCGTGGTTTCGCCCTCGGCGACGGATCGCGATGGCCATGGCACGTCGACGGCGGGCACCGCCGCCGGCGTTTTGCAGGTAGCGCCGCTGGGGACGATTTCGGGCGCCGCGCCCGCGGCGCAACTGGGTATTTACAAGATCGGACCGTCGGCGTCGGGCAACGTCTGGACCAGCGACGCGCTGATCATGGCGATCGACGATGCGGTGGCGGATGGGATGGATGTCATCAGCATGAGCGTGGGCTATCTTTATTCGACGTCAAACTCCGCCGGGCTCGCGCCGATTATCGCGGCCATCGAACGGGCAGAGAAGGCGGGAGTGATTGTCATCGGCGCCGCGGGCAACGCCGGCCCCGACGCCAGCACGATCGGCGCGGTGGCCAACACGCCCGCGTTGCTGCAAGTCGGCGCGACGTGGAACGATCGCATCTTTGCGTCGGCCGCGAAGCTGGACGGCGGCGACCCGATGCTCGGCATGGCGGGCGATCACTCGCTCGAACAGGACGCCGTCAGTGCGGACCTGATCGATGCCGGCTCACTGAATAACGCCGACGGCTGCGGCCCTTACTCGAATCCCGGGGCGTTGGCGGGCAAGGTGGTCTTCATTGTGCGGGGGACCTGCACCTTTGAGGACAAGATCAATCGCGTCGCCGCGGCGGGAGCGGTGGGCGCGCTCGTCTATAACAACCTCGAAGGACAGGCTCCACTGCGGATGTCGACGGCGACGGCGACGCTGCCAGCCTTCATGCTTGGCAATCCCGATGGTCTGGTGGTGAAGGCCCGGCTGAAAGAGGCGGTGACTCTGCCAGTGACCATCGTCTTCAAGAGCGGCCCGGTGGCGGTGGATGCCAACCGCCTGGCCTCGTTCTCTTCGCGCGGCCCGGCCAGCGATCTATCCATCCGTCCGGACGTCTCTGCCGTCGGGCAGGACATCTACATGCCGACGCAGAGCAAGTTCCCTTCGGGCGAAATCTATAGCGGCAACGGCTACACGACGCTCGCCGGCACCAGCTTCTCGACGCCGATTACCGCCGGCGCGGCGGCCATTCTGAAGTCGTTGCGGCCGGGTTTGACGGCCGCGCAGTATCGTAGCCTGCTGGTGAATTCGGCCTCACCGATCGAACGCAACGGCCGGGTGGAGCGTCCCCAGCAAAGCGGTAGCGGACTGCTGAATCTGGAAGCCGCCGTTGGCACGTGGATCACGGCGAACCCCGTGTCGCTCACGTTCTCGGCCTCCTCCGGTACTGTGGACGGCACGCGCATCCTGATGTTCGACAACCTCTCGGACGAAGCGGACCGCCTCACTTTGACCATCGAGCCACTGGATGGCGATTCGGCGCCCTCAGTGCCGGCGTCGCTTGAACTGTCCGGCAAAGGACGCGGCGCAGTGAATGTGATCTGGCGGGCCACAGGCCTGACCCCGGGCCCTTATCAAGGTTGGCTGGTGGCGCGCAGCGAGCGGACGGGCCAGGCCATTCGCGTGCCTTACTGGCATGGCGTGGCGAGCGATGCCGCCACCACCGTGACGCCGATTCTGGCCTCGGAAAGCGGGCGGCCCAGCGCGCGCCTGCAGTTCGTGGTGCAGGCGACGAACTCCGCAGGCCTGCAAACCGGAGCGGTAACGCCGACCGTGACGGCAGTGGACCGTGGCGGCGTGCTGGGCCGCGTGAACTCCGTCAGTCGCATCGATACGGGCATGTGGGGCGTGTCGGTGACGCTGGCTGCCACGGCCGGCACCAACGCCTTCGACGTGCAGGTGGGCGACGTGAAAGTCACCGTGCTGCTCGCTGGCCAATAGGTCTTTCGCTTCCCCAAACGCTAGACTTGTAGAACGCATGAAGGTTCGCAAGGCTGTGATTACCGCCGCTGGCCGGCGCCAGCGCGGGATCCCATTACAGACAATCATTGACCGCGACGGGGTGGAAAAGTCCGTCCTGCGCGCGCTGTTGGATGAGGTGCTCACGGGGCCCATCGAAGAGGTGGCGCTGGTGGTGGCGCCCGGGGATGAGTCCACTTACCTGGAACTGGCCGGCGAACATCGCGACCGGGTCCGGGTGCTGGTGCAAGCCGAGCCCACCGGCTACGGGCAGGCAATCGCCTGCGCGCGCCAGTTCACCGCTGGCGAACCGTTCTTCCACTGTGTGAGCGATCACCTGTTCGTGTCGATGCTCGCGCCCGGCGGGCTGACGCAGCAGATGGTGGAATTAGCCCAGGCCGAGAGTTGCACGGTGTCCGCCGTGCAGGCCACGCCGGAGCGTTTGCTCACCAACTTTGGCACCGTCGGCGGTCAGCGTCTCGGCGGCCGTGAAGGTCTTTACCGAGTGCAGGAAGTGCTCGAGAAGCCCACGCCCACCGAAGCTGAGCAGCAACTGGTAGTGCCGGGTCTGCGCGCAGGCCATTACCTGTGCTTCTTTGGGATGCACGTGCTCACGCCCCTGGTGATGGAACTGATGGCGGCGAACAGCTATCAGTTCTCCGAGGCGCTGGCCCAACTGGCGCGGCGCGAAACGTATCTGGCGCTCGAACTGCCGGCCCGTCGTTATGACCTCGGGTTGCGCTACGGGCTGCTCACCGCGCAACTCGGCGTCGCCCTGGCCGGGCGCGATCGCGAAGAGGTCCTCTCGCGCGTGGTGGAGCTATTGGCGGTTCCGCGCGCATGAGTGTCCTGGTTGAGATTCTCACGTCGCCGGATCCCAACGTCCGCAATTGCGCGCTCGAAAGCTTCGCTGAATCGGCTACCGCGGCGATGCTGCTCGAAGAAGCGGCCGCGCTCGAGCAACTGCGGCAACAGCACGACAACCTCTATGTGCGCGTCCGCGCGCTGTTCTTCCTGTATGCGATTCACCGCTTCTATCTGCCGACGAAGCCGGACGTGCCGCAGCGCGCCCTGATTCCCGGGGCGGGCGTCGATCATCTGCTGGACCGCCGTTTCGAAGAAGCCATCCAGGTCTTTCTGCGCGAGCCCGCCAGCGCCTCGGTTTCGAGCGCCCTGGGCATGGCCTATCAGCGCCAGGCCTTTCAAACGCTGGCGGACCAGGTGCGGCGCAGTGTCCGCAGCGTGCGTGGCAATCAGTGGATGTTCCGCTGCGGCCATCCGCTGGACTATCCGCTGCGCCTGCGTCCGGAACTCCTCGAAGCCGGTTCACCCATCCTGCACGAACGTACGCCCGTGCGCATGGACCTCACCCACAGCGGCTGGAGCGACATCTTCTTCCTCGGCATGGACTTTCCCGAGGGTGCGCGCGTACTCAATATCTCGGTCGACCTCGCCGTAAAGGGCGAAGCCCGGCCGCCCGTCGAAGCATTCCTGCGCGTGATCGATGAGCCCGTCCTGCGCCTCACCAGCGTCGACCTGGGCGCCACCGCGGACCTCACCACGCTGCGCGAAGTCTTCAACTTTGGCGAGGACTATCTGGGCTTGCTGAAGGCGGCCGTCATCGCCGGCGGTCTGGTGCCGCCCGGGCTCGAAGGCGCGCAGCAACCGCTGTCGATGTTGCTCGAAAAGCTCACCGGCCGTCCTGGCATGGGCCTCGAGATTGCGAGCCAAGTGAACGACATTCCCAAGGGTTCGCGCCTCGCCGTCTCGACGAATCTGCTGGCTTCGTTGATTGCTGCGGTGATGCGCGCCACGGGGCAAACGCGCACGCTGACGGGCATGCTTTCAGAGGACGACCGCCGCTTGGTGGCCGCGCGCGCCATTCTGGGCGAGTGGCTCGGCGGGTCCGGCGGAGGCTGGCAGGATTCTGGCGGCGTGTGGCCCGGCATGAAGCTGATCGAAGGTCAGGTGGCGGGCGTGGAGGATCTGGAGTACGGCATCAGCCGCGGCTGCCTGCTGCCGCGCCATCGCATTCTCGAACGCGATGAGGTCTCCGACGAGACGCGCCGCAAGCTCGAAGCGAGCCTCGTGCTGGTGCACGGTGGCATGGCGCAGGACGTGGGTCCGGTGCTCGAGATGGTGACCGAGAAGTATCTGCTGCGCAGCGAGAAGGAATGGAAGGCGCGGCAGGAAGCGATCGGCGTGCTGGAAGAAGTGCTCGCGGCGTTGCGTGAAGGCAACATCCCCGCGCTGGGCGCCGCCACCGAGCGAAACTTCTTTGGGCCCTTACAGGCGATCATCCCCTGGGCATCGAACGCCTTTACGGAGCGGGTGATTGCGCGCACGCGCGCGGAGTTTGGCGAAGGCTTCTGGGGCTTCTGGATGCTGGGCGGTATGGCCGGCGGCGGCATGGGCTTCATGTTTGCTCCGGACGTGAAGCCGCGCGCGTTGCCTCGCCTGGGCGAGATTCTGAGCGAAGTGAAGCGTGAGCTCGAAGCCGCCGTGCCGTTTGCGATGGAACCGGTGGTCTACAACTTCGCGATCAATGAACACGGGACGCGCGCCGAGTTGCTGCGCGGCCAGCAGGCTCTCATGTCGCCGGGCTATTACAACCTGATGGTGCCGGCCCTGCTGCGGCTTGAGCCGCGCAATTTGCCTAAGTCGCGGCGCGCCGAGCTTGAACGCTTGAGCGAAGCGGCCCGCGACGGAGCCTATGCGGCGATGCCGCGCGTCCTGTTTGAGACCCTGATGCCGCGCGGTGCCTCAGCGACAGCGGCTGACCAAGCCTTGCCCGAACTGCTGGAACGCTATGGCTTCGATCACGAGCAGCACGAGCTGATTCGTCAGGAGATTCGGCAGGGCCGCATCGGCCTCGCTCAGAACCGCCTGGCTCCCACGGTGACGTTGCAGGACGTCGACCCCGAAGAAATTGCGGACGCCGCCCGCGACCTGCGGTCAGTGCATGTCCGGCGAGGCGAAGACGCTATCCGCTCCGGCGCCGTGGCCGTCGTCACGCTCGCCGGTGGACTCGGCACGCGTTGGACCAAAGGCGCCGGGGTGGTGAAGGCGCTCAATCCCTTTGCCAAGATCGGCGGCCGGCACCGCGACTTCGTCGAAGTGCATCTGGCCAAGAGCCGCCGCGTGAATCAGCAATACGGCATCCAACTGCCGCATGTCTTCACCACCAGCTATCTCACGCATCCGGGGATGGCGCACGCCGCCCATGTGTACGAGGGGCCGCTGCTACTTTCCGAGGGCCGCAGCATTGGCCTGCGCATGGTGCCCATGGCGCGCGATCTCCGCTTTGCGTGGGAGGAGAGCCGGCAGCAGCAACTCGACGATCGTCAGCAGAAGATGCGCGAGAGTGTGCGCGGAGCCTTGATCGGCTGGGCGCAGGCGATGGGTGAAGGCGCCGACTACACCGACAATCTGCCGCTGCAGTGCCTGCATCCGGTGGGTCATTGGTATGAGATTGCGAACCTGCTGCTGAACGGCACGCTGGCGCGCCTGCTACGCGAGCGCCCGGCGCTTGAGTGCCTGCTGGTGCACAACATCGATACGTTGGGCGCCGGGGTGGAGGCGAGTCTGCTGGGTTGGCACCTGGAGTCCGGTGCGGCACTGACGACGGAGGTGATTCCGCGTTTCGTCGATGACCGTGGCGGCGGCCTGGCGAAAGTCGACGGGCGTCCGCGCCTGGTGGAAGGACTGGCCTTGCCGCACGAAGAACTCGAGTTCGAGCTCTCGTTCTACAATTCGCTCACCACTTGGGTGAGCGTACCCGCGCTGCTCAAAGCCTTCGGGCTGCAGGCCGCCGAACTCGCCGATCAGGAACGCGTGCGCGCGGCCGTGCGGCGTCTGGCGGCTCGCATGCCGACCTATCTGACACTCAAAGACGTGAAGAAACGTTGGGGACGCGGCCAGGAAGACATCTATCCGGTGGCGCAGTGGGAAAAGCTTTGGGGCGATATGACGTCGCTGCCGGAGTTAGACAGCCGCTTTGTGGTGGTGGGACGTCCGCGCGGGCAGCAATTGAAGGAACCGGCGCAGTTGGACGGATGGCTGCGGGACGGGTCAGCGGCGTATGTGGAGTCGCTGGGCGTTTGGAGTTAGCCCAACGACTCCGGCCCGTCGCTGGTTAGGCCAGCTTCGCTTCGAGGTGAATCGCCACGCCGGCCAGCGCTTTCGACACCGGGCAGTTCGCCTTGGCATTTTCGGCGGCGGCCTGGAACGCAGCGGCGTCCACGCCCGGCACCACGCCTTCGGTGGTCAGCAGAATCTGGCTGATCACGAAGCCGCTATCGGTCTTCTCGAGGGAGACCTTGGCCGAGGTGTGGATCGAGGTGGGCGGCGTGCCGGCGCGGGTGAGTACGCCGGAGAGCGCCATGGAGAAGCAGCCGGCGTGCGCGGCGCCGATCAATTCTTCGGGATTGGTGCCGACGCCATCGGCGAATCGGGTGTTAAACGAATACTGGCCTTCAAAGGCACCGCTGCCCAGCTTCACCGAGCCGGTGCCTTTCATCACATCGCCATTCCATTGCGCTTCCGCGCTGCGGGTAATCATGCCGCTTTGGATGGCCGGGGCGGGCGAAGGGATTCAGCCCTTTAGGCTTTCAGTTCCGCGCGCGCCTGATTGACTACCTGGACATACTGTTTGGCGCGCTCCTCGAACACCTCGTACTTGCCGGCCTTGATGGTGGCGGCATCGATCAATTCACCGCCGACGGCCACGGCGCAGGCGCCGGCCTTCAGGAACTCGCCGGCCGTTTCGAGATTCACGCCGCCGGTGGGCGCCATTTCGATCTGCGGAAACGGTCCCTTGAGGGCCTTGATGTACTTGGGGCCGCCCATGTTGCCGCAGGGGAACACCTTCACCACGTCAGCGCCGGCTTCCCACGCCGTCAGCACTTCGGTAGGCGTCAACGCGCCCGGGAAGATCGGCTTCGAATAGCGATGCGCCATCTCAATCGTCGAGAGCTTCAAGGCCGGGGTGACGAAGAACTGCGCGCCCGCCAGCATGCAGGAGCGCGCCGTTTCCGGATCGAGCACCGTGCCGGCTCCCAGGATGATCTTGTCGCCGAGCGAATCGGCGATCTTTTCGAGCGCCTGAATGGCGCCCGGCACCGTCATCGTGATCTCGGCGACAATGATGCCGCCCCGGTAGATCGCCTCAATCGACTTGATCGCCGACTCGGCCGAGTTGGTGCGCACAACGGCGACGATGCCCGCGTCGAGCATCGAACGAAGAATTTTCTGCTTCATGGTTTCCTATTAAACTACGCGGTTAGGCGTGAGCGTTCGCCATCTTCCAGGCGTAGAGGGGGAACTTCTCGGTGAGCGCGGACACGCGGCGGCGAACTGTGGCCAGCGTCTCTTCGGACTGTGGATTGGCGATCACCAAACCGATCAGTTCGGCCACCTCGCGCATCTGCTCCTCGCGGAAGCCACGCGTGGTGAGCGCCGGCGTGCCCAGGCGGATGCCGGATGGGTTCAGCGGCGGATTCACGTCGAAGGGGATCGCATTCTTGTTGACGGTGATGTGTGCCAGATCGAGCGCCTTCTCCGCTTCCTTGCCGCGTACACCGCGCGCGAAGACGTCCACCAGGACGATGTGGCTATCGGTTCCACCGGAGACGATCCGGAAGCCATGCTCGGTGAGCGCGGCGGCCAGCGCGCGGGCATTGGCCAGCACCTGGCGCTGATAGTTCACAAACTCCGGCTGCATCGCTTCCAGGAAGCAGACGGCCTTGGCGGCGATCACATGCATCAGCGGACCGCCCTGGGAGCCCGGGAACACCATCTTATCGATGGCCTGCCCGTACTTCGCCTTGGCCAGAATCAGGCCGGAGCGCGGACCGCGCAGCGTCTTGTGCGTCGTGGTGGTGACGATGTCCGCATGCAGGCAGGGATTCGGATAGAGGCCGGCGGCGACCAGGCCCGAATAATGAGCCATGTCCACCAGCAGCATCGCGCCCACCCGATCGGCGATTTCGCGGAAGCGGGCAAAGTCAATCACGCGGGCATAAGCGGAGGCGCCGGTGACGATCATCTTCGGCTTCTGCTCTTCGGCCAGCCGCTCCACTTCTTCATAGTCGATGGTTTCGTCGGAGTGTTTCACGTGATAGCCGACGAAGTTGTAGGTCTTGCCCGAGAAGTTCAAGGGATGGCCGTGCGTGAGGTGACCCCCATGCGCCAGATCCAGCCCCAGGATCGTGTCGCCCGGCTGCAGGACCGCGCCATAGGCCGCCTGGTTCGCCTGCGAGCCGGAGTGCGGCTGGACGTTGGCGTATTCGGCGCCAAAGAGCTGCTTGGCCCGGTCACGCGCCAGATTCTCGACGATGTCGGAGAACTCGCAGCCACCGTAATAACGGCGGCCGGGATAGCCCTCGGCGTATTTATTGGTAAAGATGCTGCCCGTGGCTTCGAGCACCGCCTCGGAAACGAAGTTTTCGCTGGCGATCATCTCGAGGTAGGTCTGCTGGCGCTCGAGTTCGTGGGTAACGGCGGCGTAGATCTCAGGGTCAACCTGGGCCAGTGGACGGGCAAACGGATCCATGCGTGATTCCTTCAGGAGTTAGATCGGCGTCCCGGCGGCAAGTTTATAGCCGGATTTTCGCCTAGCTTCATCATATCAACGGGTGGGTTCGATAGCTCTTCGCTGCGATCCAGGGAATCTCATGACGGTGTAAAAACAACGTCGCCGCGGCGCAGACGAAAACCACCACCGCCAGCGCGAACAACTCGCCGTGATCGTCCACCAGCGGCAGCGCCACGCCCAGAACGGTCAAATGGCTCACAATCGCCCCGCTGATGATCAGAAGGGAGAGCGCCGCGCCCCACACCACCGTACCCGGCAGCAGGATCAGCACCGAGGCGATCAGTTCGGCGACGCCGCTGCCGAGGCGCCCTTCGGGCTCCGCGCCCAGCGTGGAGAAGATGTAGACCGATTCCGGCGCGCCGGTGAATTTGAAGTACAAAGTCTGCAGCAGAATCACGGCGACCACGACACGCAGCGTCCAACTGCCGATGAGGAAAAGCTTGGTGGGTTCCATACCGCGAGTGGAATGTCGCGCGGCGCGCCGATTATTCCGGAGTAAACCGGCGCTTCGCCGGGATTCAGCCCGCAGAAGCCATGACGACCACTCTACGGCTGCGGCAGGCGGTGCGGGCGATTCCGGCGAGCGTCACCTTGGCGGATGCGGTGCGGGCCGAGGTTCGTGAGGTGCCGACGGGGGGCGTCTTCAGGCGCCTGGTTCGTCTAGCAGGTCGGTGGCTGGCTCTTCGCTGACCAACGGTAGCCGCTGCGTAACCACCGGCGCATAGATCAGCCCGGCCAAAAGGAACGGGATCATGATCAGCGTCAGCACGCTCGCTTCCGGACCATACTCGCCGCCGCTCCACAGGTCGCTCGCGTTCCAGCGCAGCTCATAACCGGTCACCGACATGCGGAAGCCGCTCAGGTTCACGCCGAACATCGGGAGCGTCCAGTTCCAACCGAAGTGCAGCCCGATCGCGAGCCAGAGGTCCCCGCTGCGCAGTACCGCGAAGCCCAGAATGATGCCCCACAGAAACGTATTCACTAAGCCCAGGGGCGAGGCGTTCAGGTTGGCGGCATGCGCCGCGGCGAACAGCACACTCACGGGCAGAATCGTTCCGAACGGCCCGAGTTGCTTCAGCATCAGTTGGAAGCCATAACCGCGAAACAGCAGCTCTTCGCCCACCACGCCCAGCGCCAGCATGGCGCTCACAAACAACAGACTGCGCAGATTGGACGGCTGCGCCGGGGACGGGACGAAGGTGGCGTAGCCCGCCAGCAGAGGCGGCCCCAGCACCAGCAGTGCGGCAGCAATGCCGCCGCCCAGTCCGCAGATCAAGTTCCGCCCGGACGCGGCATTCCAGTTCAGGCCGAGATCGGCAATCGAGAGCCGCTCGAAGATCCGGATGGTGAACGCATTGGTGACCGCTGCGGCCAGAAAGGTGCTCAGCGTGGCCGACACCAGGGCCCCCGTCCAATCCGCCAGCAGCGAACCGAACAGGATCAGGCCAATCAGTTCGAGGAAGATGAAGAGCCCCACGCGGACGGCCAGCCCGTAGATGTCCGCGAGCACCATGATGGCTTAGCTCTTGGCGCTGACCTGCACGCCGCGCGGAGCCACGCGAACGTCGAGCACCTGCGCGCCTTCCTTCTCGATTACGGCTTGCACCTTCTGCTTGGCGCCCCGCTCCACCAGGAAGAAAACACAGCCGCCGCCGCCGGCGCCGCACACCTTGGCAGCCTTGGCGCCCGCGCGCGCGGTGGTCTTCACCAAACGGTCGATTAGCGGCGTGGTGATGCCGGGCGCGTTCTTCTTGCGATTGGACCATTCGGCGCGAATCAGCACGGCCAGTTCGTCCCAGTCCGAGTCGGCAATCGCGGCGCGCACGCCGTTCGCGATGGCGGAGATTTCCGTGAAGCTGCGATGCACACCCTTGTCGCCATCAATGTGCTTCTTCATCACGTCCCAGTTGTTGATGCCGGAGTTGCGCGGCTCGCCCGTATAGGCCAGCACAATGCGCTCTTCGAACTCGGCGAGGTCAATGTCGAGCCCCACGCGCTTGATGCCGGCCGGGCCCATCTCCATGGCGCTCACGCCGCCGTACATGGCCGGGTAATAGTCCTGGCAACCAGTGGGCACTTTGATGATTTGCGCTTCGATGTTCTGCGCAATCTCGCGAATCTTCTCGATAGAATGGCCGCCTTTGGTGAGCTTGTTGAGAGCGCTGGCGACGGTGATCATCAGCGAAGACGAGCCCGAGATGCCGGCGCCGGCGGGCGCTTCGCTTACTGTTTCGAGATCGAGGCCGACGTTCGGCTGCCAGTAGCGCAACTGCCAAGCTGTCAGCGGCAGGCGGTACTTCCTGGCGTCGAGCAGCGCTTCCAGGGAGGGGAAGCTTTCGGCGACGCCCAGGTCGCGCGACTTCAGATGGATGGCGCCATCGGTGCGCGTGGTGAGCCAGCAGCGGGTGTAGCGGTCGACGGCGAAGTTCACCGTGACGGCAGAGTCATGGAACAGATAGAGCGGCCAGATGTCGAGGGTGCCACCGGCCAAGTCCACCCGGCAGGGCGAGGAGGCTTGAATCTTCATGGAACTCTTGAATTGTAGCGCCTTGTCGTGGAGCGGCTAAACTCGGTAGATGGGACGACTGCTTCTCTTCGCCGGATGGGTCACGCTGGTTGGTGGACAAACCCCGCCGACCCCGGCGCCGGTTCCCGGCGCCGCCGTTCGCGAGGCTTACTCGAAGTTCGAACACCGCATCGCCATGCGCGATGGCGCCAAACTCTTCACCTCCGTCTATATCCCCAAGGACGTCTTTACCGAGGGCCGCAGCTATCCCATCATGCTGATGCGCACGCCCTACAGCGTGGCGCCCTATGGCGAGGACCTCTTCCGCCCGGCGCTCGGCCCGTCCGATGCGTTCGAGAAGGAGAAGTTCATCTTCGTCTATCAGGACGTCCGCGGCCGCTACATGTCCGAAGGCACCTACGTGCCCATTCGTCCCCACAATCCGCGCAAGAGTCCCAAGGACTTTGACGAAAGCTCCGATGCCTACGACACCATCGACTGGCTGGTGAAGAACCTGCCCGGCAACACTGGCAAAGTCGGCATCTGGGGCATCTCGCAGCCCGGCTTCTTCGCCGCCGCCGCTCTCATCGATGCGCATCCCGCTCTCGTCGCCGCCTCGCCCCAGGCGCCCGTCATTGACTACTACCAGGGCGACGACGTCTATCACAACGGCGCCTTCATGCTGGCGCATCGCTTCCGCTTCTACATGGGCTTCAAGGCTCGCGATGAAGAGCCCACGCCGCCCAAGCCCGCACTGCCTTTCGACTACGGCACCACCGACGGCTACGAGTTCTTCCTGAACATGGGATCGCTCGCCAATGCCGACGAGAAGTACTTCAAGGGCACGCAGCCCTACTGGAAGCTGAACGTCGAGCACACCACTTACGACGACGTCTGGAAGTCGCGCAGCATCTGGAAGTACCTCTCGAACGTCAAGCCGGCCACGATGGCCGTCGGCGGCTGGTACGACACCGAAGACCCGCAAGGGCCGCTGCGACAATTCCACTTCATGGAGAAGAATGCGCCGCCAGCGAACAACATGCTGGTGATGGGTCCGTGGACCCACGGCGGCTTCGCGCGCGGCGATGGCGATCGCGTCGGCAATATCAACTTCGGCTCGAAGACGGGCGTTTACTACCGGCAGCAAATCGAGTTCCCCTTCTTTATGCACCATCTGAAGGGCCGCGCGGCGCTGTTCCCGCGCGCCTGGGTCTTTGAAACCGGCACCAATCAGTGGCGCAAGTTCGACGCGTGGCCGCCCAAGACGGCCACGCCCACCAGCCTCTACCTCGCGCCTTCCGGAGGCCTCACGCTCGAGCGGCCGGCCACCGTCGCCGTCGACGAGTATCTGGCCGATCCGCACAAGCCGGTGCCCTACATCGGCCCGATCGGCGTCGGTGTGCGCGGCGACTACATGACCGAAGACCAGCGTTTCGCCTCCAAGCGCCCGGACGTCCTCGTGTATCAAACGCCCGTGCTCGAGAAGGACGTCACCGCCATGGGGCCCATCGGCGTCGACCTCAAGGTCTCGACGTCGGGGACCGACTCGGACTTCGTCGTCAAAGTGATCGACGTCTTCCCCATGAACTATCCCGACTACAACGGCATGGCGCCCGGCGCCGCCCCCGCCCCGAACCCCATGGGCGGCTATCAGCAGCTGGTGCGTGGCGAACCCTTTCGCGGCAAGTTCCGCCGCAGCTTCGAAAAGCCGGAGCCGTTCGTGCCCAACCAGCCGGACCGCATTCAGTTTCAACTGCCGGACATCGCCCACACGTTCCGCGCCGGCCACCGCATTATGGTGCAGGTGCAAAGCAGTTGGTTCCCGCTCACCGATCGCAACCCGCAAACGTTCTGCGACATTCCGAACGCCAAACCCTCGGACTTCGTCAAAGCCACGCAGCGGGTCTTCGTCGGCGGCGCCGACGGCTCGCGGCTCGAACTGATGCTCGCGCGGTAGTTACAGGCGGAAGAGCGAACGCAGCCGTTTGGTCTGCACGCGGCTTACGGGAATCTCGGTGGCCTTTTTGTCGTCCATGCGGATCTGGAAGCTGGACTTGAACCACGGGATCACTTCGCGAATGCGGTTGACGTTCACCAGATAAGAGCGATGCACGCGCCAGAAAAGCTCGGGGTCCAGGTTCGATTGCAGCTCTTCGATGGTGCGGTAGAAGGTCTCGCCCTCGCACTGCGACGTCACCACCGTGATCAGCCCTTCGTCGATGGTGGCGTAGATCAGGTCGTTCACGTCGACAATCAGGTGACGGTTGCCGGTTTTCACCACCAGCTTGTTGCGGCGTTCGGTGGGCTCGGCGACGACGGCGGCAGCCTGCTCGGCGGCGCGCTGACGCTCGCCCACTACGCGTCGGATCCGGTCGAGCGTCTCCACCAGACGGTCGCGGTCGATCGGCTTGAGCAGATAATCCATCGCTTCCAGGCGAAACGCTTCGATCGCGTAGTTTTCGTGGGCGGTGGCGAGGACGAAAAAGGGCAGGGGCACGCCGCGATCCTGCAGCCGGCGGATGACGCCCAGGCCGTTCAAACCGGGCATATCGACGTCGAGAAATACGACATCTGGTTCATGTCGCTCGACTAAGGCGGCAGCTTCCACCCCGTTGGACGCCGTGGTCAGGACCTCAAAGTCGGGGAAGTCTTTGAGAAGAAACGACAACTCATCCCGAGCGAGCTGTTCGTCGTCGGCGAGGAGAACGGAAATCGTAGAAGTCGCGCGAACCGACATCCGTTTGTTAGTATAAACGTTTGGACCTCCACGTCTCGCCGTGAGAGTTTGCCGAGCGCTCGAGAGAACATTCAGTTGCCCCAAGATTTCGTCGCACCACCCACCAAAATCGCGCCCGCCAAGGGTAAGCTTGGCATTCTGATCCCCGGAATTGGCGCAGTTTCAACGACTTTCATGGCCGGCGTCCACGCGGTTCGCAAAGGCTGGGGCGCGCCGGTCGGCTCGCTTACCCAGTTGGGAACCGTGCGTCTCGGCAAACGGACCGACAATCGGACGCCCGCGATCAAAGATTTCGTCCCGCTGGCCGACCTCGACGACCTCGTCTTCGGCGGCTGGGACATTTTTGAGGACAACGCCTACGCGGCCGCGAAGAACGCGAACGTCCTCAAGCCAGAACTGCTCGACAAAGTGAAGCCGTTCATGAAGACCATCAAGCCCATGCCGGCGGTCTTCGATCAGAACTACGTCAAGCTGATCAACGGGCCCAACGTCAAGAAAAAAGGCACGTTAATGGACAAGGCGGAGGCGCTCATCGCTGATATCGCCACGTTCAAGAAGGCCAACAAGTGCGATCGCCTGGTGATGATCTGGTGCGGCTCCACCGAAAGCTTCACCAAGCCCACGGCCACCCATCAGACGCTTGCCGCCTTCGAAAAGGGCCTGCGGAAGAACAGCACGGACATCGCTCCCAGCCAGATCTATGCCTATGCCGCGCTCAAGAGCGGTGTGCCGTTCGCCAACGGCGCTCCCAACCTGACGCATGACATCCCGGCGCTGCTGAACCTGGCGCGAGACCTGAATCTGCCTGTCTGCGGCAAAGACTTTAAGACCGGCCAGACCTACATGAAGACGCTGCTGGCGCCCGGCATCAAGGCGCGCATGCTTGGCATGAACGGCTGGTTCTCCACCAACATCCTCGGGAATCGCGACGGCGAGGTGCTCGAGGATCCGGGTTCGTTCAAGAGCAAAGAAGAAACCAAGCTCTCGGTGCTCGACCAGATCCTCCAGCCGAAGCTGTATCCGAATCTCTACGGCGACCTTTACCACGCGGTGCGGATCAACTACTACCCGCCGCGCGGCGATGAAAAAGAAGGCTGGGACAACATCGATATCTTCGGGTGGCTGGGCTATCCGATGCAGATCAAGATCGATTTCCTGTGCCGCGACTCGATTCTGGCCGCGCCCCTGGTGCTGGACCTCGTCCTCTTCCTCGACCTGGCGCATCGCGCCGGCATGAAGGGCATCCAGGAATGGCTGAGCTTTTATTTCAAGGCGCCCATGACGGCGCCCGGGCTGTATCCGGAGCACGACATTTTCATTCAGTTGATGAAGCTGAAGAATACGCTCCGTTGGATGAAAGGTGAGGATCTGATTACCCACCTCGGCCTGGAGTATTACGACTAGTCGGCACGCAAGTGCTTCCTAATCAATGAGTTTGGCGACTGCGGCGCAGGACGTCCGTGAGTCGTGTGGTAGAAAGCGATCGAGTCGAAGAGCGATGAAAGTCCTCGTCATCGGTGGAACCCAGTTCATCGGTAAGCCTTTGGTGCAAGCCCTGGTGAAGGCCGGGCATGATGTCACCATCATGCACCGCAAGCGCGCCCATAAGTACGGGAAGAAGGTCGGCAACATCGTTTGCGACCGCAACGATGCCGAGGCGGTAGCCAAGGCGATTGCTCCCCACCGTTTTGAAATCGTTTTTGACAACGTGTACGACTGGGATCGCGGCACCGGCGCCGGCCATGTCGAAGCGGCCGTCAAATCTGTGGGCGACCGGCTCACGCGCTACGTCTTCATGTCGAGCGTGGCCGCCTATGGCGACGGTTTGAACCACCACGAAGCCGACGCTCTCGCCCCTGACGATCACCCCGATGGCTACGTCCGGAACAAGGCCATGACCGAACGCATGCTGTTCCGCCTCTATCACCGGAACAAGACGCCCGTCGTCACCTTGCGTCCGCCGTTCATCTACGGCCCCGAGAATCCCTTCTACCGCGAACAGTTCTTCTGGGATCGCCTCCGCGCCAACCGCGGCATCATTCTCCCCGGCGACGGCCGCCGCCTGATGCAGTTTGTCTACATCAAGGACCTGGTTGCGGCCATGTTGCGCGTCGTCGAAGAGCCTGGCGCCGTCGGCCAAGCTTTCAACATCGCCAATCCTCGCCCGGTGACGCAGGAAGAATTGCTCACTGCCTTGGCTACCGCGGCCAAGAAGAAGGTGAATATGGTGCGTCTGCCGCGCCGGCTGATCTTCCAGCAGGGCGGCCACCCGATGGGGCCGCAGCTGTACTTCGGCTACTACTACGACATCCCGGCCATCACCGAAGTGGTGGCCAAGGCCCAGCGCACGCTCGGCTGGAAGCCCACCGACTTTGCCAAAGGCCTCGGCGAAACCTACCGCTGGTATCTGCGCAATCACAAGAAACCTAAGCTCGACTTCGGTTTTGAGGACAAGCTGATTCAGGCTGCGCCCGAAGCCCAAAGCGAGGAGTTCGCCTTCTCCGGTTTGGGCGTCTCCGAACTGGCCGCCCGACGTCGCTAACCCCGCGCCTCAGCGCTGCTAAGGCGTTTTACCGGGTGTAGGCAAAACGTGTTACGCCGATTGTCTCCCCATGGGCGTGTTGAAACATCTGGGGCTGCTGGCGTTGTTGACCGGCTGCCTGCACGCGTCGCCGTTACGGCTGGACTACACGAAATCCTGGAGCTCGAACGGCGTGGTGTACTACACCTTCACGCTCGCGCTCGAAAATGACGACAATTCCTGGGCTCCGGGGCAAGGTTGGGGCTGGCTGATCTTCGGCGACTCGCCCTCGCTCGGCGGCAGTGCCTTCAGCGACTTCACCATGGACGGGGGCCCGGGCCTTGGGCCCTGGAGCGACGTGATGATGTCGAGCGGCGCCCACAACGGACCAACGCTGGGACCGCTCGGCACCTTCTGGGTGCCCAGCAACGTGGGCGAGTTCGTCACCTGGCACGGCTGGTCCACCACTAACGTCGCCGACGGCGCCCTATACTTCAGCACGTTCTTTACGCAGGGTGGCGCCGTCGCTGCGGATTTCCAGCCCGCCAACAACCTGTTCCCGGACGCCGGTTTCCCGGACAGTCCGGCCTATGTGCCGCCTGTCCCGGTGGTGCAGTACTCCTCGAGCAGCAGCTCGTCCAGCAGTAGTTCGTCGTCTTCTTCTTCCAGCAGCAGCTCGTCTTCGAGCTCCTCCTCGTCCGGAGGGTCGAGCTCCAGTTCGAGCAGCAGCAGTTCCACCTCCAGTGGCGGAACGCTGCCCGATCCTACGGAAGAAGAACTCTGGCTCACCGGCGCGCTAGCCACCCCGGAGCCGGCCACTGTCGGCGTCGCCGGCCTCGCCCTCGCGTTCCTCGCCTGGCGCCGTCAACGTTCCTAACCTTGATGACAGCGGGGGGCCGCTGTCACAATAAGGGATGCCTCTGCGCATCGGATTCGATCTGCGTCACGCCCGTGATTTCGGGATCGGCTCCTACATCCGCAACCTAATCGGGGCCCTCGCCCGTCTGCCCAACTCGGATGCCCGCTTCCTGCTGATTGGCCGGGCCGACGACTTCGCCACGCTGGGCACCCTGCCCGAGAATTTCGAGCTTCACCCCTTCGCCCGGGCCGACTCCGGCATCATGCACCAGCTCTCGTTCCCCTGGTTCTGCCGCAATCTCCACACCGACGTCATCCACATCCCCCTCAACCTCGTCCCGGTCGCCATGCCGCGCCCCTACGTGGTCACCGTGCACGACTTGAGCACCCTTCTCTACGCCGAAGACAAGAGCACCACTCGCCACAGCTACAAGCTCTTCCGGGCGCGCCACGGACTCGGCCGCGCCGCCCGCGTCATCGCCGTCTCCAATGCCACCCGCACCGACCTCGAAGATCTTCTCTCCGTCTCCCCCAGCCGTATCGAGCAGATCTACAACGCCATCGACCCGCAGTTCCTCACCGCCCCGCCCGCCGACTACGACCCTCGCCGCGCCCTGGAACGCTACGGCATCAACTATCCCTACATCCTCTACGCCGGCAACATCCGGCCGCAGAAAAACATTCCCCGCCTGATTGAAGCCTTCGCCGTCGTGCGTGCCGAACTCGCCTCGCATCCCGTCTACCGCGAGCTGCGCCTGGTGATCATCGGTGACGAAATCTCGAAGCACGCCGCGGTCCGGCGCGCCGTCATTCAGACGCGCACCCAGGCCTCGGTCCGTTTTTTGGGCTTCGTTCCGTTCGACACCCTGCGGGCGTTCTACGAAGGCGCGGAGGTCTTCACGTTTCCCTCGCTCTATGAGGGGTTCGGACTGCCGCCGCTCGAGGCGATGGCCTGCGGAACGCCGGTGGTCACCTCGAGCGTCAGTTCGTTGCCCGAAGCCGTCGGCGATGCCGCCGTCATGGTGAGCCCGGAAAACGTCTTTGCCATCTCGCGCGGGATCAAAGAAGCCTTGCTCGACTTCGATCTCCGCCGCGAACTCCGCGAGAAGGGCTTCGCCCAGGTCCGGCGCTTCCGGTGGGAGCGGACGGCGGAGCAGACCATGGCCGTTTACCGGGCCGTGGCTTCCGGGAAATCACCGCCTCGCTAGCCACGAGATCTTCGATCCGTAGTCCGATGACTAACGCCGCCCGATCGGCGAAATCCCAACTGAGTCCCCGTTTTCCTTTGAGCACCAGATGTAGGTGCGGCTGCGAAATTCCCGCGCGGCGGGCAAGGGAAGAGACCGAGGTATCACCTTCGGAGACCCGGCGGCGGAGCTCCTGAACGAGACGGTCGTGCAAAGTTTGAAAGGTCAAGATAATTACTCTCGGAAATAGTATGATTTATTTCCCGAATTGGGAAAAGTATAAAGTAATAATATGTGTCTGACGATAGTTTTTAACTTATTGTAAAATAAGAAGAAATAAATCTGAGAATTTTGTGATCGAGAATGCACTTATATAAGTAGATAAACCTATATTGACTTTGAAATGAAGCACCTTAGGATGAACTCAACAGGCCGCTCGCGCGACAAATGACGAGCGCCGGATTCTCAAAAAGTTGAGGGCATTTTGCTATGGAATGGACACAATCGGATACCTTGGCCTTGGCCGCGAATTCGTGTGCGTATTGCCACGGACTGGGGCAGCGGACGGGCCGCCGGGGGAACAAGAAGCCGTGTCTGTGCGTCTTCCGGTCGGTTTTCCGGATTTGTTTCGGCCGCTTCCGCCTTTGCTACGAGGTCGAGAAACACAAAACGAGCGTGACGCTCGAGGGTAACGTCTGGAGTCGTAAAAACGAGGAGTATATCGTCGACTTCCTCAATGTGACGCGCCACGCTTTGACGGATGAGGACTGGAAAATCTTCAATTACCACTTCCTGCTCGGCGCCGACTGGCGTCTCTGCACTCGCAAGCTGGGCATGGACCGCGGCCGCTTCTTCCATGAGCTCTACCGGATTACGGAACGGTTGGGACGCGTCTATCGCGAACTGCAGCCCTACCCGCTGTTTCCCCTGGATGAATATTTCCATGGCACCACTCGCGAGCAGGGACGTCTGATTGAGAAGACGGTCCCCCGGCGGGAGCGGCCCTCTTTCCGGCCGCCCCTGCGCGAGGCTGCCTAATTCTCCATGTCTTCCGGCCGGTGGGGGCCTGCCCCGCCGGCCATCTTTTGTTCCCGCCCGCCTCCCCCGACCCCTTTTCCACAGATCATTTGACAGACGCCCTCTCGCGAGCTATATTGGAAAAGTTTGGCGAGCAATCTGTCTGCTCCCTGCTACCGCTCGTTTTGCGTCTAGGCTATACCCAGTGAGCCAACACCTGGGTGCCGAAGCGTAGAAAAATAAGACGAGCCCGGCTCGGAGCCGGTCCCGCTACATCGGTGAACATCGCTTCGCTTGGTGGAATGGACTTGTCGAATTAGATTTGCCCCATTCCGCTGTACGCGGAAGAGCGATTGGGGTTTTTTCCCGCAAAGAAAAGACTGCAGGATGCTAACGGGTCTGAAGGTGTGTGTCTGCTTAGGCGGCGCGTGCCGAAGATTTCAGGGGTTTCAACCAACGCCATATCGTTGAGAAGGTATTACTGAAGCGTGCCTACGATTAACCAACTTGTGCGCAAGGGTCGCGTTGTGACCAACTACAAGACCGCGAGTCCCGCCTTGGCGGCCTGCCCGCAGCGGCGCGGTGTTTGTACTCGCGTGTTTACGACGACTCCCAAGAAGCCGAATTCGGCGCTTCGGAAGGTCGCCCGCGTTCGTCTGACGAACGGCATCGAGGTCACCAGCTATATCCCGGGCGTCGGTCACAATCTGCAGGAGCACTCGATTGTGCTGATCCGCGGAGGCCGCGTGAAGGATCTCCCCGGTGTGCGTTACCACATCGTTCGCGGAACGCTCGACACCGCGGGTGTGGCCAATCGCAAGCAGAGCCGTTCGAAGTACGGCGCCAAGCGGCCCAAGAGTGGCCCGAAGAGCTAAGAGGAGCCTGGAGAACTTATGTCTCGTCGTCGCAGAGCGGAACGCCGCGATCTTTTGCCTGATCCCGTCTATAACTCCACCCTGGTTGAGCAGTTTGTGAACTGCATGATGTGGGATGGCAAGAAGAATACGGCCCAGCGTCTTTTCTATAGCTCCATGCAGCTGCTTGAGCAGCGCGGGGGCGATGAAGCGCTCAAGCTGTTCAAGAAGGCAGTGGAGAACTGCAAGCCCCTGCTCGAAGTGAAGACGCGCCGCGTCGGTGGCGCCAACTACCAGGTTCCGATTGAAGTGCCGCAGAATCGCCGTACCTCGCTCGCCATCCGCTGGCTGCTGATCAATGCCCGCGGCCGGTCCGAGAAGGGGATGAGCGAGAAGCTGGCGAATGAGTTGAATGACGCCGCCAATTCCCGTGGCGGCGCGATCAAGAAGAAAGACGAAGTCCACCGCATGGCCGAAGCCAACAAGGCGTTCGCCCATTATCGGTGGTAGCGAGAAGACGAGAGCGTCCACATTAACTTATGCCCCGCACCGTACCACTGACTCGCATGCGCAATATCGGCATCATGGCCCACATCGATGCCGGTAAAACGACCACCACCGAGCGCATTCTCTACTACACCGGCCGCACCTACAAAATCGGCGAAGTGCACGAGGGCACGGCCACGATGGACTGGATGGCGCAGGAGCAGGAACGCGGCATCACGATCACGTCGGCCGCGACGACCTGTCAGTGGGGCGACATCACCATCAACATCATCGATACCCCCGGCCACGTGGACTTCACGGCCGAGGTGGAGCGCAGCTTGCGCGTCCTCGATGGCGCCGTCGCCGTGTTCGACGCGGTGGCTGGTGTGCAGCCGCAGACGGAAACTGTCTGGCGTCAGGCCGACAAGTACCACGTCCCGCGCATCTGCTTCGTGAATAAGATGGACCGCATTGGCGCTGACTTCTTCCGCGCCGTGCAGACGATGGTGGACCGCCTGGGCTGTAAGCCGGTGGCGATTCAGATCCCCGTCGGTAGCGAAGATCAGCACAAGGGCGTGATCGACCTGGTGACGATGAAGGCTCGCATCTGGCGCAACGAAGAATTGGGCGCCAAGTATGACGACGTCGAGATTCCGGCTGACCTGCTCGATCAGGCGAAGGAATATCGCGACATCATGCTCGAAGCGGTGGCTGAAGCCGACGACGATCTGATGGAGAAGTACCTCGGTGGCGAAACCATCGAAGTGGACGAGCTGAAGGCGGCTATTCGCCGCGCCACGATCGCGCAGAAGTTCTTCCCGGTCATTCTTGGTTCCGCATTCAAGAACAAGGGCGTGCAAAACATGCTCGACGCCGTGGTTGACTATCTCCCGCATCCGCTCGACATTCCGTCGGTGCAGGGTCACGATGTCGACAACAAGGAAGTCATCATCGAGCGCAAGGCGGACGACAATGAGCCGTTCGCGGGTTTGATCTTCAAGATCATGACCGACCCGTTCGTCGGCCAGCTGGCCTTCCTTCGGGTCTACTCGGGTAAGTTGAATGCTGGTGAGACGGTGCTCAATGTGGCCAAGGGTCGCAACGAGCGCATTGGCCGCCTGGTGAAGATGCACGCCAACAAGCGCGAAGAGATCCAGGAGATCCTCGCCGGCGACATCTGTGCGGTGGTGGGCTTGAAGACTGTCATCACGGGCGACACGATCTGCAATCCCGACAAGCCGGTCATCCTCGAGTCGATCGAGTTCCCGGCGCCGGTGATCCAGCTCGCCATCGAGCCCAAGACCAAGAGCGACCAGGAAAAGATGGGCATGGCGATCGCCAAGCTTGTCCAGGAAGATCCCACGCTCCGCGTGTCGACCGACCCTGAAACCAACCAGACGATTCTGGCCGGTATGGGCGAGTTGCACCTCGAAATCATCGTGGACCGCATGAAGCGCGAGTTCAACGTGGAAGCCCACGTCGGTAAGCCGCAGGTGGCCTACCGCGAAACCATCCGCAACAAGGCGGAAAACGAATACACCCACAAGAAGCAGACCGGCGGTAGCGGTCAGTTCGCGAAAGTGAAGCTGCGCGTCGAGCCGTTCCAGAGCGAAGAGGGTGAAGAGTTCCAGTTCGTCAATGCGATCAGCGGCGGTGCGATTCCCAAGGAATTCATCCCGGCGATCGAAAAGGGCGTCAAAGAATCGCTCGAACGCGGTGTCATGGCCGGCTACGCTCTCTCGGGCGTGCGTGTGACGGTGTTCGACGGCAGCTATCACGAAGTCGACTCGTCGGAAATGGCCTTTAAGACCTGCGCCGCGATCTGTGCTTCGGAAGCCTTCCGCAAGGCGAAGCCGGCGTTGCTCGAGCCGGTGATGTCGGTGGAAGTGACGGTGCCCGATGAATACATGGGCGCGGTGAACGGTGATCTGATCTCCCGCCGCGGCCAGTTGCTCGGTACCGACAAAGTCGGCTCTACCCAAATCATCAAGGCGATGGTGCCGCTCTCGGAAATGTTCGGCTACGCGACCGACCTGCGTTCGAAGACGCAAGGCCGCGCGAGCTTCACCATGCACTTCGGCCGCTACGAAGAAGTGCCCCGCAACCTGGCGGAAGAGATCGTAGCGAAGGTGCAGGGCGCCAAGGCCTAGTTAACAAGCGAAAGATTTTCAAGGAAGGATATCACCATGGCGAAAGAGAAATTTGACCGCAGTAAGCCGCATGTGAACATTGGCACGATCGGGCACATCGATCATGGCAAGACGACGCTGACGGCGGCGATCACCAAGACGTTGTCGAAGCACAATCCGAAGAACGCGTTCCGTTCGTTCGATTCGATCGACAATGCGCCGGAAGAAAAAGCGCGCGGCATCACGATTGCGGCTTCGCACGTGGAATATGAGACGGCGAACCGTCACTACGCGCACGTCGACTGCCCCGGCCACGCCGACTACATCAAGAACATGATCACGGGCGCGGCGCAGATGGACGGCGCGATTCTCGTGGTGGCGGCCACCGACGGCCCCATGCCCCAGACGCGCGAGCACATCCTGCTGGCTCGTCAGGTGGGCGTGCCCTACATCGTCGTGGCGCTCAACAAGGTCGACATGGTGGAAGACGCTGAACTGCTCGAGCTGGTGGAGCTCGAAGTTCGCGAACTGCTCTCCTCCTATCAGTTCCCTGGCGATTCGCTGCCGGTGTGCAAGGTGTCCGCGCTCGGCGGTCTCAATGGTGAGCCGCAGTGGGAAAAGGCGATCGACGACCTGATGGCCGCGGTGGACGAATACGTGCCGCTGCCGGCGCGCGTCACCGACAAGCCGTTCCTGATGCCGATCGAAGACATCTTCTCGATTCAGGGCCGCGGCACGGTGGTCACGGGCCGTATCGAACAGGGCATCTGCAAGGTCGGCGAGGAAATGGAGATCGTGGGCTTCTCGGATACGAAGAAGACCGTGATCACCGGCGTCGAAATGTTCAAGAAGCTGCTCGATGAAGGCCGGGCGGGCGATAACGTCGGCCTGCTGCTGCGCGGCATCGACAAGGACGCGGTGGAACGCGGCCAAGTGATTGCCAAGCCGGGTTCGATCAAGCCGCACAAGAAGTTCAAGGGCGAAGTTTACGTGCTGTCGAAAGAGGAAGGCGGCCGTCACACGCCGTTCTTCAATGGCTATCGGCCGCAGTTCTACTTCCGCACGACCGACGTGACGGGCGTGGCGCACTTGCCGGCGGGCACCGAAATGGTGATGCCGGGCGATAACGTCACCATGGAAATCGAGCTGATCACGCCGGTCGCCATGGATAAGGGCCTCCGCTTCGCCATCCGCGAAGGCGGCCGCACCGTCGGCGCCGGCACCGTGTCGGAGATTGTTGCCTAATTGTGCATCGGCCGGGGACCCAGGTCCCCGGCCTTTCGTTTGAGAAACGCCATGAATAAAGAACGCATTCGGATTCGCTTGAAGGCTTACGACTACCGGGTTTTGGACCAATCGACGGGCGAAATCGTCGACACCGCCAAGCGCACCGGGGCGACGATCGCGGGTCCGATTCCGCTGCCGACCATCCGCAACCGCTACACGGTGAACCGGTCGCCGCACACGGACAAGAAGTCGCGCGAGCAATTTGAGATTCGGACGCACAAGCGGCTGCTCGACATTCTGGAGCCGACGCAAGAGACGGTGGACGCGCTGATGAAGCTCGATCTCCCCGCGGGCGTCGATGTGGAAATCAAGGCTTTCGGCAAGAAGTAGTCGCGGCCGGCGGGTTCCTGACCCGCAAAACTATTGGTACCAGCGGAATATTGGAAGTAGAGAAGCTGAGGAATTATGAGCCCAGGGATCATTGGGAAAAAAATCGGCATGACGCAGGTCTTCACAGCGGAGGGCGTGGTCGTGCCCGTGACGCTGGTGAAGGCTGGCCCTTGTGTGGTCACCCAGCGCAAGACGCCGACCACCGACGGCTACAGCGCCATTCAGTTGGGTCTGGTCGAGTTCGCCAAGAAGAACAAGACGAACAAGCCCACGGCCGGTCATCTGAAGAAGTCGAGTGCCGAGGGTGTGAAGTACCTGCGTGAATTCCGGCTTCGGCCGGGCGATGCCGATCTGAAGGTCGGTGATCGCGTGCTCGCTGGCGAGTTCAAGCCCACCGACAAGCTCGACGTGATCGGGATGCCGAAAGGCCGTGGTTTTGCTGGCGTCGTCAAGCGGCATCACTTCCGCGGCGGCGATGCGACCCACGGTTCGATGTTCCATCGCGCTCCGGGTTCGATCGGTGCTTCGAGCTTTCCCTCGCGCGTGTTTCCCGGGACTCGCATGGCGGGCCGCATGGGCTCTGACCGCGTGACGGTGAAGAACCTCGAGGTGGTCGAGGTGGACTCCGAAGACAATATTTTGCTGGTGAAGGGAGCGGTGCCCGGCCCCAACGGAAGCTATATTCTGTTGCGCCGCTCGGCGAGGTAAGTACGATGCCTAAGGTAGACGTCATCAATCTCCAAAATCAAAAGGTCGGTGAAGTGGAACTGGCGGACGCCGTTTTCGGCGCCGAAGTGAATCAGAACCTGATCTACGAGTCGGTCCGCAACTACATGGCCGGCCAGCGCGGCGGCAACGCCGCCACCAAGACCCGGCATGAAGTCGCCGGTTCCGGTAAGAAGCTCTGGAAGCAGAAGGGTACCGGCCGCGCCCGCGTGGGCCAGATCCGTTCACCTCTCTGGCGCCATGGCGGTACGACGCACGGGCCGCAGCCCCGCGACTACAGCTATCGCCTACCCAAGAAGATGTTGCTCGGCGCGCTCCGTTCGGCCCTTTCGGCCAAGCTCGCCAGCGGCGAATTGAAGATCGTCGACCAGTTCGCGATTACCGAACCGAAGTCCAAGTTGGTGCGCACGGCGCTCGATACGCTCACCGCGACCAAGACGGCGTTGTTGGTCGATAACTCGGCCTCGCGCAATCTCGAATTGGGTTCGCGCAATCTCGAAGGCGTGAAGCTGGTGGCCAGCCGCGACCTCACCACCTACGATCTGCTCGGCCACAAGCACGTATTCCTCTCGAAGGCCGTCGCGGAGAAGCTGTCGGAGGCCTTGAAGTAGCCATGAATCTATACGAAGTGATCTCGCGCCCCATCATCACCGAAAAGGCGGTGGGGAAAAAAGAGACCGAGCGCACCCTGGTGTTCGAAGTAGCGCCGGCGGCGACCAAGACCCAAATCAAGGAAGCCGTGCAGAAACTCTTCAACGTGAAGGTGGAAGAAGTCCGCACGGCGATGTTCGACGGCAAATTGCGCCGCCGTGGCCGTTTCGCCGGCTATCGTCCCGCGTGGAAGAAGGCGTACGTGAAATTGAAGGACGGGCAGAAGGTGCCCGAGTTCGCCGACAGCATCTAGGCGGGAGATACCAATGCCGATTAAGACTTATCGACCGACTACCCCGACGCGCCGCTTCCAGTCCGTGGAAACGCGCGCCGAAGTCACCAAGCAGAAGCCGGAAAAGTCGCTGACGGCCGGCAAGGTCCGCTCCGGCGGCCGCAATAGCTATGGCCGCATCTCGTCGCGTTTCCGCGGCGGCGGCGCCAAGAAGAGCTATCGCGTCATCGATTTCAAGCGCGACAAGTACGGCGTGCCGGCTAAGGTCGCGGCGATCGAATACGATCCGAACCGCACGGCCCGCATCGCGTTGCTGCACTACGTGGACGGAGAAAAGCGTTACATTCTGGCTCCGGTAGGCCTCGAGGTCGGGACCACGCTCCTGTCAGGCCCGGACGCCGACATCCTGGTCGGCAACTCGCTGCCGATCAAGAACATCCCGGCCGGTACGACGATCCACGCGATCGAACTCCGCCCGGGCAAAGGCGCCCAGATGGTGCGCACCGCCGGTGGTTCGGCGCAGCTGATTTCGCGCGAAACCGAATGGGCGCTGGTGAAGCTGCCCTCGGGCGAAGTGCGCCGCGTCAGTGTCGACTGCATGGCCACGGTGGGCCAGGTCGGCAACACCGATCATGAAAACGTGTCGCTCGGCAAAGCCGGCCGCAAGCGCCACATGGGCAAGAAGCCGCATAACCGCGGCGTCTCGATGAACCCGGTCGACCACCCGCATGGTGGTGGTGAAGGCCGCACCTCGGGTGGCCGCCACCCGGTGACGCCGTGGGGTCAGCCGACCCGCGGGTTCAAGACGCGCAACAACAAGCGCACGGACAACATGATTGTCCAGCGCCGTCAGAAGAAGTAGGGCGGAGGGAAGAGCAATGGGCCGTTCACTTAAAAAAGGACCTTTCACCGACACGCATGTCGTGGCCAAGGTGACCGCCTTAGATGCGCGGAATGAGAAGAAGGTGATCAAGACCTGGAGCCGCCGGTCGACGATCACGCCGCAGTTCATTGGACACACGCTCGCGGTGCACAACGGGAAGAAGTTTGTCCCCGTTTACGTGACCGAAAACATGGTGGGTCACAAGCTGGGTGAGTTCTCGCCCACGCGGACCTTCAAGGGGCACGCCGCCAAGACTTCGGAAAAGGGCAAGTAAAGGATCGCGACGATGGAAGCCAGAGCTGAAGCCAGATTCGTCCGGGTGTCCGCGCAGAAGGCGCGCCTCGTGGTCGACATGATCCGCGGAAAGCGCGCGGGCGATGCCCGTGTGATCCTCCGCACGGTAAATAAGCGGATTGCGCCCGCGGTTGAGAAAGTGCTCAACTCGGCGATCGCCAACGCCGGCAACAAGAGTGACAGCGTCGATGTCGACAAGCTGATGGTGTCCGAAGCCTACGTCAACGAAGGCCCGCGCCAGAAGCGCGTGCGCCCGGCGCCGATGGGCCGTGCCTACCGCTATCAGCGGCGCACGTCGCACATCGTGGTGAGTGTCAAGGAGAAAGAGTAAGCGCATGGGTCAGAAAGTCCATCCCTTTGGCTTCCGGCTGGGTGTCACCAAGACCTGGCGGTCGCGCTGGTTTGCCAAGCACGACTACGCCAAACTGTTGTTCGAAGACATCGAACTGAAGAAGTCGCTCATGGAGCGGCTCAAGCAGGCCGGCGTAAGCTCGATCGAGGTCGATCGTCCGGGCAACAAGCTGCGGATCACGATCCGTACCTCGCGTCCCGGTATCATCATCGGCCGCAAGGGCGCCGAGATCGAGAAGCTCAAGGGCGAACTCGCCAAGAAGACGCAGCGCGAAGTCTTCATCGACATTCAGGAAGTTCACAAGCCCGAACTCGACGCGCAGCTGGTGGCCGAGTCGATCGCGCTGCAGCTCGAAAAGCGCGTGGCCTTCCGTCGCGCGATGCGCAAGGCCGTCGACAGCGCTCAGCGCTTCGGCTGTAAGGGCATCAAGGTGCGTGTTTCGGGCCGCTTGAACGGCGCCGAGATCGCCCGCACCGAATGGTACCTCCATGGTCAGTTGCCGCTGCACACGCTGCGCGCCGACATCGACTATGGCTTCGCCGAAGCACACACCACCTATGGCGTGATCGGCGTGAAGACCTGGGTCTACAAAGGTGAAATTCTCGAGCACCCGGGCAAGCGTAGCCTGCGCAACGACCCCGAGCCCCGTCCGCGTTCGCCGCGCCGCGATGGCCCCCGTGACGGGGACCGCCGTGACGACCGCCGCGGTGATCGTGGCGGAGATCGTGGTGACCGCCGTCCGCGCGAAATGGCACCCCAGGCGAGCAACGAGTCCGGCGCGGTGCAGATTCCGCCCGTGCAAGTCGCGCCGCCCCCTGCGGCGCCCGAGGGTTCCGAGCCGCAAAGCTAAGTCAGGATTTGAAGGAAGCAAAATCGCATGTTGCAGCCCAAACGAGTCAAATACCGCAAAACACAGCGCGGCCGCATGAAGGGGAAAGCCTGGCGCGGCTCCACGCTCTCGTTCGGCGATTTCGGTTTGAAGGCGATGGAGCCGTGCTGGATCACCGACCGGCAGATCGAAGCGGCTCGTATCGCCATGACGCGCCATATCAAGCGCGGCGGCAAGGTCTGGATCCGTCTTTTCCCGGATAAGAGTGTGACGTCGAAGCCGGCCGAAGTCCGTATGGGCGGCGGCAAAGGCGCGCCCGACCGTTGGGTAGCCGTGATCAAGCCCGGCAAGATTCTCTTCGAAATGGAAGGCGTCTCCAAGGAGCTCGCTCAGGAAGCGATGCGCCTGGCCGCGATGAAGCTCCCTTGCCCCGTAAAGTTTGTGACGCGCGAAGGATAACAGAACAATGACCGCCGACAAGATTCGGGCCATGGATGTGGCCGAGCTCGAAAACAAGGTGAAGGAAGCGTCCGAACAGATGTTCCGGATCAAATTCCAAATGGGGATGGGCCAGGCCGACGGCCTCAAGAAGCTGCGCGAGCTGAAGAAGGATCGCGCCCGGATCCTGACGATCATCGGCGAGAAGAAGAAGGGAGCCCAGTAGGCGATGGCCGACGAAACCAAATCCCAGGCCGGCGAAAAGAAGGCCAGCAAGCAGACCCAGACCGGTGAAGTTGTCTCCATCAAAATGGAGAAGACGATCATCGTCCAGGTCACCCGCCGCGTGACGCATCCTTTCTACAAGCGCATTGTCACCAAGCGGAAGCGTTTTTATGCCCACGACGAAACCAGCGATGCCAAGCTCGGCGACTTCGTCCGCATCATCGAAGCGCGCCCCATGTCGAAATTGAAGCGCTGGACGCTGGACGGCGTGATCCGTCGCGCGGTGCAGGTGAGCGACCTCAAGGCTTAAGCCGGGGCGTTCGAAGGTTTTAGGGAGAAGCAGCCATGATTGGAATGAGAACTATCCTGGAGGTCGCCGATAACTCGGGCGCCAAACGACTCCAGTGTATTCTGCCGCGCGGCGGCGGACTCGGCTTGCGCGCGGGCCTGGGTGACATCATCACCGCCAGTGTCAAGGAAGCGGCGCCGGATTCGAACGTCAAGAAGGGGAAGGTCGTGCGTTGCGTGATCGTGCGGATGCGCAAAGAGACGCGCCGCAAAGACGGCTCCTACATCCGTTTTGATTCGAACGCGGCCGTGTTGGTGAACGAATTGGGTGAGCCGGTGGGCACGCGTGTGTTCGGCCCGGTGGCCCGCGAACTGCGCGACAAGCGCTACATGAAGATCGTGTCGCTCGCGCCGGAGGTGATCTAGCATGGGCGTGCAGAAACTGTTCGGTCAAAAGCTGGCGGGCGCCCCGGATAAGATCCGGATCAAGAAAAATGACACCGTGAAAGTGATCACGGGTAAGGATCGTGGCAAGCTCGGGCGCGTGCTCGAAGTCGACCACACCCGCGGCCGGGTGCGCGTCGAAGGCGTCATGATCACCAAAAAGCACACCAAGCCGAATCCGCAGCGGCAGATCAAGGGTGGCATTGCCGAAAGCGAAGGCACGATCCATGTTTCGAACGTGATGATCGTCACCTCCGACGGCACCCCGACCCGGGTGGGCATCAAAGAAGAGAAAGTCGGCAACAAGGTCAAGCGGACGCGCGTGGCGCGCAAGACCGGCGAAGTGCTGGATAAGAAGGGTTAATCATGGCAGCGGCACAACCTCGGCTCAAGGAGCACTATCTCGGCAGCGTCGTCCCGGCGTTGACCAAGGAGTTCGGCTACACCAACCGCATGGCGGTTCCGAAGATCGAAAAGATTTCGATCAACATCGGTCTGGGCGAAGCGACCCAGAACGCCAAGCTGATGGACGGCGCGGTGAACGAACTGGCGGCGATCACCGGACAGCGTCCGGTGGTGACCAAAGCCACCAAGTCGATCGCCGCCTTCAAGCTGCGCGAAGGCATGCCGATCGGCTGCCGCGTCACCCTGCGTGGTGACCGCATGTACGAGTTTCTGGACCGCCTCATTTCGGTCGCGCTGCCCCGCGTGCGCGACTTCCGCGGCATCCCCAGCAAGAGCTTTGACGGTCGCGGCAACTACACGCTCGCGATCAAGGATCAGCTGATCTTCCCGGAAATCGACTACAACAAGGTCGAAAAAACCAAGGGAATGAACGTCTCGATCACCACCACGGCGACCACTGACGCCGAGGGGCTCGCGCTGCTCAAGCAGCTCGGCCTGCCGTTCAACAAGTAGGGCGAGAAAAGGAAGCATCATGGCCACGACCGCAAAAGAAGCCAAAGACCGGAAGTTCGCCGAAGCGATTGCCCGGGCCCATGCCAACGGAAAGAAGGCGAAGTTCGCCTGCCGGCTCCGCAACCGCTGCCAGCGTTGCGGCCGCCCCCGCGGTTTTATTGGAAAGTTTAAGCTCTGCCGTATTTGTTTCCGGCAATTGGCGTTGCTCGGCGAGATTCCGGGTGTCGTGAAGTCGAGCTGGTAAGAGAAGGAATTTCGAGGAGACACAGATGGCTACATCGGATCCCATTGCCGACATGCTCACCCGGGTGCGCAACGCCATTGCGGCGCGCCACGCGAAAGTGGACGTACCGGCGTCGAAGCTCAAGATGGAGATTGCCCGCATCCTGAAGGAAGAGGGCTATATCATGAACTTCAAGATGGCCGACGAGGGGGCGCGCAAGATGGTGCGTATCTACCTCAAGTACACCCCCAGCAACGAACCGGTGATATCGAAGCTCGTGCGACTGTCCAAGCCCGGCTGCCGCGTTTACGTGAATTCGAAGGAAATCCCGCGCGTGCTCGGCGGATTAGGTATCAATATCCTCACCACGCCCCAGGGCGTGATGACTGGAGCGGCGGCCCGCAAGCAAGGCGTGGGCGGCGAACTGCTCTGCCAGGTTTATTAGAGTCAGGTTGAATCGAGAAAGACTGCGAAGTCAGAAGAAAGAAGGCGTCGTAGAACTGCTGCTCGCCGCTCCCCAGCGCCCCGAGTAAGCAAGGGATACACGAAAAAAATATGTCGAGAATTGGTAAAAAACCGATCCCGCTCCCGGCCGGAGTCAAAGTGACGATCGGCAGCGAACTTAAGGTCGAAGGCCCCAAGGGCAAGCTCACGGTCCCGATCCAGCCCGGCATCACCATTGAGAACAACAACAACGTTCTCGAAGTGAAGCGGGAGAGCGATCGTTACAGCGCCGCCCACGGCCTCACCCGCGCTCTGGCGGCCAACGCCGTCACCGGGGTCAGCAGCGGCTTCACCCGCGAGCTCGACATCGTCGGCATCGGTTACCGCGTCGAAGTGAAGGGCAACGTCGCGATCTTCGCGCTCGGCTATTCTCACGCGATCGAATTCCTGCTGCCCGAAGGCGTCAAGATGACGGTCGACAAGCAGACGCACATCGTGCTCACCGGCCATGACCGGCAGGTGCTCGGTCAGACGGCCGCCAATATGCGCGCGCTCCGCAAGCCGGACCCCTACAAGCAGAAGGGTGTTCGCTACACTGGCGAAGTGCTGCGCAAGAAAGTCGGAAAGGCCGCCGGCAAGTAAGCCGGCCGTTAAGAGGAAAATCGTATGGTCAGCAAGATCAATAAGGACGAAATCCGGCGGCGCATCCACACCCGTATCCGGCGCCGCGTGGCGGGAACGGCCGAACGGCCGCGTCTGGCCGTGTTCCGCAGCACCAAGCACATCTACGCACAAGTCATCGACGACAAACAGGGGCGCACGCTGTGTGCCGCCTCGTCGGCCGAAAAATCCAAGGGCGGCAAAGACGGCGGCAACGTCGCGGGAGCCAAAGCGGTGGGCACCCTGCTCGCCGAGCGGGCCAAGGAAAAGGGCATCAAGCTGGTCGTTTTCGACCGCGGCGGATTCCTCTACCACGGTCGCGTCAAAGCGTTGGCCGATGCGGCGCGCGAAGCGGGCCTCGAATTCTAAGGGCGGGAGCAAGATAGCATGGCGTTTATTCCGAAAAAGAAGATCGACGTGGGTTCGCTCAGCCTGAAAGAGCAGGTCGTGTCGATCAACCGCGTGACCAAGGTGGTCAAGGGCGGTAAGAACATGAGCTTCTCGGCGCTGGTGGTCATCGGTGATGCCAACGCCAAGGTGGTGGGTTACGGCACCGGCAAGGCCAAGGAAGTTCCCTCGGCCATCAAAAAGGGCATTGAATCGGCGAAGAAGAACCTGCGCAAGGTTCACACGCTCGAACACACGATCCTGCATCCGGTGGTCGGCAAGTTCGGAACCGGCCAGGTGCTGCTCAAGCCGGCGCGCACCGGTACCGGCGTGATCGCCGGCGGCCCGGTCCGCGCGGTGATCGAAGCGGTCGGCATTCCGAACGTGCTCACCAAGTCCCTGGGTTCGCACAACCCGCACAACGTCGTTAAAGCGACCATCAACGCGCTCGAGCAATTGCGTGACAAGGCCGAAGTGGCCGATGTCCGCGGCCTCGCGCTGGATAAGATGCAGGCTTAAGAGGATCTATGGCTGCCACCATCAAAATTCAGTATTATCGCAGCGCCATCTGCACGCCGAAGGCCCACAAGCGCATTGTGGCCGCTCTCGGCCTGAAGACGCTGCATCGGACGGTCGAAAAGCCCGACACGCCGGCGTTCCGAGGCATGGTCCTCAAGGTGCCGCACCTTCTGCGGATCGTGGAGTAGGCGGAGCAGAACAATGAATCTCAGTCAACTGAAGAAGCCGGCGGGGCAGGTTAAGAAGCAACGCCGCGTGGGTCAGGGTATGGGTACCGGCCGCGGCAAGTACGCCGGCCGTGGTGCCAAGGGGCAGAAGTCGATCTCCGGTTACTCGCGCATGCGCGGCTTTGAAGGCGGCCAGATGCCGCTGCATCGCCGTATGCCCAAGCGCGGCTTCACCAACCCGTTCCGCGAAGAGTACTCGATCATCAACCTGGCCGACCTGAACGAGCTCGAAGGCGACACCTTCGACGCGGCCATTCTCAAGCAGATGGGCGTCGTCAAAAAGGCCGGCAAGGGACTCAAGATCCTGGGCAACGGCGACCTGACGCGCAAGATCAACGTCACCGCCGCGGCCATCTCGAAGACCGCCGAAGACAAGATCAAGGCGCAGGGCGGCACGGTCACCCTCGTGGTGGCGCGTCCGGCCGGCCCGGCCACTCCGGCTGAAAAAGCCGCCAAGACCGACAAGAAAAAGACCAAGTAAGCCAGCAGGAAACGCATGGGCAAGTTTTTTGAAGCGGTAGCGAATATCTTCCGGATCCCCGACCTCCGGAACCGGGTCCTGTTTACCCTCGCGATGCTCGCCGTTTACCGGCTGGGCGCGCACATCCCGACGCCGGGCATTGACGCCAATCGGCTGGAGCAGTTCTTCCAGCAGGCGCAAGGCACGTTGTTCGGGTTCATGGACCTGTTTTCGGGCGGTATGTTCCGCCGGTTGACGATCTTCGCGCTGGGCATCATGCCCTACATCACCTCGTCGATCATTTTGCAGTTGCTGACGGTCGTCGTCCCGACGCTCGAAAAGCTCTCGAAGGAAGGCGAACTGGGCCGCCGCAAGATCACCCAATGGACGCGCTACCTGACGGTGGCGCTCGCCCTGTTCCAGTCGGCCGCGATTGCGACGCTGTTGCAGTCCGCCGGACAGGGACAAATGGGCGGCGGGTTTGTGATCAACCCCGGCTTGGGCTTCACGCTCATGACGATCATCACCCTCACCACCGGCACCGCGTTCATCATGTGGCTGGGTGAGCAGATCACCGAACGCGGCATCGGTAACGGCATGTCGCTGATCATCTTCACCGGCATCGTGATCGGCCTGCCCAATGCGATTCGGGAAATCTATAACAACGTCGTGATCGGCCAGTGGAGCGCGCTCCATGTGCTGATCATCCTTGCCGTCATGATCGCCGTGATCGCGATGGTGGTGTTGGTGGAGCGCGGCGAACGCCGCATCCCGATTCAGTACGCCAAGCGCGTCGTCGGCCGCCGCATGATGGGTGGCCAATCCACCTACATGCCGCTCAAGGTGAACGCCGGCGGCGTGATCCCGGTCATCTTCGCGCAGTCGCTGCTGACGTTCCCTCAGTCGGCCCTGCAGATTGACTGGGTTCGCAAAAACTCCTTCTTCAGCGGCCTCCTCGGCGCCATCGGCCAGACGCAACCGCTGTACTTCATCCTCTACACGCTGCTGATCGTCTTCTTCTGCTTCTTCTACGTCTCGATCATCTTCAANACCCGATTGCCGCGTGCTCTCGGATAAGTGGACGGCGGTGACGAAGGACGGGCGCAATTCGGCCCACTTCGAACACACGGTAGCCATTACGGAGAACGGCCCTTGGGTGCTGACCAGACCCAGTTCGTCGCGACCGTAGTCGAGTTGCTCCCGAACGTCACCTACCGGCTGGAGTTGGAAGTGAATCGGGCCCAAGTGATCGGGCACGCGGCAGGAGCTAAAGTGGCGAATTTCGTCCGGCTTCGGTTGCATGACAAGGTTTTGGTCGAGTTGGCCTCGCATGATAAAACGCGTGGCCGGATCGTACAGGTTTTAGGCCAGGGTTAAGACCCGGTTTCAGAGAGGTCAGTCATGAAAGTTCGAGCGTCGGTAAAAACTATTTGCGACAAGTGCAAGATCGTCCATCGGTATGGCGTCGTGCGCGTCATTTGTGCCAACCCCAAGCACAAGCAGCGGCAGGGCTAAAGAAGGAAAAAGGAAAAAACTATGGCGCGTATCGTTGGCGTTGACCTTCCCCCCCGGAAGCGGGCGGAAATCGGGCTCACCTATATCTATGGCATTGGCCGCACGCGGGCCAAGTCGATCCTGCATCGCTGCGGCATCGATCACAACAAGAAGATTGCTGACCTCACCGAAGAAGAGGTCAACCACATCCGTACGCTGCTCGAGCAGGAAGGCTCGATCGAAGGCGATCTCCGCAAGGAAATCTCGCTCAACATCAAGCGTCTGATGGAAATGGGCGCCTACCGCGGTCTGCGCCATCGCCGGAGTCTGCCGGCCCGTGGCCAGCGCACGCACACCAACGCTCGCACCCGGAAGGGTCCGCGCAAGGGCACCGTCGCCGGCAAGAAGAAGTTGACCAAGTAAGAAGGATCACCGGACATGGCGAAAGCAGCGGCTAAGACCAATAAGAAAAAACAGTTTAAGAAAAAAGAGCGGAAGAACGTACCGTACGGCGTCGTCAACGTCCAGGCCTCTTTCAACAACACGATCGTCACGATCACCGACACCACCGGCAACACTGTGTCCTGGTCCAGCGCCGGTTCGCTCGGCTTCCGCGGTTCCCGCAAGGGCACTCCGTTCGCCGCTCAGCAGGCCTCGCTCACCGCGGCCACCAAGGCCAAGGAAGCCGGTATGCGCTCGGTGGAAGTCCGCGTCTCCGGCCCCGGCGCCGGCCGCGAGTCGGCCGTGCGCGCCCTGTCGACCGTCGGAATTGAGGTAAAATCAATTCGGGACTTCACGCCGATTCCGCACAACGGCTGCCGTCCGCCCAAGCGCCGTCGCGTTTGATCACCAGTTTTTGTTTTTGTTAGGCAAGCAGGACGAAGCATCGCGCCCTCCCTGGGCCTCTTGTGTAAACTGCACCTTCAATCACCGCGCGCTCTTCGCCTGGCGAATCGCGCTTGAGATGAATAGTTGAGGAAGGTTCTCCATGGCTCGTTATAATGGCCCCGCCTGCCGGCAATGCCGGCGCGAGGCGATGAAGTTGTTCCTGAAGGGTGAGCGCTGCTACACCGAAAAGTGCGCGATCGAAAAGCGCAACTTCCCCCCCGGCCAGCACGGCAAGGCCCGTAAGCCCAAGATCGTCGGCTTCGGTCTCCAACTCCGCGAGAAGCAGAAGGCCAAGCGCTACTACGGCGTGCTCGAAGGTCAGTTCCGCAATACGTTCCATAAGGCGTCTCTCGCCAAGGGCGTTACCGGTGACAACCTCATCAACATGCTCGAGCGCCGCCTCGACAACGTGCTCTATCGCCTCGGCTTCGGCACCAGCCGCAACCAGGCCCGCCAAATCGTCCGTCACGGCCACATCCTGGTCAACGGGCGTAAGTGCAATATTCCTTCGTTTATCGTTCGTCCGAACGACGTCATCGAAGTGGCCGAGAAGAGCCGGAAAAATCCCACGATCGTCAACGCGCGCGATACCACCGCGCATGCGCCGAGCCCCAAC
>JBGAHE010000078.1:0-35691 GCA_044226365.1 Bryobacteraceae bacterium
TCCCTTTGGAAGCGGCCGTCAATCGCCTCACGCCGAATGGCGCGAACCTCTTCGCGGGCGCCGCGCCGGGACTGCCCGCCGGAGTCTTCCAGATCAATCTCCGGCTGCCGATGAACGGTGGTCCGCAATCGGTTTACGTGGATCAGCGAAGTCACCAGCGACCGCGCCAAGGACTATCGCCGCAAGTCGCTCGAACTCTCCGTCATCTACGAGCGCTATCGCGCGGCCGTCCTCGCCGGTAAGTCTCCCAGCCCGGCTGACCGCGAGCAGATCCGCAAGGATGTCGCCGCCGACCCCGACCTCACCTTCGATGCCGGTGCCCCCACCGGCGGGCTCACCGATACGATGCTCGACGAACGTTTCCCCGAACTGGTCGCCATCAAGCAGGAACTCCAGGAACTGCGTCGCAAAGGCTCGCAAACCAGCATCAAGCCGAACTACATCATGGCCGCTTGGGACGTCTCCAAAACGCCGTCGCCCACCTATATTCTGCTGCGCGGCAACTACTTGGCCCCCGGCGCGCCCGCCGACCCCGGCATCCTCACCGTGCTCGACGATCCGAAGCAGCCCTTCCGCTTTCCCAACCCTGCCGACCATCCCGAGTGGAACCACACTGGCCGCCGCCTCACGCTCGCTCGCTGGTTCACCCGGCCGGACCATCCGCTCACCGCCCGCGTCTTCGTCAACCGCGTGTGGCAGTTCCACTTCGGCGAAGGCCTCGTCCGCTCTGTCGACGACTTCGGGGCCCAGGGCATGCCCCCCACTCACCCCGCATTGCTCGATTGGCTTGCCACCAGCTTTGTCGAACATGGCTGGGACATCAAATGGCTCCACCGCCAGATCATGCTGTCTACTGTCTACCGGCAGTCTTCACACGAAGACCCGGCTAAGATGGCCGCCGACCCCAGCAACAAACTGCTCTGGCGCAAAGCGCCGCTGCGTCTCGAAGCCGAAGTCATCCGCGACTCTATGCTCCAGGTCAGCGGCCTGCTCCAGAACGATCTGGGTGGTCCGCAGGTGCCCCTCAAGCGTGCCCCCGATGGCCAGTTCGTCGAAGACGAGAAGAAGGGCAACCCCAACCGCCGCAGTCTCTATCTCTCCTATGCCCGCACGCGCCCGCAGGGGTTTCTGAAAGCCTTCGATTGCCCGGACATGACTTCGGATTCGCAATCCCAACGCTTCCGGTCCGCGCTGCCCACTCAATCTCTCGCCCTGCTCAACAACTCGCTCAGCCGGCGCGCGTCGCTCGCCTTTGCCCGCCAGGTTCTCGAACGCAGCGGCGGCGACGCCGAACGCGCCGTCCGGTTGGCTTTCACCGAAGCCTACTCCCGCGATCCTTACCCCGAAGAACTCGCGCTTGCCCGCCAGACCCTGGCGCGAGCGGCGACTCCCGAAGAGGGCGTGCGCTTGCTCACCCAAGGCATCCTCGCCGCCAACGACTTTCTGTACAGCTTTTGAGGAGATGAATCGATGAGAAATCTGCGTACCCGCCGCGAGGCTCTTCGTGACACCGCTGGTGGCTTGGGCGCCATCGCGCTGAGCTCTCTGCTCGGCTCCAGCCGCGGTTCCGCCGCGGAACTGGGACACGGCTCGCCCAAATTCTACGACCTCAAACCCAAGTCCCCTCACTTCGCCCCGCGGGCGAAGAACGTCATCCTCATCTTCATCGCCGGTGGCCCCAGCACCATCGACATGTTCGACCCCAAGCCCGAACTGAAGAAGTACGATGGCCAGGCCGCGCCCTTCGAAATCAAGGGCCGGGCCTTGAACGGCTCCCAGCAGATCATGGCCAGCCCCTGGAGCTTCAAACGCTATGGGCAAAGCGGACGGCCCGTCTCTGAACTGCTCCCCCACTTTTCGAACGTCGTCGACGACGTCGCCTTCGTCCGCTCGATGACCACTGACCGCATCGACCACTCCACCGCCCAGTTCACCTTCGTCTCTGGCCGCGGCATCACCGGCTTCCCCAGCATCGGCTCCTGGGTCTCCTACGGGCTCGGCAGCGAAAACCAGAACCTCCCCGCCTTCATCGCTCTCGAAACCGGCAGCGCCACCATCAAGACGCGCGCATACTCCTCCGCCTGGCTGCCGCCCATTTTCTCCGGCACGCGCATGGAGGCTGACCCCGTCGCGCCCATGTACGACATCACCCGGCCGAAGGATATGTCCGACGCTCAGCAGACCGAGTTGCTGAACATCGTCTCTTCGCTCAACCGCCGCCAAAAGGCCGCCTATCCGCTCGATCAGGACCTTGAATCCCGCATCGCGAACTTCGAGCTCGCCGCCCGCATGCAGCTCGAAGCGATGCGCGTCTCCGATATCTCGAACGAATCGGAAGCGACCAGGAAGCTCTACGGCCTCGACGACAAGGTCGCCGCACCCTTTGGCCACAACTGCCTTCTGGCCCGCCGTTTGGTGCAAAGCGGCGTCCGCTTTGTCACCATCATCAGTGGTTCCGGCGGCGGCAACGGCTGGGATACCCACGCCAACATCCAGGGCGCGCTCCCCGGCCTCTGCGCCAGCATCGACCGCGGCATGTACGGCCTGCTCACCGACCTCAAGTCGCACGGCATGCTCGACGACACGCTCATCGTCTGGTCCGGTGAGTTCGGCCGCCTGCCCACCATCCAGGCCAAGAATGCCCGTCCCGGCCGCGACCACAACCCCTACGGCTTCAGCATGTGGATGGCCGGCGGTGGCGTCAAGGCCGGTGTCGATTACGGCGATACCGATCCGCTTGGCTATGCCGCCGAGCGTGACTTCCGCCTCTCCCATAGCGATATCCACGCCACCATCCAGCATCTGGTGGGGCTCGACTTCAAGAAAAATAGCTTCGTTTACGAGGGCCGGGACGAATCGCTCGTCGGCGTCAATCCCGCTCGCGTAGTGAAGGAAATCCTTAGCTAAAGCCTCCGCACCATTGCGGCGCGATGCCCCCGTCCGGCCCGCGCCTTCTGGCCAACGGACTCGAACTTCCCAAGTAGGAGAGATCATGTACTGTCGGATACTCGCGCTCGTCGCGCTGGCCGGGGCAGCCTGCACCGCCCCCGCCCTGGCTCAAGCCGTCAAAGCCACCATCGTCGGAAACATCACCGATACCAGTTCGGCCGCCATCGCCGGCGCCTCCGTCACCGTCACGGAAAAGGGCTCCGGACTCACCCGCACGGCTTCCACCAACGAAAGCGGCTACTACGCCCTGGCCAACGTCGATGCCGGCGTCTATCGCATCACCGTCGAGCAACAGGGCTTCAAACGCTCCGTCATCGACGGCTTGGATGTCCTCCCCAACACCACCGCCCGGGCGGACTTCGCCCTCGAACTCGGCGCCGTCACTGAATCGGTTAGTGTCAGCGCCGCCGCGGCCCTGCTTCAGACCGATCGCGTCGACATCGGCCGCAAAATCGAAACGCGCCAACTGCAGGACATGCCCCTCTCCTTCAATCGCAACTACCAGGGGCTCCTGACGCTGGTCCCCGGCGTCAGCCGTCCGTTCAAAGCCAACTCCGACTTCTACAACTCGCAGGACAGCCTCTCCGTCAACGTCAACGGCCAGGTACGGCAAGGCAATAACTTCCAGCTCGAAGGTCTCGATAACAACTGGGACGATGGCAATGTCACCGTGCTCGTCCCGCCCATCGAAGCCTTGGCCACCGTCGACGTCTCCACCAGTAACTTCGATGCCGAGTTCGGCCGCGCCACCGGCGCCGTCACCAACGTCACCCTGCGCTCCGGCACCAACGAAATGCACGGCAGCGTCTTCGCCTTCAACCGCGTCAGCGCGCTCGCGGCGCGCAACTACTTCGCCACCGCCAAGCCTCCGGTCACCTACAATCTCTTCGGCGGCACCTTCGGCGGACGGATCATCCGCAACAAGACTTTCATCTTTGGCGACTATCAAGGTCTTCGCGACAATCTCGGTTCCACCAACCTGATGACCATCCCGAGCGCCCCCTTCCGCGCCGGTGATCTCTCCGCCTCCACCTCCACCATCTATGACCCTGCCACCGGCGACGCCAACGGTCGTGGACGCCTGCCCTTCGCCGGCAAGATCATCCCCGGTAGCCGCATCAGTCCCATCTCGCGCAAAATCCTCGACCTGATTCCCGCCCCCACCCGCGCCGGCACCGGCGTCAACTTCGAATCGAACTCCGTCCGCACCAAGAGCACCGAGATGTTCGACGTCAAGCTCGATCACCAGTTCTCGCCCCGCGATAATTTCTTCTTCCGCTATAGCTTCCAGAACCCGACCCTCTACGATCCGCCTCTTTATAGTCAGAAGGCGGGTGGCCCCCGTGGCTCTGGTTTCGCCGGCGATGGCAAGGCGCGCATTCAAAGCCCGGGCCTCAACTACACCCGCGTCTTCTCACCGACCTTGGTTTCCGAAGTGCGCGCCGGTATCATGCGCATCCGCAACGATGCCTACAACGCTGACTATGGCCTGCAAACCGGTAAGGAATTGGGCATCCCCAACGCCAACATCGACGATTGGTCCAGCGGTATTCCCTACATCAACATCGACGGCTACTCGAACCCGGTCGTCGGCTACGTCGCCAGCCTCCCCTGGCTCCGCGCGCAAACCAACTTCAACATCGTCAACATCTGGAACAAGACCGCCGGTAATCACCTGATCAAATTCGGCGTTGATATTCGTCGCGAGCGCAATGACCTGCTGCAAACGCAGTCCGTCAATCCGCGCGGCCGCTTCGGCTACACCGCCGGACCCACCTCGCTGAACGGTGACTCCAACACCACGTTCGCCAACGCCTTCGGCAGCTTCCTGCTCGATCAAGCCAGCGCCGTGGGTCGTGACCTCTACGTTCTGTTCCCCACGCGCCGCCAACTCCTCGCCTTCTCCTTCATCAACGACAAATGGCAGGTCACCCCCAAGCTCACCCTCGACCTCGGCCTGCGTCATGAGTACTGGCCCACCGCCAAGCCCGCCGGCAAAACCGGCTACGTCAATTTTGACGCCTTCAACAACACGCTCCTGGTCGGCGGCTACGGCAACATTCCGTCCGATCTCGGCGTGAATCCTTCGGCCAAAACTTTTGCCCCGCGCTTCGGCCTCTCCTATCGCGCCAATCAGCGCATGGTGGTGCGCGCCGGCTATGGCATCAGCTACCTCTTCCGCCGTAGCTCGCAGCTCAACTTCCCCTCCAGCCAGATCAACACCATTGAACCCTTGAACTCTTACGTGCCGGCCGGCTCCATGGCCATCGGTCTGCCCGCTCCCGAGTTCGTCCAGATCCCCTCGGATGGCATCATCCGCAACGCGCCACTCAACCAGTCCTTCACCGTGATGCCCAAGGACCTTACCCACGGCTACGTCCAATCCTGGAACCTCGCTGTTCAGCAGACCCTCCCCGGGAACTTCGTTCTCGAGACGGCTTATGTCGGTAACCACGGTGTGGGCTTGCCCACCAGCTACAACCTGAACGCCGGCTTAGTGCCTGGCGCCGGAGCTGCCGGTCAGCCCTTGAACATCCTCTATGGCCGTCGCGCGAGCACCTCCATTGCCTCCGGTTCCACCACCAACTATCACTCGCTGCAGACCAAGTTCGACCGGCGCTTCGCCGCGGGCTTCATGCTGACTACCGCCTACACCTTCAGCAAAGCCATCGACTATTGCTCGGATCGTGACTGCGGCATGTTCAACCAGATCACCTGGCGCGAGAACCGTGCGCGCAGCGACTTCGATCGCACGCACATCTTCACCCAGAGCTTCATCCTCGAGTTGCCCTTCGGCAAAGGTAAGAAGTGGATCACCAACGGCATCGGCAATCACCTCCTTGGCGGCTGGCAAACCAACGGTGTGCTGAGCCTGCAATCCGGCGCGCCCATCAACATCACCTTCGCCGCCACCACGCTCAACGCGCCCTTCAACTCCAACCGCCCCAACGTCACCGGCACCATTCAAAAGCCCGGCCTCATCGGCGCCGGCGCGCAGTACCTGGATCCGGCCGCCTTTGCCGCTCCCACCCCGGCCACCTTCGGCAACCTTGGTCGTAATGTGGTCACCGGCCCTGGTCTGGTCAACCTGGATCTGTCGCTCTTCCGCAAGTTTGCGATCCACGAGAAGGCGAAGCTCGAAGTCCGCTTCGAGACCTTCAACTTCGCGAATACTCCGCAGTTCAATAACCCGGGCGCTACCTTCGGGACCCCCACTTTCGGTCAAGTCACCACCTCTGGTTCCGCGCGCGTGGTTCAACTGGGCGCGAAGATCGCCTTCTAGCTCGTTCCCGGGGCCGGTCTCATCGCCGGCCCCACCCACTCAGTAGAATTGGGTTGGGATGAAAAAAGGATTGATCCTGTGCTTGCTGCTTCCCCTGGCCTTCGGCCAGTCAGCCGCGCGAGTCATGACCAAACTGACCGTGCGTCTGGAAAGCCCCGCAGTTTTGGCGGGAACCTTTGCCGCTGAGCCCAAAACCCTCTACCGCTCCGGGGAGGGGCATTGCCGGACCGAGGAAGTGCCCGACACCGCCCAGGGTATTCACGGCCTGATGATCATCAATGAGCCGGACGTCTGGATGGTGAACCGGCTCACCAAAACCGCGCGGCATTTTGTCGACCCGGGCCCCACCTTTATCTGCCGCATGCCGATCTTCATTGACGACCAGGTGAAAACCGCGGCCGACACGAAGAATCCGCTGCTTGAGCTTGAGTTCGGCCAGGAACTCGAGTACTTCAAACGAAAGAATGCCGCATCCCAGCCGGGCCCGGTACTGCGCGGAAAGCCCACCACCGTGTACACCTTCGGTGTCGGCGATTCCCAGTTGCTTCTGTTCACCACCGGCACTCCGGAGCAGCCCTGGGCCCTGGTGCGGCAATTCCAGCAGATGCGGGAGACGTTCTGGTACAACGCTTACGAACAACTTCCGTTTGATCCTGAGCTGTTCGCCAAACCCACCGGCGTGCAGATTGAAGAAGCGAAGTAAAGCCGCTACGCCGGGAACAGCCCGCTCATCCACGCCGCCCAAGCCTCCCGGTCGCGCGCCACGACGCTGGCCGCGGTGTCGCCGTAAAGATACAGGCTCACCGAGACGAAGGCCTTGTCGCCCGCCGGGCAAGCCGTCGCAAACACCGCCCCCGGCGCGGGCTGGTCCACGCGGAGCAGGGTGTGAGGATGTGCGTTGGCCGTCCCCAAATCGACGGACTCCACCACGCCGCTCAAAGCCGGAGCCGCCGCCCCTTCACTCGTGCCGCGTCGCTCGCCGGGTACGGCGCCCACCAGATTCAGCGCTCCGGCCAACGTCTCCCAGGCGCCCGCTGCCGGTGGCATCGCCGTCAGTTGGATCAGCGAACTCGGCTGTCCGGCGAAGTGCTCCAAATACAACCGAAGAATGCGGAAGAACGAGGGCCAGCCGGATTCGACACCGGACAACTGGTTGTCCCAATCGTCGGTATCCGCAAAGAGGCTGTGCACCACGCGCACCACACAAGTGCCCCCGTCGCGCGCCTCCACCGTCCATTCGGTCGCCACGGTGGGCGAGTTCGGTCCCCACGTGTTCTCGGCCGCAAAACGATGCGGCGCGTCCCACTCGGTAATCTTGGCGACGGCGTCCATGCCCCCGCCGAAATGGGACGTCACCGTGCCGCCCGCGCGCCCGTCGATTTCGCTCGGAACAAACCAGGCACTCACTCCCGGGCCCGTGGCGATCGCTTGCCACACGGCCTCCGGCGTTCCCGGGACCTCCACTTCCACCTGCACCGAACGGCGTCCGTTCGCTTCTTTCTTGATGCTCATACCAAGGTCTCCTTCTTTCGGTCCTCTGGGGAACTTGCTTCGGGCCAGACAGGCGGCTGGCCTTGCGGTAACGGGTGCGCCACCAGCACCAAACGGTGCGGCCGCCCGCCGGGAGCCGCCGCGTCGTGATACCGCGCTACCAACTGCGTGATCGCTGCCGTTAACTCGCTGCTGAACTGCGCTCGCTCGGCGGGAGAGCGAAAGCGAATTTCGGTGTCGATCGAGAACGTGGCGAGCCGCTTGCCCGTATCTCGCGCTCGGCCCACCAGTTCGCTCACCTCCCGCACCGCGCGGGCCGCCAGCGCAATCAGATAGCCCGCTGAGAGCCGGTCGCGGCTTCGCCCCGGATCGGCCGCAGCCGGCCCCATCGCGGCCGGCGACACCACATAGGACGACGCGGTCGCTTCCACCAGCCGCTCCGTAATGCCTCCCCACTTGCGTTCGCTCGTGGGTCGCACCAGGTGATGGCTCTCGAGCGTTCGCAGATGGTAGTTCACCTTCTGCCGCGGCAGTGACAGGCGGGCGGCCAGTGTCGCCGCCGACGCGGGCTCTGCTAGCTCCGCCAGCAATCGCGCCCGTACCGGGTCCAACGCCGCCGCGGCGGCCTGCGGAGAGTGAATCACTTCGACGTCGAGCACGAATTCAGTGAACCATTGACAAAATATTTTGTCAATAGCGGCGCGCCGAAACCGCCGGGCTGAGCACCCCACCCACTGAAACCTCCATCGTGGTCGCCGGATTCGCGGGCAAAGTGGCCGGCAGCCCCACATTGACCTGCGCGAGGCCGGCGATCAGCCTAGGCGCCGAGAGACGGTCTTCTACTGTTGATGACGGATCAGCAGGCCGCCAGGTTTGTTCTTCTAAAAATAGGCGCGCAGGGAGAACTGAATAATGCGGGGAGCCGCTGCGGCGGTGGCTCGGCCGAAGTTGCCGTTGACCTGATTCCCCGCCGGGTCGAAGCGGGCGGTGGTGTCCCACGCGGTGAACTGCGTGTGATTGAAGACGTTATAAAGCTCAGCGCGAAACTGCAGCTTCAAACGCTCCTTCACCACCGGCAAATTCTTGAAGACCGCCGCGTCCCAATTATTCACCCCGGGGCCGCGAATCACCGTGCGCGGAGCGTTACCGTAAGTGCCCACCGCCGGCAGCGCAAACGCGGCCGTATTGAAGTTACGGTCAAATGTCCGCTCACTCTTCGGCAAGATCGGGTTTTGCGTCACCACGATCCGCGGGAGATCGGTTGGCGATCCTGTGATATCCAGCGCCGTGGTCGTGGTGAATCCGACGCTAACCGGGGGCCCGCTGATGAACGAAGTGATGCCGGACAATTGCCAGCCGCCCGCGACGGCGCGTACCAACTGATGGGCGGTGCGGGGCGCGGGTACGTCCCAGAGCCAGTTGATGCGGACGTTATGCGTCCGGTCGAAGGTGGCTTTGGCATAATTCCAGACCCGGACCGGCACCAGCGCGCTGATCACCTCGCCATCGCTGTCGTTGTAACTCATGGCCTTCGACCAAGTCCACGAACCGCCCATCTGCAGACCGCTCTTGAAGCGGCGGTTCACCGATACCTGCAACGAATGATAGTTGGAACTGGAAGCTGACTCAGTGAGATTGATATTGTTGTAGCCCACGACAGGCCGGAGGAATTGCGGCGGCAAAGGCCGGTTGCCGGCCGTCGGGTCGAGATTGGCTCGCTGAAAGTTCGCGCCGAAGGGAATAGCGTTCAGCGGTCGCGCCCAAAGCAGGTTGCGGCCCAGTGAGCCGACGTACCCCACGTCGAGCACCGTGCCCCAGCCCAGGTTGTGCTGCACGGAGAGGCTGAAGTCCAGCACGCCCGGGATCTTCGCCTGAGGGTCAAGCGCGGTGATGTTGGTGGGGAACAGCAGGCCGGACGACGAAAGCAGGTTGTCGACGGTGGCGTAGTTGATAATCGGGGTCTGCAGCAACGGCGGCTGGGCGTTGAACGGGCGCAGCCAAGTCCCGAAGTTCGGGCGGTTGTAGAAGAGCCCGAAGCCGCCGCGAATAGCGGTCCTGGCGTTGCCGAAGACATCGTAGGCGAAGCCGGCGCGCGGCCCAAAGTTGAGGGAGTGCAGATTGGTGAGGGCGCGAGGGTAACTGGGGTCGTTGGCGGCCACCACCAGTCCATTGAACGGATCGCCTCTGCCAGGGGCGATGGCCGCGATCAAGGTAGCGGGCAGGCTCTGTCCGGTGACGGGGTTCACGCCCACTCGCTGTCCGGCGGCATTCAGACCGGGCGAGATGAGCGACACCTGCTTCGCCGGATCGAAGCGAGTACGGTCGAACGTAACCAACTGATCGTCGACTTCGGTAATCGGTGGCGTGTAGTAAACTCGCAGGCCATAGTCCAAGGTGAGTCTCGAAGTGACGCGCCAGTTGTCCTGAGCGAAGACCTCCAACAGCGTATTGCGGCTCCGCGGATAGGATCGTGCCGAGGTCTCGCTGTAGGCATTGAAGACGCCCAGGGCGGCGTTTGCATAAGCGTAGCCGGTATCGAGCGGGTTGTTGACGTTGTTAGCAAAGTCGAACCGGCCGGCGAAGTCCACCGGCTGGCCGATATCGCGCTGGAACCATTCCACATAGCCCCCCACCTTGAAGTTATGACGGCCTTTGTTCCAGCTCAGCTTCTCGTCGAAGTTCATGAGATTGGTCAGGCCGTAGAGCGGAAAACGTCCGTCGTAGGCGAGCGTGGCGGCATTGGTCACGCCGCCGAAAGTGGCTCCGGGAATCAGGTTGAGCGGATTATTGGCCGGATAAAACTGCCCCGCCCGGTAGCCGACGGTATCCCGCTGGTTGCGCTTTAGGGCGGCCTCGTCGTAGCCGTTCCCCTCCGGAAGATGTAAGCCGCCCACCTGAAACTCGTTGATGAGTGAAGGAGTAAAGATGTGCGTATAGCGCCCGCTGAGCGCCGTGGTCCGCGCGTAGTAGTTGTATTGCCACTGCGGCCAGTTACTCGCCGCGGTGGCGAAGCCCAGTGATCCCTCGTGAAACTCATCGAAGCCGTTATAGCTGAAGACGAAGCTATTGTTCGCATTCAGAGAATAGTCGGCTTTCAAAGTATTCGTATGAATCGGATGCGTGGTGTCGGTCGTGAAGTTATAGTTATAGTTTCCGCGCGACACGTTCCGATCGAGAAAGTTCGGCTCGGGGAAGAACTTAAGCAGGGCCAGACTGTTGGGATTGAGGCGTGCTGCGGGAATCACATTACCGGGAAAGGGCTGCCCGGAGAGTGGATCCCGGACGGCAATGAGGCGATTGTTTAAGTCGAGCGATTGCGAAAAGTTGCCGGCGCGCTCAAGTGCAGTGGGTACGGTGACGGAGCCGGTGATCCCCTGTTTCGTCGGCCAGAACTCCTGCCCCCAGAACAAGAACAGCTGGTTCTTCTCGCGGTTCCATTTTCCGGGAATATACACCGGCCCGCCGATGTTATAAGTCCACGCATTGTAGCGATACCGCGGATTCGGCAGACTGTTCCGATTGTTGAAGAAGTTATTGGCGTTGAACTGCTCGTGGCGCTTGTAGTAAGAGAGTAACCCGTGAAAGTCGCGCGTGCCCGATTTCGTCACAATGTTGACGTTGGCGCCGGCGGCGCGTCCATACTCCGCCTGATAGTTACTCAGGAGCACTTTGACTTCTGAGACCGAATCCTGGCTCACGTTGACCTTGAGCTCGAAGGCGTTGCCGACGTCGGTGGACGGCACCCCATCGATCGATACGCTGTTCATCGTTCCGCGGCTGCCATTGGCGTTAAAGGTGGCGGTGCGACCGAGCGAATCGGAGGTGGCGGTCATCACCACTCCTGGCAAAAGTTGCACCAGTGACGCGACGTTGCGGCCGAGATTCAACAGGCCCGCCACTTGGCGGCTCGAAATAATATCGGAGCGCTCGGCGCTTTGCACCGCCACCGCCGCGCCCATTTCGCCGGTTACGGACACGGTTTCCGTGATGTTGCCGACCTCAAGTTTGAGCGCGCCGAGGGCCAGCCGCTGCCCCGTCTCCAGACGGATGTTCTGCCGGCTGTACTTGCTGAAACCCTGATGCGATGCCTCTAAGGTGTACTCGCCTGAATCGAGACCGCTCGCGACGAACTCTCCGTTCTGGTCAGTCTCGAGCGTCCGGACCCGGCCCGTGGAAGTCTCGCTGAATGTAATCTGGGTCGCCGGCACGGCGGCGCCGCTCGGATCGGTGATGCGGCCCGTAATGGTGCCGGTAATGATTTGGGCTGGCAGCATCGACACCAGAGCGACGCACGTGGCCAGAAATCTGCTGATCATAAGAAAATCCTTCCTATCCTCTGCGATCCGAGTTGCGGAGCCGGATATCGACGAAATAGGCTCCGCGCTGGCGACTGCCATCCTGCAGCATGCTCATCAGATTGAGATCGCCGCGCGCCAGATGAGAGGTGAACGTCACTGCTGAACTGCCGCCGGCCACCGTCTGGGGTGACAGTTCGCGGCCGTTGATCCAGACCCGGGCGTGTTCGGCTTCGAGCCGGAAGGGCACGTAGGCGGGCCGTTGCCGTAGCGTCAGCTCATAAGTCCCTGCCCGTTCCACGTGCAGAGCGAAAATCCCATTTGCCGTTAGCCCGGCGCTGATCATCTCCTGATTAGCCGGTACCAGGTCGCCATGCCAGTCGAAGCAGGTGAGCTCGACGGGATTGATCGCCGAGCCAAGGGGAATGCGAGTCCATTGCTTGAACCCGGTCGACATGCGTTGCCACCAGTTTTCGTAGCGCTCGGCGAGGTCCTTCAGGACGTCCGGATGCTGGCCCGCCACGTTGTTCTGTTGCCCGGGATCGGACTGCAGGTCGTACAGTTCGGTGCGGTTCACCAGCCGCCAGCGTCCCCGCAGCGCCACCGACTGCATCCAGGGGCGCGCATACTCCATCTGGTAACGCCCCTCCTTGGTCACCTGGTGATGTTCGATGAAATGCACCCTGCCGGCGAACGTCTCGGGATCCTTCAGCAACGGCACCAGACTCCGGCCGTCAATGTCCTTCACCTCAGGAACCTCGACGCCCGCCATGGACGTCAGCGTCGGTAGGAGGTCGAGATGACAGGCCAAGCCGCCGACGTCGCGCCCGCCTTGCCATCCTCCGGCGGGCCAGTGCACGAACAATGGCACCCGATGGCCGCCCTCGTAGGCGCTGGCTTTGGCGGCCCGCATCCCGGCGGAGAAGCCCTTCCAATTCGGAGACGCTTGTCCCGGGCGGGGGGTGCCCGCCGACGAGCCGTTGTCCGTCATGAAGACGAAGATGGTGTTCCGCGTCAGGTCGAGCTTGTCCAGGTGGGCACGCAGCGCTCCCACGTTCTGGTCGAGGTTCTCGATCATTCCGTAGAACTCCGCGGCCGGCGAAGGGATGCCCGTTCGCCGGTAGGGCGCGCTGTACTTTTCGCTCACCAGATATGGGGCGTGCGGCGCGTTGGTGGGCAGATAGAGGAAGAACGGCCGGTCTTTGTGCTTTTCGATGAACTCCTTCGCGAGATCGAAAAAGACATCGGTACAGTAACCCCGGTACGGCCGAGGTTCATTCTGCGCATAGTAGTGGTCATCGAAGTAGCGGTTGCCCCAATAGTCGCCGGCTTGGGCCACTCCCCCGGTGCGGCACACCACCGATTCGTCGAATCCCCTGTCAGAAGGCCGCAGCGGATAGTTTTCTCCGAGGTGCCACTTACCGAATATTCCGGTGCGATAGCCGGCGCGGCGCAGAATATCGGCGATGGTGGGCACCCCGGGGCGCAACAAGGACCAGCCGCCCGTGGCCGCGGTGACGCCATTGCGCAGCGCATACTGGCCGGTCAGCAGGCCGGCCCGCGTCGGCGCGCATAGGGGATCGCAGTGGTAGTCGGTAAAGCGAACGCTCTCCCCATGCAGCCGATCCAGGTTCGGCGTGCGAATCCATGGGTTGCCCAGGCAGGCCAGATCGCCGTAGCCTTGATCGTCGGTCAGCAGGAGGACAATATTCGGTGGCTTGGCGGGTCGCTGACTGAAGCTGAACGCTGCGGGAGCGCTGGTGGTAATGAGTTGTCGCCTGGTCATTGCGGAATGGGTGGCGGTCCGTTCGATGCTATATACTGATGCTCGCGGGAGAGAAGGGAATTGACCGTGAATTCACCGATGGCCGGGCCTAAGTCTCGTATTATCAACACGGTGAATGGCCGGCGCCCCTCCGGTGAAGCGCCGGTGCCGGACGCTCGCTTTGAGCTGATGGAACGCATTGCGGCGTCTCCCAATTTTCAGCGCGCCCCCAAGATCACCGAACTCTTCCTGCATCTGTGCCGGAATGCCCTCGCCGGCAAAGAGCATCTGCTCACCGAGCAACAAATCGGCTGCAGCGTATTCCAGCGCGCCGCCACCTACAACCCGGGCGACGATAGCATCGTGCGGTCGCAGGTGCGTCTGTTGCGCCGCAAACTGGAGCTCTGGTTTTCCGAAGAGGGACGCGAAGAACCCGTTGTCCTGTCCATCCCTCGCGGCGGCTACGTCCCCTTGTGGGCGCCCCGGGCGGAGTCGCCGGCGGAGGAGCCTCCGCTGGAAATTCCCGCCGCCCCGTCCTCACCCCCCACCCCGGACGAAGGCTTCCGCCTGGATCGGCGCCAGTGGATCCGGGCTGGCTTCGCCGCGATGGGTCTGTCCGGCGCCTTCGCACTGGGGCAACTTATCAGGACGCCCACCGCCGGACCGTCCGCGCCGCTCCCCCCGCACCCCATTCTGGCCGGCTTCTTCGATGGCACCCGTCCTGTCCTCCTGGTGGTGCAGGATGCCGCTCTCACCCTGGTGAACAACTCCCTGCGGTCCACCGTTTCGCTGCAGGATTTTCAGAGCGGGAGCTACAAGGCCCGGCTCGCTCAGGACTCGCTCAGCGACGATCAGCGTCGTCTGCTGCAGATGATCGACTCCCGTCAGTACACCAGCGTCGGCGACGTCGCCATTCTGCGCAGCCTCTGGCAGACCTTTCCGGCCGCCGTGGGTAGCTTGGAGGTCATCCTTCCCCGCCACCTCCATCTCCGGCAGTTGAAGGCCGCCAACGCCATTCTGGTCGGTGGCCGGGCGGCTAATCCCTGGGTGGACCTCTACGAGGATCGCCTCACCTTCCGGCTTGAGTCCGGCGCGGGCAGCCTGCGGGTGCGCAACCGGAACCCTGCGCGCGGCGAGCGCGACGAATACCTGCCGACCGAGGACACGGCTTACGCCGTCCTCGCCATGCTGGCGAACGGCGAGGGGCCAGGACGCGTACTCCTCATGGGCGGCACGTCCCTCGAAGCCACCGAGGGCGCCGGGCAGTTTGCGATCATTCCCCGTCACGCGACCGAGTTGGCCGCCCGCCTGAGTTCGGCAGCGCCCACGGGCCGCTTCTCCACCTTTGAAGCCATCATCCGCACCCATCGCCTCGATGGCACCTCCACACGCAGCGAGATCGCAGCCGTCCGCGCTTACTGACCGCTGCTCGGTGGCTATCGGTGCCGTGCTGGGAACAACAAGGGCCAGGTTACGAAGTCTCGAGCCGCTTGTCGTCGGCCCTTGAGGCCGTCGGGGTAACTCCGGACGCGGGATGGTAGACCGTGACCGACCTCGGCAAAAGAGGCACAATGGGTAAGCCATGAGTTATCTGTGCTGGCGCGCTTGCCGCATCGGTGCGAGAGTGCTAGTTGGTTCATTGTTCGTACTGTTGTTCTTTTTGAGCACCTACTCGGCGCTATATTCTTTGTGGATGCTTGCACATCCGCTTTACCAGGCACAGAACGCCGTTTGGCTTAGCCGGTTTCGAGCTTGGGCCGCCGCTACGATTGCATGCATTGTCGGTATGGCTGTATTAGTCTGGCGAGAGGCCGCTCGTCGAAGGCGTGTAATGAAGATGGGTGATGAAGTGTAGCCATGGATCTGCCCCAAAACATCGAAATCCGGCCCGATGTCATGATGGGCAAGCCTTGCCTGAAAGGCACCCGCATCCCGGTCTACCTGATCCTTAAGAAGCTCGGAGCGGGGGAAACGTCCGAGGAAATCCTCTCTGCCTACCCTCAACTGACGAAGGACCACATCACCGCCGCTCTTCAATGCGCAGCGGGCTTGGCAAGCAACGAAATCGTCCTCGCCTCGTGAGGCTTCTTCTCGACGAGAATCTTTCGCCGAATCAAGCCGCGAGTCTTCGAGAACAAGGCCACGACGCCGATGCCGTGATCGAAGTCGGGTTATCCGGCTAGCCTGACGAAAAGATTCGCGAGTTTGCGATTGCCGCAGACCGCGTGTTGTTGACGCTCGACTCCGACTTCGCGAACATGCTTCGGTTTCCGACAGCGGGAACGCCAGGCGTCATTTGTAGTTAGGGGAGGATCTCCCGGGCCAAAGCGAGTACGCCCAGCCGGGCCTTGATCAGCTTTTCTCTGGTGCTCATGGGTGGGTCCTTTCGTGGGTCTGATTTCGAGTCGTGGAAAACCCAAAATCTACCACTGGTCCACCCCGGAGCGCCGACTCCCGTCAGCGCCCAAGTGTCCGGAGATCCTCCGCTAACTTCATGAGATGTCAGTCGCTGCGCATCGCGGCGGGCCTACGGAGCTTGAACGGCCAGACGAGTCACACGCGAACAAGCAGCCCGATCGACGCCGGGCTGACCGAGAGGTCTACCTCTCGGTTCCGCAGCCCCTCGAGACCGGGCGGCATCGCAAAAATATCGTCAACAGAATCCAGCAGTATCGCAGAGTCGGCTTCGCGTTTGGACTCAGAACCGCCGGCATTCCGACGCGTTATACTCACTGGCACAAGATTCGGGTAAAGGATCAAGCAGACTCCGCCATGCAGGCGATTCAAGTAATGCAAAAGCCATCAAGGGTCAATGATCTTGAAGCCTCTGCTGTTGCCAGTGGGCAACAGATTTTCCATATCGACCTGTCGAACGCCCATTCGCAGTCTGCGTTGATAGCTGCCGTGGGCGTTGCGATAGGCTTTCCCGATTACGTTGGCGGCAACTGGGATGCGTTGGAAGAATCTTTGCGAGACCTGAAAGAAAGCAACGGCTGGCTCCTGATCTTCGCAAATGCTGATGGTCTTCTGCGGTTTCCCGCGACGCACCTCTCCACGTTATTGTCGATACTTTCTGACACCGCCGCCTTTTGGGAGAACGAGGGACATTCGTTCCGGACTGTCTTTGTTGGGAGTCCGAGACTCGCTGTCGTTGTCGAAGGCACTTGTTTCCCTCCCACACCCGCATAGCGGCTGCCGAGTTAACTGCTTCCTTGGAAGGCACGGATGGTCAGCAATCGGCATTCGACCTTCGTCTCCACTTACCGCCTGCATCGTGCAGAGGACGCTTTGAAGGAATGACTGGGTCGTGGGAGAACGATGGCCAATGGCAGACTGGATCGTACGACCGAACCAGCCGTCACCCGGAAGCGCGAAGCCCGGTAAGCGATTCCATGTAGCTCGAGAAGCCCGAATGCGCGTCGAAACGGAGTTCAGGTGAGCTGCGAAGTAGGCACGGCCTGCGTCGGTCTGAATTTATTCAATTTCCCGCCCCTGTCACGCCTTGATGCACGCGGCGAGCGCGACAGGGGCTGACCGAGCGGCTGACGGTTACCGGGAGTAAAGGAGGATACGATCATGAAAATGGAGTTCCCAGATCTTCCGGGCTGGACCTTCGAGATCGACGAGGTTTCCTTCGGGATGTACGAAGTGTACGTTCGTTACAAGCGCGGCGGGATTATCTGGAAGACTGGCACCGATCCAGATGCCTTGTTGGCGGTGTGCCGGCGGGAAGCGCGCGATACAATCGCTCGAGCTCTTCAGACATATAAGTCATGACGTGTAGGATTGACGAGGACCAAGCCAGGCACTGAACCGCCTTGCCCGGAGTAGGTTCGCGTGCTAGCTGAGAACGCTCGGTCGAACCGTTAAGGGATCCTGGTTGTCCTTTACAGCGAGCCTCGCCTTACTCGCCCGCCTCGACGCCGATCTGTCTGGCGGACCCCGCTAACGAAGAAGCAAATCGCCTTAAGCCTCCCCCGCTAAGACCGCGAAACCTCCCGGACGAAGCCGGCGACCAAGCTCTCGATCTCTTCCGCCGGCAGGTCGTAGCGGACCTTGCTGTCCGGCAGGCCGAGGTTGCCGCTGATGACGAACGCGCGGATGCCCGCCTGCGCGAGTCGTTTGGCCTGCGCGATGCTGAGCCCGCCCACCACCTGCACCGGCACGGTCTTGCCGATCCGTTCGTACACCGCGCGCGCCACATCGCCCAGATAGTCGCTCTCGAGAAGCTGCGGCTTCGCGCGCCGCGCGTCGGATTGTAGGTGAATCCCCACCGCATCCACTCCTGCCTCCACCATCCGCAAGGCGACCTCGCCGGCCTGCGCTGCCGGTCCCTGATGCGGCAGCATGATGTCCGCAAAGGCCAGCCGCGGCAACCCTGCATCTGCCTTGCGAAACTCGTCGCGCACCGCGCAGACCGACTTCGCCGTGTCCACGCCGGCGAGCGCGAGGAAGTCCACGATGTTTCCGCCGCCCGCATAGACGCTGCGCGCTTCCCCGCCTCCGCCGTCCATCGTCTTCATATCGGCCAGCAGCAGCGCGTCGGGAAAACGCTTCCGGAACGCCGGCACCACCTGGGCCACGCCTTGCGTCTTCAGTAGTGGCGTCCCCATCTCGAGGATGTCTGCTCCGCCCGCCACCGCCGCACTGGCCACCCTTAGCCCCAACTCCAAATTCCCGACATCCACGGAAATCTGAAACGAGAAGCGCGTTCTTAGCCGATTCACCATGCGCGCCGAGCTCGCATGCGACTCCGATGACCGCGGTTGCGCCACCGCGCTCACGGGCTGCATCGCCTCGAAAAGGGCTCCGCTTGCGAGCCCGCTGCTCAGGCGCCGCGCGGCATCGAAGAACCATCGCCGGTTACCGTGTCCGGCCCGATGGGACGCGTTCCCTTGCTCCATGTCTCTCACTCCTCTCGGCCGCGCGGAGGACCTCGGCCACCCTGCCGGCGTGCATTCTATCAGCCCCAACGCCCGGCGCCCGGCGTGAGGAAACGGCTCGCCTCGCTGGCGAGTGAACGCAGGAAGGCTTCGCGCGCCGGATGCGAGTCACTGACGCCCGGCGGCAGTTCATTCATGAAAGTGAAGTGGCCGGCGTCTTGCACTATGCGCAGTTCGCACGAAGCTTGACCCTGCAGCGTCTGTTGCAGAAACCTTGCTTGCTCCGGCGGCGTGATGTGATCTCGCTCGCCCACCCATACCTGCAGGGGAGTGCGCACGGAAGAGAGCGCGCCGGGCCGCCGGAAGAAGTCAGTCGGCGGCGCGAGCAGAATCAGCCGGGCGAAGGATACGTCCAGGGAGCCGGTCAACTGTTCCCCCGTGATCGTCGACACCGTCGCGCCGGCCAGCATCAACAGCAACACGGCTCCCATGGAGTGGCCGATCCCGCTGACGGGCCACGGCGAGCCCTGATCCCGGGCCAGGCTCAAGCGAATTCGTCGCGCACGCTCCCGCAACTCGCCACCGCCGGGCATGGGCGATGCCATGTCAAAGTGCGGCGCAATCACCCGCGCCCCCTCCATCGCCAGCGCCTCCAGCAATCCGCGATGGCGCGCCGGGTTGCCGCCACGTCCCGCCGCGAACAGAACACGGTGCGTCGCGACGTCCGGCTCTATCACCGTCACGTCGAAACCCTGCCCATCTTCTTCCATCCGGTTGAGACTCTCGATCACGCTGACCATTCTAAGTCGGGAAGACCTGACAACCGAATCGACCTCGACGTGGCGGTCTGCGCGTCGGCCGGCCTCCGCGCTGCGCCGCCGGGATCCGTTATCATCAGCGTAAATCCATGCTTCGCCGACAGTTTCTCGCGGCCGCCTTGGCGCCCCTCCCCAAGCCTCGTCCCAATATTTTGCTTCTGCTCGCGGACAATTGGGCCTTCCCCCATGCCGGGGCTTACGGCGACCCCGTCGTGCGCACTCCCACCTTCAATCGCCTCGCTAAGGAGGGCGTCCTCTTCCGCCACGCCTTCGCGCCCAACCCCTCCTGTTCGCCCTCGCGTTCCCTGCTGCTCACCGGGCAGCCGACCCACCGCCTCGGTGAAGCCGCCAGTCTCTACGGCCCCCTGGGCTCCACTTACCCCACTTACCCCGAAATGCTCGCCAAACAAGGCTACTTCGTCGGGTTCGCCGGTAAAGGCTGGGGACCCGGCACCGCCGCCGGAGGCAACCCCGCCGGCCGCTCCTTCGATGACTTCGCCGCCTTCCTCAAAGCGCGTCCCACCGGTCAGCCCTTCTGTTTCTGGTTTGGCAGTCATGACCCTCACGTGCCCTGGAATCGCGGCGCCGCTCGCCGAGCGACCCTGGCCAAGGACCGTCTGCAGATCCCCCCCCACCTGCCGGACACGCCGGAAGTCCGCGAGGACTTACTCGGTTACTACGCCGAAATCGAAGAGTTCGACGCCGAATGTGGACACTTACTTGACTTACTCGGCTCTGAGCTCGACAATACTGTGGTCGTGATGACCAGCGACAACGGCTGGCAAATGCCACGTGGCCTCGCCAACTGCTACGACCTCGGCGTCCGCATCCCGATGGCGGCGCGCTATCCCGCCCAATGGAAGCCGCAAGAGCGTCACGACTTTGTCACCCTCGGCGCCCTGGCCCCGACCTTCCTCCAGGCGGCCGGCCTCTCAACTACCGGTAGCCTCGTCGGTCCCCAACGGCTGGACGCCGTTTTTCTCGAGCGGGAACGCCACGCCAACGTCCGTCAGGGCAACCTGAGTTACCCCGTTCGCGGCATCCGCACCGCTGACTACCTCTATCTGCGCAACTACGAGCCGGACCGCTGGCCCGCCGGAGACCCTCAATTCTATTGGGCCGTCGGCCCCTACGGCGATGTGGATGACTCCGCCACCAAACGCTATCTTCTGCTCCACCGCCCCCAGCCTTCCTTCGACCTCTGCTTCGCCAAGCGCCCCGCGGAAGAGCTCTACGACGTTCGCCGCGACCCGGGTCAGATCCGCAATCTCGCAGCCCAGCCGGAGCACCAGAAAATCCGGCAGAAACTCGCCGCACGTCTCGATGCCTGGTTACGCGAAACGCAGGACCCGCGCGCCACCAACCCGCACACCGACCAATGGGACCGCGCCCCTTACTCCGGCCCGAAGTTCAAAGGCGCGCCCCCACCCAATTAACCGCGAGCGCCGGCCGACGCCATCCGCCCTCGCATCGCCGGACGGAACTGTTTCACGGCCCGGAACCCCACGTAGAGAAACCCGAGCAACACCGCGCCCTGCGCCAGTCCGAAGGCCGGCTCCGTCTGCGTCGGAGCCAGCGCCTTCAACGGCGCAATCTTCTGGAACATCTGCACCACCAGCACAAAGACGTTCAGATAAAGCGCGAACAACGCCGTCGCGATGTAAGTCTTCCGCCACGTCCCCTCCTCGTGGAGCCGCCGGTGGCTCCACAGTGTCACCGCCAGCACCGCGAGCGAAATCACCCCGAACACGTGCGCCGGCGTAATCCGCTCCACCGGGAACAGGAAGCCGGTCACGCTGGTTGCGATCGTCATCCAGAGAAAGACTTGGGTCCACGCCGGCCTCTCCCGCGACACCAGCAGGTCGGCGGCGAACACCAGGCCCGTAGCAATGGCGACCAGACTGATCGCCACGTGAATGAGAGTGAGGGCGGCAAGCATCGGAATATTCTCCTTGATGATTAAGTACGGAAAGCGATGAAGGTTAGTATGACGCCTTTTCGCCCCATTTCAAGGGCCTTCGCCCATTACGTGGACCTCAGTTTATTTTCGCTATCGCAAGAACATTGACACCGCGAAAAGCACCGTGATAGCATCCGCCTCCAGCATCGTGTTTGATTACGGTCTATTCATGCTCGCGTGTGCATGATTTTCGATTCGATCCGCCCAAGGAGTGACTCTCATGCGACTGCCCGTTCTGCGAACCTTCTTCCTTTCGCTGTTGCTGACGGCGAGTTCCCTGTTCGCTCAGGTCTCCACCGCCTCCATCAACGGCACCGTCACGGATAGCCAGGGGTCCGTCATCGTGGGCACGCAGCTCACGCTCACCAACGTCGATACGCGCGTGGAGCTTCGCACCACCACCAACGAAGCCGGCCTGTACCGCTTCCAGAATCTCGTCATCGGCCGCTACACGCTCTCGGCCACCGCTTCCGGCTTCTCCACCAAAAAGGTGGATACGTTCCAACTCTCGGTCGGCCAGGATGCCACGCTCGACTTCAAGCTCACGCTCGGCTCCGTCTCGGAACAGGTCACCGTTGAAGCGGGCGCGCTCGCGGTCCAAGCCTCCTCCGCCGAGTTGGGCTCGGTAGTCGAGCAAAAACAGATCGTCGACATTCCGATTAGCGGACGCAACTTCACCGCCTTGCTTCTGCTGCAGCCCGGCGTCAACGCCGCTGGCGTCCCCGGCACCCAGAGCTTGAGTTACACGCGGGCCATCGGCACCACTTACAACCCCTCGGTGAACGGCCAGAACAACCGCGCCAACATGTACCTTCTCGATGGCGTCGTCAACATTGAGACATTCGGCAACGCCTACGCCATCCCGCCGATCCTCGACGCCATTCAGGAGTTTAAGGTGCAATCGCACAACGACTCCTCGGACATCGGTATGGCGGCCGGCGGCACCATCAATGTCGCCACCAAGTCCGGCACCAACGCCCTGCACGGCACCGCCTGGGAGTTCATGCAGAACGACGCGATGAACGCCCGCAACGCCTACCAGCCTGTCGTCAACCCCAATAAGCAGCATCAATACGGCGTCACCGCCGGCGGACCCATCTACGTCCCCAAGGTCTACGACGGCCGCAACCGCGCCTTCTTCTTCGTCGGCTGGGAAGGCTTCCGCCAGCGTCGGCCCGCCTTTAACTACACCAACGTCCCCACCGACGCGATGATCAACGGCGACTTCAGCGCCGGCTTCAATAACGTCGTCCGCAACATCTACGACCCCCTCTCCACCCGCGTCAACCCCGACGGCTCCTTCTCCCGCGACATCTTCCCCGGCAACCGCATCCCCGGCTCACGCATTGACCCCGGCATGCAGTATTACTTCCAGAAGATGGTCGCCCGGCCCGTCAACACCGGCCGCTCGGACTTCAACTCCGTCAATGCTGCCCTCTACACCCGTCAGCAGGACTCCTACACCGCCCGCGGCGACTACATGCTCAGCACCAAGGACATGCTCTGGTTCCGTTACTCCGGCCTGGAGCAGTTCGCCACCAGCCCCGGCCGCGTCGGCGTAGCCGCCCAGAACGATATGAACGCCCACAACATGGGCCTTAGTTGGAACCACACCTTTGACCCCACCAGCACCATGCAGGTGCAGTTCGGCAAGTCCTTCGTGCAGCTACCCGACAACACGCGCTATCTCAACGCCCCGTCTGACCTCGCCTCCAAGATGGGCTTGGGCTCCGGCCTCATTCAATACGGCACCAGCGGCCAGACGCTCCTCTCCGGCGTGCAGGTGGACAACTGGTTTGGCGGCGGCGAGAACAGCACCGTCAATCGTCCCGGCGATAACTGGTCCTTCAAAGGCAATTACTCGAAGATCATCGGCAACCATACGCTCCGCATGGGCGCCGAGTTCATCCGTGCCGACATGGGTATGGTGATCAACTACCACACCGCCAGCTTCCGCGAGTTCGAAACGTCGAATATCCTGAACTCTTCCACCACGGGTAACTCCGTTGCCTCGGCCCTGCTCAACACGCCTTACTCCTCCACCCGCCGCGACCTCGTCGAAAGTCTCCGCTTCGGCGGCGCCTTCGGAGCCTACATCTCGGACTCCTGGAAGGCCACCCAGAAACTCACCATCAACTTCGGCCTCCGTTACGACTACGTCTGGATCCCGCCCTTCGGCAAAGTCGAAGACAACAACATCTACACCGGCAACATGAACACCGATACCGGCGAGTACTGGGTCCTCAAAGTGCCCGGCTCCTGCGCCCAACTGGGCAAGGCGCCTTGCATCCCCACCGCCGACGGCAAGCTTCCGGCCAATGTCATTCAGGCGCCCGGCGAAACCATCATGAAGGGCAGCAACAACATGTGGGGACCCCGCCTCGGCCTGGCTTACCGCATCTTCCCCAAAACGGCCATCCGCACCTCGGCCGGCCTCTTCTTCGATAGCTGGGCCGGCGTCTATCAGTCGGCGCGCGGCATCGGGGGTAACTGGCCCATGGTCGCCACCACCATGTACACCAACCTCAATAACCCCACGCCCAGTTCGCCTTATCCCAACGTCAGGATGAACGCCGAGTATCTGGGCGCCACGAACCTCCCGCCCGCTCTGCCGTGGCAGATGAACTGGTGGTACATGGATCCGGCCTGGCAGAACGGTTACTCCATTCAGTACAACTTCGGCGTCCAGCATCAACTCTCGCCCTCCACGGTGGTCGAAGTCGATTACGTCGGTTCCGGTGGCCGCCGCCTCGATCTGGGTGCCGCCCGCAACACCGCCGTTACCCCTGGTCCCGGCGATCCCACCGCTCGCATGCGCTTCCCTTACATGAAGCCCACTTACTTCGCTAAGAGCATCGGCCGCAGTAACTACAACGCGCTGCAGATGTCCTATCGCCGCCGCTTCTCCGGCGGCTTGAGCGCCGTCGTCAATTACACCTGGTCGAAGTCGATCGATATCGCCTGCTCCGGCTTCTTCGGCACCGAAGGCTGCAACGTCCAAAACGAATACGACCTGAACGCCAGCCGCAGCGTCTCCAGCTTCAACGTGCCGCACAACGTCGTCATCTCCACCACCTACGAGTTGCCCTTCGGCCGCGGCAAAGCCCTCGCCACCCACAACAAGGTCGTCGACTTCATCATCGGCGGCTGGCAGGTCAATGGCCTCGTCCAACTTCGCAACGGTCTTCCGTTCCACGTCACCGTCCCCGGCGACATCGCTAACGTCGGCAACCCGAACACGTACATGCGCGCGAACGTCGTCGGCGATTGGCGGGTCGATAACCCCACCGCCAACCGCTGGTTCAACACCGCCGCCTTCGCCCAACCCGCGAACTTCACTTACGGGAACGAAGGCCGCAACATCATGCGCCCGGACTGGCTCCGCCGTCTCGACGCCTCCATGTTCCGCAGCTTCCAGATCACCGAACGTGCCCGCTTCGAGCTCCGCTGGGAGACGTACGGCACCACGAATACCACGATCTTGAATACGCCCGTCGCGAACCTGGCCTCCTTCCAATTCGGCCAGATTACCGGCTCCAGCGGCGAGCGCACCATGCAGATTGGCGCCAAGTTCCTCTGGTAACATCGCGGGTACGATGCATGGAGTGATCGCGAAGAGCCTGTTCTTCCTCTTCAGCAGCTTCGCGCCACCGGATACCGCCTGTGCGCCGCCGGCCTCTCTGCAAGCAGACTTGCGGACCATGCCGGCGGCCCAAGCCAGCGGCACCCTCGGCTACTGGTTTCTCGAACAGAAGAACCTGCCCTGCGCCATCGCCGCCTTCCGCACCGCCGTCAAGCAGGACCCCGCGGCCTTCGAAGTTCGCTACAACCTGGGCGCTGCCCTGGCCGAGTCCGGCGACCTGCCCGCCGCCTCTGAACAGCTACGCGCGGCCCTCCGCTTGAGGCCCGGTGAGGCCAACGCGCAGGCCGCCCTGCAACAGGTCGAACAGGAGCTCGCGCAGCAAGCCGCGCGCCATCAGCAGCAAGCCGCCCGCCTGCTCGCCGCCGGGGACCGTCCGGGCGCCATCGCCCAACTCCGCCAAGCCCTCGTCCTCCGGCCCGTCTCCGCCGAAGTGCTCGGCAATCTCGGCGTCCTCCTCCAGCAACAAGGCCAGCCGGCCGAAGCCGAACGCCTCTTCACTCGCGCCATCGCCGCCAATCCTCGCGACCCGGCGCACCGCCTCAACCTCGGCCTCACGCTCACTGAGCTCAAGCGCTACACCGAAGCCGCTGCCGCTATGGATCAGGCCCTCGCGCTCAGTCCTCAGAACCCCGCCGCGCTCACCGCCAAGGGCATGATCCTCCTCCGCCAGCAGCAGCGCGACCCCGCCATCGCCCTCTTCCGGCAGGTCCTCGCCGCCCAGCCCAACTCCGCCCAAGCCCATCTCAACCTCGCCCTCGCCCTCGCCGATGCCCAGCGTCAGGCCGAAGCCCTCCCCTCCTTCGACGCCGCCCTGCGCCTCGCCCCGGACCTTCTGCCTGCCCGCTTCAATCGCGGCCGCGCCCTCTACGACCTCAAGCGATACGAGGACGCCCGCACCGATCTCGCCGCCGTCCTCGCTCGCCAGCCGCGCGACGTCGCCACGCAATATCGCCTCGGTCTCACCCTCGCTCGCCTGCGCGAACCGCAACCCGCCGCGGACCTGCTTCGTCAGGTCGTCACCGCCGAGCCCCGAAACAGCATCGCCCAGCAGGAACTCGGCCAGGCCCTGCTCGAACTCGGCCAGGCCGCGGACGGTGAGAAGCACCTGCGCACCGCCCTGCAACTGGACCCGCACAACTCGCAGGCCGCCTACGCCCTCATGCGCGTCCTCTCCTCGCGCGGCTCGTCCGAAGCCGCTCAACTGGGTCAGCGTGTTCGTCAACTCAAGCAGGACGAACTCGCCGTCACCCAGGCCCGCGCCTTCTCGAACTTCGGGCTCGACGCCGCCAAGCGGCAGGAGTGGCCCCAAGCCATCGAGAACCTTCGCAAAGCCGTCGACACCTGCGGCGCCTGCCTCATCCAGCCCGCCTTGCGCCGCAACCTCGGCCTCATCCTCGCCCAATCCGGCGACCGTGCCGGCGCCATCGCCGAACTCCAGGCCGCCCAGAAACTCGACCCCGCCGACCAGGACGTCGCTTACGCCCTCGATCTCCTCCGCCGTCTGAAGGCCAGGCCGTGACGCGCCGTCAGGCGCTCAGCTTGCTGGCCGCACCCGCCGCCGCGCAAACCGCCAGCCGCGGCGTCAAGCCGGCGCCCAAGGCCAAACCCTCCGGCAAGCCGTTCCCGCGCTTCACCAACGTCGCCAAGTCCGCCGGGCTCACCCACCCGCTCATCTACGGCGGCGCCACTTCGTTCGATTACATCGTGGAGAGCATGGGCACCGGCGTCGCCTTCCTCGATTACGACAACGACGGCTGGATGGACCTCTTCATCCCCAACGGCACCCGCTTCAGTGGCGCTCCCGCCGGCGTCACCAATCGCCTCTACCGCAACAACCGCGACGGCACCTTCACCGACGTCACCGAAAAGGCCGGCCTCCTCAGAACCGGTTGGGCCGATGGCGTCACCATTGGCGACTACAACAACGACGGCTTCGAAGACATCTTCCTCACCTACTGGGGCGAGAACGTGCTCTACCGCAACAACGGCGATGGCACCTTCACCGACGTCACCGAAAAGGCCGGCCTTCTGCATGGCGGCCAGCACTGGGGCGCCGGCTGCACCTGGGTGGACTACAACCGCGACGGCTGGCTCGACCTGTTCGTCTCCCATTACGCCCGCTTCAACACCCGACAAGTGCCCCGCAAAGGCTCGAGCGATAGTTGCAATTGGAAAGGCGTGCCCACTTACTGCGGGCCCCGCGGCCTCGCCACCGACACCATGCGTCTCTATCGCAACAACGGCGACGGCACCTTCACCGACGTCAGCCAGGCCTCCGGCATCGCCAAGCCCACCGGCAGCTATGGCCTCTCCGTCGTCGCCGCCGACTTCGACGAGGACGGCTGGCCCGACATCTTCGTCGCCTGCGACTCCACCCCCAGCCTCCTCTTCCTCAACCAGCACGACGGCACCTTCGCCGAACAGGCCATCGAACGCGGCGTTGCTCTCAGCGAAGATGGCGCCGAACAGTCCGGCATGGGCGTCGTCGCCGGCGACTACAACTGCGATGGCCACCTCGACCTCTTCAAGCCCCACTTCGCCGACGACACCCCCGGCCTCTACCGCAACGATGGCCGCGGCCACTTCACCGAAACCACCATGGAAGCGCGCCTCGGCGTCGAAACCCGCTTCGTCAACTTCGGCTGCGGCCTCGAAGACTTCGACAACGACGGTTGGCCGGACCTGTTCGTCAGCACCGGCAGCGTCTACCCCGAAGTCGAGCGCCAACTCGCGCAACTCCCCTTCCGCACCCCGTGTTACTTCTTCCGCAACCTTGATGGAAAGGTCTTTGAAGAATTGATCGACGAAGCCGGCCCCGCCATCGCCCAGCCCCGCGTCGGCCGCGGCTGCGCCTTCGGCGACTTCGATAACGACGGTGACGTCGACATCCTGCTCGCCGCCGTCGGCGAGCCGCCCGTGCTGTTGCGCAACGACGGCGCACTCCCCGGCAACTGGCTCAAGGTCCGCCTCATCGGCACCAAGTCGAACCGCAGCGCCATTGGAGCCCGCGTCATTGCCCGCTACAGTGGCCGCGCGCAAGCCCAGGAACGCCAGGCGCAATCGAGCTTCCTCTCCGCCAATGACCCGCGCCTGCACTTCGGCCTCGGCGAAGCCAAGTCCGCCGACCTCGAGGTCTGGTGGCCCAGCGGTCGCCGCGATCGTTTCCCCGCCGTCCCCGCCCGCCGACTGGTCACCATCCGCGAGGGGGCTGGCATCGTCGAAACTAAGAATCTCACCCCATGAGCCGCGCCAAGCCCACTTACTTCGTTCCCGCCCTTGAAAAGGGCCTCGATATTCTCGAAGCGCTCGCTGCCTCGCCGGTGCCGCTCACGCTCACCGAACTCTCGCGCTCCCTCGATCGCCCCGCCAGCGTCCTGTTCCGCATCATCGACGCTCTCGAAAAGCGCGCCTACATTTCCCGCGAGCCCGTCTCCGGTGCTTACCGCCTCACCCTCAAGCTCTACGAACTGGCCCACACTTACTCGCCGCTAGAAAAGCTTTTGAAAGCCTCGCTCTACCCCATGCGCGAACTCGCCGACCAGATTCACGAATCCTGCCACCTCAGCGTCCTCGCCCACGGCAAGCTCGTCCTGGTGGCCGAAGAGCTCAGCCCCGATCGCGTCCGTCTCTCCATCGAACTCGGCTCGCAGGTCAATCCCGTCCCCTTCGCCTCCGGCCGCTTGCTCATTGCTTTTCTCGAACCCGAAGCCCGCGCCCGCTTCCTCGCCGCCGATTCAGACTATCAGGCCATGACCAAAGCCCAGCGCCAGCGCTTCACCGCCGAACTCGACGAGATTCGCCGCGCCGGCTACTTCACCATCCCCAGCATCGCCCGCACCGGCCGCGACCTCTCCGTCGTCGTCGGCAACCCCGCCATCGGCGTCACCGCCGCTCTCGCCGTCCCCTTCCTGGCTGGCGGTCGCAACGAAGGCCGCGAGATAAAGCAACTCCCGGCCGTCCTCGCCTGCTCGGAAAAAATCACCCGCGCCCTGGGCCTCACGCCCGTCGCGCTGTAGTTCCCCCCCACGCCCAAAGCGGTCCGGAAGCTCCGGACCGCCAGCCCTCAGTTGGCCGAATACAAATCCGTCAGCCGCATCGAGCGGTACAGCATCGTATTCGCCATCAGCGACGTCACCACTTGTCCCGTATGGTCCACCTCGAGCGCATAAGCCGTGATCCCGCCCGGAATCGGCACGTAGCCGGCGTCGAAGTGATGATTGCCATTCCGCAACCGCTGCGCCGAGCCCACCGCGACGGAGTACACGCCCAAATCCGCATTCAACCGCAGCGTCGCCGTCCGCCGTTGTTCATCCAGTTCGATCACCTGCCCCCGGCTGTTCCCTCCGTTCGCCGCCACCCGCACGTTGCCGTTATCGAACACCGTCAGGCGATTTGGCGCCTCGAAGTTGGCGTCGTGCTGGTGGGAGAACCACGGGAACGGATCCGAACCCGTGTAGGTGAAGTCGCCGTCTTTGCCCAGCTTCCAGATGATGTGCCCATCGCCGTTCCCCTCCTCATAGCTGATCTTGATCAGCCAGTCCTGGTGACGAGCCGAATAAACCAAGTTTCCGTCGGCCGTCGCGACCACGGCATTGCCGTGTGTCCAGTCATTGGCGGTCGGCGCCAGCGAGAACGGCGGGCAGCCGCCTCCCCCGGGTGTGCAACTGTCGTTCGTCGTCGACTTGCGCGTCACGTCCAGATAGTCGAACGCATTCCAACTCCACACCACTTGCAGATTCGCGTCCAGCACCAGCACCAGATCGCCCAGCACGTCCACCGTGCCCGGCCCCTGCTGATCGGTCACCAGCTTCTCCACCACCGCCAGCGCCACGATCCGTCCGCTGGGCAGCGTCCGCACTTCATGATGGAAGCCGGCAATCGGCGGCTTCCCCAAGGCGGCCAACTGCTGATTGATGCGCGCCGCGTTCGTCTCGAGAATCGTCCTTCCCGTCAGGTCCACCTTGCGGATCCCCTGTTGCTCAATCGGTTGGGTGGCGTCTTCCAGAAAGCCCCAGAGAAAGCCGCCCGCTTCAAAGGTAGTGGCGTAGGTCACCGGCGACGGGTTGTACCAGACCACCGCGCCGGCTAAGTCCGTCGCCACCTGGCTGCCGCCCGAAGTGGCGAGCAGCACGTTCTGGGTGCTGTTGGCCGGCGGGGCCTGCACCACCGTCTGCTTCCACGAAACCGGCGGCAACGTCCCGCTCGCGAAACTCACCGGGGCTCGTTCGGTGATCGCGTCCCCGGTATCGAGCTGCGCCCAGGCCGTATAAGCCGTCTCCGGGTAGAGCCCGGCCAGGTAGAAGTTCATGCTCAGCCCGTTCTCGCAGGCCCGGTACGGAGTCTGCTGCAGCGGTCCCACGGCCCGCTGAAAACGCACCCGCATGCGTCCTCCCGCTGCGCACGCCGGGGCGCTAAAGAGGAAAACCAACGGATGGCTGGTGGGGTTCACCACCGGCTGCCCGGCCGCCACCCGCGTCCCCACCGTGATCGTCCTCGTTTGCGTGGCCACCTCGCCCGTTTGCCCCTTCTGGACCGCCACTTCCACCTGGTAAGGACCTTCGCGGTCGCCGGCCCAATCCAGCGACGCCACCGGACCAAAGTCGCGAATCATCTGGTAACTGCCCCCGGGGCGTCGGACCCGAAAGCGGTAGAACAACGGACCGGGATCGGCGGAACTGGCGCTGATCGTCAACGTTCCGCCCACCAGCGCCTTCGCCGCCCCCGGACTCGAGACTTTGAGGTCCAGCGCGAACGCGGGACAAAACAAGGCAAAGAAGACCGCGGCCCCCGCGAGGCTGCGTCGAAGCGAGAGAGTCATGGCGAGCGAGAGTCCTTCCACCAGGGAGGACGCCCACGCGCCGCCTCCGGATACTCCCCGCGAGAGGGTACTTTGCACTCCCTGGACAAGGGGCGAGAAGCCCGGGATGACCGACGCCAAGTACGTCAACTTCACGAAGGTCGATCCCAAGACCGATACGGTCGCGCAGTTCAGGGTACAAAATGTAGCTAGGGTCGCCTATGACGGGCCGCATCCCACACCAGGTCCAGGGTCCAGGTCGCGAGGGGCCGCGCGTTGGCTGGCAGACCGGGGGCAAGCGCATACAAGGCGGGACTGAGCGAGGTCGCCGCCCCCCAAGGGAGAGGTATCGTCCCAGCGCATTAGGAGCCATATGCACGAGATCGAGAAGTGGATTGAGGCGGCGGTGACGACCCACGGCATAGGTTAGTTGCGGAAAAATATCGGCGCCTAAACCAATGAACCTCAAGCCCAAGAGCGACCGCGACGGCAATGCTCGCACAGCGTATAGCCTCCGGTACACCTACATTTGCCTGCGCCCAATGGAAGGCGCTGATATCTACCAAATTGCAAAGAACTGCCGCACCAGCGTGAGACGATTCCAGACCTTCTAGGCGTCCCACATCAACAACACCCTGGACGCGGCGGCGATCAACGGTCCGGCGTCCCCGCAAGCCGGAGGCGGACAGCGCCGGATAGAAGGCGGCCTAAAGACCATCGGCTACCACGACTCTAAAGCCGTGGGTCCAAGCCCCCGCCCCGCGCTCTTAGGATCTTTGCCTTCCAAGGACACACGGGTCGCCCTCGCAGGCTGAGATTTGCCTCCTAAAGAGACAACTCTCATACGCTCAATGCCGGTGAGGGCGGGGATTGACGTGACGCCCGCGGCCTGGGCATACTCCGGGCATGAGCGCAATCGCTTCTCTGTGCTTCCAACCTCAAATAGAATGGTGGGCTGAAGTGAATTGGACAGCTCCGCTCTATACACCTACAGCGATTGACGGCGCCGGAAGAAAGTTGGCGGCGGTCACAGAGACGGCATCTGGCACGATGGACGCCGAACTCGCCATGATGGACAATTGGCGAGCGTCGCACGCTTATCCCCTGCAAGTCATGAAAATGAACTTGCGGACACGCGCACGATCGATTGATGGTGACGCCATTGTTGCGCAGCGGTTGAAACGTCTCCATTCGATTCACTCCAAGCTGCAACGACTTCCTACGATGAGGCTTTCCAAGATGCAGGACCTGGGCGGCTGCAGAGCCATCATGTCGACCTGCGCTAAAGTTCATGAACTGGCGGCGATCTATAAGGCAGCCGATCGTAGAAGTCCCAATAAAGGGATGGAGTTCGATAGCGAGAAGGACTACATTGCGTCACCTAAGCCGGATGGTTACCGCGGCGTCCACCTGATCTATAAGTACCGGTCCAGAGGCGCAAAGCAAGCTGCATACAACGGACTAAAGATCGAGCACCAGATTCGCTCAGCCGCGCAGCACTACTGGGCAACAGCCGTCGAGACAGTTTCGACTTTCACTGGCCAATCCCTGAAGACCAACATTGGAACGGAAGACTGGAAGCGCTTCTTTTCCCTTGCGGGGAGCGCTATTGCGGAGATTGAACAGTGCCCATCCGTGCCCGGATGTCCGCAAGGCGCGGAACTCCGACAAGAGCTTCAGCATCTTATCGAAAAATTGGATGTGTATGCCGTGGTTGGAGGACTCCCGCGCGTTGCCGAAAAGTATACCGGGCAACACGAAATCCCCCCAGCCTTCGTTCTGATGGAACTTAATTCCGACATCAACTACATAATCGCGGACGGTTTTTCGAGGGAGCAATCAGCCGAAGCGCAAGCTGCCTATCTTGCAGCAGAGCGAGAACATGCCGGGAATGAGCATATTCAGATCGTTCTGGTGGCGGTGGATTCCGTCACTGCCCTCAAGCGGGCGTATCCGAACTATTTCATGGACACGACGGGCTTCATGAAGCTCGTTCACCGTTTCGCTCCAACTCGGTTGCGTTTATCGACGGAGCCGATCGACAGGGTCCCGCCCATGTCATAACCGGCAGAAGAGTCGATAGCCCTGGGTGCTGCCGAGTTAACACTTTTCCACCTCAACCGGTACAATTGACACTATTGGCCATCGAATTCCGGTCGGCGAACTTCGGGGTCGAGGTTATTGGCGGAATATTAAGAGGAATGGGTTGTTCCATGAGACGGTTGAGTGAGCTTATACTGTTTTTGATCGGCACGACATTGGTAACTGCAAGTCCTACGCCTCTATCGAATGGCAGCACGAACCAACAGAGTGAGATCGCCACACTATCGAGCGAGATCGACAATCTGAAGGCCCAGGCCAAATTCTGGGCCACTTGGCGATTGCGGACAATGCTGATCGCCTCGATCGTGGCGGGCTTTGCCTTTTGCGCGGGTTTGGCTGCTTACTATACACAAGTTCGGGCGAATCAGATAGCCGATTCACTATCGCCGCGGGAGTCCCGTAGAAACCAATTGAAGGATGCGCAGGTCAGTACTGATCTGCACACCAAAGATATTCAAATAGCAACGCTGAATCAGAAAACGGCACAAGCCGAATTGGAAATCGCTAGAGCAAATGAGCGAGCAGAGATAGAAGCGCGGGCTAGGGTTCAGATCGAGCTACGTATGGCTGATCGTGAATTGACAACTGATCAAGTCCTCGCATTGACCACCGACATCAGCCGCCTGTCCATTAAGCACAATATTACATTCGCACCACTGATAGGCGATAAGGAGTGCGCTCACTACGCGCTGCAATTCGAAAGGATCTTCAGAGTTGGAAACGCGACTGTTGTACGTGGCGCCTTTCACGATAATCCCGATATTGATAGCTTTATTGTTGGCACACCCAGGGGTGCCTCGTCAGAACTGTTAGCCGAGGCATCGGCGATCAGGGAGGTTCTGCAAAAGAACGGATATCCGCAGCCTACATTAGTGATAGACGGCAAGCGGGTGGTCATTCCATCTTCGACGCGTCTCGACGACCCGAATGTGGTCGGCAGCACTATAAGGATCACTGTTCCTTCAAAACCCACCTATAGCTCCCACTCGCCACAAGGAAAGCTTTAAGAATGTCGTATTCCTCGCTTTCACTGCCAATATTCATCTCTTTTCCGGTCTCGATTTGGTGTAATATTAACTCTCTTTCAGCGCAACGAAAGTGAGGAATTATGCCTGACCGCAAAGAGCCCACCCCGGCGATCTGCATCCGCCGGCCGGACGAGTTTGTCGATGACCCAGACCTTCGCCACATTGCCGAGCTACAGGCCGCCGAGTGGCGACTCCAGCGCGAGATCCAGGACGCCGTGAGCAAGCTGGAAATCAAACTCCGCTCCGGCGCCAAAGTGATCGCCACCGAGTTCTACTGGGACTTCGAGAATCGCATGGTGCGCAGCGTCAAGGCGAAGAAGGATGGAACGGCATGACGGTTGGCGTCGTTCTTACTCTCTTGCTCGCGACGGGAGCGCTCGCGGCACCGATCGGCACCGTGGTCATCGGCGGCGGCCATCACGAGCACGACTTCGTCGACCCAGGAACCAGAATAAATGTAAGCTTCGTTTCGACAGCCGGTCAACACGTCACGCTTTCAGGCGAGCATCTGGGGTATGCGTTCCCCGGTACTTCCATTGCTGGCGGCGCGGCTGGCCCGTATTCCGCGATGAGTGTAAGCGTTGACGGTATGAGCTTTTACAACGCCACTGTCAGTTACGGATTTGGTGACGGCGGCGGAAGTGTAAGTATTGGTGCGCTCGGGCTCACCGCGTACGTTCAAGCCTGGGTTGAGGTCTTCGACGTGGTTCGTTACACGCCCACATCGAGCAACTATTCGTTCAGTTTTCTGATCTACGCCTATCCCGCCGAAGAAGCCGTCCCGGAGCCCTCGACATGGTTTCTTTGCGCCGGCGGACTCGCGGTGGTGGCAATGGCACGGCGGCGCGCATGACGGGACAGGCCATGTCCGGGGATAGGCCATGTCCGGGGGCATAAGCCGTGTCCGGCGGAAAAAATAGGCCGTGTCCGGAAATAGGCAATAGGCCGTGTCCGGCAGAATAGGCCGTGTCCGGAATAGGCCGTGTCCGGCGCAATAAGCCGTGTCCGGCACCAGAAAAAAGACGCCAACGCGGGGACCGTCGACGCAAGCGGGGCATCGACCGCCCTCACGGCCCACCCGTCGCCAATTGTCCACCGACCACAACCCTAGCCTGCCAACGACACATCCACCCGGCCATGCCTCCAGAGCCCAGACCCCAAAACTCAGCCCACGGCCCGCCCCGCAACCTCCTTCGCGACCAACAATTCCCACGCCGGCCGATTCCACACCGACCCCGACCGCACCCGTTCCCACGTCACTGCCACCTTCTCCGCCTCAATCGGCGCCCGCAAAAACGCCCCCCAATCGAGCGACCACCGCGTAAACTGCTCAAAACACAACACACCCGTCGGATCAAAGCCCGTCACATGCGCCCGCGCGCTCGACCAAGCCCACCTCTCTGCCGACCCCACCAACTTCGCTCGCACCGGTAGAGTCGAGGAAAGGCGCGGTACGAGGAGCGCCCGTTTCCTTTCCCCGCTCATCAAACCGGACGTGCGGATTTCCCGCATCCGGCTTTCCGACAGACTTCCCAATAGGCTCACGCGAGCGGAGAGCGACGGAGCAGCAGCACGCCGAGCGGACCGAAGATTCTCTCTTTCGGCCAACGCCGCGTGACCCCTTGGCGAACCTTGTGGCGTCGCCGCAGGAAATGCCGCACCCGTTGTTCCACATG
>JBGAHE010000079.1:0-33675 GCA_044226365.1 Bryobacteraceae bacterium
CCGGTGAAACCCTGGACCATCAGGCGGGTGTTTTTATTGACGAGAACGCTCATTTTGCGAGGGCTACCACTTTCTCCGCGCCATCTTTCATGCCGTCGGCAATGGTGAAATTCAAACCGGAATCACGCAGAATCTGCTGGCCGAGCTCAACGTTGGTGCCTTCCATACGCACCACGATCGGCACCTTCACGCCCAGCGCCCGCGCGGCGTTCACCACGCCGTTCGCCAGCACGTCGCATCGCAGAATGCCGCCGAACACGTTGATGAAGATCGCCTTAACGCCCTCATCGCTCAGCAGGATACGGAAGGCGTTCTTGATCTGCTCTTCGTTGGCGCCGCCGCCCACGTCGAGGAAGTTTGCCGGCGAACCGCCCGAGTACTTGATGATGTCCATCGTGCCCATCGCCAGGCCCGCGCCATTCACCATACACGCCACCGTGCCGTCCAGCTTGATGTAGTTCAGCGAGTACTTCGACGCTTCCACTTCGAGCGGATCTTCCTCGTCGGTGTCGCGCAATTCGGCAAAGTCCTTGTGCCGGAACATCGCGTTGTCGTCGATGTTGATCTTCGCGTCGAGCGCCATCACCCGGCCGTCTTTGGTCAGGATCAGCGGGTTGATCTCGGCGAGCGAAGCATCCATCTCTTCATAAGCCTTGGCGAGCGCCTGCAGACACTTCACCGCCGCGCCGATCGCCGTGGCGGGAATGCCCAGCGCGAACGCCAGCTTGCGAGCCTGCCACGCCCCCAGACCAATACCCGGCTCGATCGGCTCGCGCAGGATCTTCTCCGGCGAGTGCGCCGCCACCTCTTCGATCTCCATGCCACCTTCGGTGGACGCCATCATGATGTTCTTGCCGATGGCGCGATCGAGCGTGATGCCGACGTAGTATTCCTTTTCGATCGGCAGACCTTCTTCGATCAGCAATCGCTTCACGAGTTGGCCCTGCGGACCCGTCTGGTGCGTCACCAGATTCATCCCCAGGATCTGCCCGATGTACTGCTTGGCCGACGCTAGGTCCTTGGCGACCTTCACGCCGCCGCCTTTCCCGCGTCCGCCCGCGTGAATCTGGGCTTTCACCACGCAGGGCGTGCCCAAACGTTCCGCCGCGGCGTAGGCCTCATCGGCCGTGAAGGCAACTTCCCCGCGCGGCACAGGGACGCCGTATTTGGCCAGGATCGCTTTGGCCTGATACTCGTGGATTTTCATTGGTTTGAGACTCGCTTGGCACGGAAACCCGGGCCAAACCAGCTAAGCTAACAGAATAACATGGCGCTCGATCGCGAACTTGACATTCTCATCCAGGGCACTTCGCTCACCCGCGCCGGCGCCCGCGAGGCGATGGACGCAATCTTCAGCGGCTCGCAACCGCCCACCCAAATCGCCGCATTTCTCATCGCTTTACGAATGAAAGGCGAAACAGCCGAGGAACTTGCCGGCTTCACCGACTCCATGCGTGCCGTCATGCTCCCGGTCGCCTCGTCCGCCCGCCCGCTGATCGATACTTGCGGCACCGGCGGCGATGGCTTGGGAACGTTCAACATCTCCACGACGGTCGCGTTGGTGGCCGCCGGCGCCGGAGCCACGGTCGCCAAGCACGGCAACCGCTCCATCTCCTCGCAATCCGGCAGTGCCGACGTCCTCGAAGCTCTGGGCGTGAAAGTCGGCCTCAAGCCCGCCGAGAGCGAGCGCTGCCTGGCCGAAGTGGGGATCGCGTTTCTCTTTGCCCCGGAGCATCATCCGGCCATGCGCCACGTGCAGCCGATCCGCCGCGAGCTGAAAGTGCGCACTGTCTTCAACTTCCTCGGCCCGCTCTCGAACCCGGCGCAGGCTCCGCATCAGTTGATCGGCGTCTCCTCGATCGAAATGGCGCGCCGCATGGCCGCGGCCCTGGCTTTGCTCGGCACCGAGCGCGCCTTAGTCGTTCACGGCGCCGACGGACTCGACGAGATCGCCCTGGCCGGGCCCAGCCAGTTGCTGAGCGTTCACCTCGGACAAGTCTCGGAACACACCATCCACCCCGAAGACTTCGGCCTGCAAACCGCGCCGCTTGCCGCCATTGCCGGCGGCGACGTCTCACATAATGCCGCGCTCACCCGCGCCGTGCTGGCCGGCGAACCGGGTTCGCGCCGCGACATCGTCCTACTGAACGCCGCCGCCGCGCTCACCGTCTGCGGGCTCGCGCCGGACTACGCCAGTGGCGTTCGTCTGGCCGCGCAGTCGATCGATTCCGGCGCCGCCCACCAAAAGCTCGAAGCGCTGGCCCGCTTCACGCAAGCCGTCTAGCGACGCTGCGCCACCAGCGCCACGCGCCCCACCGGCGGATCGCCCGGCACCGGATAGAGCCCCTCCACCTTCAATTCCGCCTGCGCGCACGCCTCGTAGATCTCTTTCTGCGAGAAAACATGCTGCCGCATCCGTACCGACTTCGGCTCTGCCCCCTCCACTCGCAACGTCGCATCGCAATACGCGCGCTGCCTCCGCGGCTCGTAGACAAACCTTAACTGACATTCGCCGTGCTCCGTATCCACCGTCGCTTGGCGGGTCCAGCTATGCGCGTAGCCTTCCTCCATCACCAGGTCCGCCAGAAAGCGTCCGCCGGGTTCCAGATGGCGACGCACCGTCGTCAAGGTCCGCGCCAAATGCCGCGGCCCCCGTGCGTGATTCAGACTGTTGAAGCAGCAGACGGCGGCATCAAACCGGACGCCCAGCACAAACTCCGACATCTCACCCACCGTAAACCGGGCGTCCGGCGCCACCGTCCGCGCCCGCTCGATCATCTCGGGCGAAAGATCGACTCCCGTTACGCGGTATCCCTCCGCCGTCAGCGCGGCCGCCAACTGTCCCGTGCCACAGCAGACGTCGAGGATACTCGCACCCGGTTTCAGTTGCGGCTGCAGATAGGCCGAGAACTGCTGCCGTGCCGTTTCCAAATACGCCGCGCCCCAGCCGGCGAAGTAGACGTCCGCCAGCGCGTTATAGAAGTCCAATTCGTCGCTCTGCACTAACCCTGCCCCATCTGCCGATAGAGCGGCTTCAAACTCGGATAGATCGTCTTGTACACTTCGTAACCGCGCTGATACGCCCGCGACTCATGTGCCCGAGGATCAAGCGACTCCACCTCGCGAACCGCCGCCGCGCACGCTTCCGCCACGCTGCTATACGCGCCCGTACCCACCGCCGCCAGCAGGGCCGCGCCATGCGCCGACCCCTCCTGCGTCTCGAGCGTCGTCACTCGCGCCGCAAAGATATCGGCCAGCAGTTGACGCCAGATGGGGCTCCGCGCCCCGCCGCCCGAGAGGCGAATCGTCTCCGGCCGCGCGCCCAGATCGTCGATCAACTCCAGGCAGTCGCGCAGCGAGTAACTCACGCCCTCCACCAGGGACCGGATCAGATGCGACCGCCGATGGCTCGCCGTCAAACCCACCCAACCGCCGCGCGCCAGCGCGTCCAGGTGCGGCGTCCGCTCGCCCATCAAATACGGCGACCAGAACAAGCCCTGGCTGCCGGCCGGCGCCGTCGCGGCCTCGGCCAGCAGATCGTCGTACTCGGCGCCCGGCGCCAGTTGATTGCGGAACCATTGCAGGCTTAAGCCCGCGCCCTGCGTCACGCCCATCACATGCCACTTACCCGGCACCGCATGGCAGAACGTATGCACCCGTCCCTGCGCATCGAAGTTCGGCTCATCGAGATGCGCAAACACCACGCCCGAGGTCCCGATCGTGCAGGAGACCACGCCGCGCCCGACAATCCCGTTGCCGATCGCGCTCGCCGCCTGATCGCCGCCGCCACCCACCACCGGCGTACCCACCTTCAGTCCGGTGCTCGCCGCGGCGTCGGCCGTCACCGCGCCGGTGACCTCCGCCGATTCATGCACGCGGGGCAGGATGCCGGCATCGAGCCCCAGTTCGCTCGCCATCTCGCGCGACCACCGCCGCTGCACCACGTCGAACAAGGCCGTGCCCGAGGCATCGGACACTTCGCTGGCGAACTCACCCGTCAGGCGATAGCGCAGATAATCTTTGGGCAACAGCAGATGCCGTACGCGCTCGAACGCCGCGGGCTCGTTGTCGCGCACCCAGAGCAGCTTCGGCAGCGTAAAGCCGGTCAGCACAGGGTTCGCCGTGTAAGCCAGCACTTTCTCGCGGCCCACCTTGGCGTTGATCGAGTCCACCTGACTCTGGCTGCGCTGGTCGCACCAGATCAGCGCCGGTCGAATGACAGCGCCGTCCTGATCGAGCAACACCGAACCATGCATCTGGCCCGAAAGCCCCACGCCCTTCACCTGCTCGCCCGTCACGCCGCCCCGCTGCAGCACGCCCTGAATGGCAATCTGGCTGGCAGACCACCAATCCTCCGGCTCCTGCTCCGCCCACAAAGGGCGCTCCATGGTCATCTCCCGATGTGGCGCGGTGTAGGCATGGCAAACACGGCCCGCTTGGTCGATCAGCAGCGCACGGCTGCCTCCCGTACCGACATCAACTCCCAGCCAATACATAGGTCCCCATTGTACGGGTAGGGCACGGGGACTGGGCGAGGCGATCGTCAACCGGCCCTTGGCTCAGCGCTCGCGCCGCAACCGCTTGAAGACGTAGCTCGGATACGTCTGCGTCACCATCGTCCGATCCCGGCCCCTTTCCTCGTTCAGATATGTGTAGGGCGACACGCCCACCAATTCCCAGCCATCGAGCGCCACCTGGTTCAGTTCCATCTCCGTCACCTGACGGTAACGCGCCGGGCTGATCTCCACCGGCTGCACCACCTTCACTTCCCACGCCGGATAATCGCCCGGCCGGCTGCGCTTCACGGGAATCACCTGGGTAGTCACTTGCGCCGCCCACAAAACCATCACGCCGACCGCGCTGACCAAAAGCAAACGAGCCGTTAGCTGTCTCATGACTAGTCATGACGCCAACGGCTCGTGAAACGTGCGCGAGATTTTACAGCTTCGGCTTCGGGGCCGCGGACGGGGCCGGAGCGGCGCCCGGAGCCGCCGTGAACCCGGGGCCCGCGGGAGCTTCCTTCGGGAAGTAGCTGTCGTTGTACTCGATCTTCGCCGCCGCCTTGATATCGCCCATGGCCTTCTGCGCCAGCTCAGGCTTGATCTTCGGCTCAATCTCGGACTTCACACTCGCAAAGTCCTTACCCAATTGTTCCTGCACCTGAATTACGTGATAGCCGAACTGCGATTCCACCGGATCGCTGGTCTTGCCGACCGGCAAGGAGAACGCCGCTTGTTCAAACGGCGGCACCATCATGCCGCGGCCGAACGGACCCAGGTCGCCGCCGTTGGCGCCGGAGCCGGCGTCATCGCTTTCCTTCTTCGCCAGTTCGGCGAAGTCCGCGCCACCGTCGATCGCCTTCTTGAGTTCGGTCGCCTTGGCCAAAGCCTCTTCCTTGGTGAGGTCCTTCTGCCCTTCGCGCGTCGGCACCGGCGAACCCTTAAACCGGATGAGGATGTGGCGCGCCCGCACCTTCTGATATTGATCCTTATGGCTTTCGAAGTAAGCCTGCATATCGGCTTCGGAAGGATTCAGCTTGCTTTGCACGTCGCGATAGAGCGAATTGGCCAGCGCCTGGTCCATTTCCAGACGCGCCATGGCTGTCTTGTCCAGGTTCCGTTTACGCGCTTCGGCCGCGTAAACCTTGATGTCGGCGATCTGCTCCGCAATGCGGCGCTTCGGAATATTAGCCATCTGCGCCCGCACCTGCTCCGGCAGGCCGGCGATGAACGCCTCAAAGTCTTCCTTGGTGATCTTCTCGTCGCCCACCGTCATCACTACGGGGTTGGTGGCGGAGACCGGCGCACCCACCACGGGCTTCGCGCTGATCACGGGCTTGGCCGCCGGCGGCGCAGGCTTCGCGGCAGGCGCGGCCGGCTTGGCCGCCGGCGCTGCCGGCTTCGCCGGAGCCGCCTTTTTCTGTGTGCTATCTTGACCGAAAGTCAGGGACGCGGCCATCGACGCGGCCAACCCGGTTGTCATGAGAAATCGATTCACGCTATCCAAGATAGCGCGTCCACCCCTGGACTCGCCATGCCGCTGACCCTCCTCGCCCTCGCCAGTTACGAGAAAGGCCATTCTTTTCTTCAGGAAGCCAAGCGCCAGGGCGCGCGCGTCCTATTGCTCACCAGCGAGAGTTTACGCGCCACCGCCCATTGGCCCACCGAGTCGCTCGATGGCATTTACTACATGCCCGACACCGACAAGAAATGGAACCGCCAACATACGCTCAACACGGTCGCCTATCTCGCCCGCACCGAGGTGATCGACCGCCTGGTGCCGCTCGACGACTTCGATCTCGAAATGGCCGCCTTCCTTCGCGAGCACCTCCGCATTCCCGGCATGGGCGAAACCACCACTCGCTACTTCCGCGACAAGCTCGCCATGCGGATGAAGGCCGAAACCGCCGGACTCAACATTCCGCCATTCGTCCCTGTACTGCATCACCAGCGCGTGCACGAGTTTACCCAACGCGTTCCGCCACCCTGGGTCCTCAAGCCGCGCTTACTGGCGGGCTCCATCGGCATTCACAAAGTTTCCTCCGCGGAAGAACTCTGGGCGCACATCAATCGTTTGGGTGACGAGCAGTCCTACTACTTAGTGGAGCAGTTCATCCCCGGCGACATCTGCCACGTCGACTCCATCGTCGACCACGACCAGATTCTGTATGCCGTCGCCAGCCGCTATGGCCGTCCGCCGCTCGATGTCTCGCAAGGCGGCGGCGTCTTCACCACACGTCTGGTGGAGCGTGGTAGTCCGCTCGATCAGGGCCTGCTGCGCAAGAATCAGCAGGTGCTCGCGGGGCTCGGCCTCAAGCGTGGCGTCTCGCACACCGAGTTCATCGTTTCGCACGCCGACGGCAAAATCTATTTCCTCGAAACCTCGGCCCGCGTGGGTGGCGCGCACATTGCTGACCTGGTGGAAGCCGCCACCGGCCTCAACTTCTGGGCCGAATGGGCCAAGGTGGAACTGGCCGGCGGCGAAGCGTCCTATCAGGTAGCGCCCCTCCGGCGCGACTATGCCGCGCTACTGGTGTCACTTGCCCGTCAGGAGCACCCCGACACCTCCGCCTATCGGGACGCCGAAGTCGTCTGGCGGCTGAACAAGCCCCATCACGTCGGGTTCATTCTGCAATCGCCCAGCTACGCCCGCCTCACCGAATTACTCGACGATTACGCCGGCCGCGTCGCTCAGGACTTCGGGGCTGCCCTGCCCCCGCGCAGTTCGCCCACTGACTAAGTTCTCGCGTACGCGATACACCTGCACCTTCGCGCGCCGCTCACCCTGCCACTCCACCGCCGTCTGCGACGAGGCGAACTCCGGTTCCACGAATCCCACCGGCTCGACATCCACCATCGGCGTCGCGGGATTCTCGCTCACCAGCTCACATTCCCGGCAAGCGAGGGCGGCCGCCCGCGCTTCGCTCAGCCGTACAAACGCCTGCTTGTAAACTACCCGATCGCCTTGCAGCCGAATCACGGCAAAGTTCCCCCTCTCGCTGGCCGGGAAACGCTGGCCGCCGGCAAAGTACAGACGGAACAGCATCGAGCGAAAGTAGTCTGCGCGAAAGAAAATACTCGCGCCTTCCGGCTCCTGCGCCGTCCACACATAGTCGCTCGCCTGATGGCTCCGGGTATAAGGGAACAGGCTCAGAAAACGTCCCCGTAGCGTCACGCCGTCGCTCAGGAACGGCAGTGACTCATTCACCACCACATATTGGCTGCGGACTTCGGTCAGGATTCGGTGCGCCGTCTTCGGCTGAGTGGCCAGAAAGAAGTCCGCCGCCAAGCCCGCGTTGGCCTGCGTAGGATTAGCCACGGGGACACGATGCGCATAACCGCTCAGCCAGTATCCGTAGTCCCACCAAGCCATCACGCTGTAACTAGGCGGCACTTCCGGCATACCCCAAAAGGCAGCGGGATCGCCGAAGGGCTCCGGAGTCCGGTCGCGCAGATGGATCAATGCTTCGTGCCATTCCGGCGGGATGCTACCCACCAGCACCTGCTGACTCTCAGTGGCGCGGATCAGGTTGGGCCCCATCAGGACGCCGCCCAACAACAACGTCGCCGCCGTCTGCCAGTTCAGCGGCCGCAGCCGGAGCCGGCTCATCACAAAACCAGCCAGCAATGCCGCCACCACGCCGAAATAGTAAGTCATCCGCACCTGGCGCATCGCCATCACCAGGAACACCACGCTCCAGACGAGCAGTAACAGTTGCTGCGGACGCTGCTCGCGCCACACCACCCAAGCCAGCCAGGGCAGCGCGATCACCGCCAGGACGAAGGCGCCGCCGAACTGCTCCCATGGCCCTTTCAGCGAGAATCGTCCGCCAACCTCGGTCAGGGACTGCAACTCGGCTACCGGTCCGGTGCTCACCATGCGCGTTAGGACGGCCCACACGTTCTCGGCCCCCATGGGCGAAACCGAGAGCACGGCCAGCACGGTCGCCGCCGCCAGCACTGTAACGCCGGCGAAGACCACGCGCGGATGGCGCCAGCGCAAGCACCAACGACTAAAGACCGGCAGAGCGAAGAGCCCCACCGCCGCCAGCGCTAACGCCGCCACCGAGTACCGCATCAGATACACGTCGCGCCACCATAGGGCGAGGGGCAAGGCGAGTACACAGGCCGTCGCGAAGCGGCGCGAGTCCGGGTCAGCGTCAGGACGCAAACCCGCCTTGGCCCAGTACCAAACCGTCACGATCGCCACCACAAACGCGCCCGGCGCAAACGTCAAGAGATAGCTCGCCAGCGCCGCGCCCAGTAACCAACCGGGCGTCTTGCCCCGTGCCAGCAGCCAAAGCAACAACGCCGTCAGGAGCGCTTCCATCACGTGATGGTCGGTAAAGCCTAAGCTGCCCGTATCGAGAAAATGACCGGGGATGACCGCCACCGCGGCCGCCGCCCACCAACCAGCCCGTTCGGACATCAGCGCCCGCGCAGCCAGAAACGTCACCGGCACCAGCAGCGTCCCCAGCAACACCGGATACCACGCGGCCACCACGTCCATCGCCCCGGGCGACAGATGCAGCAACCAGCCCACCAAGGCCACCGGCCAATCGAAGAACGCGCCCGTATCGACACCTTGGCCGTCGAGCGCCCGCGTGTAGCGATCCAGGCGCAGACGATGCGGGAAGTTGCGCGCCATGTGCTCCATCGTCCGCACATGGAACCAGGCGTCCGTCTCGGTGAAGTTCACCAGACCGGGCGTGCCGAACACCTCGGCGTAGCGATTCGCCGTACGCGCCCACAGGGCTACGACGCTCCACAGCGCCAACCACATCCAGCGGTTCACTGCGTGACGCCGAACTGATACTTGCGGTCCAACTGCGCATACAGCAACAGCAGACCGAGCAAAAGCACCGGACCCTCCAAAGGCGCAATAGCGTGAATCGTCCGCGGGCCCCACGTCGCATCGAAGAACCAAAAACCCTGGTTCGGCAGCCGGCTGATGGCGAACAGGTAGTCGGTGCGGGAGGAATCCTGATAGACCACCGCGTGATTCGTCAGCAGCAGCAATGCTCCGCCCAATACCGTGATCCCGAGCAACAAAGTCCCCGGTCTGAGCAACCGCGCCGCGCCCTCCCGAGGCCGCGCCCGCAGCCAAAGCAGACACATCAACACACCAATCGAGCCGCCCAGGAAGTCGAGCACTACATCGTTGAAGTCGTAAGGGATGCCCCAGTTCGCGTGCAGCACCGCATACTGATGCGCCTCGTCGATGCCGCCCAGCAGCAATACGGAGCTCAACGTCTCGGTAACCGAAAGCGTCCAGGCCATCAGCACGAAACCTGTCACTGCATACTGCCCGAAGTGGATTAGTTCGGAGTTGTTCACCGTCAGAAAGCGCCACGCCATCAGCACCAGCGCCAGCGTCAGCAGACTGTAGTTGCGCAGCGCCGGACGCGCAGGATGATGCGGCAATTGCCGGGCAATCAGCCACCCCGCGACCGAAATCCCCAACATGCCCAGGGTCGCCATCATGAGGTAAAAATTGCCCCGCCCCATGGGCTGCACTACGTGCGCCCCTAGCCACGTCTGCACCGTTTCATGCGGCAACGTCACCGCAATCGAGTAAGCCATCAACAGCAAGGCCGTAACGTAAGGATGAGCGCGGATGACCGACAGCATGGAGCGGATTTTGCCACGGCCCTCCGACCGTCACATGCCCCTTACGCTCTAGTACTTCAAACCGCTGGTTGCCTCGCCCACCATGTCAGGCAAAGGGCGTAATAGACGTACCAGACCGGAAACCACGGCAGGCAGATCACCTCCAGTTCCGGTCCGGACCAGAGCATCCGCCCGAACCAAATCAGCACCACCACTCCCAACACCGCCACCACATGCAGCAACATCCGGGCGTGCGGCAGAAATACCGAAACCAGCATCGCCACCAGCACGGCCGCAAACCCCACCTGCGCCCAGTTCACGATCCAGCCCTGCGGTTCCGGAGGACGCGTACCTTTGGTGAAGCCCGACGTGAAAAGAGACACCACATAGCCGAGGACGCCCGCCCCCTCCTTGGCAAAGTTCACGGCGCTGTGAAAGAAGATGATCAACAGCAGGAGCGCGAGCGAGAAACTCACGCCGACCCCCGTCAGGATACGCGCAAGCAAGAAGAAGACCGCCACAGTGGAACTATACTACTGGGCATGGTGAGAACCCTGCCTCTCTCACTCGCCAACGCTTCACCGACCGGTCAGCCACTCGCCGGCGTTACCGTGACCGCTGTCCCGGCAACCTCACGCGCGACCCTTACGCTGCCTGAGTCGACTTGCCTCGCCACAGATAGAAGACGGGGATGCCCAGCAGCACGATAATCAGCCCGGGCCAGGTATAAGCTGGCTTGTAGAGCAGTAACAAGACTTCCACCAAACCCGCTAACGCGATATAAGCTGCCGGCACCACCGGATAGCCCCATGCCTTATAGGGTCGCGGCGCATCCGGACGTCGGCGTCGCAGCACGAAGATGCCCGCGATCGTCAGCATGTAGAACAGCAGCACCGCAAAGATTACATAGTCGAGCAGGTCGCCATACTTACCAGTGAGGGTCAACAGGCAGGTCCACCCGCATTGCAGCACCAGGGACATCACCGGCGCCTTGGTCACCGGGTCGAGGCGTGTCACCTGTTGGAAGAACAAGCCGTCCAGCGCCATCGCATAGAACACGCGCGCTCCCGCCAAGATCAGGCCGTTGACGCAGCCGAACGTCGAGATCATGATGGCGACCGCCATCACCTGCGCCGCACGATCGCCCATGAATTGCGACACCACCGCGGTCGCCACGCGATCCTGGGGCGCCGTCTGGATCGCCTCGAGCGGCAGCACATTCAGATAAACCAGATTCGAGGCAATATAAAGCAGCGACACCACGCCCACGCCCAGCGCGAGCGACAGCGGCACATTCCGCTGCGGATTCCGGATCTCGCCTGCCGTAAAGGTGACGTTGTTCCAGGCATCCGACGAGAACAACGACCCCACCAGTGCCACGCCCACCATCTTCACCATCAGCCAACCGCTTACGCCGTCGCCCCAGAAGTTCGTGAAGTTTGCCGTCACCGCCGCCTCATTGCGGCCCAGCAGAATGCCCAGCACCACCAGACCCAGCAGCGCGCCGGTCTTCGCCACGGTGAACACGTTCTGCACCAGCGAGCCGATCCCGATGCCGCGCGTATTGATCCACGTGAGTAACACGGTGATGACAATCGCCACCACCTGCTGCGTATTCAAAAACGGCAGCAACTGATTGTCCGCCGCGATCCACGGCCAAAAGACGCCCGCAAACTTCGCAAAGGCTACCGCGACAGCCGCAATCGTCCCGGTCTGGATGACGAGAAACATTGTCCAGCCGAACAGGAAGCCCGCTAGCGGTCCGAAAGCCTCACGCAGATACACGTACTGGCCGCCCGCCTGCGGCATCATCGCCGCCAGCTCGCCGTAACTCAAAGCGGCCATCATCGTCAGCAGAGCGGTGATTACCCAGGCAGCGATCAGGAGTCCGGGCGAACCCACCTGCCGCGCAATGTCCGCCGAGACGATGAAGATGCCGGAGCCGATCATCGACCCGATCACGATCGTCGTGGCGCTAAGCAAGCCCAGCCGTTGTTCTAATTTTGGAGTTGGCGCACCCATGCCGTCGTCCTCTCTTCAAGTAATTCGAGCGTCAGCGGACCCGCATAAAGTCCCCCGATTACGGCCACCGAATCAGCACCCGCCTCAAGCACGCTCCGCGCGTTCTCAAGCGTAATGCCGCCGATCGCGACCAGCGGTCGTGACGACAAACGCCGCCACGTCCGCAGATTGTCGAGGCCGACAACCGGGTCAGGATTTTCTTTTGAGCCAGTGGGAAAGATCGGTCCCAGCGCGAGATAGTCCGGTTCCGGCGGAGCGGCTTCCAACTGGGCCGGATTGTGCGTGGACAGGCCCAGCAAGAGTCCATTACCCAGCACCGCCCGCGCTTCGGGAGCGGGCAGATCATCCTGCCCCACGTGTAGGCCGCACCCCAGCACCCGCGCCACGTCAGCGCGATCGTTCATCTGAAACACCGCCCCATGCCGCACACACAGCGCCGCCAGTTGTTCCGCCGTTTCAAACATTCGCCGCGAAAGATGTTCCTTATACCGCAGCTGCAGAATTCGAGCGCCGCCCCGTAGAATGGCCTCGGCGGCCGCCACCGCATCCAAGCCCTCCCGCTGGAGGCAGGCGACGTCGAGAATCGGGAAAAACGCTGGCAGCATGCGGAAGCCACATGATAGCTTGGATTCTCTCCATGTCATTCCAACTCCTGTTGCCAGCCGTTTCGATGATGCTCGGCTGGGGTCTCCGCGGCTTCATTGGCGGGGGGCCGTTGGGCGCGATGATCCCTGGCGCGATGGTGGCCTTATGCCTCTGCCTCACGCGTCAACTCTCGCCGTCGGCCCGCCTGTGCGCGTTCGGCGCCATTGCAATCAGCTTCGGTGGCGAGATGACTTACGGCCAGACGGTCGGCGCGTCGATCGCCCTCGAGACACGCTGGTGGGGTCTGCTGGGGCTCGCGCTCAAGGGCGCGATCTGGGGTTTGCTCGGCGGAGCCGTCTTCAGCCTGGGACTCACGCGCATCTCCTCGACGCTGATGGCCCAGGTCGGCGCCGTCGCCGCTGTCGCCACCTGGATCGGCTGGCGCTTCATCAACCACCCCAAGCTCATCTACTTCTCGAATCGCCTGGACCGTCCTCGCGAAGAAGTCTGGGCCGGCTTCCTCTTTGCCGCCATCGCCCTCCTCCTATGGCTCGGCCGCCGGCAACCGCACTTAGTCCGCTTCTCTCTTTGGGGCGGCTTGGGCGGATGGTTCGGCTTCGGACTCGGCGGCGCCCTCCAATCCTTCGGCGTCCAATTCTTGGGCCGTCAGCATCCCTGGTGGAAGGGCATGGAGTTCACCTTCGGCTTTCTCTTCGGACTCGCTTTGGCCTGGGCGGCGCAACAAGTCTCGCGATCCGACGAGCCGAACCCGCCCGCGGCGCCGCTCTGGCAGCAGTTGCTCGCCGGCCTGCTCTTCACCGTGATCCTCGTCCGCGACGGCCATTGGTTCCACCTGCGCTTTGACTCGCTCTTGCTCGGCATGATCTGCCTCCTTCTCCTCACCTGGATGCCGTGGAGCGCCTGGCAACTCGGCCTCACGGTGACGGTGGGCGCCACTTGCTTCGACCTCGCGCGCGTCAAGTCCCAGGACTGGCAGTATTACGCGGCTGGCCTCGCGTCGCTTCTCTTCGGCCTCGCCGTAGCTCGATACGTCCACCATGCCACCCAAGCGCTCCTGTGGCTCACCTGGTCCACCACGGCGATTGCCACCGCCAAGTTCATCGTTCAGGGCAGTGGTCCGGAGAACATCGTCTGCATCGCCTTCATCCTCATGGCGATCGCCGTGACGATGATGGTCCGTCGGCTCGCCCCCAATGCGCCATAATAGGGCGCATGTCCGCTCTTGTCCCCGCGGAAGTCGAGGCGATCGTCGGTGGCTACCACGGCGACCCGTTCCGCATTCTAGGGCCCCATCAAACTGACTCCGGTTGGGAAGTCCGCGCCTTTTTGCCCCAGGCGAGTGAAGCTGCGCTCATGTTGCTACAGGGGAGCGTCCCCCTGCAGCGCATCCACCCGGACGGCTTTTTCGTCGGCCAACTGACCCAGCGGCCCGACACCTACATGATCAACGTCACCCGCTGGAGTGGCGAAACGCAATTGCTCGAGGATCCTTACCGCTTCCCCGGACGCATCAGCCCATTTGATCTGCACCTGTTCGGCGAGGGCTCGCACCAATCCGCGCACACCTTCCTCGGCTCCCACCTCGTCGAGTGGCAAGGCGTCACCGGCGTGCACTTCGCCGTTTGGGCGCCCAACGCGAACGTTGTTCTGGTTACCGGCAACTTCAACGATTGGGACATGCGCGCCCTGCCCATGCGCCGGCTCGATGGCGGCGTCTGGGAACTCTTCGTCCCGGGGCTCGAAGCGGGCGCCATCTACAAGTACTTCATCCGCTCGAGCTTGAACGGCTACAGCGTCCTCAAAGCGGACCCTTACGCCTTCCACGCCGAAGTGCCCCCGGCCACCGGCTCCATCGTCGCGCCCCCGGACCGTTACCAATGGCACGACGAAGCCTGGCGCGCCCGCCGCGCCGCCACCAACTGGCACTCCGCGCCGATGTCGATGTATGAGGTCCACCTCGGCTCCTGGCTCCGCGGCCAGGACGATCGCGAATTGAACTACCGCGAACTCGCGGCCAAGCTGATCCCCTACGCCGTCGAGATGAACTATACGCATCTCGAGCTGCTGCCCATCACCGAGCATCCGTTCTCCGGCTCCTGGGGCTACCAGGTCACCGGTATGTTCGCGCCCACCTCGCGCCACGGCACGCCCGACGACTTCCGTTTCTTCGTCGACCAATGCCATCAGGCGGGGCTCGGCGTGATTCTCGATTGGGTCCCTGGCCACTTCCCGCGCGACCTCCACGGTCTCCATTACTTTGACGGCAGCTTTCTCTACGAGCACGCTGACCCTCGCCAGGGCGAGCACAAAGAGTGGGGCACGCTCATCTTCAACTACGGCCGGCCCGAAGTGCAGAGCTTTCTGCTGTCGAGCTCCACCTACTGGCTCGAAGCCTTCCACATCGACGGCTACCGCGTAGATGCGGTCGCCAGCATGCTCTATCTCGACTTCGGCAAAAAGGACGGCGAATGGCTGCCGAATCGCTATGGCGGCAGCGAGAATCTCGAAGCCATCTCCTTCCTCCGGCGCTTCAACGAGAATTGCCATCGGGAGCCGGGCATCGTCACCATCGCCGAAGAGTCCACGTCGTTCCCCGGCGTCACCCACCCCACCTACCTCGGCGGTCTTGGCTTTTCCATGAAGTGGAACATGGGCTGGATGCACGACATGTTCACCTACTTCAAGCAGGACCCCATCTTCCGCAAAGGCGTGCATCAGAGCCTCACCTTCTCGATCATGTATGCCTTCAGCGAAAGCTTCGTTCTGCCCATCTCGCATGACGAAGTGGTGCACGGCAAGTCCTCGCTGATCGGCAAGATGCCGGGCGACGAGTGGCAGCGCTTCGCCAACGCCCGCTGCTTCCTCGCCTATATGTATGGCCATCCGGGCAAGAAGCTGCTGTTCATGGGCCAGGAGATCGGCCAGTACGAAGAGTGGGACGAGAAACGCTCCGTGCGCTGGGAACTGCTCCAGTATCCGCACCATCAACAGCTGCGCGCCCTGGTCACCGAGCTGAACCGTCTGCACCGCGACGAACCGGCGCTCCACGAAATCGACAATCAGATGCGCGGCTTCGAATGGGTGGACTTCCGCGACGTCGAGTCCTCGGTAATCTCGTTTCTCCGCCGCGGGCGCGACGCCGCCTCCACCATTCTGTTCGTCTGCAACTTCACGCCGATGGTCCGTCACGACTACCGCGTCGGCGTGCCGGAGCACGGCATCTGGGACGAAGTGCTGAACACCGACTCTACCCGCTTCGGTGGCTCGGGCGTCGGCAGCGGCCACGAAGTCTTCGCGGACGCCGTCGGCATGCACGGTCGCCCCGCCAGCGTCCGGCTCACTTTGCCGCCCCTGGCCGTGGTCGCCTACAAGCGACGGCTTCCCCCGGAAGCGCCCGAGGCGGATCGCCTCAAGCGCCAGCCGCTTCCCATTTCCGACGACGAAGTCGCCCGGATCATCGCCGAACAGGCCCTCGAAGAGCCTGAATGGATCTACGCCGTGGCCGACAATCAGAGAACCGATGCCGACCCCCATTCCAACTCCTGAGCTCGACGCTCATCTCTCTCGTCTCGCCGGCTGGACGGTCGTCGCGGGCAAGCTGCACCGCGAATACCAGTTCGCCAGCTTCGCCCAGGCGATCGGTTTCATCACCATGTCCGCCCTCAAGATCGAGGTCCTCGATCACCATCCCGAGTGGGCAAACGTTTACAATCGAGTGAGCGTGGACCTGGTGACCCACAGCGCGGGAGGCATCACAATGAAGGACATAACTTTGGCGGAAACGCTCGATCAGGTGGCACGACAACTCGCATGAGCCGCTGGTTGCTCCTGTTGGCGCTCGCCTGGCCGGCGCTCAGCGCTCCCCCTGCCGCAACCGATTGGTCCGGCACGCCGGTTCTCGACCGGATCATCGAAGAAGCGGTCGCCAAAGACCAGATTCCCGGCGCCGTTCTGCTGGTCGGACATCGCGGTAAAATCCTACACTACAAGGCTTACGGCTCTCGCTCGCTCTCACCCGCCAAAGAGCCGATGACGCTCGATACCATCTTTGACGCCGCCTCGCTCACCAAGGTCGTCGCCACCACCTCGGCCATCATGAAGCTGGTAGAACTCGGTCGCGTCCGCCTGATGGACCCGGTGGTTACCTACCTGCCTGAGTTCCAGGGTGGCAAGTCCACGATCACCGTCAAACAACTCCTCACTCACTTCTCCGGCATGCGTCCGGACGTCGACCTCTCCCCGGAATGGTCCGGTTACGACACCGGCATCCAACTCGCCCTCAAGGACAAGCCCGTCGCCGAGCCCAACACGCGGTTCATCTATTCCGACATCAACTTCGTCCTCCTCGGCGAAATCGTGCGCCGCCAGGCCGGCATGACGCTCGACGAGTTCACCCGTCGCGAAATCTTCCAACCGCTGGGCATGACCGAGACGCGCTTCCAGCCGCCGGCCGCCTGGTTTCCGCGCATCGCCCCCACCGAACTGTATAAAGGCATGCCCGCCCCGCTGCGTGGCGTCGTCCATGACCCCACCGCCCGCTTTATGGGCGGCATCGCCGGCCACGCCGGCCTCTTCACCACCGCCTCCGACCTCGGCAAGTTCTGCGAAATGATGCTCGGCCTGGGTGAACTCGACACCACGCACATCTTCTCGCCGTTCACCGTTCAGCGCTTCACCACCCCCCAAACGCCGCCCAGTATGCCCGCCATCCGCGGCCTCGGCTGGGACATCGATTCCGCCTACGCCGGCCAGCGCGGCGACCTTTTCCCCGCCACCGGCTACGGCCACACCGGCTTCACCGGTACCTCCATCTGGATCGACCCCGGCACCAGCACCTACATCATCCTGATGTCGAATTCCGTGCATCCTTACCGTCGCCCCGCCGTCGTTTCCCTGCGCGGGCGTGTCGCCTCCGTGGTGGCCGCAAATCTTCCCGCCGCCGCCATGCTACCGGCCAAATCCGGTCTCGAAGTCGCCGCTGAGCGCAAATTTGCCGACTTCGCCGGCCAGCGCATTGGCCTGATCACCAACCACACCGGCCTCACCCCCGACGGCCGCCGTAACATTGACCTCATGCTCGCCGGCGGTGTCAAACTCACCGCGATCTTTTCCCCGGAACACGGCCTCCTCGGCAAGGAAGACGACGAAAAAGTCGCCGACGCGCGCGACCCCAAGTCCGGCCTCCCCGTCTACAGCCTTTATCTCGGCCAGACGCGCAAGCCCAATCCGGCTCATCTGCAAGGTCTGCAGGCGTTGGTGTTCGACATTCAGGACGTCGGCGTCCGCTTCTACACCTATCTCTCCACCATGCGCAATGCGATCGAAGCCGCGGCGGAAAACAACCTCACCATCTACATACTGGATCGGCCCAACCCCATCACCGGCCGCCACGTTGAGGGCCCGCTACTCGATGAAGACCTCACCTCGTTCGTCGCCACCCTCCCCATGCCCATCCGCCACGGCATGACCTTCGGGGAACTCGCCGGCCTCATCAACTCCACCCTCCCCAAGCCCGCCAAATTGAAGGTCATCCGCATGCAAGGGTGGCGCCGCGCCGACTGGTTTGACTCCACCGGCCAGCCCTGGACCGAGCTTTCGCCCAACATGCGCTCGCTGAACGCCGCCACCCTCTATCCCGGCGTCGCCATGCTCGAGTATTCGAAGAACTACTCCGTCGGTCGCGGAACCGATGCCCCCTTTGAGCAAGTCGGTGCCGACTGGATCCGCGGCGCCCAACTCGCCAATTATCTGAATCGTCGCGCCATCCCCGGCGTGCGCTTCTACCCCACGCGCTTCACGCCGCAGGCTTCCTACTTCGCCAAGCAGACCATTGAAGGCGTGCGCTTCGTCGTCACCGACCGCGAAGCCTTCGACGCCACCCGCCTCGGCCTCGAACTCTGTGTCGCCCTGCAAACCCTCTACCCCGGCAAAATCGACTTCAACACCAACCTCAAGCTGATCGGCAACCGCCAGACCATCGCCTCGATTCAAGCCCTCGAAGACCCCAAGGCCATTCAGCATTCCTGGCAACCGGACCTCGAGCGCTGGTCCCAATTGCGCCAGGAATTCCTGCTTTACCCCTAGGCGTCAATCAGGATCTTCAGCGTGCCTCGCTGCGCCGCATGAGCCAAGGCTTCCGGCGCCTCTCTCAGCGGGTAACGCGCCGCAATCATCGGCTCCAGATGCAGCTTCCCGCCCGCAATCAGCTCGAGCGCCGGCTCGAACCGCCCGCAACGCGACCCCACCAGCGTCAGTTCATTCACGATGATCGGCGCCGTATCCACCGCCACATGCTGCGATACGGTCGACTTCATGATCAACGTCCCCCGCGGACGCGTCATCCGCACGGCCTGCGCCAGCCCTTCGCTCGACCCCGTCGCGTCCACCACATAATCGAAAGCGCCTTCCGGCATCTGCCCGCTCACCTGCTCCGTCAACACGCCCGCCAACTCGGCAACTTGCAGCTTCCCCACATGCCGACCAAACTGCCGCACGCGCAAGCCGCTCGCCGCCAGCACCTGCGCGATCAACAAGCCGAGCTTGCCGTCGCCAAGTACCGCAATCTCAGTGCCCGGCGGAATCGCCACCTGCTCCAAAATCTCGCACGCCGCCGCCACCGGCTCGGTAAAAACCGCATGCTCGTTCGGCACTTCCGGCGGAACCGCCCGCAGATTCACTTCGGGCAGCGTGAAGTATTCGGCGAACGCCCCCGGATGCCGCACAATGCCCAGGACGGTCCGCGTCGGACAATGCCGGCCCAGCCCACGCCGGCACCAGTCACACTCACCACACGCCAGGTTGATCTCGCCCACCACGCGCCGGCCCACCCAGGCGTGGTCATCGGCCGCCACCACCTCGGCCACAAACTCGTGGCCCGGCACGCCGGCAAAGCCATAGTAGCCGCGCTGCAGTTCGAGGTCGGTATTGCAGATGCCGCCCGTCAGGAGGCGGAGAAGCGCATGCCCCGCCGGCCGTTCCGGCTTCGGCAGATCGATCAGGCTGACTTGTCCGTCAGCGATCCAGGCGGCCTTCACTCCGCCGCACTCTGAGCCAACGCGCCGGCGCGTCGCTGCCGGCTCCACCACCACCACTGCCGCTGTTCTTCAGCCAATTGCGGATTGCGCGCCTGCGCCACCGCACAGCGAAACACATCGAGCACGCACACGTCCTGGTTTCGCCCGGTCAGGGCCGAAAGCCGCGTGTACAGTTCATCGGGATTCAGCCGTCCCAGTTGATCCACGCTGGTCACCCCCAGCATCTCGAAGTCACGCAGCATCGCGCCGCCCACTCCGGCCAAGTCCTTCAGTTCGCGGTGATCAGGCAAGGGGCCTCCTATAATGGTTAGTTTCATGCTAGCTCACTTGGTTTGCTTCGAACCCGGCTGCCGGACACGTTACGCCATCACCGAGGTTCTCTACAACTGCCCCCGTTGCGGCGGCCTGCTCGAAGCCGGATACGACGGCGACCCCGGCGATCCCGAAACGCTCAAGCGTCTCTGGCGCGATCGCCGCACCTCGAACCATCCGGTCGACCAAAGCGGCGTCTGGCGCTATCGCGAGCTCTTTCCCTTCCTCGACACGCCGGACCACATCGTCACCCTTCGCGAAGGCAACACGCCCCTGCTGCCCGGTAAACTTGCCGCGCAGTACGCCGGCCTCAACCAGATCGTCTTTAAGCATCAGGGCTTCAACCCCACCGGTTCCTTCAAAGACAATGGCATGACCTGCGGCGTCGCCCAGGCCGTCCGCCTCGGCAAAAAGCGCGTCGCCTGCGTCTCCACCGGCAACACCTCCGCCTCGATGGCTGCCTACGCCGCCGCCGCGGAGCTCGACCCCATCATCTTCATCCCCAACGGCAACATCGCCTTCGGCAAGTTGGGCCAGGCCCTCGACTACGGCGCGCGAACCCTCCAGGTGGAAGCCAACTTCGACCAGATTCTCGCCCTCGTCCGCACCCTTGCCGACCGCCTTGGCATCTACCTGCTCAACTCGGTCAACCCCTTCCGCATTGAGGGCCAAAAAAGCATCGCCATCGAAATGCTGGACCAACGCGACTGGCACGTGCCGGACTGGGTCGTCCTCCCCGGCGGCAATCTCGGCAACGTCTCCGCCTTCGGCAAAGCCTTTGACGAACTCAAGCGCTACGGCTTCATCGACCGCGTACCCAAGCTCGGCGTCATTCAGGCCGCTGGCTCTGCCCCCTTCCGTGAATACATGGAGAACGCCGACCCCGCCTTCCACAGCAACGTGCATCCCGAAACCCTGGCCACCGCCATTAAAATCGGTGACCCGGTCTCCTGGCCCAAAGCCCTCAAAGCCATCACTGACTCCGGCGGTTGGGTGGAAAGCGTCACCGAACAGGAGATCGCCGACGCTAAGGCTGTCATCGGAAAATGCGGCATCGGCTGCGAACCCGCCTCGGCCGCCAGCCTCGCCGGCGCCAAAAAACTGGTGGCCGCCGGCAAGATTCAACCCGGTGACGACGTCGTCGGCATCCTCACGGGCAACGTCCTCAAGGATCCGGACTACATCTACCGCTATCACACGGGCCAACTCCAGGACCCGGCCGGCAATCTTCTCCAGTCAAACTTCGGCAACGCCCCCACCGTGGTCCCCAACGACGTTGAGCAGATCGTGGCCCTCCTTCAGTAGCCGCGCTTAGGGCTTCAGCGTACGCTCGAAAAAGCTCGTCGTCGTCTCCAGCAGATGACGGCGAGCCGGCCCCGTCACTCCGTGTGCTTTCTGCGGATACAGCATCGTCTCAAACGGCTTGTTCGCCAGTTGCAGCGCGTTGATCATCATCATGCCGTTCTGGAACAGCACATTGTCGTCGCCGATGTTGTGCACCAGCAGCAGCTTCGCTTTCAGATTGCCCGCCGCATGCACCGGCGAGCTTTGCTTGTACCCGTTCTCGTTCTGCTGCGGCAGCCCCATGTACCTCTCGGTGTAGATCGTGTCGTATAGCCGCCAATCGGTCACCGGCGCACCCGAGATGCCCGCGGCAAACCGATCCGGCGCCTGCAACAGACTGTACAAAGTCATGTAGCCGCCAAAAGACCAGCCATACATCCCCACACGCGCCGCATCCACCAGGCCGAGCTTCGTCAGATAATCGAGCCCGGTTAGTTGGTCCGCTAATTCCTGCTTGCCGAACTGTCGGAACACCTTGCTCTCCCACGCATGTCCGCGCCCCGCTGACCCGCGATTGTCCAGTTGCCACACCACAAAACCCTTGTGCGCCAGCACCTGATCCCAGTTGGCGCCCGCCCACTGATTGCGCACCGTCTGCGCATGCGGCCCGCCGTACACCATCACCACCGCCGCATACTTCCGCCCCGCCGTAAACCCTGCCGGCTTGATCAACCGCGCATAAAACAGCGCGCCGTCCGGACCCTTTACCTCGTGCAACTCCGTCGGCAGAATCTCGTATTCGTTCGGCGCGCGCTCATCGGCCGCCTGCACCACTTCCACTTCGCGCCCGTCGGCCGCATGCAGCGTTCGCCGCGGCGGCGACGTCCAACTCGAGTACGTATCGAAATAAACGCCGCAGCCCGGCGCCATCGACACCGTATGCGTCCCCGCCTCACGGCTCAGCCGCTGCCGCGCGCCGCCGTCAAAGCTCGCCGCATAAAACTGCCGCTCGAGCGGCGACGCCTCGGTCGACGTGTAGTAAATCCGGCGCGCCTTCTCATCCACGCACGCCACCTCGCTCACTTCCCAATCGCCCGAAGTCAGTTGCTTTGCCGGCGCGTCATCCAGCGTGCGCAAATACAGGTGCCGGAACCCGCTCGCCTCGCTGGACCACACAAACGTCTTGTTGTCGGCCAGCAGTTGGAAGTCATCGGCCAGGTTAATCCAGTAAGGATCTTCTTCTGTCAGCACCGTCGTCACCTTGCCGGTCTTCGCCTCCACTGCCAGCAGATCCAGCCGATTCTGCACGCGCGTCAGCCGCGTCACCAGCACGTGCGTCGGCGTCCACGCGAAACGTCCGAACAGATAGTCCGCCGAATTCCCCAAGTCGATCCAGCGGGTCTTGCCGCCCGCCACCGGCACCAGGCCGAACCGCACCACGGACCCCTTGCTCCCCGCCTTCGGGTACCGCTCCGGCTCGCTCTGCCCTTCCACCTTCAGATAATCCACGTGGGAGTAAACGCTCACGTCGCTCACTTCGAACTGCAGATAGCCGATCGTCTTCGCGTCCGGGCTCCACCAATGCGCCGTGCCAATCTCGAGCTCTTCCGGATACACCCAGTCGAGCTTCGCGTTCATCCGCGTGGGTGAACCATCCGTCGTCAGCCGCGTGATCTTGCCGGTAGCAATCTGGTACGTATAGAGGTCATGGTCCTTCCGGTACGAAATCGTCTTACCATCCGGCGATAGCTTCGGGTCGCGTTCCGCAAACGGCGTCATCGTCAACTGCTTCACCGCCTTGCTCGCCACCTCGAGCAGAAATAGATCGCCCCCCGCCAGAATGAGTAACTGCTTCCCATCGGGCGACCATTGCAGCGGCTGCTCTGTCACGCGCCGATTCTCCCAATCGAAGGGTGCCGTGTTGGCCACCATCTTGGCCTTCCCTTCGAGTTCCTTCAGGTCCGCTAATTCCGTTGCACCCTTCGGATTCAGGCGGTGCAACGTCACCTTACCCTTCGCCTGCGTCACGTAAGCAGCGCCGTCCGGAGCCCACAACACCCGCGCTACCGCGGCCGGAGGATTCGCCATCACCGCATCGATGGTCACCGGCTTCTTCGCGGCCCAACCCGCCATCGCCGTCAGCAGAAGAACGATTGTCCTGCGCATGATCCATCTTAAGCCTCGCCGCCTTTCCAAACCGCCCGAGCCGATCTGGCATAATCGAAGTTTCACCGGGCGTTTATCGCCCGACGGAGGCCCGCCGGGGCCGGGCTACTCGCTCACCCGCGGGGGACAACATTGGCAACGAAAAACAGCAAAGCTACAGAAGAAACCCTCGACCCACGTCGGCAGGCGGAGATCTTCAATCAGGCGATGGAGGCCTTCCACCAACGCGACTTTCGTCGCGCCCTCCCATTGTTTGAAGCCGTCGCACAGGGCCCGGTCCGTGACATGGCCTTCTCTGCCCGCACGCATCAGCGCATGTGCGAAAGCCGCCTCACCAGCACGGAACCGGAAACCCGCGACTTTGAAGGCAACTACACCTTCGCCATCGCGCAGATGAATCTTCGCGAGTACGCTCGCGCTACCTCGCTCCTCGAATACTCCCTCAAGCAACAGGAAACGGACTACGCCCACTACGCCCTCGCCGTCGCTCTCGGCAATCAGGGCGCGATTGAACCCGCCGTGCAGCATTTACGGCGTGCCATTCAGATGCAACCGCGGAATCGGACCATGGCCTTAGGTGATCCCGATTTCACTGAGCTGGCGAAGCTCCAGCCCTTTCGCGATCTGCTGACGGGAAGCTAACCTCCGGATGCCCAATCGGCGCCCAAACCGGCGCACCGAAGGCCGCTCCGGCGCACTGCGGGTAGTGGCCATCGGTGGCGGGACGGGCCTGTCTTCCCTGCTCCGCGGCCTCAAACGCTATGTCGAGCCCGTCGACGACCTGCCGCCCGTCTCGATCTCCGCCGTCGTCACCGTCACCGACGATGGCGGCTCCTCCGGACGTCTGCGCCGCGAGCTCGACGTTCTCCCGCCCGGCGACATCCGCAACTGCCTGGTCGCCCTCTCCGACGATGGCGACCTCCTCGCCCGCCTCTTCCAATACCGCTTCACCGCGGGCAAGGGCCTCACCGGCCACAGCTTCGGCAATCTGTTTCTCACTGCCCTCACCCAAGTCACCGGCGACTTCGCCCACGCCGTCAAAATCTCCGCCGAAATTCTCTCGATCGGCGGCCGCATTTATCCCTCCACGGACTCGAACGTCACGCTCGAAGCCGAGCTCGTGAACGGCAAACAAGTCGCCGGCGAAACGCGCATCAGCCGCGCCCGCGTGCCCATCCGCACCATCAGCCTCCGCCCCCGCCACTGTCCCCCGCTGCCGGAAACCCTGCAGGCGATCGAAGAAGCCGACCTGATCACGCTCGGCCCCGGCTCACTCTACACCAGCGTCATTCCGAATCTGCTCGTCGACGGCATTCCCGCCGCCATCCGCCGTTCCCGCGCGCTCAAAGCCTATTTCTGCAACCTCATGTGGCAGCCCTGGGAAACGATGCAGTACAGTGCCTTTGACCACGTGGCCGCCATCCATCGCCACGCCGGCGCCCGCCTCATCGACGTCGCCGTCGTCAACCAGCGCCCCATTGCCGGCGCCCTGCGCCGCGCTTACGCAGCGCAGAAAGTCTTCGCCGTCGAAAACGACACGCCTCGCTTTGCCGACGAAGGCATCGAACTCATCAGCCGCAATCTCCTCCAAACCAAGGGCGAGAAAGTGCGTCACGACCCGGCCCTCACCGCCGCCGTCGTCCTCGAACTCGCCGTCCGCGGCCGTCAACAACGCCTCCCCAAAGGACTCCTTCATGCATAACGACCTTTCCATCGTCATCCTCGCCGCCGGCATGGGCACCCGGATGAAGTCCGCCAAGCCGAAGGTCCTGCACGAAGCCGGCGGCCTGCCCATCGTCGAACACGTCGTCCAATCGGCCGCCGCCATGGCGCCCACCTCGCGCATCGTCGTCGTCACCGGCCACGGCGCCGAATTGGTGGAGCAGCACCTCGCCCCCTACGGCCTCTCCTACGTCCGCCAGACCGAGCAGAAAGGCACCGGCCACGCCATGATGGTGGCTCGTGACACCGTCACGGCCCGCACCGGCCTGCTGGTCGTCCTCTACGGCGATTGCCCCTTGCTCTCGGCCGACACCATCGCCCGGCTCCTCCAGCAGCACGCGGACACCGGCGCTGCCGCCACCGTCATCACCACGCTCGTCGACAACCCCGCCGGCTACGGCCGCATGGTCATGGACAACCTCGGCAACTGCCTCGCCATCGTCGAGCAGAAGGCCGCCACGCCCGAGCAGTTGCTCATCAACGAAATCAACTCCGGCATCTATTGTTTTGACGCTGCGCTCCTCTGGAAACACCTTGACGAAATCCAGCCCAACGCCGCTTCCGGCGAGCTCTATCTCACCGACATGATCGAGATTCTGCGCACGCACGGCCACACCGTCAAAACCCTCCGCGTGCCGGACCCGGCCGAGATCCTCGGCATCAACACCCGCATCGAACTCGCCGAAGCCGACCGTTACTTCCGCGCGCGCAAGGCCCGCGAACTGATGCTCGCCGGCGTCACCATCGAGCGCCCGGAGTCCGTCATCGTCGATAAGTTCGTCGAGATCGGCCAGGACACCACGCTTGAAGCCTTCGTCCAACTTCGCGGCCACGTCCGCATCGGGTCCAATTGCCGCATCGGCGTGGGTTCAGCGCTCCGCAACGTCACCCTCGGCGACAACGTCGAAATCCACCCCTACTGCGTGCTGAGCGACTGCACGGTCGAAGCTGACGCCCACCTCGGCCCCTTCGCCCGGCTTCGCCTGCAGGCCACCGTCAAGGCCGGCGCCCACATCGGTAACTTCGTCGAACTCAAGAAGACCGAACTCGGCGCGGGCTCTAAAGCCATGCACCTCGCCTATCTCGGCGATTCATCCATCGGACCCGGCGCCAACATCGGCGCGGGCACCATCACCTGTAACTACGACGGCGCCAAGAAACACGCCACCGTCATCGGTCCCGGCGCCTTTATCGGGAGTAACTCCACCTTGGTCGCCCCTCTCGAGGTTGGCTCCGGCGCCTATGTCGCCGCCGGCTCCGTGATTACTGAAAGCGTACCCGAAGATACTCTCGCCTTGGGTCGCGCGCGGCAGGTGGTGAAAGCGGAGTGGAAACGCCGCCCCAGGAAGTAGTTACTCGGGCGATTCGCGCACAATGATGCGCCAGGCATGATCCTGCCCGTCGTGCGTGCGATAGCCCACCGTCACGCGGGCCAGCTTCTTCAGCTTGCCTTCCACGATCGTATCGGCGTCCATCAGAAAGACGCGCGTCTCGGGACTCTTACCCGGTAACGACCGCGACACCGACACCGTCGTCTCCGAGACCTCCTGCACCGAGCCGGAGAAGAACTCGTCCTGCAGTATCCCGTCGCGATTGGATTCCTGCATCCCGGGTGCGGGTGGCACACAGCTCCGCTCCTCCGCTTGAACGAGCAAGCAGGCACAGAGAATCGCTAGTGCGCGGAGCAGTGACACCTTCCTTATTTCAGACTACTCCCGAACGAGTAAATGATAGCCACTAAAGCAATTAAAGTTGATTCATCGTACACGATTACAAAACAACTATAGGCTGATAAACCAGAGGCATACGAGCCTCACCAATTGCAATCAGCTCTCCGTTGTCCGCGATCGCCCGCACCATCGGTGCCATGGTCGATGCCACAAATGGCGACATTCGAAACGTCCGCCCCTGCCGAATGTGCGCCACCGTATCCTCGTCGACTCGCACCGCCGGAAACTGCGGCAGCAGAGATGCCGCCGGCTTCACCACCCCTCCCAACCCTTCGCTTGCCGCCAAACTAGTCAACGCGTCCATCGTTGTCGCTTCATCGACTTTAAAGCCGCACGATTCCAGCCGCCGCAATCCTCCCAGATGCGCCCCGCACCCCGCGGTCTGCCCCAGTTCATGCGCGATTGACCGCACGTACGTCCCGCCCGAGCAAACTACCCGCACGCTGATCTCGCTCGTCCGGCATTCGAGCAACGTCATCTCCTCGATCGTCACCTCAACGGCTTTCAGTTCCACTGGCTTGTTCTGCCTCGCCAGCTTGTACGCCGGCACGCCGTTCACCTTCTTGGCCGACACCGCCGGCGGCATCTGCGCATAAGTCCCGCGCTTGGCGGCGCACCAGGACCTCACCTGCGCCTCGTCCAGTGTGATCTCCCGCGCCTCGCTCGTCGACTCGCCCTCGCAATCGTACGTATCCGTGGAAAACCCAAACCGCACCACCGCGTCGTACACCTTCCGTCCCGTCGTCACAAACTGCGCCAGGCGCGTCGCCCGCCCCACCACCAGCGGCAACACCCCCGTCGCCATCGGGTCGAGCGTGCCCAAATGGCCCACCTTCGTCTGCTGCGTCAACCGCCGCACCTTGTTTACGGCGTCATGCGACGTCCACCCGGCCGGTTTATCGAGAACAATTACTCCGTTCAAATCCACTTCTACCAATCTAAGCCACCCCGCCACCGCGGCACAGGGCGCTAGAATGACCCTTGTCCATGCATTTGCCCCCCGCCTGTGTCATCCATCCCCACGACGATCTCCAATGCGTCGAGGATAAGCCGGCGGTCTTCGCCCTCTTCGCTGCCGAAGGCGCCCCGTATCTCGCCAAAACCAACTTCCTGCGCCGCCGCTTGCGACGCCTGCTCGGCGATTCGCGCTGGGCCAGTCTTCGCGGCGTCGCTCAGCGCGTCGAGTATTGGCCCACCCCTTCGCGCTTGGCCGCCAGCGTCCTCCACTACCACCTCGCTCGCGAATATTATCCCGATAGTTACTCCACGCGGATCAAGTTACGTTATCCAGCTTACGTTCGCCTGGTGACCAATAACCCTTTCCCGCGCACGACCGTCACAACGCGATTCACCGGCTCGGACTCCCTCTTCTACGGACCCTTCCGTTCCCGCACCGCCGCCGAAGAGCTCGAAGCCCAGTTCCTCGACCTCTTCCTCATCCGCCGCTGCCAAGAAGACCTCGCCCCCTCGCCCGACCATCCCGGTTGCATCTACGGCGAGATGAACATGTGCCTCCGACCTTGTCAGGAGTTCGTCGGCGAGTCCGAGTACGCCACCGAAGTCGCCCGCGTGCGCGACTTTCTCACCACCGATGGCCAAAGCATGCTGCTCACCATCGAACGTGCGCGCGACCGCGCCAGCGAAAACCTCGACTTCGAAGAAGCCGCCCGTCAGCACAAGCGTCTTGAACGTGTTCAGCAGATCCTCCGCGGCCGCGACGAGATGGTGCGCGATACGGCTCACCACTGCGGCGTCGCCGTCAACCCGTCCTTCCTCGCCGGCTGCGTCGAGTTACGCTTCCTGCTCGACGGACAATGGCTGCCGCCGGTACAGTTCCGTCTCGATGGCGCGGGCCTGTCGATGGATGCGCGCTTGCGCGCCGTCACTGCAGCCCTCGCGCCTGAGCCTCGCTTCCCACTCTCCCGCCGTCAGGACCACCTCGCGCTGCTCGCCCGCTGGTATTACTCCTCCTGGCGCGACGGCGAGTGGTTGGGCTTCGCGCACCGGGGCGAATTGCCCTATCGCAAGCTCGTCCGCGCCATCTCGCGGGTCGCCGGACACGAGCAAGCCACCCTCAGTTTCTAATCCGTCCGCCTGCGCTTGTGTTTTAAAGGAATCGCGATATTCTATCTGTGTTCTTTCCGCCCCCCTGTGACGCTGGGCGACTCTTGAAACAGTTCCTGGGAGCCAATCTCCAATGCCATTCGACGATGAGCTAGACGACTTCGAGTACGAAGACGAACATCTGGACCTTGAGAGCGAAATCAGCTCTTACGACGACGATGATGATGACGATGATGACGACGCGCCGTCGCCTCGCTCGATGACTCCGCCGGCTGCGCTGCAAGCGTGGAACCCGCCGTCATCGTCCACTCCCGTGCCTCCTCCGCCTGTTCCGGCGGCCGTTCTGCCTCCCGATCCGCCCGCGCCTGCGCTTGCTCCGGCTCCGCTGCCTTCGCCGTCTAAAGTTGCTCCGAAGCCTTTAAAAACGGCCTCCAAAGCCACTTCTGCTCCCGTGAAGGCCGCTCAGAAATCCGCGGCTCCTATTCGTACTGCATCCAAAAGTGGAAATCGTACCGCCACCCAAGCTACAGTAAAGAAATCAGTGGCGACTCAGTCGTCCGCTAAACCGGCTGTAGCTCCGAAGGCCAAAACGAAAACGAGCACGAATGTTTCGGCTCGTCCCGTAGCGGCAAAGAAGACTGCGGTCGCATCTAAACAAGGGAGATCGATTTCTAAAATGAAACTTGCTACGAAGAAAGCTGCGAAGAAGGCTCCGGCTAAGAAGGCTGCTGCTCCGGCGAAGAAGGCCGCTCCGGCCAAGAAGGCTGCTGCTCCGGCGAAGAAGGCTGTGAAGAAGGCCCCCGCGAAGAAGGCGGCCAAGAAGGCCGCCAAGAAGTAACTTCTCGCTCAACCCAAAACCAAAAAAGGCGGCGCCTCGGCGCCGCCTTTCTTTTTTACTGCTCGCTTCGCTTAGCCGTTCACCACTTCCCGGCACCGCTTGAACAGATCGATCAGCGCGTCCGCCTGTTCTTCCGGCGTCCGCACCACACTCTTGCCGGCGAACCCCGTCGCCGTCGTCCCTTTGCCGTATCCCGTCGTCACGGCGATAAACTTCATCATCTCGAGCGCCACCTGATTCTTGCCTTGGGCCTCCGCCGCCAGCTTCTCTTCGCTCGTCTTGTTCTCTTCGCTCATGCTCTCGCTTTCTCCTCGAATTTCTGACTCTTTGAGGCTCGCTTCTGCGATAATCCATCAGTATCGCATGCCGATTCGCGCCGTCGAATTCGTTCGAAAATTGAGGGGCGGCGCCCAAGCCCACCTCCTGCGAGCCGAAGACGGCCACTTCTACGCCGTCAAGTTCCTCAACAATCCCCAAGGCCGCCGCGTCCTCGTCAACGAGTGGATCGCCCAGGGCATCTTCGAACAACTCCGCATCAGTGCCGCCCGTGTCGCCGCCATCGAACTCACCCCGGACTTTCTCGCCGCTAATCCGCAGGTCAATTTTCAGCGCGGCTCCCAGTTCTATCCTCCCGATCCCGGCTGGCACTTCGGCTCCCGCTTCGCCGACGACCCCCACCGCGTCGGCTTCTATGACTTCGCCCCCGATCAGCTCCTGCGCGAAGTCGTCAACCTCACCGACTTCTTAGGCGCCATGGTCGTTGATCGCTGGCTCGCCAACGTCGACGCCCGCCAGGCCGTCTTCTTTCGCGCCAAGGTCAAGAACTGGGCGCCCTCGGTCAACATCCATGGCGGCCGCGTCGGCTTCGTCACCATGATGATCGACCACGGCTACACCTTCGGCGGACCCACTTGGGAATTTCAGGACGCCGCCGGCTACGGCCTCTACCACCGGCCTCTTGTCTACGAATCGGTTACCTCGCTCGCTTCCTTCGAACCCTGGCTGCAACAAGCCCTCTATTTCCCCGAATCCGTCCTCGAATCCATTCGTCACTCCATCCCACCGCAATGGATCGAAGGCGACGAAGACAAGCTCGACGCCATGCTCCTCAACCTCCTTCAACGCCGTCGCAAGCTCCCCGCCCTGCTCGAACTGGGCCGCTCCGGCCCGCGCAATCCCTTCGTGAACTGGGTCGGCTAAGCAACCCCTGCTAAGCTGTGGAGGAATGAAGATTACCGAGCAGCAAGTCCGCTACGTTGCCGACCTCGCCAACCTCCATCTCGAACCCGCCGAAATCCAGGCCATGGCCCACGACATGGACCAGATTCTCGTCTACATGGAAAAGCTCAACGAAGTGAACACCGATGGCGTTGAGCCCATGGCCCAGGTCCTCTACGAGGCTTCCGAGACCGCCACCTTGCGCGAGGATGTCGAGCACCCCGAGCGCCGCTTTACCTCCGCCGTCGCCACCGCCTCCGCTCCTCAGGCCGGCCAAGGCTACTTCAAAGTCCCGCTGGTGATCGAGCGCGCTTAGTCATGAACATTTCCCGCCTCACTATCTCCCAGATCCAAGCGGATCTGGCCGCGCGCAAGTACAGCGCCACCGAACTCGCCCAGCAAGCCCTCGCCTTTGCCGAGCAGGAAAATCCGAAGACCAACGCGTATCTGCATTTCTCGGCTGAACGGGCGCTCGCCGCGGCGAGACAGGTCGACGAGAAGCTCGCGCGTGGCGAATCGCCCGGCTTGCTCGCCGGGGTCCCCATCGCCGTCAAAGACGTCATCGTCACCAAAGGCGTCAAGACCACCTGCGCATCCAAACTGCTCGAAAATTACGTACCTCCGTACGATGCCACGGCCGTTATCCGTCTGGAGCAGGAAGGCGCCGTGATCATTGGCAAAGCCAATTGCGACGAGTTCGCCATGGGCTCCTCCAACGAGAACTCCGCCTTCGGACCCGTGCGCAACCCCGTCGCTTTGGATCGCGTCCCCGGCGGCTCGAGCGGTGGCTCCGCCGCCGTGGTCGCGCAAGGGACGGCTGTGGTCTCGCTCGGCTCCGACACCGGCGGTTCCATCCGCCAGCCCGCCAGCTTCTGCGGCGTCGTCGGCGTCACGCCCACCTATGGCCGCGTCTCACGCTATGGCCTGGTCGCCTTCGCTAGTTCGCTCGACCACATCGGACCCTTCTCGCGCAACGTCGAAGACTCAGCCACCGTGCTCAAAGCCATGGCCGGCCGCGACGAGCAGGACGCCACCAGCGCCGCCGCTCCCGTGCCGGACTACAACGCCGCCCTCACCGGCGACGTCAAAGGCCTCCGCATCGGCCTCCCCAAGGAATACTTCGCCGGCCTCGAAAGCGAATCGGGCGCACTCATCTCGCAGGCCATTGACCAACTCAAGAAGCTCGGCTGCGAAGTGGTCGACATCAGTCTGCCCACCACCGAACAAGCCATCGCCTGTTACTACATCATCTGTACCGCTGAAGCCAGCAGTAACTTGGCCCGTTACGACGGTGTCCGCTACACCACCCGCTCCGACCATGCCGATTCGCTCGTCAACATGTACCGCTACACCCGTGGCGAAGGCTTCGGCCGCGAGTGCAAGCGCCGCATCATGCTCGGCACCTACGTCCTGAGCCACGGCTATTACGACGCCTACTACCTGAAGGCCCAGAAAGTCCGCGCCCTCATCGCCCAGGACTTCACCCGCGCCTTCTCCCAGGTCGACGCCATCGTAGCCCCCGTCTCGCCCTTCCCCGCCTTCAAACTCGGCGAGAAGATGGCGGACCCGCTCCAGATGTACCTCAGCGACATCTACACCATCACCGGCGACCTCGCCGGCATCCCCTGCCTGTCCGTCCCCTGCGGCAACACGCAGGAAGGCCTGCCCGTCGGCTTACAGATTCTGACCAAACACTTCGACGAAAGCACCATGTTTCGTCTGGCTCACGCCTACGAACAAAGTCGATAACTTCACCAACGAAAGAGGAGACCTTATGCCTTTTACTCTGCCTGCTCTGCCTTACGCGCACGACGCGCTCGAGCCCGTCATCGACAAGCTCACCATGGAGATCCACCATGGCAAGCACCACAACGCCTACGTCACCAACCTGAACAAGGCGCTCGAGTCCGCGCCGGGCCTCGCCGACAAGACCATCGAAGAGTTGCTCGCCGGCAATCTTTCCATCGTGCCGGATGCCATCAAAACCGCTGTCCGCAACAATGGTGGCGGCCACTGGAATCACACCTTCTTCTGGAACATCATGCGCGCTCCCCAGGAAGGCAATGCCCCCACCGGCAGCCTCGCCGCCGCCATTGACACTTCCTTCGGCTCCTTCGATGCCTTCAAGCAAAAGTTCAACGCTGACGGCGTCGGCCGCTTCGGTTCCGGCTGGGCCTGGCTCATCAAGTCCGGCACCGGCCTCGAAATCGTCTCCACGCCCAACCAGGACAACCCGCTGATGGAAGGCAAGACGGCCGTCATCGGCGTCGACGTCTGGGAGCATGCCTACTACCTCAAGTATCAGAACCTCCGCCCCACTTACCTCACCAACTGGTGGCAGGTTGTAAATTGGGCGCAGGCTGAGAAGAACTGGCGCCTAAAGCTGTATTCTCATGAGGACGGCCGGCCCGTCCCTAGAGAATCCAGGACAACAACGATCCACCCCCGAACTCGTGGCGTCACGAAGCAGTTCCGTCCCATACGCCGTCGACGGCGTCTCGATGTCCGTGGGCTGGGTGAGTTGCACGCCCTGCTCGGGCCCTCCGTGGCGCGCACTACCTGCCCGCATG
>JBGAHE010000080.1:0-34054 GCA_044226365.1 Bryobacteraceae bacterium
ACGCCACGGTCTTGCTCGCACCGAACGCCCCGGCTTGGATAATGCCGCCGTCGGCGATGGTGGGCCGAGGCGTCGCGCCGGCGGGAGCCAGCGTGTAGTTCGCCGTGAAGATGCGGTCACCCGTTTCCTGGCCGTTCAGATTGGCGGCGTTTCCGGCGACGTAAATCACCACATTGCCAGCGGAAGCGTCCGCTGGCGGATCCCACTGAATCGTCCAGGTGTTGGAGGGCGCGCGCAGCGGAGTGGTGTGTTCGGCAAACTCGAGCGGCTGAGCGGACGGGCAGGTCGCGCCCTTATCGGATTGCCGTGTGAAGTCGGCGGAACTGCAGAGGACGAAAGCGGCGTTGCCAGAGACGGAGAACGTGCCCGCCTGAGTCTTGGTGTTGCTCGCCAAGCGGGCGCTCAACTGAAAGCCAAAGCCACGAGCGGTGGAATCGGTCACCGTGACCACCAACGCCTGACGCTGGCCGGGCGTGTAGGTCAAGCCGCCGGGAAACGTGACGCTGACACTGCCCCCCGCTTGGTTCAAGGCGCCTTGATGGCATCCCGAGTCAACGCAGGTTCGTTCCCCCGGAACTCCGGTGCGCCCTGGTTCAGGACCGGTGCTGTGCGCATGCAACAAAGGCAGGCTAAGTGCCCCAATAGCAAAAGCAAGAAAAGCCTTCATCTCGACATATCTCCCCATTGTGTATCGAAATTCTACAGAAGCCCCAAAGAAGCTTGATACATCTAGTAAATCACACGGGCGCGTAAAGTCGCGTTAACACTTCACTAAATTAAAGGCCGCAACTTTGCTGCCATAACTCGCGTCACTCCTGTAACATGCGCGTCCTGCTCACCCTGTTGTGCCTGCTCAGTGCGGCTTCTGCACAGATCGTCATTCAGCCGAAAAAGCAGGTGCCCCTAAAAACCGTAGAGGGCGTCTTGCGTTTGCGTGACACCAAACGACTGATCATTGACTCTGATGACAAGCGCCGCCTGCTGATTCAGCTCGACAAGGATACCGACTTCGGCCGCAAACCTCTCGCCTCGCTCCAGCCAGGAGATTACCTGCGCATCGATTGCCGAGAAGGCGACGAAGCCTACCTGTTCGCCGTCACCGTCGAAGTAGTGAAGGCGGGGACGGCCGCCGAACGGGAGAAGGCAAGCCAGCCGCTGCCACCGGACGCTCTGGACACGCAGGTGGAGATCGATGCCAAGTCCAAGCGCCCGAGCATGAGCGGGCCGAACAGTTCGCCGGCGCCTGAGGCGCCCACCCCGGCCCAGAAAGCGGAAGCTGAAAAACAGGCGGAAGATGAGATTCCGCCGCCCAAGGAAGCCTACACCACGGTGAAGACGAAGTCGGGCGACGATCCGGACCGCCCCAAGCTCACGCGCGGCCGCCAGCCCCGCCGCCCGGCGAAGACGGAAGCTGAGGCTGAGCCGGAGCCGGCCGAGCCCGTATTGGTCGCGGCCACCGCCACCTCGCCCGCCGCCGTGGTGGTGCGTGAGCGCGAAGCGGCTCCGTCGGCGGGCCCTCGCGAAGATCCCGTGATTGCCAAGGCGCGCGAGGCGATCGGCGGGCTGACGGCCGATCTGCCGAACTACACCGTTCGCCAGATGACCACTCGCCGCTACAGTAACACCTACAAGGTGGAATGGCGCGTGCTCGACGTGGTGGAGGCCGACCTGATCGTCGAAGACGGCCGCGAGCGTTATCGGAACGTCAAGATCAATGGCAAGTCCGCGAAGACGCGGCCGGAAGACACCGGCGCGTGGAGCGTGGGCGAGTTTTCGACGACGCCCATCCAGGTGCTCGGAGCTGGGATGGCCGACTTCCGCAATCGCGTCGAGACCATCATCAACGGCCGCAAGGCTTGGCGCTATGACTACGAAGTGCCCCAGGAGCGATCGGGGTGGCGCGTCGAAATCGCCGGCCAGTCCTTTAACCCGGCTCAACGCGGCCGGCTTTGGCTCGATAAAGAGACGTCCCGGCTGTTGCGGCTGGAGATGGAAGGCCGCCAGTTTCCGGGCGAGTTTCCGATTGATAAAGCCGAGACCACGCTCGAGTACGACTTCGTCTCCATCGGCCCCCGGAAGTACTTATTGCCGGTGAAGTCCGAAGTGCTCTCCTGCCATCGCGGCAAGCCTGATTGCAGCTTGAACGTGCTCGAGTTTCGTAACTATCGCAAGTTTGAAGCGGAAAGCCAGTTGATCACCGATCCCCAGTAAGCTTCACGCGGCGGGCGAGATCGAAGCGGTCGCCGGCGGAGAGCAAACGAAACGTTGGCTTGGCGTGCTCGTAGATGGCGACCTTGCTCACTCCCACCACCTCGGCCTCATCGCCGGTGACGATGATGGCGGTGCCTTCGTCGATCCCGATCCCGAGCAACTCGGGATGCTTTTCCACCACGGGTAAGAGGTCTCGCTCGCGTTTGCGCACGAGCAGATGCTGATCGATCGCGACTCCGCGCAGAAACCCGAGCCCCGTCTGATACACCGTGTCCACCATGATCGTATTGCCGGCGCGCGCCCCGCGCACCAGGAACGAACCCTGAATGGTGGCGCCCGCCGAGGTGCCACCGATCACGCCCCCGCGGGCCAGCAAGGCGTTCAACTCCTGATGCACGCGCGTGCCCAGGTAAGAGTCCACCAGCCGCCAATGACGGCCACCGGGGAACCACACGCCGCTGGCTTGTTGGATGGACGCCACGAAGCGGTCGGTGTCAGAGTCCGCTTTATTGCGCGTGTGCAGCATAGTGACGTGCTTGGCGCCGGCTTTGGCGAGGATGCTCGTCTCGGCGTAATCGGCCGGGAAGGTGTCTCGATCGTCCGCGGTGGGGATGATCACGATCTTGGCCTCTGGTCCTCCGGCGAGATCGATGAAGCGGTTGACGATCTCCGGCCCCAGGTCGCCGCCCCCGGCGATCACCAGATGCCCTTTCGCGGGTCCCACCCGGGTTTGTGCCGCGACGCTGAGCGCGAGCGTGAGGGCGAGAAGCAGTCTCATGGGACTAACAATACCGCCTTTCCCGTGACGCGCCGATGGTCCAAGTCTTCGAGCGCCGTCACCAGTTCGTCGAAGGCATACTCGCGCGAAATCGAAGGCTTCAACGCCAGGTTCGCGAGCGCGGCTTGCGCCTCGGCCAGATAGTCAGGGCGGGGAATGGCGAATGCGCCCCACACGGCGCCGATCACGTCGAAGTTCTTGATCAGGATCCGATTGGCGGCGATGGTGGGAATGCGGCCGGACGCAAAGCCGATCACCAGCAGCCGCCCTTCGCTCGCGATGCATTTGGTGGATAGATCAAAGGCGTCGCCCCCCACCGGGTCATAGATCACGTCGGCGCCGCGGCCCGCCGTCAGGCGCTTCACTTCATCCGGCCATCCGGCTTGCATATAGTCGATGGTCTCGTCGGCTCCGGCTGACTTGGCAAACGCTCGCTTCGCTTCGGTGGAGGCCGTCGCCAGCACGCGCGCCCCCAGCGCCTTGCCGATCTGAATCGCGGCCATGCCCACGCCACTGGCGCCGGCATGCACCAGCAGGGTCTCACCCCTCTTCAGGCGCGCCCTCCGATGGAGCGCATACCAGCCGGTGTGATAGACGATTGGATACGCCGCGCCTTCCGAGAACGACCAGGTCTCGGGCAGCTCAAAGACGTGCGTCTCCGGTACGACGGACCCCGCGCTAAAGCCGTTCTGCAGGCACAGCGCAATCACCCGGTCGCCGACGCGAAACCGCGTCACCCCCAGGCCGACCGCCTCCACCACCCCGGCGGCTTCGGCACCCGGCGTGAAGGGAAACGGCGGCTTGTTCTGGTACTGGCCGCGCACCTGCAACAGGTCGAAGAAGTTCAGCCCCGCGGCATGGTGCCGCAGGCGAATCTGGCCCACGCCCGGTTCGCCGATCGTCGCCTCGCCCAGCTTCATCGAGCTCGGCTCTCCCCACGCTTCCACCTGCCACGCCTTCATTGGGCGCCCTCCTGTCCTAACGCATCTTGGCCACGCGGCTCATCGCGCCCCAGGTGGTTTGCTTCAAGCCGAGCTCTTTCATTAGATCGCGCGTCTCGGGGTCAGTGAAGTAGCGGTAGTCGGCCCAGCGAGCCTCCCAGGCATTGGTGATGTTTTTGAGCTCTTCGTCGTTGATGCCCAGGTGGACGATGAGCATGGTGACGCCGGGCTTCAGGTTGCGGAGTAACTTCTGATAGGAGACGCGCCGTTCCGCTAAGTTTCGACCGGGCACCCCCGTGACCAAATAGTCCAGGACGACGAAGCCGTCGCGTTCCTTCTGCTCAAGCATGGGCCCGGTGATGGGATAGCCGTCCTTGGCGGCTTCGGCCATGGTCTCGGGCGTGGGCCTCATCAGCATCACCGGCAGATTGTACTCGCGGCCCAGCTTCGCATACACCTCCCAATAATCCACGCGGGCGTATAGTGTCCCCATGTGGGTATCGAGATGAGACGGCTTCCAGCCCGTGGCGAGTGCCTTCTCAATCTGAGCGCGTAGCTCCGTTTCCACTTCGGCCGCAGTGGCGTGCGTCGCCACCGAACGGACGTCGCGCCACAGATAGCCTTCCGGATCCATCAGGCCGGGCACTTTGTCTTTCGATGCCACCGGCCCCCAGCGATACTTCTTCCACTCGCTGGTGAGCGTCAGGTGCAGGCCGATGTCGAACTCCGGGTGCTCCTTGGCGAAGTTCGCGATCTCGAGAAACCAGGGGCAGGGAACCATCACGCTGGCCGACGTTACCAGACCTTGGCGGAAGGCCTCCATGCTGGCGACGTTCACCGTATGGGACATGCCGAGGTCGTCGGCGTGCACCATCAGGACGCGGTCCTGTGTAGCGTAGCCCATCTTCACAGCGGTGGACTGGGCGTACGCCGCCAGTCCGCAGGCGAGGAGAAACAGCGTTCTCATAATGGGAGACTTCCTTAGGGGACAGTGATGGTGTGCGTAATCGGAGTGAGGTCTCCGAAGGAGTAAGTGAAGGTATTCGTCCGGGACGTGCTGGCCACGCGCAGGCGGATCACTCGTAAGTCAGGGAATGCGAGGTCGGGCAGTAAGTCAATCGTCGCCCCGGTGGACGCCGTCCCCGAGAAGCGCAAGGCGGCGTTGGTCAGCACGGGCAAGCCCGCATCGTCCGTGATGCGGACGTACAGTAAGTAAGTCGAGCTCGCGCGGGCCGTGGTGCCGGGCGGGTTCAGTTCGAAGACCTGCCGCGGAATCGACGTCGGGGCGCCGTACCAATACGGCGTGAGCGTCGCACTGTTGTTCCCTTGCACCAGAATCTGCCCCTGGTACTCGCCGCGCGGTAAGCGGGCCGTCCAGAACGCGTACAAGGTTTTGGTCTGCCCGGGGTTGAGCGTCAGCGTGTATTCGCTTTGCGGCTGCAGGCTGGACGACACGCTGTCGAACTGCAGCGGCGGCGCCGAGTCATACGGAATCGACTTCACCTTGAAGGTGTCCGCTGTGCGGCCGATGTTGGTGATTGCAAACTGATCCAGATGGCCCGAGAGCGCCCCCGACATCACGCCGGTGCCGACACCGAACGTCAAGGACGTCGGGTATATGGTAGCCGTGTTGTGTAGCGACGTCGCCAGATTCAGCATGCCGGCGCCGGTGCGCTGCACGCGCTCTACCAGCGGACCGCCGTCCACGAAGAACGGCGTGGCTCCGTTGATCAGCAGCGAACTATATTGGTCCACGGTCAAGCCTGGCCGAGCCGCTTTCAGTACCGCGGCCGCTCCCGCCGCGATCGGGGAGGCGAAGCTCGTCCCGTCGATCAGAATATAGCCATCGCTCGAGTAACTCTCGCCTTCGTCATCAACCTTCTGTGTGGCGGTGTAGATCGCGCCGCCGGTGGCCGACAGATCGGGCTTGATGCGGAAATCATACGTCGGGCCGCGGCTGGAGAACGTCGAGGTCTGGCGATAGTCCTGCGAGAACGCCGTTTGCTTGAAGGGCAGTTCCACCACCAACGCGGGATTCTGCTGAACCGCCGCTTTGATCGCCACGCCATCGGCGTAGCTCACCAGCACTGACGGCAGCGTCGCCGTGCCGACGGACGGAGAGAAGGCGTCGGGCCGCAGTGCGTCCGTGTAGAGCAGCGCCGCCACGGCGCCGCCGGCTTTCGCGTTGTTCAGCTTCTCTTCGAACGTGCAGACGCCGCGCAAGATCAGCGCAATCTTGCCGGTGGCGGTGCCTGCGCCGAGCGGCGAGCACAGGAAGCCCGTCGGATCGGTCGCCGTCACGTCGTACACCGTCGCCTTCACGCCTGAGGCCGGAGCAGGACCGGTGCCGGAGAACGCCCGATACGTGGTGCCATTGGCAATCACACTGTCGGTAAAGGTGCGGTCATTGCGCGTCGAACCGACGGCGATCACCGACGGCTGGCTGGCGAAGTCGCCCATCGTGTTCGACCCCGGGCCGTCGTTGCCCGCCGCCACGAACACCATTACGCCAAACGACTTCAACCGCTCGAACGCGACTCCCGGCAACAGATCCGGTCCCGTGCCGAAGGCGAAAGGCGAGCCGAAGCTCAGGTTGATGATGTCCATGCCGTCGGCCAGCGCGTCGTCCATCGCCTTCAGAATCACGTCTTCCGCCGCTTCGCCCGTGTTCAGCGGCACAATCTTATAGCCACCGATCCAGGCCTTGGGGGCGACGCCGGTGATGGTCGCGAGGGGGCCGGTATTCCGTACGCCGGCGGCGCACATCGCCACCGCCGTGCCATGGCCATCGCGGTCCGTGGCATCGTCGTGCTCGTCCAACTCGTAGATGTCCTCGTAGCTGCGCGCCACGATGATCTTGTTGTTCGTGAGCGTCAGGTTCTTGGGTGAAGAAGCCGCCGGAAAGCCGGCAGGAACCTTCAGCGACGCGTCCTGGAAGCCTGGATGCGTCGGCGTGATGCCCGTATCGAGAATCGCGATCTTCACCCCGGCACCGGCCTTGTCTTCGCCGCCCACCATCGTCCACGCCTGGGGCACCGAGTGCAGCGCCAGGGCCCGATTCAACGCCTTTTTCACCTTGCGCACCGGGTAGATGCGCTTCACGCCTGGTACGGTCGCGAGCGCTGCCGAATCCTCCGACGGCAGCTTTACGATCAGGGCGTTCATGAGACTATCCACCGTCGTCAGCACCCGGCCGCGATTGGCTTGCACGGCCGCCCGGGCGCGCGCCTGTTCGCTCAAAATCGCCTGATGCCGCTCGGCTAAGGCGCCCTTGCCCTTCGTGCGGACGGCGGCCCCGAGGGGCTCTTCGCTCAGTTCCACAATGAAACGGTCGGGAACCGTTTGCGCCACGGTCACCAACGCAGTCAACAACCAACCCGCTACCACCCGACTGAAGTAGTTCATGAAAACTCCATTTGAAAGAGTAGCTTTTCGGCGCCCCATTTGCTCGCCAATCCCCGCAAAAGATCCACACGGCGGTTGTTTTTTCCACGCTTTCGGGGGATAAGGCTACCTCTTCTCGAGGGATTCGAGGAGGATCGCCGCGCCCGTCCTTACCCCCCACGTCGAGCGCGTCCTCGTCAATGTCGAACTCCGCGGTGTGAATGCCGCTGGTGAAGCCCTTCTTCGCATTCCGCACGCCCAGCCAGAACATAGCCCCCGGCATCTCCTTCAGGTAGTAGGAAAAATCCTCAGCGCCCATGAATGGCTTCGTTTCGACGACCTTGTCCTTGCCCAACACCCGCTCGAGAATCGGCCGGGCGAAGGCAACCGACTGGGCGTGGTTAATGGTCGGTGGATAGGTATTGGTGGACCAACTCAGCTCATAGTCGGCTCCGAACGCCGACGTGCAGCCGCCCAGGGTCTGCCGCATCATCGTCCGGATCGTTTCGCGCACGCCTTCGTTATAGGTGCGTAAGGTTCCGGTCACCTTCACCTCGTCGGCGATGATGTTGTGCCGGTCTCCGCCGTGAATCGTCCCGATCGTCAGTACAGTGGGCTGTGACGTGTCGATCCGGCGTGCATGAATCGTTTGTAGGGCCACAATGCACTGCGCCGCGGTGACCACGGCGTCGGTCCCGTTGTGCGGCGTGGAGCCGTGTGCCTTCTTGCCCTTGAACTTGATCTCGAACGTATCGGCGGAGGCCATGAACGCTCCATTCGTATAGGCCACCGTGCCGGCGTCAAAATCGCCGAGCACGTGGTAGGCAAAGATCGCCTGGGGCTTCGGGTTCGCCAAGGCGCCCTCTTTGAGCATCAGCGGCGCGCCGTCCGGCTCATTCTCCGGCGGACCCTCCTCGGCCGGCTGGAACAGAAACACGATCGTCCCGGCGATCTCCGCGCGCATCCCGGCCAGCACCTCGGCCAGGCCTAATCCCACCGTGATGTGCGCGTCATGTCCGCACGCATGCTTCACCCCGGCGTTCCGGGACTTGTACGGCACGTCCAGCGTCTCGGTAATGGGCAGTGCGTCGATATCGGCTCGCCACGCCACCACCGGGCCCGGTTTGGCGCCCTTCAGCACTCCCACCACGCCGTGGCGGGCCACCGGATAACGAACCTCGTCCAGCTTCAGCGCTCGCAGCCGCGCCGCAATCTCGCGCCCCGTCCGCGTTTCGCGGTTCGAGAGCTCGGGGTTCATGTGGAACTCGCGCCGGCACTCTACCAACTTCGGATGCAGCCGTGCGACGGCGTCGGCAATCCGGGCATCGCGCGGCGTTTGGGCGAACAACGGCAAGGCCGCGAAGAGCAAAGGCGTCAGGCGCATTCAGCCATTATCGAGGCTAAGTGGTGTGTGGCACGAGCCGGGCTTCGAGTAGGTCGATTTCGCGTTCGATCTCGCGCATCGCTTCATCGCCGATCCGCTGCGAGCGGCGCAGTTCGAGGACGGCTTCACGCTCCACCTTGGCCAATTCCCACCACAAACGCTGCTCCGCTAATGACACGAACTCGGCGGGATTCTCGGGATCGTCGTTACCGGTCTCGAGGTTCAGTTGCTCCCGCAGGCCGGTGAGCCGGTCCTCGAAGAATGACCGCACGCGCTGGATGGCCGACTGCGGAATCTGCCCCTCTTCTTCAAACAGCCCGATGCGGTCAATGACGCGCTCCACGGCGTGCATGCGCGCCATCAAGGTCTCTTCCTCGCTTGAGCGATCAGCTTCAAGCCCCAGCCAACGAATCAACGGACGCAGCGTGAACCCCTGCACCAGCAACGTCACCAGAATCACGACGAAGGTGAGAAACAGAATCAGGCTGCGATAGGGGAAAGGCAGGCCATGCTCGGTTTCGAGCGGCAAGGCCAGCGCCGCGGCAAGGCTCACCACGCCGCGCAAGCCGGTCCACCCGATCACCAGCAGCCCTTTGCTCTCCGGTGCGTTGTCGCCGGCCGGACACTTCCAAACGAACTTCTGCACAAAGGCGCCCGTAAACACCCACACCAAGCGCATGCCAATCACCGCCACGCACACCAGCGCCGCCCACCAAGCCAGCATCAGCGGCGGATAGCCACCTAACTCGGCCATTACCGTCGGCAATTGTAAGCCGATCAGGATGAAGATCAGCGCGTTCACCACAAAGATCACGCTCTGCCACACGGCTATCGCGCGCATTCGCATGGACGAACTGAACAGCGTGGGGGCGTACCAGCCCAGCATCATGCCGCCCGCCACCGTTGAAAGTACGCCGGACGCATGCACTTCCTCCGCCGCGAAATAACAGGCGTAGCTCGCCGCCAGGGTCGACAGGATCTCCACCTCAGGATCGCGAATATAGGGAAAGAGCTTGACGTAGAGCCACCCCACCAGGGATCCGATCGCAATGCCGCCGATGCTCACCCAGGCGAGCGTCATCGACGCTTCGGTTGCCGAAAAGGCGCCCGTCACGATGGCTGCGACGGAGAAACGATACAGCACCAGCGCCGAGGCGTCGTTCACCAGGCTCTCGCCTTCGAGAATCTGCACGATCCTCCGTGGCAGTCGTAATCCGCGCATCACCGAGGTGGCGGCGGCAGCGTCCGGCGGAGAAACGATCGCTCCCAATGTTAAACCCGCCACCCAGCTCATCCCGGGAATCAGCCACGCGCACACCGCCGCCACCACCAGCGTGGTTACCGTCACCAGCCCGAAGGCAAGCATCAGGATCGGCCGGCGGAAGCGCCAAAAGTCGCGCCACGAAGTGAAGTAAGCGGCCTCGCTCAGCACGGGCGGCAGAAAGAGGAAGAAGACGATCTCCGGGTCCAGATGGACGGCGGGCAACTCCGGAATCAGGCTCAGCCCGAGCCCGCCGATCACCAGGGCAAGAGGGTAGGGGAGGTCAAATCGCTTGGCGATGGCCGCAATCACCATCGCGGCGGTCATCAAGGCGAGAAACTGCTCGACAGCGTTCATGGCACCTTGATCCAGGGTAACGGACGATCGCCGTCGCGCTGTTCCAGGATGATCGGCTTATCCGCCACCAGGCAGTCCGGCAGTGGCTTCACCGCGTAGTAATTCAGCCCATAGCGCCAGCGACGCTCCATGTTGCCCATACAAATTTCGGATCTCCGGGCGGCGATCCCGCGCCACAGCCGTCGCGCGGAAATCTGGTCCTCGAGCCGCGGGAACGCTTCGCGCTTCAGATACGCCACCCCGGCCACCATGCCCACCGCGAGTAAGAACACCGCCGCCATGCGCGAGGTGGAATACTCATGCCGAAAGACGAACACTGCTCCCGCCACCCCCACCAGCAGGTAGCGCCACGGCAACTGGGCGAAGGGAATGTGCGTGAACCCGTCCGCCAGCGCCACCGGCAGGGCGTCCGGCAGCAGCGGCAGCAGACCCAGTAACGCCGCTCCCGCGATGAGCGCAAAGTAGGCTCGGTCCACTTCGTCGAGCGCCAGCGCGATCAGCAACGCGGCGGCTGGCAGCAACGGCAGAATGTAGCCCGGCAGCTTGTTGAGAAATAGCGAGAAGAAGACCAGCGTCCAAAGCAGCCACGCCACCAGATACTGCCGCGAGACATCCTTCACCGAATCTCGCCGTAGCGCGGCGAACAGTGCTGGTGACCAGGGGAACAAAAGCCCGAATAGCACCGGCACGTAAAACCAGAACGGCTGCCCGTGCTTCAAACCCTCGTTGGCGAAGCGTCCGAAATGCTGCCGCACAATGAAGACGTCCAGAAACACCCAGCCATTCGACGCGTAGCAGGCCACATACCAGGGCAAGGCCACCACGGCGGCCGCCAGCGTGGGCTTCCACAGCGCCGGCCAACGATCCCGCGCAAACCACACCACCGGCAGCGCGAGTGCGATGGGCACCAACCCTTTGGCCAGAATCGCCAATCCCCAGCAAACCCCGGCGGCCCACAACAGCCGTGGCGACCCGCCCTTGAGCCACTCCAGAAACAACAACATTGCCGCGCCAAAGCACACCGATAGAGGTAGGTCGGTCACTGCGAAATGCGAGTAGGCGATCCAGCCCGCGGAGGTCGTCAGCACCGCCGTCGCGTAGCGTGCGACCGTCTCGCCAAACAATCGGCGCGAGCGCCAATAGAAGAACGCAGCAAAGCCCAGGCTCACCAGGGCCACCGGCAACCGGCCGGCTAGCTCCAGCGGGAAGCCCACCTTCGTTCCCAGCGCGATCAGCCAGTACAGCAACGCCGGCTTTTCGAACCATTCCACACCCCACAGCCGTGGCGTGATCCAATCGCCTGAAGTCGCCATCTCCCGCCCAATCGACTGGTACCGGGGCTCATCCGGCTCGATCATCCCCACGCCGTTGAGTGCATGGAAAGAGAGCGCATAAATGACCGGGAGGGCCAGCAACGCAGTGATGACGGAACGGACGCGAGGGGGCAAACCATCAGTATACCGATGGCCCTTCGCTATACTGTCGGTTTCATGCTTCCTGTGCTGATGCTGGCCTACTGGATGGTGGATTGTCCCTGTGATCCGTCGTTGCCCGCCACCATGGCGGAACGACAATGTAGCCTCTGCGGCGTGGCGGAAAAGCAGGCCGCCGACGTCCGCGTGTTTATCCTCAAGGACAATAGTCCGCGCAAGCCGAACCGCTGGCTCGCTTTACCCAAGGCGCATGGCGCCGCCGCCCATCACTTACACGAGATGTCGCCGGCCGCCCGGCTTGAGTTGTGGACTCTGGCCATTAGCAAGGCCAAAGAAATGTTTGGCGAGCAGTGGGGCGTGGCCTACAACGGCGAAAAGGTGCGTACGCAGTGCCATACGCACATCCACTTGGGCCGCTTCATCACCGTGGCCGAACAGTCAAAGGGCTACATTGTCGTCGATTCTCCCGCGCAGATCCCCGCTCCCCCGGGCGAGGGCATTTGGATTCACCCGGTGGGCCGCCGCCTGCACGTTCATACCGGTGAGCAGACGGCCGAACATGTGCTGGTTCGCTAAGTCCTTTACACTGTGAACATGCTTCGTTTGAGTTTGATCGCGCTGCTCCTGCTGGTCCCCGTCGGAGCGCAGCGCAGCCTCCATGGCACCGCCGAAATCAAGCTCGCTCTCGACCGGTTGAACGTCCTGGGCAGTGTGCTGATGGTCGCCGCTCATCCTGACGACGAGAACACCGCGCTGCTCGCCTATCTTGCCCGCGGCAAGAAGTACCGTACCGCTTACCTTTCTCTCACGCGCGGCGAAGGCGGCCAGAACCTGATCGGATCTGAGCAGGGCGACCAGATCGGCCTGATCCGCACGCAAGAGCTATTGGCCGCCCGCAAGATCGATGGCGCCGAACAATTCTTCTCCCGCGCGGTCGACTTTGGCTTTTCGAAGACGGCCGACGAAGCCCTCACTAAGTGGGGCCGCGACGAGATTCTCGCCGATACGGTGTGGACCATCCGCCGCTTCCGCCCCGACGTGATCATTACGCGCTTCTCCGGCACACCTCGCGACGGCCATGGGCAGCATCAGGCTTCGGCCCTGCTCGGCAAAGACGGCTTCACCGCCGCGGCCGATCCCTCCCGTTTCCCCGACCAACTCAAGCTTGCCCCCGCCTGGAAAGCCAAGCGCCTCATGTTCAATACGTTCTCCTTCCGTCCGCAGGACGAAGCCGAGAACGCGAAGCTCCCCAACAAAGTGGAGATCGACACCGGCGAATATGACCCCGTTCTCGGCTTCTCCTTCAATGAGATTGCCGGCGCCAGCCGCAGCCAACACAAGAGCCAGGCCATGGGCTCCGCGGAGCGCAAAGGCTCCAGCAAGAACTTCCTGATTACCATCGGCGGCGACCCCGCCAAGCAGGATCTCTTCGACGGCATCGACACCACCTGGAATCGTGTGCCGAACGGCAAGCCCATCGGCGACCTGCTGGCGCAAGCCGCCAGCAGCTTTAAGCCGGAGAACCCCGCCGCCACCGTCCCGCTACTGCTCGAAGCGCGCAAGCTGATGGTCGGCAATCCGGATCCCTGGGCTCAGCGCAAGCTGGTTGAACTCGACGAGGCCGTGGCTCTGTGCGCCGGCCTCTACGTCGACCTGCTCGCTGACCGTGAACAGGCCACGCCCGGCTCCACACTCAAGGTCACGACCAACGCCATCGTGCGCACCAAGCTTGACGTGCAGTGGAAGTCCGTCACCTTCGATCACGATGGCCTGAATCTGCCCAAGTTCGGCGGCGGCAAGCTTCCCTACAATCAGGTTCTTTCGCACGGCGGCGAGTGGACGCTCGCTTCCAATATTCCGCTCAGCCAGCCTTATTGGCTCGGGCAGCCCAAGACCATGGGCGGTGGTCTTTATACCGTTCCCGATCGCGCCAAAATCGGCAACCCTGAGAATGACCCGCTCCTGCGCGCCCGTTTCACCTTCACCATCAACGGCACGGACTTTACCGTCGAGCGCCCCATCCAGTACAAGTTCGTGGATCGCGCCGATGGCGAACTTACTCGCAACCTGATCGTGGTGCCGCCGGTGGCCGTACGCGTCACCGATCCGGTGGTGCTGTTCCCGGATGGCGGCGCCCGCACCGTCACCGTTGAAGTGCGTTCGAATACACCGAAGGCCGATGGCCAACTGAGGCTCGACTTGCCGCGCGGTTACGTTGCCACGCCCGAGAAGGCCGACTTCCATCTGAATGCCCGCGGCGAACAGACCGCCGTTTCCTTCACCGTCAAGCCGCCGGCGGCCGAGTCCAAGTTGCTGCTTAAGGCTGTCGCCACCATTGATGGTCGCGATGCCAGCACCGAGATGGAGACCATCCGCTATCCGCACTTCCCGCCGCAAAGTCTCTTCCCGCCGGCCTCGGCGGTGCTGGTGCGCGCGAACCTCAAGTCCACCGCGAAGCGCGTCGGCTACATCATGGGTGCCGGCGACGAAGTTCCCGCGGCCATCCGTCAGTTAGGCGCCGAAGTCACGCTGCTCGACGAAGCTCAACTGGCCAGCGGCAACCTTGCGCGGTACGACGCCGTCGTCGTCGGCATCCGCGCCTACAACAATCGCGCGGACCTGCGCGCCAATCACAACCGCCTCATGGAATACGTCAAGCAAGGCGGTACGGTAATTGTGCAGTACAACGTCGCCGAACGTGGCGGCTTCGGCGGACCGCCGCGTGGCGATCTCGCCCACGTCGGCCCCTATCCGCTCACCGTCGGCGGCGATCGCGTCACGGTCGAAGAAGCGCCGATCGAGTTCCCTAACCCGCAAAGCCCGCTCCTCCAGGTGCCGAACAAGATCACCGAAGCCGATTTCTCAGGCTGGGTGCAGGAGCGCGGGCTCTACTTCCCCTCCGAGTGGGATCCACAATACGAGAGTCTTTTCGCCAGCCATGATCCCGGTGAGAAGTTGTCGAAAGGAGCCACCTTGGTCGCCACTTACGGGCGCGGCACTTATATCTATAGCCCCATGGCCTGGTTCCGCCAGTTGCCCGCTGGCGTGCCCGGTGCTTACCGCATCTTTGCCAACTTCCTGAGCGCGCGTCCCGCGGGAGCCAAGTAACTTGCTCCCCCAGGATGAGCCGCCTCCGTTTCTCGGCTCCTGGACCAATGTCTACCGAGCCGTTTTCGTCTATCTGATCGCCGTCATCTTGCTGTTCTGGGTCTTCAAACGGAGCTTCACTCCGTGAGAACTCTCGATTGGGTCGTCCTGTTTTCCACGCTCACGGCGATCATCAGTTATGGCCTTTACCGGGCCCGCGGGAAGCAAAATACCGCGCAGTATCTGCTCGCCGGGCGCACCATGCCCTGGTACGCCATGGCGCTTTCGATCATGGCCACCCAGGCCAGTGCCATCACCTTCATCTCCACCACCGGCCAGGCCTATGCCGACGGCATGCGCTTTGTGCAGTATTACTTCGGGCTGCCGCTCGCGATGATCGTCATCTCCATGACGGCCGTGCCGCTCTTCCATCGCGCCAACGTTTACACGGCCTACGAGTATCTGGAGAAGCGTTTTGATGCTCGCGTCCGCGCGCTGGTGAGCATTGTGTTTCTCATCCAACGCGGGCTGGGCGTGGGCATGGCGCTCTATGCGCCGTCGGTCGTCCTCACGGTGATCCTTGGCTGGAGCGAGCAATGGACGATCCTTCTGATGGGTTGCGTCGCCATTCTCTATACCGTTCTCGGCGGCATCAAAGCCGTCACCTGGACGGACTTTCAGCAGATGATCGTCATGACCTGCGGCATGATCATCGCCTTCGGCACCGCGATCCATCTGATGCCCCCGGACGTCGGCTTTACCGAAGCCCTGCGCGTAGCCGGGGCCGCGGGCAAGGTCAATCCCGTCACCTTCAATTTCGACCTGAACGATCGCTACAACTTACTCAGCGGCTTGATTGGCGGTATGTTTCTCGCGCTCGCTTACTTCGGGTGTGATCAAAGCCAGGTTCAGCGTTACCTCACCGGCAAGTCCATCACGCAGAGCCGCCTCAGTCTGCTCTTTAACGCCGTCGCCAAGATCCCGATGCAGTTCTTCATCCTGCTGACGGGGATCATGGTCTTCGCCTTCTACCACTTCGTCGCTCCCCCGGTTCTGTTTCATGGCGAGAAGCTCGCCGCCATGCGCAATACGCCTGACTTCGATCGCCTTGAACGCGAGTACGAGCAGAAGTGGGAAGCCCGCCGCCAAGCCACCCAGGCGATGCTGCGGGATGAGACACCCGAAACCGTCGCCCGGTATCGCGAAGCTCACGCCGCCGCCGAAGCCGTCCGCCAGGAGGCCATGAAGGCTGCCAAGGCCACCGACACCAACTACATCTTCCTGTCCTTTGTCATTCGCTATTTGCCGGCCGGCGTTGTCGGTCTGGTGATGGCCGTCATTTTTGGTGCGGCCATGTCGGTGATTGCCGGAGAGATCAACTCGTTGGCGACGGTCAGCGTCATCGACCTTTACCAGCGCTTCTTCCGGCCTAACGCCACCGATGGCAACCTGATGTGGGCCTCTCGCCTCCTCACGCTTTTCTGGGGCGCGTATGCCGTCGGCACCGCCAATTTAGGCAAGACGTTTAACTTGTCGCTGATCGAAGCGGTCAACTTACTCGGGTCACTTTTTTATGGCGGCTTGCTCGGAGTGTTTGTTCTCGCTTTTTTCGTCAAGCACGTCACCGCGACGCCCGCCTTCTGGGGAGTGATTTGCGGCGAGCTTGCGATCTTCGCCGCCGCGAGATACACCAGCGTCGCCTTCCTTTGGTGGAATGTCATCGGCTGCGTGGTGGTCATCGTCAGCGCGATCGTCCTGCAGGCGCTCTTGCCGCGTCAGTCTGACGGCACGTAAGACACGCACAACGTGGCCAGATTCGTCCGGCCCACGCGCTTGGCCGCCTTCAGCAGCCGCAAAAAAACGAGCGCGGTAATCAACGCATCGCCGCCCGCTGTGTGGCGGTCATGCGGCAGGATGCCGAACATGTCGCAAAGCCCGTCGAGCGAGAAGCCCTGCGCCATCTCGCGTCCAGCGAACGCGCCGTCGCCGTTCAGATGCAACGTCAGGTCCATCGTGTCGAGCGACAGGTTTCGCAGGCGGTAGCCCCAGTAACGCTCGGTCGCGCAGCTGAGGGCTTCGATGTCGTGGCCGATATGATGGCCCACAATCACGCCATCGCGCAAATACGGCAGAAATAGCTCCAGCGCCTCGCGCTCCTCGAAACCATCCCGCGCCTCGTCTCGCGTAATGCCGTGCACCGTGACCGAGGCATTGTTGTAAGCCACCCGCAATAAGCACTCGAACGAATCGTCCAGCCGGATCTCGCCCGCCCGCACGGCCACCGCGCCAATCGAAATCAGCTTGTCACGCCGCGGATCGAGCCCGGTCGTCTCGCTATCGAGCACGACAAAGCGGACCTCGTCCGCCGCCGCCTCCGGCGCCCAGGTCTGCGCAAAGCTCTCCAGATACTCCGTCATGCGTGCGGCACGAACGTCTCGTTCGTGAACTCGAGTAACCGTTGGATCGACGTAAAGGCTGACTTCAGCAGGCGCGAGTCGTATCGGCCCAACTGCGTCGCATCCACGCCCGGCCCCCCGGCCAGCGCGTGATGATACAAGGCTACCCGGAATGCCTCCATCGCATCGGTGAACACCTCCGCCTGTGCCGGATAATCCTCGGCCGCGGCGCTCAAGCGGTCCAGCGTCTGGGTGACGTCCAACCGCCGGGCAGCCAAGGCAAACACCCGCGCCGCATCGGCGATGGGCTGTAGCGCTGTTGTCTCCACATTGAACGCCGGCCGCTCGCCGCCGTCGAGCTCCACCACTAACCCGCCAAAGAACGTGAGCGGCGGTAACTGATTCATCGTGTCATTGGCCAGCAGCGGGAGTAGCATCCCCGTGCGGTCCAACTCGCGCCGCATGTGTTCTCGTAACTTGGTCAGGATGCTCTCATCGCCGGAGAAACGACGCAGATCAAAGAACTCGCGGCGTCCGTATAAGTCGTGCTGCAAGGGTTCGGTGATCGTCTCGGTGAAGAACTGTTTCCACGCCGAGAGCGGCATGCACGGATGCATGCCTTCCGGCCACGCGGCGGGCCGCTGCGCGAAGTGAAAGGCATTCATCCAACTCGCCGTCTCGCCATTCAACGCCGCAAAGTAGATGGCTGCTTCGGGCGGACAAAGCTCCTGCGAGTCGTCATACACGGCGGCCATGTTCGGCCACACCGGGCGCACCAGTTCGCGCCGCGCGGTCGCGCCGAACGTCATCCAGCAGGCTTCGAGCGGGGGCGGCGTAAGACCCGCTTGCCGCACGGTCCGGTCCGCCAGGTGAATGGTCGCCTCCGCAAACGCCGCCACCACCCCGGCGCCGATGCGCGAACAGTCGTCCACGTCCGCTGCATGCGCCAGTCCATCCAGCACCAATTCACTCGCCAATTCCAGCCATGGCTGCATCTCCGCCGCCGACCTCGCATGGCGGATCTCGTCAATCAGCCGCACCGGATGGCGATGGCAGAACATCGCCAGGTCTTCGGCCGTCAGCAACGCGCCGTCCACTGCCAGCCGATCCGTCCCGTCTTCCACCATCGCGCGCACCGCCGCCCGCGTCGTCAGCGGCCCCGCCAGCACGGGGGCCTCGCCCGCCGCGCGCCCTCGCGCCTTCAGAAACTCAACTGTCGGCGCCGCCGCGTCCAGCCAGGACGTCCGTCCGAAACCCGCCGTATCGGTCGGCGAGAAGTGCGCCGCCAGATAACGTTGCACGTCTGGATAGCGCCCCAGGCAATCCTCGAACAATGCCGCGTCTACCGCGTACAGAATGACGTCGGTCGTCGTCCGCGCCGAGTTGCGATAGCGGCTGTCGCCAGCGAACCGCTCCAGCCCCAGCAGGTCGCCCGCCCCCAGGACATCACGTAAGGCTCCGTCCTGCAGCATTTCTACGCGTCCCTGTTGGATCACCCACACCATCGGGCCCACCGCTTCGCCCTCGTCGAAAACGGACTCCTCGGACTCGTGAAACTTCACCCGTCCGCTGCCGGCCAAAGCCAGCAGATCGTCGTTGCCAAGAGCATCAAATGGCGCGTGGGACTTGAGAAAATCGGCAACGCGGTGCCGAATCACAGATGTTTTCATGCACTGAACTCAAAGCAGCGCACGTGGCTGGTCTGGACAGCATACAACAAGTTACAAGTCTGTGGCGCCCGGTCGATAAGGCTTGTGATGGTCTCCCTTCGCACGCTGCGCGATAGCCTGGTGCCCGCTCGCCAAGGGCGGGGTGACTACCAGTTGGCGGAGGCTTTGCTGAAGGCCATACGCGATCACGCCGTACTCGGTCTACCCGCCGACCGCGAACGCTTCCAAAGTCAAATCGGCGACCTGAACCGTCGTTTCGTCGGCACCGACGACGAAGCCGAACTCCTCATGATCGCCGGTGCCGCGCGTCAGGCGCTTCGACTCTACGAAACCGAAACCAACGCCTACTGGGCCAATCGCACCGCCGAACTTCAGACGATTGCTGCCACGTCCACCCGCGCGCTGCGCGACTTCAGCCAGCGCCACTCGGAAGCCACTGCTTGCCTCACGCAACTGGAAGCGTCGCTCGTCTCGTTGAGCCGTGTGGAGGACCTGCGTGCCGCGCGTCAGCAACTCGAAGAATGCATCGCCACGCTCCGCACCGAGAACCAGCGTCAGAAAGAGACCCAGGCCATGCTGGTGCGAAGCTTGCCACCACGCGGCGAGTCGCCGGCTGATCCGGTCACTGGCCTCGCCAGCCGGCAGGCGGCAGAGGATGTCATCGCCGATCGGCTTCAACTCGGGGCCAGCGGCACCCACCTGGCGTTGTTCGTGGTGCATCGCATCCAGCAGATCAACGCCCGCTACGGACACGCGGTCGGTGACGATCTCCTGCGCACGTTCCTGCACCACCTCACCTTGAATCTGCGCCCTGGCGACGCGCTCTACCGTTGGAGCGGCCCGGCCTTCCTGGCCGTCGTGCAACGCGACGACCCTCTCGACGCCGTCGTCCTCGAGATGCGACGCGTGGGTGCCTACAAGCTCGACCGCGAACTTGAGATCGGCGATCGCAGCGTGATGGTGCCGCTTTCCGCCTCAGTTTGCCTCGTCGCTCTCACCGTGCAGACGCAGCGCACCGCTCTGATCGCCGAACTCGATCAGTTCGTGAACCTGCACCTACAGCGCTAAGATCTGCGGCGCGAAGCGAAAAAAGGGCCCTAGCCGCAGCCAGGACCCTTCGAGCGGAGCGAAAAACTTATCTACTTCACGGTGATTGGGATGGTGGCTTGGGTCTTCTCCCAAGTCAGTTGAAGATTCGTCTTATTGCCGCTGGGAGGCGTCAACAGCATCTGCCAACGTTCCACCGGCGAACCCACCGTGCTCACCTTCATCTTCACGCGGCCCAGATCCTGGCCTTGGCTATACTCGGTGCCCCACTGGCCCGTTTGCTTATTCACGATCAGCGTCCAGGATTCCGCCGTCGGCAGAATATACAGGGTGTATTTGCCCGCCGGAACGGCCAGATCCCCAATCATCAACGCCGCGTCCGTCGTCAGTGTGGTCGCCGCATTGGCCCCGGCTCGCCAAACCTTGTCGTAAGGCACCAAACCACCGAAGATCTGCCGCCCGCGCATGGAAGGCGACGAGTACGTAATCCGGATGTTCTTCCCATTGACGGCCACCGCCGTTTCCGCCGGCGGACTCGCCGGTTGGGCAAACGCGCTCAGCGCCAACGTACTGAATAGAAGCAGGGTTCTCATAGGCAATCTCCTCGCTTCAGTTTGGCAGGTTCTACACAATTTAGAAAAGGAACTTGGCTGTTAACTGTACCCGCCGCGGGTAATTGGCCTGATTCACCGCCCGAATCTCGCCGAACTGCGCATTGCGCGGATCCGTATTGGGGGCGGGCAACTGCGTCCGATTCATCGTGTTCAGGAACTCAGCCTTGAACTGGAAGTTCCAGCGTTCCTTCACCCGCGTATTCTTGATCAGCGATGAGTCCCAGTTATTCACCCCGTCATTCCGCAAAAAGCTGAAGCGCAGCGGGAAGTACCGCAGATTGCTCTGAAGTTGGTCCTGCAGGAAGCCGCCGCCCGTGTTGAACCACTTCTCGCGCGTCGGGTTCGCCGATTTCACGTTGTTGATGTCGCCGATGAAGCCGATATTGCCGAAGTTGATCGGCGCGCCGGACTGGAACGTATAAATCGCCGATAGCTGCCAGCCGCCGATGATGCCGTTCACCCAGCGATTGGCGCCCGAAGCGAACGTCCGGCCGCGGCCGAAGGGCAGTTCCCAGATGCCGCTGGCCACCAGCCGGTGCGGCACGTCGAAATCCGAGATCACCTCCACCGGCCGCGGATCTGCCGCGTTCATGTAAGCCGTCGCTTCCATGAACTTGGAGAACGTGTAGTTGCCTTGCAGGGTGAAGCCTTTGGAGAAGCGCCGCTCCATCTGCACCTGCAGCGAGTGATACCAGGAGTAGCCCTGATTCGTCGACGTGTTCAGTGCGCCGAACTGAGGCAGAGGACGCAACAGGGCCGAGCGCGACCGCGTGGTGGCCGCGTTCAGATTCGGCGCCGCCGCGGCCACCAGTCCGCGGAACGGATTGGTCAGGTTGCCCGACAGGTACGAGTTGTTATTCACCATCGCCGTCGTGCGGGTAAAGTCGCCATTGAGGAACTGATTCGGCAGCGCGTTCAAGTCTCGCGTGGTCTCTACCCGCGTGCCGCGATTGCCCACGTAGCCGACTTCCAGCAGGAACCCGCCCCCCAGTGTCCGCTGCACGCCCAACTGCCAGCGCTGCATGTAGGTCGTCTTCGGCGAGTTGTTGAAGAAGGTCAACGACGTGTCGATGCCGGTTTCGGCGCCGAGCCCCGCCCCCAGCACCGGGAACAACTGGCCGCTCGGCAGCGGATTCGCCAGGGTGGCGAACGGCGTCAGATTGCCGTCATTGGTCACCTGAAAGTCGGTCTGACGGCTGAAGCCCGTCTGCAGGACGTCGCCGCGCCGCTGGCCCAGAAAGCCGTTGAAGATGCCGTAGCCGCCGCGCAGCACGGTTTTCCCGTCCAGTTGATAAGCAAACCCAAACCGCGGCAGCAGGTTCAGCTTCGGCGTTGCATAGAGCCCGGTGGGCTGGCCGTTCACTCCCGGGAACGTCAAACCACCACGCACATTGAACGCCGAAGCCGGCCGCTCCGCCACGGGGTTGGCCGCATACGCTGCTTGCGCTTGGGCCGCCCAGGGGAAAGTCGCATTCGCATCGAAGTCGCGGATGGAACGGTTATAGCGTTCCACCAGCGCCGTCTCAAACTCCCAACGCAAGCCCAGATTCAAGGTCAGCTTGCGATTCACCTTCCAGTCGTCCTGCAGGAAGAAGCCCCAGGACGTCGATTGCTCGGCATAGCTCGCCGGCACAAACACGCCGCCACCGGTGGGCAGCCCTAACAACAGCGCCGCCACCGACTGTCCAAAGCCGGATGGCGCGCCCGGCGAGTTGACGTTCGGGCCGCGCGTCCATGCCGTATCGAAGGTGAACTGCGCCGTCGTATTGTTTCCGAACTCCACGCGCGTCTCGCGATAGGAGCGGAACTCCGTCCCCATCTTCAGAAAGTGCGCGCCTTGTGACTTCGATAATGTCGCATTGAGGTTGTGCGTGTCGTTCGGACGGTACTCGCCGCCACCCGCCGTGCCCTGATAGCCGGTGAGATCGATCCGCGGGAACTTCCGCGCGTCTTCGGAGACAAAGCCGTTCAGATAAGCCGGCAGACCGAGCGTCGTCAAATCGAAACCATGTGACTTATACGGGTTATCGTCGCCGCGGATGAAGCGGTTATATCCATAGCGCGTATTCAGCACCATGGTTGGGCTGATGGTGTGCACGTCGTCGATCACGCCGCCGCGGGAGACAAAGATGAACTTGTTGCCGGTTGCCAGGTTTGAGAAGTAGTCGTTGTAGGTGCTGTTGCGGTCATACCAGTTGCCGCGGATGAACATCCGGTTGGCATTGCTGACCTGCTGGTCCACGCGAATCGTATGGCTGGCGTAGTCGGCATGCTCGGTGAGTTCCGGCCGCTGATAGTTGTTCTGCACGCCGGCCTGCAGCGGATCCGGGAAGTACTTCAGAATGTTCTTCGCCACCGGACTGATCAGGCTCGCCGGAATCACATTGCCCGGGAACGGTGAGCGTTCAATCAGCCGGTTACCATTGGTCACCACCTCGCGGCCCGAGAACGGATTGTAGATCTGATACTGGCTCGAGTTCGGCAGGGCGAACAACTCGGCGAAGTCGCCGTTTTTCATCCGCGCCGTCGGCACGGTGGGCGTTCCGTTGTTGCGCGGCCGATCCTCCTTGATGCCTTCATAGCCGTACAGGAAGAACGTCCGGTTCTTGCCATTGTAGAGCTTGGGAATCCGCACCGGCCCGCTGAAGGACCCGCCGTACCGGTTGTAGGTGAAGTCCGCGCGCGGCACGCCGCTCATATTCGCGAAATAGTCGTTCGCAAACAGCTTCGGCACCTGCTTGTTGTAGTAAGCCGTCCCGTGGAAGTCATTCGTGCCGCTCTTGATGGAAATGTTGGTCACGCCGCCTTCGGTCTGCCCGAAGCTCGCGTCGAAGGTCGCCGTCTGCACCTTGAACTCCGCGATGATGTCCGCGGGAGGCACGTAGGAGGCAATCACTTCGCCGTTGTTGGCGGTGGCCGTCGCCACGGACCCGTCCAGCGTCACGTCGCTCCGGTTGGCGCGCGTGCCGTCCATCGAGTAGCCCACCACATGAGTCGGCTCAAACGGACGGTCCAGCCGCGCATCCCGGTTAAACGACACCCCCGAAGCCAGACTGATCAGGAACATCGGATTGCCGTGCGGTACTGGCAGTTCAGCGACGCGCCGAGCGTCGACCACGGTACCCAGAGACGCGGACGCTGTATTCAGCAGTGGCGTCTCCCCAACGACCGTGACGCTCTGCTCGGCGCCGCCCACCTCGAGGGTAATCACCACCTCAAGGCGATCGTTCACGCGAACATCGACATTGTCGCGGATCGATTTCTTAAAACCTGCTAATTCAACTTCCACCCGATAAGCGCCCGGAATCAGATAGGACGCCTGATAGAAGCCGACTTCGTTCGTCGTTAATTTCTGCGACGTGCCCATCGCTTTGTTCTGCACCGCCACCACGGCGCCCTGCACCGGAGCTCCGGTGGGGTCGAACACCCGGCCCACCAAGGTCCCTCGGGCTTCTTGCGCCTGTAAGGCACCCGCGCCCAGGACGAGTACGGCAATCAACGAGGACAGTCGAGACATGTGCTGACCATTAAACTCGCTCACGCCTGCTAAACAGAAGTAGTCAACAGCAGGAAACCGGTTAACTTCCGGTTACCCGGCGAGGTTGCGGGCGTTATAAACTACTGACGTGCCAAGTACGAGCCTCGAAAATGCACTCTTCCTGGAAGAGTTGCAGCGAGTGCTGGGGAGCGAGACCTTTCGTAACTCAGAGTCGCTGCGCCGCATGCTCGCCTATTTGGCCGAAGCCTATCTCGCCGGCACCGGACGCCATCTGAAGGAATACGCCATCGGCCGCGACCTGATGGGAAAGCCCGAGGACTACGACCCGCGCACCGACGCCTCGGTTCGCGTCCAGGTCGGCAAGCTTCGCCAGCGGCTCGAACGCTACTACGCCACCGAAGCTCCCGCCTCCGCCCATATCCTCACTCTGCCCAAGGGCCACTTCGAGTTAGCCCTCGAGACGCCGCTCGTCCGTCCGGAAGCGGCCGAACCGCCCGCGCTCGAAGCTTCACCGAACCCCTGGCGCTGGGCGACCGCCGTTCTGGCCGTCGCTGTCGTTGGCCTCGCTGCGGCGCTCTGGTGGCAGTCTCGCGCGGTGCCGCTCCCCCTGGTCGCCCACCCCGGCGAGTTTCATGAGTTCTGGGCACCGTTCACTGACGCCAAAAAGCCCTCGATCGTCGTGCTCGGCAGTCCGCTTTTTGTCCGGCTGAATTCGCAGTACTTCCGCAACCCGCTCGCGAACAACTGGCCCGAAGCCGCCACCGAGATTCCCCTCGCCGAACTCAGCCGCGTGCTGAAGTCGCCGACGCCTCCCACGCCCACCTACCGTTGGACCCCCTTCGGCGAAGCGGCTGCCGCCTTTCGGCTCGCCCTCGCTCTCGGGCCCTCCAAGGATCTCGTCCTCAAGCGCAGCACGTCGCTCTCCTGGGAGGACGTCCACGCGAGCAACCTGATCTTCCTCGGCCCCGCCAAGTTCAACCGTCAGTTGCCTGATCTGCCGGTCGAACAGGACTTCGTCGTGGAGCAGGGCGCCGTGCAGAATCGCCGTCCTCAAAACGGTGAGCTCGCCCGCTATCAGAAGCCTTCGGCGCCCGATGTCGAAGACATCCCCGAAGACTACTCCGTCATCACCCGCGTCAAGGCGCTTTCCAACTGGGGCGATGTGCTGGTGCTCGCTTCCACTTCCACCGAAGGGACCTGGGCTGCGGCGGAGTATCTCACCACGCCCGCGTTGCTCGGCCAGATGCTCGCTCGCCTGCGCGGTGCGGGCGGCGCCCTGCCGGATTACTACCAGGTCGTGATTCGCAGCCGCTTCAAGTCCCAGGTGCCGATCCACACCGAATACGTCACCCACCACATCGTGAAGCCTCGCGGCACGCGCTAGCGCTTTTCGCCGCAGGAGATTTGTAACTGCCGCAGCAACACGGCCACCGCCGGATGTGGTGTGCCCGTCAGCCGTGTCAGCACATCGCCACACAAGGGCGCCGCCTGCGCCGCCGGCATGCTCCGGATCATCGACAGCCGATTTGCCGCAAACTCGCGCAGCACTTCCGCGTCATGGGGACTGTCGCCGAGTAATTGCAGGAACCGCGCATCCGCCGGCCCATGATCGCCCTTGGCGGCCAGGATCCGGCCCAGCGCCAGACGTACCCGCCGGTCGCCGCCAGTCGCCAGCGACCTTGCCGCCTGGGCCGCCCCCTCCAGCACCTGCTCCGCCTCCGCATTCCGGCCCAGCCACCGCAACGCGCCCGCATAACGCATCCGCCCCAGCAACACGTCCGCCGAAACCGGCGCGTCCTTTGTCTCGGCGTAGACTTCGTCGTAAATCCTGCGCGCCCGCTCCCGTTCGCCTGATGCTTCCAACACCTCACCCACGCGACGCCGATACGCTGCCTGCTTCGGTTCCAGCTTGGCCGCCGCCTCGGCGACCTTGAGCGCCTGGGTCAGATCGCCCGCGTCTTCCAGAATTTGCGACTGCCGGTCCAGTGCCACCGCCCGCGCCCGCGTCGCCTTCGGATCCTGCGGCAGCCAAGCCAAAGCCTTTTCGATCGCCGCGCGGGCCTCCGCCATCCGGCCCAGTTGCTGCTCGGCGATCGCTGCTTGGGTCGCCGCTTCCGCCGCCGTCACCGGCTCGCGACTACTCACCTCGCCCGCCAACTGCAACGCACGGCGCGCCTTGGCTGCCGCTTCATCCAAACGCCCGCCGTCGAGGTCGATCTCGCTGGCGAGCGTTGCCTTCTCCAGTTCCACCAACGAATCTTCGCCGGCGATCTTGCCTGCCACTGCCATTGCCGTCTGCGGATCGCCCGCCCGCCGCAAGCCGCGCGCGATACTCAGCGCCGTTAGTGGATCGTCCACCTGATTCGCTTCGAAGGTGGCCCACTGTTGGCGCAACGCCGACGCCGGCGCCGACAGATTCGCTTCACGCAGCGCGCGTTCCACGGTCGCGAGGCGCGCCGACGCAGTCGTCGCCCGCCACCATCCCCAACCCGCGGTTAACCCCAGGATCACCGCGGCTCCGACCAGCACCGGCACAGCCCGGCTCGGCGACGGCGGCGGAGGCGGCGCCGTCAGCCAGCGGCCGATCTCGTCGCCAAACTCGCGCGCCGACCCATAGCGTTGCCGCGGATCCGGCTGCATCGCGCGTTGCAGGATCGCGTCCAGCTTCGCATCGAGCTTCTGATTCACCTTGGACGCCACCGTGGGCATCGGCTGCGTCGTCGAGCGTGCCGGCGTCTTGCCCGTCAGCAACTGATACAGCACGCATCCCAAGCCGTAGATGTCGGAGGCGGCCGTCACCGGTTGCCCCGCGATTTGCTCCGGGCTCGCATAGTCGGGCGTCATCGCGCGAATCGTATTTTGCAGATCCACCGGTGCCCCGTCCAGCAGCTTCGCGATGCCGAAATCCAACAGCTTTGGCTGTCCCTCGGCACTCACCAGGATGTTGCCCGGCTTCAGGTCGCGATGCACCACGTTCTTCATGTGCGCGTGGTGCACCGCCTCGCACACTTGGCGGAACAGCGCGCAGATCTCGTGCGGCGTGCGCGACTTGCTCCACTCGTCGATCGATTGCCCCTCGATCAACTGCATCACCAGATACGGAGAACCGTCCGCGGTGGTGCCCGCGTCCATCAGCCGGCAGATGTTCGCATGGTCGAGATCGGCCAGAATCTGTCGCTCGCGCAGAAACCGGTCCACCACGAAATCGCTGCGGACCGCGCGCGACACAAACTTGATCGCCACCCGCCCCCGATACGCCCCGTCGGCGCGTTCGGCTTCGTACACCGCGCCCATCCCGCCCCGCCCGATCTCTCGCAGCAGCTTGTACGGGCCCGCATGCGACGCCGCCGTCGCCGGCACATTGCGCTCGATCTTGGCGGCGATATTGGCCAGCGGCTCGCCGATCACCTTGTCCGACCCGCGATCGAACTTCACCAGCCGCTCCACCGCCGTCCGCGTGTCCGCTGTCACGGCATGCTGGTTGTAGTAACGTTCGCGTTCCGCCGGTGGCAGATCCGCCACCTCAAAGAAAATTCGTTCGACTTCGGCGTTCAGCTCGCCAACTCCTGGGCCAGCCAGGCTTGCGCCAGCCGCAACTCCCGATAGACCTGCGCCGCCGTGAGATCACTTACGCTCTCGGCGCACTCCTCGGCCGTCATCCCGCCGAAGAACCGCATCTCGATCAACTGCGCCTTGCGCGCGTCGTGCGCCGCCAGCCGGTCCAGCGCTTCATGGATCGCCAGCACCTGCTCGGAGTCCTGATCGAGCGAAAGAATCTCCTCCTTCAACTCCAGGTTCGCCACGCCCGCGCCGCGCTTTTGCGCACTCTTGGTCCGGGCGTAATCCACAATGATCTGTCGCATCACCCGCGCGGCTAACGCAAAGAAATGCGCCCGGTTGTTGATCGTCTGCTCGCGGCCTTCAATCAGTTTGATGTAGGCCTCGTTCACCAGCGCCGTCGCTTGAATCGTCTGCTGCTGTCCCCGCAGGTAGGAATGGGCGAGCCGGCGCAGTTCGTCGTACACCAGCGGCACCAGCAGATTCACGGCGTTTTGATCGCCCTGCCGGGAGCGTTCTAGTAATTGCGTTACCTGGTGAGCTTCCACCGAACCATTATGCCCCCGGTTTTCCGTGTTTAGTAGAGAGGAGACTCATGTTCCAAGCCTTCGGTCGAATTGTCGGGTTAATTTTCGGCTTCCTGTTCCTGGGGATCATCGTCGCGATCCTCGGCCTCGCTCTGGCGCTCAGCCTCTGGCTCGATACGGCCGGCGTCGCCAGCACGGCCACCATTGTCGGCAAGTACGAAAAGATCTCCTTCGACCACGCCGACTGGCATCGCACCTACGAAATCGGCGTCGCCTCGGACGTCAACCAATTCGCCAGGATGCGGCGCACCATGATCGAGCGCGGCGCGAATCCCGGCTCCATCGGCGTCGATCGTCTTCGCGTCCCCGGCTACGTGTACGACCGTCACCGCGTCGGTGAGCAAGTTCCCGTACGGGTGCGGGGTGAGGGCAGCTTTCAGGGCTGGCCGCTCAATCCGCAAGTTCGCTTGGCGGACGTCACCACGGCCAGCCTCTTCTATGCGTTCTTTGAGAGCACGGCTCCCGCCCCGCAGTTCGCTCTCACGCTGCTGCCCGCCATCGTGTGCGCGTGGCTCGCCGCCAAGCGTGCCAGGATCTTCTGGTGGGCGAGCGGCCTCTGCTTCCTGCTGGCGATGGTCTATTGGCTCACGCCCCTCTCTGACGAACGCCCCACCGGCGATCTCGCCGAAGCCGAAGGTAAAGTCGTCGCCCTGCGACTGGTCGAAACCGTCGGTGAGTCCAGCGAAACCACCGGCACCGATGCCTTGCTGCCCCACTACATCGTCGGAATCGAGTTTCAGCCAAAGAACTGGCCAGGACCCGTGGTCGCCGTGGACCGTGTCGACGCCAACAGTGTCGACCTGAAGGAAGGGAAGACCGTCCACGTCGAGTATCAGCCTGACGAACCGCGCCGCGCGCTGCTCGTCAACGCCGAGCGTCGTTGGTGGCTGATGAACATCGTTTCCGTCGGCGGCGAGTGGGGGCTCATGCTCGGCCTGATTCTGGCCTGCGGCCTCCTCAGCCGGCTATGGAAGTTTTGGTGGAGAAGAGCCGTCGGCTAAAGCCGGCTACCGAACGCCGGCACCCAACTCGGCTTCAGCCGTTCCCAGTTAGTCCGCGTGTAGGACAAAGCCACCATCGAGATGATCACCAGGACCGCCATCACGCTCGCCTGCCCAATCGTCAGGTTCTCCTTCCAATACCAGAACCAGCGGCCGTAAACCAGTTCCACGTGCACCCAGTAAACCAGCAGGGACGTGGTGCCCAATTGCCGGATCCAACTCCAGCCGGGCTTGGCGATGTAGCTGGTCCAGATGAAGCCCAGGGCCAGTAGCAGGAAGCAGATGCCTGTCTTGATGAAGATCAGCCACGGACTGTCGATCCAGAAGTCGCTCTTCTCATACAGCGAAAACGGCAGGTTCGACGCATATTGGCTCACGTAGATCCCCACGAAGCCGATCACCGCGATCCATTGCAGCAGCCGGTTCAAATTCTCCGCCGGCGTCAGCCGGATGGCCGACCCCACCGCGAGTCCAAATGCCAAAAACGCCGCCCACGGAAAGAAGCCAAAGAGCACTCCATCGGGGGCCAGGTAATGCTGCACGATCGACGGCAGCCCGGAGAAGTCCAGCCGCGCCACCAACGGTGAGGCGACGGCAATTGCCGCGCCAAGCGCTGCGGAAAGCCGCGCCCGCTCCGCCGTGGGAAAGACGGCCATCACCGAAAGCACCGCCACCGAGAAACCCATGCAGTTCAGCACGTCCACGCGGAAGATGTCCTCCCATGGTCGCGGCCAGCCGAATAGGAACATCTGAATGCGAAAGCCAAACGCCAGCAAAAACAAATACCGGGAACGCTTCAGCGCGCCCACGATGCGCTGGGCTGCCGTCAGACCCTTCCGCTCGAGCGAATCCATCAGAAACGCCAGCGTCACCCCCGTCAGAAACAGGAAGATGGCGGGCGGCATGCCGCCGACAAACTGCGAATAGATAAAAGCCGGAGATTCCCGCAGCGAAGGGTGGGTAAAGCTGTGGAACGCATGACCCTGCAGCATGATCGTAGCGCCCAAGCCGCGGGTCCAGTCGATAAAGCTAAGCCGGTCCGGTTTCACTCCGCTACTTGAGAGGGTACTCTTTCTTGGCGTTCTTCGGCGCTTTCACCCGCACCTGCTCATCGGTCAGGCTCGGGTTGATTTGCAGATCGCTGTACTGGATCAGCATGTAGTCATTCGACGGCTGATGAATCTTCACCTGCCGCGGATAGCCATCGCCATTGTCCAGCCACATTTCGATTCGCTTGATGTGCTCGCGCGTGGACGCCAGTTTCGGCGTCAGTTCCAGATGCGCGCCCAGCTTCTCATCGCCCACCCACTTAATGTCGTAGTTGGCCGAGAGTTCCTTACTGGACGTGCCGAAGCCGATCAGCAGCCCCTGCGTCAGCGCCGTATCGTACTTGCCGGTGTCATAGATCTGCAGCGTATTGATCTTGGGCAGGTAGATCTCCACGCGCTTGTCGCGGTAGGAGAACGAACGCGCCTCCGGCTCCTTGAAGTCGATTAGCACCGCCACTTTGCCCTTGGTCTGCTTCATCGAGATGTTGCCGGCTTCTTTCGCGTCGTCGTTGATGATGGCCGTATGCTGCGTGCGCTTCAGGGTCGCCGTCATCCCCGTAAAGCTTTGGGAATTGGCGTTCATTTTAGCCAGCGTGGAGTCGAGAGTCGCCCCTTCGCTCAGGCCTGCCCAGGCCAGTGTCGAAATGAAAAGCAGATTCTTCACAGTCGGATAGACGCCTCAGCTTATCGCTTGGTGTACGCGATGAATCCTTCGACTTCGGATTCCGAGCCCACCTGCGGCTCTACCTTCAGCACCGTCACGTTTTCCCGGAAACGCTTGCGGATCAACTCGGCCGCCGCCTGCAGCCGTTCCGCGTCGGCCTTATTCTTCATTTCCTGCGGGCCGATGAAGTAGAGATCGCTCGAAAGCTTCGCCACCGAGCTCGCCTTCGGGCGATCGCCGAAGATCTCGGCGGGGGCGAGAAAGATGAATGCCAGAATCAGCGCCACCATGATGTCGTAGGGAAAACTCGCACGGGGATAATCCCAAAAGATAAAGCGCTTCATCTAACAACCAGTCTACCGCTTTACCCCAACCAAGTGCGCCGCTCGCGACGTTTTGATGCCACCGTTGCCGTGATCGTTCCCACGCCATCGATGCGCCCCGCCACCCGGTCGCCCGGCTGAATTCGCGCCCCCTTCGGACACCCCGTCGAGATAAGGTCGCCCGGATGCAGCGTCATGTAATCGCTGTGGAACCGCACCAGTTCGTAAGGCCGCGTGTGCATGTTCGCCACCACGTCGCTCGAAAAGACGCTGCCGTTATGTTCCGTATTCACCACCAGCGCGTTCACGTCGCGGATTTCATCGCGCGTCACAATCACCGGCCCGAAGCTGAAGAACGTATCGAAGCTCTTGGCTCGCGTCAGGTACCGTGGATTCTTCCGCAATACGTCGAGCGCCGTCAGATCGAGCGTCGTCGTGTAGCCGAAAATCACGCCCTCCACGTCGCCGGTTTCGAGATAGCGGCAGTCGCGCCCGATGATCACCGCGAGTTCCCCCTCGGCGTCCACTTCGTTCGACACCTCGAGCGGCGGCAGTTCAATCTCGCCCCCCGGCTCGAACAGGCACGCCGCCGGCTTCATAAAGCTGCCCGGCTCATCCGGCTGCACGGCGTTGATGTCCACGGCGTGCGTCTTGTAGTTCAGCCCGATGCACCAGATCTTCGGCGGCACGGGGTAGGGAAGCAGCGGCGTCACTTCCGTGAAGGGCAGCGTCGCCACGCCCTCCGCGTTCAACTGATGCGCCGTCCCGGCCTGAATCATCGCGAGCAGGTCGTTGGGCACGCTCGTCCCATGTTTGGCGTTGATCTCGGTGACGGGCGCAACGCCCGCGGCAGTAACCACGCCAGCGTGAATCTCTCCGCCGGACTGAAAGCGCAACAGCTTCAATGAAGGCTCCTTCGGGTTGACGATATCACGTCAACCCGCCAGCCTCGCTAGTTCGTTACCACGCCCACCGGATTGGTCGACGGCAGATTCGTCGCGATCCCGGCCGCGCCCGCGTCGCATACCGGATGGCCGAACCCGCTCGGGCTCGCCCCCGTCCCATTCAAATCGTGGATGATGTTGTCCCTGCCCGCGCCCGCCGGACCGGCCGGCACGTAGTCGTAATTCAGCCGGTCCCGCACGCGCCACGCGATGATATGGTCCGTGCACGCCGTGTCCCCCGAAACGCCGATCCCGCCCACCAGCGTCCCATCGGACCGGTAAAGCGCCAGCCCGCCCCCAAATACATTGATGCCGCCCACCTTCTGCCCCACCATCGGATCATTCACCAGGCCGTAGTATTGAGCATCACCCCCATAGGCCGCTTGCGGCGAGACCGGATTGCTCGTCGCCAAGCCATATAAGGTTCCGCCGTTCTGTGTCGCCGCGTGCAGATTTGCCGACGACAACGCAAAGCCCGGCACGCTGAACGCGTTCGCCGTGTTCGCCTTCTGAGCCGAAATCACGCGGCTGCCTGGCCACTGCGCGCCGCGATCCTTCCCACTGAACGCCACCGCGCACACCTCGCCATCGCGGTTCACCACCGTCGCCCACATCTGAAACCCCAAACCACCGTTAGTTCCCTGATTCACGATCGCCGTCAAGGCGGACTTCAGAAACAGGTGCGACGGAACGTCCTTACACCGGTTCGGGTCGCCCTCCCCTTGGGCCAACAGCACCACGGGGACCAACAGGGTCATTAGGATACGCATGGCCCCACTCTAAGCTCGCTCCGTCCAAATCGAGCGTTAATTCATTGGACTCACTCGACCTTGTAGCTCGGCATTCGCCTCGTCTTTGCCATCGGCCCGCCCACGCAAGCTTCCGCCCGAATCGCTTACACTAATTACATACACGCCTGTGCTCCGAGCCCGAACTGCGTGCGTTCGAACTACTAGAAATGTCTACTTGCGCTGAATCCCTCCAACTGGCCTTTGGTTTCCACTTTCACGACCTTTACAACCGTGACGCGCTCGTCCGGTTGGACTCGCTGTTTCTCGAACACCTGAAGGCGGCCGACGTCGCCCTCTTCAACACCCTGATGGAAGGCCGCGCTGCCGGCGGCTTCGATCGCAAAAAGAACGGCGAGTTTCTCGTCGATCTGGCCCCCCACGTCGAAGACTTCATCGGCCAGCTCTTCCACATTGAGGCTCAGGTGAAGGACCTCCAGGCCAAGCACCATGCCTTGGCGCCTTTCAATGCCTTTAAACGCAAGTTCATCACCAAAAAAGCCGTCAGTGGCATGACGCCCGAAAAGGCCATGGCCATCAACGGCCACGTCCTCCATGACGAGCTCGAAGCCCTCTTCAACGACCCCCTCACCGAAGCGAACTTCGAGCACTACGTCTCCCGTTGGCTCGAAGCCGAAGAAGACCACAAGCCGCATATCGAACTGGCCGCGAAGTACGCCGCCTGGGCCTGCCTCACGCCCGCCGGACGGGAAAAGCATCGCGGCGGCGTCCTTTTCAAAGTCCCCCACAAACTCGACCCGAACCACCTCGTCCCGGTCCAGACCGTCGTCATCGACGGCGTCGAACGCATGGCGTTCCCCAAGCACGAGTGGCGGCACCGCGAAGGCTTCCACCTCACCGACCCCGGCGCCAACCTCGCCGGCGCCCTCGATCAGGCCAACTACTGCATCAAGTGCCACAACCAGGGCAAAGACAGTTGCTCCACCGGCCTCAAGGATAAGGACGGCAATTTCAAGAGTTCGCCCTTTAACGTCCTGCTGGCCGGCTGCCCGCTCGACGAAAAGATCTCCGAACTGAACCTCACCAAGCAGAACGGCTACTCCATCGGTGGCCTCGC
>JBGAHE010000081.1:0-32940 GCA_044226365.1 Bryobacteraceae bacterium
GGAAGCCGAAAGTATCGTTCGCGAGATCGGCATGGCGTATGTGATTCTGCGGCCCTCGTTGATTTACGGCCGCCTGGTTGGACATCGGGATAGTAAGCTCATGGCGCGTCTGACACAGAGAATTCTCGAGGAGTCGCCGGTGCCGGTGATCAGCGGGGCCGGCCAAGTTCAACCGATTTTTATCGGCGACGTGGCGCAATGCCTGGTGGCCGCCCTGGAGCGCGACGACTTGTTCAACGAAACGCTTGAGCTGGGTGGCCCGACCGCGATGGACTTCGAGAGCCTAGTGGACACTCTCGCGAAGAGCCTGCGGCGGCAGCCCAAGAAACGGCGCCTACCCTATGGCTTGGCTCTCGGGGCGGGGATGTTGCTGGAGCGCGTCGTCAGCGTTCCGGCAGTTACTTCCACCGAAGTACGTTCTCTGCGGGAAGGCAGTGTCTGCAGGGAATCCTCGACGCAATCGGTATTCGGCATCGAGCCGCTGAGCCTCGAAGCGGGGCTGGCGCTGGGCGCCGGCACGCTGGTGAGCGCGCGATGAAGATCATCGCAGCGGAGATTCATCAGGTGCGGCTTCCGTTTCGCGGGGAGTTCAAACACGCCAGCGCCGCACGCAGCTTCACCGAGAATGTGGTGCTCAAACTCAAGCTCGAAGATGGCATCGCGGGCTACGGAGAATGCGTACCCCGCGAGTATGTGACGGGCGAGACTGTGGACACAGTAAAGGGGACGCTCGCCGGCTATATCACCATCGCCCTTTTGGGGCGAAGTTTCTCTTCCTTGGAGGACGTGAAAGATTTTCTCGAACATTGCCCGCTGAGCGGCGCGGTGCGGTGCGTCTTTGAGCTCGCGGTGATCGATGCGGCGGCGCTCCACTTCCAAACCGATGTCCACGCCCTAATCGGGCCGGCGCGACGGGGGCAGGTGCGCTATAGTGCCGTCCTGCCGTCGGTCTCGTTGAAGAAGTTGAGGTATCTGGCGGTAGCGGCTCGCGTCTTCGGTTTCCGGGCGGTGAAAGTCAAAGTGGGTGCCGATGACGACGATGTGGAACGGGTGGCGGTGGTGCGCCGCGCGGTGGGAAACAACGTCGACCTGCGCATCGATGCAAACGGAGTATGGACGCCGGAGCTGGCCCTAAAGCGCATTCACCAGATGCGCGAGTTCGAGGTTTCGTCCGTCGAAGAGCCCACCGCTCCGCGCGAAATCGACGGGCTGAGCTATGTCGCGCGGCGAAGTCCGATTCCGGTCTGCGTTGACGAGTCCCTCACCACGCTCGAAGACGGGGAGAGGCTGATCCAGAACCGGGCTTGCCAGATCTTTAACCTGCGCCTGTCCAAATGCGGCGGCCTTCTCAACACACTGCGCCTGGCGGAGATGGCGCGCGCCCACGGGCTGCGTTTCCAACTCGGCTGCCAAGTGGGCGAGACCGGGATTCTGTCGGCGGCAGCACGGCGCCTGCTGATGTGTTTGGACGACACGCTGCACGCGGAAGGGTCCTATTCGCGTTTATTGCTGCGCGAGGATCTCACCGAGCCGGCCCTGCGCTTCGGCCTGGGCGGCGTGGCCGGCGCGTTGCGCGCACCCGGCTTAGGCATGCAGGTCCGCGAAGAATCGCTGGACAAGTTTTCGGTGGACTGCCAGGCATTGGCCTTTTGAGACGAAGGAAGGAGAGGAATATGAAGAAGGCAGGTGGAACCGCGGCGGAGGTGGACGTCCTGATCATCGGCGCGGGATTTGCAGGACTGTCGATGGCGGTTCGACTTAGGAGGGCGGGATTTTCCTGCCTGATGGTGGAGCGCGCCGAAGAAGTGGGGGGCACCTGGCGCGCCAATACGTATCCGGGCTGCGCCTGCGATATCCCTTCGCATCTCTATTCCTTCTCGTTTGCCTTGAATCCGCACTGGTCGCGCATGTACGCGCAACAGGCGGAAATCTGGGACTATATGCGGCAATGCGTGGAAGACTTCAACCTGCGCCCCTTCATTCGGTTCCGGACGGAGTTGCGCGAGGCGATCTTCGATGAAGACGCGCACGTTTGGCGCGTCCACCTAAACGGCGGGGAAGAAATCCGGGCGCGTGCCGTTGTACCGGCAATGGGAGCCTTGAGCCGTCCCGCCATGCCGCGCATTCCCGGTCTGGAGCGCTTTGCCGGTCCGGCGTTCCACACGGCGGAGTGGGATCATTCCTTCGCATTGAAAGGTAAGCGCGTCGCGGTGATCGGCACCGGCGCCAGTGCAATTCAAGTAGTGCCGCAAATCGCCCCGCTCGTCGACCAGTTACATGTCTTCCAGCGCAACCCCTCCTGGATTCTGCCTAAGCTGGATCGTCCGATGCGCGGCTGGGAGATTTCCCTCTTCGAGAAACTGCCTGGGGCGATGCGCGCATTCCGTAGCTTTCTCTATTGGCAGCAAGAGATGTTGGGGCTTGGCTATGCGGTGAAGCCCGCCTTCATGAAAGTGTTCGATGGCTGGGCGCGGCGTTATCTGCAGCGCAGCGTGCCCGATCCGGTACTGCGCGAGAAGCTCACGCCGAAGTATCACATTGGCTGCAAGCGGGTGCTGCTCTCGAACGACTACCTGCCCGCGCTGTGCCGTCCCAACGTCGAACTCGTCGCCGATGGGATCGCTGAAATTCGCGAAAAGGGAATCTTGACCGTGGATGGAATCGAGAGGCCGGTCGACGCGATCGTGTACGCCACCGGCTTCCGGACCTCGGAGTTGCTCTCACCGGTCCGCTTCGTCGGAGCCGGCGGCCTGGTGCTCAACGACGTTTGGCGGGACAGCGCAGAGGCCCTTATGGGAGCCAGTGTGGCAGGTTTCCCAAACCTCTTTTTCCTCGCCGGTCCGAACAGCAGGGTAGCGAACAATTCCAACGTTTTCATGATGGAGGCCCAAGCGCATCACATCGTGAAAAGCCTGGAATTCATGCGCCGGCGCGGCTTCACCGCCATGGAAGCAAAGCCGCAGGCGCAGGCCGAATTCAATCGCGGTATTCACGAAAAGATGAGAGGCACCGTGTTCGCCACCGGCTGCCGAAGCTGGTACCAGGATGCGCAAGGAAGGAACATCGCCATTTGGCCAAGCTTCACTTGCGCCTTCTGGTTAAAAACTCGGCGGCTGCGGCAGCAGGACTACGCGTTCAGCGTCGCGCCCGTGCATGAAAAGGAAGCCTCGAGTTCGTCGGTGCCGGCGCACGAAGAGTTCGAAATGGTGCAGCAGAACCGTTAGCAAAGAAGTGGGGGCGCCGTTTCGGCTAGCGGTTCAGTTTGCGCAAGCGTTGGATCGGGCAGGGTGGAAGGGAGAATAGAAGGATGAATCCGTTAGACGGTTTGCAGGATCGGCGGTGGCTGGTGACGCGGCTGCGGGTGGGAGCGGAGTGGGTGGAGTTGGGTACGACGGACGAGGTACGGGATCCGGCGACGGGGGAGAGGCTGGCGACGGTGCCACGGGCGGGGGCAGCGGAAACGACAGCGGCGATTGAGGCGGCGGCGACAGCGTTTCCGGCCTGGCGCGCGAAGACCGCGGCAGAGCGCGCGATCCTGCTGCGGCGGCTGGCAGCCTTAATTGCGGAGCATCGCGAAGACTTGGCGCGGATCCTGACGGCCGAGCAGGGGAAACCCTTGGCGGAGGCGCGAGGAGAGGTGGACTTCTCCGCGGCTTACGTCCAGTGGTTTGCCGAAGAAGCGCGGCGCGTGAAGGGAGAGATTCTGCCTTCGCCGTGGCCGAACCGGCGCGTGCTGGTGACGCGGGAACCGGTGGGCGTGGTGGCGGCGATTACGCCGTGGAACTTCCCTTCCTCGATGATTGCGCGGAAACTGGCGCCGGCCCTGGCCGCCGGCTGCACGATCGTGATCAAGCCGGCGCCGCAGACGCCGCTCTCGGGCCTGGCCTGGGCAGCATTGTGCGACGAAGCCGGAATTCCGCCGGGCGTGGTGAATGTGGTGACGGGAGACGCGGCGGCGATCGGCGGGGAGATGACACGGAACCCGAAGGTGCGGAAGTTGACCTTCACCGGGTCGACGGCGGTGGGGAAGCTGCTGCTGGCGCAGTGCGCGGCCACCGTGAAGAAGGTGTCGATGGAGTTGGGCGGCAACGCGCCGTTCATCGTGTTCGATGATGCGGACCTGGAGCGGGCCGTGACGGGCGCGGTGCAGGCGAAGTTTCGCAACTCGGGGCAGACGTGCGTATGCAGCAATCGGGTGCTGGTGCAGGCGGGCATCTACGAGGCGTTTGCGGCGCGGCTGGCCGAAACGGTCAGCCGGCTGCGGGTGGGGAATGGGTTTGAGGCGGGCGTGGAGAATGGTCCGCTGATCGATGAGCGGGCCTTGGCGAAGGTGGAGGCGCATCTGGAGGATGCGCAAGCGAAAGGCGCGCAGGTGCTGGTGGGTGGGAAGCGCCATGCGTTGGGTGGAACGTTCTTTGAGCCGACGGTGTTGACTGGCGCGACGGCCGGGATGCGGCTGGCGAACGAAGAGACGTTTGGACCGTTGGCCCCGCTGTTCCGGTTCGAGAGCGAGAGCGAGGCGGTGTCGCTGGCGAATGGAACCGAATACGGCCTGGCGGGCTACTTCTACACGCGGGATCTGGCGCGGGCGTTTCGCGTGGCGGAGGCGTTGGAGTACGGGATGGTGGGCGTGAATGAGGGACTGATTACGACGGAAGTGGCGCCGTTCGGGGGATGGAAGGAGTCCGGATTGGGACGCGAGGGGTCCGCCCACGGCATCGAGGAGTACGTGGAGATGAAGTACATCTCGCTGGGACTGTAGGCTTCAGAGCATGGGCAGGTAGGCGGGGCGAGCGCCGCGGGGGAAGGCCTGTTCCAGCCGGGCGATCTGCTCGGCGGAGAGGGTGAGATCGGCGGCCGCCGCATTCTCGGCGAGGTGAGCGGGGTGGCAGGATTTGGGGATGACGAAGGAGCCCGGCCAGCGGAGCAGGAAACGGAGAGCGACTTGGCGGGGAGTGGCGCCAAGCTCTTCGGCGACGGCGGCCAAGGCGCGGCCGCCGCGGGTGTGAGGCGCGGGGAAGTCGCCGTGGCCGTAGGAACTATAGGCGACCAGCGCCGATGCGTGCGCGGTGCACCACGGGAGGACCGCGTGTTCGATGGCGCGCTCCTGCGGGTAATAGAGGACCTGATTGCAGGCGGGGACATCGAGCGCGGCCACTTCGTCCAGGTCATCGACATCGAAGTTGCTGACGCCCCAGGAGAGGATCTTGCCGGCGCGCTGCAACTGATGAAAGGCTTCGACGGTTTCGGCCAGGGGGTAGCGTCCGCGCCAGTGCAGCAGGTAGCAATCGAGATGGTCCGTTTGGAGGCGGCGCAGCGAGGCTTCGCAGGCGGCGATGGTGCCGCGGCGGGAGGCGTGGTCCGGCAGGACCTTGGAGACGAGGAAGACCTGATCGCGTTGGCCGTCGATGGCTTCGGCGACCCACTCTTCGGCGCGGCCGGAGAGATACATTTCGGCGGTGTCGAGGTGGGTCATCCCGAGATCCAGGCCGATTTGGAGGGCGCGGACAGCGTCTTCCCGGCGGTCCTGAGGACTGTACCAGGTGCCCTGCCCCACGATGGGCACTTCCCGCTGGGTGCGACCGAAGGGACGAGATTCCATGCCGTTTATTTGACCATTGGTGGGGCGGGAACAGGGGGGAGCGGGGTGGTGTCTGGAATGGCTGATGAGAATGGGGCGTTTTTTGCTCGGGATGATGGCCCTGGCCGCGCCGGCGGCGGGCTGCTTCTGCTTGCCGAACCCGCTGTGCGCACGCCTGGGCCACCTGAAGGGAACCGACGGATTCTTTGTGGGGCGGGTGGTGGAGATCTGGCCAAGCCGGGCCGAGCTCGCTCGACAAGAGAAAGGGCCGCCGTCGCGGGAGCGGCGGTGGATTCTGGAGCGTTGGAGCGCGGAGATGACGCCGGCAGAGCGGCAACAGTTGCAGGAGGGGCGGAACGACGAGGAGGTCCGGGCACGCTATCGTCACCGGCAGCGGGTGCGATTCGCGGTGAGCGAGGTGCTGTGGGGTCCGCGGGTGAGTGAGGTCTACACCTCGGGGACAAGTTGCGGGTATCGGTTTGAGGAGGGGCAGACGTATCTGGTGGAGGCGGCTCTGGAGGCGAGCGAATACCACAGCCATGCGTGCGGGGCGACGCGGCGATTGACGACGGCCGCAGATCAGGCGCGGGCCAGGCCGGCGCTCCGGGACCTGCGGGCCGCGAGAATCGGCAGAGCGCCGGTGAAGATTTATGGAAAATTGGCGCCGAAGGAGCTGAACGACGCCGTACAGATGCGACTGGCCGGGCCGACGGGCGACCGCCTGCAATTGCCGGACGCGGACGGGAACTTCACGTTTGATGATCTCGACCGGGTGGACTATCGGCTCGAAGTCGCCGACGGGCGCGGGTTCGGGAGCGTCTCGGTGGACTTGAAGCGCATCGGCTGCGCGGAGGTGCAGGCAAAGTTCGACGAGCGGTGGAAGCTGTGGATTCTTCCTGTCGGAATTCCCCTGACGCCGCCACGCCGGCCCCGCTGGGTGCTGACAGATCCGCCGGCGAGCCTGGGCGGCGAGGGGGGCACCGGCGCGAGACGAGGCAAGATCGATTAGCATCGGGGAGGATGAAACGATCTTTGAAGGAGCAGGACGCAGGGCCGATCCGGCTGCGGGCTGCGAATGTGATTCAAGACGCGATCTTGGCGGGTGAGTTCTCGGCGGGCCAGGAGATTCCGCAGTTGCCCCTCTCGCAACGCTTAGGGTTGTCGCAGAGCTCGGTGCGTGAGGCGTTGCTGGAACTCGAGTACCGCGGCTTTATCCGGAAGAGCGGACGCAACTGGAAGCTCACCGAGTTGAGCGAAGACGAGTTGGCCGATCTGTATCAGGTGCGATTGCTGTTGGAACCGGAGGCATGTCGCCTGGCAGCGGCCCATTGGACCGCGGCTCCGCGGGAGGAGTTAGAGAGCGCGCTGCGGAGGATGGCGAAGGCGGCGAGCCGAAATAACTATCGAGAGCATTGGGCGGCGGACATCGACTTCCATGCCGTGATCTGGCGGGCGCAGCCAAATCGATCGCTCGAGAAGCAATTGGTAAACGTGTGCATGCCGATCTTTGCCCACGGTGTCCTGAGTACGCAGGCGGTGTCGCCGGAGAGCTACCGGCGCAGCGTGGCCTGGCATGGGCTGATCGCCAAGCTATTGGAAGCACGGAACGGAGAGCGAGCGGCGCAAGTAGCCCGCAAGGTAATTCCGCGGTTCCACCGGCTGAACCTAGCCGACTTCTGGCGCAAGTAGTCACCCAATTATCGATCAAACATTTCAGCGATAAAATCGTTTCGCCAGGCGGGATTTGCCTTGACAGCGTGCCGCTTGATCGATATTGTGTACGCCAGGAACGAGGTTCTCCCGCGATGACTTTCCTCCGTGCACTGTTCGCACTTTCCCTGCTCGCCGCCAGCGGTTGGGCGCAAACCAGCTTCGGCACGATCTCTGGCCGCATCAACGATCCGAGCGGCGCCGGCGTACCGCGCGCGACGGTGGCGGTGACTAACGTCGATACCAATGTGGCGCGCGGCACCCAAACCAACGAACGAGGCGACTACGTGCTGCCCTCGCTGCCACCCGGCCCCTACACGCTGACGGTGGAAGCGCCCGGCTTTCGGAAGCAGGTGCGTTCCGGCTTGCGACTGCCGGTAAGCAGCCAGATTCAGGTGGATGTGGACCTGCAAGTGGGCGCACAGAAGGACACGGTGGAAGTGACAGCCGAAGCGCCGCTGCTGAACACGAGCAACGCGACGGTGGGGACGACGATCGGCAGCGAGAAGATCGTGAACATGCCGCTGAACGGCCGGCAGTTCACGCAGTTGATTCTGCTGGTGCCGGGGACGACGTCGATCCAACCGGGCAACACGGGGCTATCGAACAACCTGAGCGGCATTTCGCCAACGGTGAATGGCGGACGTCCGCAGAACAACAACTTCACGCTGGACGGCGCGGACAACAACGAAGGCTTCTTCAACAGCTTTTCGGTATCGCCCTCGGTGGATGCGATCCAGGAGTTCAAGATCCAGACGCACATCATGTCGGCCGAGTTCGGTAAAGCGGCGGGGGCCAATATCAACGTGCAGTTCCGCTCCGGCACGAATCAGTTTCATGGAGTGGGCTACGAGTATCTGCGGAACGACAAACTGGATGCGCGAAATCCGTTCGCGCCGGCGCGGGGAACCTTCAAGCAAAATCAGTACGGCGGGACGTTCGGCGGACCCGTGTGGGTGCCCAAGCTTTACGACGGCCGCAACAAGACGTTCTTCTTCTTTGCGGCGGAGAGCTATCGGGAGCGGCGGGGCCTGACGCCTCCGACGTCGCTGGTGCCGACGCCGGCGCAGTTAAGCGGCAATCTGGCGGGCGGGCCGCAGGTGTTCGATCCGTTCTCGACGCGGACGAATCCGGCCAACCCGAGCCAGCTGATTCGGGATCCGTTTCCGGGAAATGTAATTCCGACGAACCGGATCAACAACGCGGCAGCGATTATCGCCCAGCAGTTCTATCCTCAGCCGAACCTGACCGGGGTGGCTGGCCGCAACTACGTGAACTTGAAGAATGTGCGGCAGGATGATGACCAATGGAACGTGCGCGTGGACCAGCGGATCAGCGAGGCGAACAACCTGTTCTTCCGCGCGTCGGTGAATGACCGCGAGCGCATCAACCCGACGAATCTGTCGCAGATCGATACGAGCCTGTTCAACCGGAATCGCAACTTCCTGCTGGCCGATACGCACGTGTTCAATCCGACATTGATTCTGGATTTGAAGATGGCCTTCAACCGCAGCTATCTGGCGAACTACAACACGGCGCTGGATCCGGCGAAGCTATTTGCGCAAACCGGTCTGCAGGGCTATGTGGTGCAGAGCGAAACGTTCCCGATGTTCCCGATTATCGGGGTGACGGGATTCGTGGGGGTCTCGCAGGACGCGACGCTGTTTGGGCCGCTGAACAATTTCCAATATTTAGGCACCGCGACGAAGATCCGGGGCAGCCATACGATGAAAGCCGGGTTCGACATCAAGCGGCAGCAGTTGTTCACGGGCAGCTATCGGGCGGGCAACATCAGCTTCGATGCGATTCCGACGGCGGATCCGAACAATCGCAGCGCCACGGGACAGCCGCTGGCGAGTTTTCTGTTGGGGTTGCCTTCGAGTGCGCAACGCAACGTGGGCGACACCAATGTCCGGATGCGCGGCACGAACCTGCATTTCTTTCTGCAGGATGACTGGAAGGCGACGTCACGCCTGACGCTGAACATCGGCGTGCGCTATGAGTACAACCAGTTGCCCTACGACAAATACGGACGGATGAGTGCATTCGATCTGCGAAACGGCAATATTCTGTTCGCGAGTCAGAACCCGCTGACGGGCGAAGGGGCCAACGTCAGGCGGGGCATTGTGGACCCGGATTGGAACAATGTGGCACCACGCTTCGGCTTTGCCTATCAGTTGAACTCGAAGACAGTGGTGCGGTCAGGCTACGGCGTGTTCTTCAACTCGAACTTCATGCAGGAGCAGCAAGGCGGGCGCGGGCAGTGGCCGTACGCGATTGCGCAGAACGATACGAATCTGAATGTGGATCAGCCGACACGGCCGCTGAACAATCTGTTTCCGGTGGGACCACAGTCGGTGATTGCGTTCAGCGGGACGCGGGCGATCGCGGGGCGGACGGCTTACTCGCAGCAATGGAACTTCAGTATGCAGCGCCAGTTGAGCCCGAACTATTCGCTGGATGTCTCCTACGTGGGCGGGGCGGGCCGGAAGCTTTATACGAACTGGCGCGGCAATGGCGCGACGCCGGGGCCGGGGGCCGTGAATCCGCGGCGACCGTTCCCCCAATTCGGCACGATCTCGGAAGAGAATCCGCGGGGCAACTCGAGCTATAACGCCCTGCAGGGCAAGCTGGAGAAGCGCTTCGCGGGCGGGTTCACGTTGCTCGCGAGCTATACGTGGTCGAAGAGCATCGATGATTCGTCGGGCCTCACGACGCTGAGCCAGAATGATCCGCTGAATCTGCGCGGCGAACGTGGTCTTTCGGAATTCGACTCGCGGCATACGGCGGTCTTCACCTACGTTTATGAGTTGCCGTTCGGCCGCGGCCGGACGTTCATGAGTACGCCGAAGGCATGGATGCAGGCGATGTTCGGGGGATGGTCCGTGAACGGCATTACTCAGTTGCATTCCGGGTTCCCGCTGCGTGTGGTGGTGTCAGCGGATATCGCGAATACGGGCGTAACGGGCGGACAGCGTCCGAACGTGGTGGGCGAGTGGCGATTGGATGGCTCGGCGCGGAGTTCCTCGAGGTGGTTCAACACCGCAGCCTTCGTGAATCCGGCGGCGTTCACTTACGGGGGGCTGGGCCGCAACGTGGTGATCGGGCCGGGGGCGGTGAATTTCGATATCGGCGCCTACAAAGACTTCGTCTTCAAAGAGCGGGTGGGCTTGCAGTTCCGCGTGGAGACCTTCAACTCGTTCAACCACACGAACCTCGGGCAACCGGGCGGCACGGTGGGAAATGCGCAATTCGGCGTGATCTCGACGACGGCCACCGATGCGCGTGATGTGCAGTTGGCGCTGCGATTGAGGTTCTAGGTAATGCGGCACTGGTGGTGTTGGCTATGGGCAGCCGGTTTAGCGCCAGCGGCGACCTTAACGACCTTTAGCGTGCGAGAGCCCGCGGGGTTAGCCCAGCCGGCGTTATTCGTGGAACAGGGCGTGCCGGTGCGACCGATGGCGCCGGCCGAAGTGGCGAAACTGGCAGTGGTGGACGCCGCGGGGGCGCGCGTGCCCGCGCTGATCGACGCCAGTTCGACAGATCCTCGAGGACGCGTGCGATGGCTGCGCGTAGCCCTGGCAGCTCGCTTCGCTGCCGGGGAGCAGAAGCAGTTCGCACTCGTCGAGGGGAACGCCCCGCCAGCACCTCCCGGCTTCTCCGCCACGCGGCAGGGCGATCGGATCACGGTTTCGTTTGCGAACTGTCAGGCGGTCTTCACGCCGCCAACAAAGGTGCGCATGAGTTGTGGCGAGCGCACGGTGTTGGATGGTCCGCTGCAGTTCTTTCTGTATCCGGATGCGAGGTCGATTATCAATGCCGGCGGCAAGACGGTGGTCTTGGCGCCATTTGAAGCCTCGGGGTTCACGCTGGAGTCCGACGGGCCGCATCGGGCGACGGTGGTGCTGCGAGGACGAAATCCCAAGCAGAAGTCATACAACTTCACGCCGGGAAACAATGAGTCGCAACTTGGCTTCGACGTCGAGGCAAGGTTTCATTTCCAGGCGCTGACTCCCACGGTGCGCTACGACTGGCGCTTGACCAACCAGGCGGGCTATAAGGCGTGGCTGGAACGTTATGCGATGGCGCTGCCGGTGACCGAGGGGGCGACGATGGAGGATAGTGCGAGTCAGGGCGGCGGCCTATTGGGCGATTGGGTGGACTTGAAGGGATTGGGCGTAACGGCGCCTTTTGCCGCGGACATCGGCGCGGGGGCGGGCCTCAGGCTGACACGCGAAGGTCTGCTGACCGGGGGAATCGATGCGCCGGCGGACGGCGGCTTCGGGGGGAAGGTGCCGGAGATCCATCGGCTGTTCTACTTCGGGATGAGCCGGACCTTCGAAGGAGTGTTGACGTTGGGAAGCAGGGGACGCGCGGCGGCGTGGCGGCCGTTGATGGAATTGCCTGCTCAATATTACTCGGACCTGGGAATCTTACCGGAGCGCGGCGATCCGGTAACGCCCGGCAGCTTCACGAACGCGGTGACCAGGTCTGCCGACTATCTGGCTACGGCTCAATGGCGAGGAACCTTATGGAACGGCGAATGGTGGCGCGAGTGGGACCTGGGACGGCAGCAGGGGACCGAAGAAGCAAGTAACGGCAACTCCGTGCTGGCACCGCTCTATCACTTTCTGCGGACGGGCGACCGGCGCTTCTTTGAATGTGCCAGCCGCTCCGCCTGGTACGTCTACGACATTCAACTGACCCATCGACGGACCGGATTCGGGCCGATGCTGCACACGCGGCGGCACATGCTGGATGAACTGGATTGGATTCATCCGCGCTACCAGCGGGCATTCGGGCCGATTCTGGCCTCGCAAATTCTGCTGGCCAAGCGTGAGCGCCAGGAGATGGTGGCAGCGATCCGTAATTTCTCGACCCGTATCCAAGCGGCAGACGGGACGCCTTATGGCTGGGATGAGGCGAAGAACGCGCGAGAGGCGCAGGAAACCGGCGTGGATACAACCAACTTCATCGAAGCGTTGGTGGCGTGCTGGGAGGTGACGGGGGACGACTGGTATCTGGAACGGGCGCGTGGGTATGCCCGCTGGGCTTTGCAGAAGTGGACTACGCGCACCGATGACAAGTTCTGGAACTGGAATCTGACGCGGTATGTGCTGACGGGTTTACTGTCGCTGTGCCGAGCGGAGAAGGAGTACTTCGGGACGCTGCCCGACTGGCTGTGGCGCGAAACGCTTGCGATCAGCCGGCATACGATCGAGCATCCCGAGTACGCGCATGTGGACGGGACGATTGGCGGCGGCGAGTTGCACTACGTTTTTTATCACGCGGCGCTGGGAGCCGAGGCCAGCCGCCTGGCGAACGATCCGGCATTGATCCGGCCGTTGCTGAAGATTGTGCAGGCGCAACTGGCGCGACAGACGGCGGATGGCTTGTTCCCGATGGAACTGGGCGCGCTGTGGAGCCAGTATCCAACGCGCGTGATCAGTTATTATGACCCGAAAGCTGTGGTGGCTTATATCCCCGTGCTGGCTGCTCGCTGGCGCGCTCTTGATTCCGGCGGCCGAGGCCGCTGAGCCGCTCGTTCGCGGCGAGATCCGCGAGCGAGCCGGATTCGCGCGCCGAGCGAGCGCGCTGACCCAGGGGATTCCGATTCCTCCGATGTCGGCGGCGGACGCGGCTCAACTGCGCGTGCGCCGCGTGGATGGGCAAGCGCTGGCGGCGACAGTGACGCCGGAAGCGAAGGATCCGGAAGGGCGCGTGACATGGGTCCGTGTGGCGGCACGAACGGCGATCGGCGCGAACGGCCGTCTGCCCGTGGAACTGGTGCGAGAGCCAAGCCCGAGTCCTTCGCTCGACTTGCAGGCCAACGGCGAGAGCATCGAAGTTCGCACGGCGGATTATACGTTGCGGGTGCGAGCGCCCGGCCAATTGGAGCTGAGTGCGAAGGGGCGCGCGATTCTGGCGGGCGACTGGTCCGTGGAAGCCATCGGCGATACGCGAGCGGTGCTGTGGGGAGCGAACTGGCAGCAGTTTGTGGCGCAATCGGCCGAGGTGGAAAGTCGGGCGTCCACGCACGCCACCATTGTCCTGAAGGGAATTTGGACGAAGAACGAGCGCAAGGCGGCAAAGCTCGAGAGCGGCCGGGTGCTGGCCTGCGAGTTGCGTCTGCGGGTGGATGCGCTCTCGCCACAGATCGGAATCGAGTGGCGTTTGACGAATCTCACCGGCGTGCGAACGTGGCTACAGCGCTACGCGCTGCGACTGCCGCTGGCCGCGCCGGCGACGCGGCTGGCGGGTTCGGCGGCGGACCGGCTGTTGCTGAAGATGGCGGACGGGGGCGCCGCAACATTGACTGCGGACTTTGTCGCGGACTTAGGCCGGGGAGCCGGTGTGGAGTTGAGTGGACAGGCCGTAGCGATAGGTGGGCTCGCGATGCCGCCCGATGGCGGCTACCAGACGGGGCGCGTGCCCGACATTCATCGGCAGTTTCATCAAGGCATGTCGCGCACGTTTACGGGTACGTTGCTGATGGAGGCGTCAACGGGCATGGCCGCCGAGGCGCTGGCCCCGCTGGATCTGGTGCTGCCGGCGCAGTATTACTCAGACGTGAAGGCGCTGCCGGAGGCCGGCGATCCGGTGACCTTCGGGCCGTGGGAGAAGCAGATTCGGCAAGGGGCGGAGTGGCTGCTGGCGAATCAGTGGCGGGGAACGCTTTACTGGGGCGAGTGGTATCGCGAGTGGGACGAAACCAGGAATCAAGGCGTCCAGGAGGCGAGCAACGGGCACAGCTGTCTGGCACCTCTGTATCACTACTGGCGCACGGGTGATGCCCGCTTCCTGCAAGCGGCGCGGCGCTCCGCCTGGTACGTGTGGGACGTGCAACTGTCAAAGTCCGAGGAGAAGCAGGGGCGCATGTTCCATACGCGCCGGCATCTCTTCGATGAGTTGGATTGGATTCATGCGCGGTATCAGCGCGCGGCGGGAACGCTGTTGGCCAGCCATGTCTTTCTCAACGGGAACGGCCGGCGCGAGGGCGTGGAGACGATCCGGAGTTTCTACGACCGGATGTTCGATGAGCGGGGCGCGCCGCATGACTGGGACACGAGGACGAATCGGCGCGCCGACAACGAAGCGGGCGTGGATGTTTCGAACTTCATGGAGGCACTGGTGTGGAGCTATCGGGAAACCGGCGAGCGCGAGTTTCTCGAGCGGGCGCTGAAGATGAGCCGTTGGACTGGCGAGCGCTGGAAACAGCGCGGCCGGCGGGCGGGCGATGACTGGAACTGGAATCTCACGAACTACGCGGAACGCGGACTGTTGTCGTTGTACGACGCCACGCAGGATCCGGCTACCGGCGAGTTGGCAGCAGCCATGACGAGAGCCGTGCTGGCGAATCCTTCGACCAACGTGATGGAGCTCATCGATGGGGTAGGCGGCGGGGACGCCCACTTCGTCTTCTATCACGCTTGGCTCTCCACACGAGTGGCCAAATATGCACGGGATGGCGACAGAATCACGCAGCAACTGGGAACGTATGTGGAGCGCGAGATGAAGCGCGTGCGGCCGGACGGGTTAATCACCCTGGAGATGGGTCTGCGGTCCGGGTTACCGACGCGGTGGACGAGCTACTATGATGCGAAGTCGATGGTGGCCTACGTGCCTGTTTACTATGCGCATTTGCGAGGCCGAGCCCAAAGCGGTCACTAGATCAGACCTTGGCCTGTTCAAAGATCAATTCAGAGCGGCGTTTGATTTCGGCAGCCAGTAGAGCGGGATCGGCCTGCTGATATTTGGGCAGAAAGAGTTCGACCGAAATCGGTCCGGCGTAGCCCTTGGCGACGAGTTGTCTGAGGATCCGAGCCAAGGGTGCGATGCCTTCACCAGGGACGACACGGGACTGTAAGTCGAGCAGTTCGCGAGGAATGTCCGGCGTGTCGTTCAAGTGGGCGTGGATGATCTCGCCGGGCCGTATGAGGTCGAGGTCCTCCATCTTACTCGGCCCGGACCAGAAGTGATAGCAATCGAAGAGAATGCCGAAGTTCGGGTGAGCGGTGGCGCGGTGGAGACGGAGCGCGGTGGGCAGGGCGGCAAGAAAGGCTGAGTTCCGGACAAACTCGGCCGCCACCTGGAGATGAAACTGCCGCGCGACTTCGGCCACTTGGCGGATGCGCTCCGGAGCACGGGCATAGTCGTCGGCGGTGTAAGTACCAGAAGCGACACAGGGCGAATAGACCAGCGGGGCACCCAGTTGGGCGAACTGCTCGCAGCGCTTTTTAAAGGCTTCGAGATGCTCGGCAAACTGAGGGTGAGGGTCCCAGAGGCCGGTGACGCCGATCGCGCCGGAGACGACGGTGAGGCCATGGTCCGCGAGAATGCGTTTGGCGTTGGCCATCGTCTCGGTTTTGAGGAACTCGTCGACGAGGTTCGCCGCGGGCTCGACGTGGGTGATGCCGGCTTTGGCCCAGCCTTCAAGGGACCGCCGGTAACCCGCGCCGGCGGAGGTGAATTGGTGCATGCTTAGCGTCATGTGTCTGGGAGCCGCGGCCCGAGCACCGGCGGCCCACGCCCAAGGCGCCAGGATCACGGTGCGACGAAGCGGCATCAGCAATACAGTATCGCGTTCGCCAGGAGCTTGGGAAGTTGGAATGAGGGGGGCCGTGAGGGAGTGGGCTCGGGAGGGGGAACGTCGCGGAGATCGTTGTCGGGCTCCGGTGGGAGGGGCGTTTACGCGACGACAGAGTCGTAGCGCAAACGCCCTTCTGTGGAACTAGAACGAGAAGCGGGCCACGATCTGGCCGCTGCGCGGCGGCAGGAAGGTGGTGCCGGTGTTGATGCGGCCAAAGCCCGAGAGCGTCTGGCCGGTGGCCGGGTTGATGGTTTGCGTGGCCAGCGCGTTGGTGCTGTCCGGGTTGTTCAGGTAAGTCCGATTGAAGACGTTGAACAACTCGGCGCGAACGGAGAAGGCCATGCGCTCACCGAGTTTGAAGATGCGGCCCAGGCTCAACTGCTCGTCGGGGCGGCGGGCGGTGCGGTAGTCGCCGAGATAGGTGGAGGTGGTGCCCCACTGGCCGGGAGCGGGGTTCGCCCAAGCAGCGGGATTCAGGATGAACTCCTTGTTGGGATCGAAGCAGCCGCAGTTGGGATCCTTCAAGAACAGCGGCTGACCGGCGACGCGATTGAAATTGGTGCCGCCGCGATAGACGAGGCTGGCAATGGTGCTTTGGGCTTGCGGCACGCGAATGGGGAAGCCACTCGAGTAACGGAGCACGCCGCCAATGGTCCAGCCGCCGACGACAGCGCGCACGACCTTGCTGGGGCCATAGCTGGGGACCTGGTAGTTGAAGCCGGTGACGAAGACGTGGGGCTGATCGCTGCTGGAATACGTCTTGCCATTGGGACGATTGAAGACGTCGTTCTGGGGAACGATGGTGCCGTCATGCGCTTCGACGGTGGCCAGGGACTTGGACCAAGTGTAGGCCATGGTGAAGTCGAGGCCGTGGGAGAGGCGCTTGGTGGCCTTCACTTGCAACGAGTCATACCAGCTGTTGCCGAGGGGCGCCCAGAGAGTGTTGACGTCGCCGAATTGCGGATAGGGGCGCAGCGACTGGGCCAGCGACGCGCCGTTCGGGAAGGAGGCGTAAGGCTTGGTAAAGCCGCGCGCCACGACCTGAGCATTGGTGATGGGGAGGCCGAGGAGGACAACGTCGTTCTGATTGCTCAAGCTGAGTCCAGCGGCGGCGAGACGTTCGTTGCTGATGCCGTTGATGGCGTTCAGGCCATCGGCGCGGAACCAGGCGCCACGGTTGGCGACGTACGCGGCTTCCACCACGAGGTTCTTGGCGAGTTCCCGCTGCAGGCTGACGTTCCAGCTCCAGAGGCGCGACGGACGGCCAGCGTCGGGATCGACCATGGCGGGCGGCGAGTTGGTCTGGCCGGCCTGGGGACGAATGCCGGGGTCGTAGCTGGCGGTGAGCAAGTCGGCGGTGTTGTAGATGAGACCATTGCGCATCAGCACGGCAGGCTCGGCGAAGGTGGGGTTGCTGAAGCCGAGCGAATTGAAGCCCATGCCCAGAGAGTTGCCGCCACCGATGTATTGGAAGTTGGCCACCTGTCCATAGGACAGGGCGAAGCCGGCGCGGAGGACGGTCTTGGGATTGAGCTGATAGGCTACGCCGAGACGAGGCGCGAAAGCCCAGGGGTAGGTCTTGCCGGGACGGCAGTCGCAACGACCGGGTCCGCTGCCGGCGTAGAGCGTGGCGCCCAGCAGGTTCCCCGCGGACGGGTTACGGATGCTGGGCCAGAACATCGACATGCGGTCGTGCAGCTCATGCATGGCGTACTGATAGTCGTAGCGGACGCCATAATCGAGAGTCAGCTTGCGAGTGACTTTCCAGGTGTCCTGCGCGAAGGAGGACCAGGCCGGGCGACGATACTGCGGATCCTGGGGGTTCGAGACGGAAGCGGAGGCGGCGGAGCCCAGCAGGAAGCTCGCGTAGGGGAAGCCGACGTTACCACCGGCGAGCGTCAAGCCCTGCAGAGCCGGATTGCCGGTTTGCGTGGCGGCGAAGTTGAACGTACCGGCGACACCCGCGGTGCCCTTGTTGGTGAAGTTTTCAAATTTCCATTCGCCACCGAACTTGTAGGAGTGATTGCCACGGACGACGGTAAGGCTGGCGGTGGCCAGCGGCTTGTCCTGGATGTAAGTGGTGCGGTTGGTGGGACCGAAGTCGAGGCCCATGCCGCCCTGGTTGCCACTCAAGCCGGTGATGCGCGGGAAGCCGGAGCCGAAGCCGCCCTTGAGGCCGAGTCCGCCGACCGCGTCGTAGTTCAGGATGTTGGTGGGCGAGCTATCGGGGTTGTAGTAGCGCTGATAGCCGACACCGGCGTGGAAGATGATGCTGGGCGAGAGCGTGTTGTCGTAGTTGACGCGCACAGTATGCGAGCGGATGATCTGGTCGCGACGCGCGGAGATGGGATCGGGCAGGCCATCCTGACCGTTGTCTTTGTCGGTGCGCATCAGCGAATAGTAGACCGAGAACTTGGAGCGGTCGTTGATGTTGTGGTCGATTTTGACCGAGGGAATGTCCTGAATTTTCCGGTAGGGCGCGGTGCGCGTGTAGTTGTTGATCAGGTTGCCGTTCTGCGGGGTGGGGATCAAAGACTGAATTTTGAGGGAAACCGGATCCAGCTGCGATTGCGGAATAATGTTATTCGGGAAGGGCGTGCGGACGGGCAAGCCGTTCACGGTGCGGGTGGTGGAGGGATCGTAGATTACGTTCTCGAGCACGGGCTGACCGAAGGGATCGGTGCCGACCACCCGGCCGGTGAGGGCTTGCGAGAAGTCGCCGCGACGGTAGGCTTCGGTGGGGACGGTCGCCAGACCGATGAAGTTCGTCGAGACGTCGCGGAACATTTCGTAGTTAAAGAAGAAGAACGTGCGGTTATGGCCGTCGTACAACTTGGGAATCCAGACAGGGCCGCCAAAATTGGCACCTAAGTTGTGACGGCGAACCTGGGGCCGAGCATTGGGCGTCGACCCGCTGCCGGTAAATGGCCGCGCGGCATAGAGCTTCTCATGGGCGAAGTAGTCGTAGAGAGTGCCGTGATACTGATTAGTTCCAGACCGCGCGGTGAAGTTGAACAGACCACCACCCGCCTGACCGAACTCAGCGGAGTAGTTAGACGTCTGTAAGGTGAATTCTTCGAGGGCCTCGACGGAAGGCTGCATTTCGTCGGAGACGCGGGCATCGAGCCCGTTGGTGGAGTCCTGGCCTTCGAAGACAATCTTGAAGGTGCCGGAGGGCGCGCCATTGACGCGAATCGTGTTCCAGCCACTGATACTGGCGCCCGGCGACAGTTGCACGAAGCTGAGCGGGTTGCGGACGGCGCCAGCGCCGATGGCGAAGTTGAGCGGCAGGGCGTTCAGTTGCTCGCGGCCGACCGTGGTGGCTTGGGCGGCATTCTCGGTGCGCAGCAGAGCGGCGTCCGCGGAGACCGTGACTGACTCAGTGGTGGAACCGACCTGCATGATGACATCGACGCGAGCGGTTTGGGCAACCTGGATGCGGATGCCTTGCTGTTCATAGCGCCGGAAGCCATTGGACTCGACGACAAGGTTATAAGTGCCGGCGGGAATCGAGGTGAGGGTGTAGTTACCGGTGTCGGTGGTCTGGACTTTGACTTCAGAACCATTGGCCGGATTGCTGAGGGTAATGGCGGCACCTGGAACACTGGCGCCAGTGCCATCGGTGACGGTACCCGTGATGGTGCCGCGGTCACTCTGCGCCCAGAGCGCGGCAAAGGAAATGAAAAACAACGTGGTGATGCAACGTACTAACAACATGGAGTCCCCTTCAATCGGGGCTCAGTATATCAGAAATTTCTGAGGCAACCACGCCAATACTGGATCTTTCCATACATCTTCAGTGAAGACTCGGATGGAAATAAAAGCGGCCCGCCGAAGCGGGCCGCTTTTGTCTGAATCGCGTTCCGGTTAGAACGAGAGGCGCAGGGCAAACTGGATGCGCCGCTCAGTGCCAGCGACGCTGCTGGTGATACGGCCGAAGTTGCCATTGCCGCCGAGGGCGCGGGCGTTGCCCAGGTTCGCGTCCGGAATGTTGAAGACCGGAGTATTGAGGATGTTGAAACCCTCGCTACGGAACTGGAACTTGAAGCGCTCCGTGATCGAGAACGTCTTGAACACGGAGAAGTCGACGGTGCGGGTGGGCGGTCCGACGCCGGCCTGGAGGCCGAGAGTACCGCCGGTGAGCGGGGCAGCGACTTTGTAACCCGAGATGTCGAAGTACTGGTTTGGGGTACGCCCGCCGGCGGGCGCCTGATTGGCTTTGAAACCATCAACCGTGTCCGGCATGCAGCGCGACCAGACACCCTGACAGCTGGTGCCGAGAATCGTATAAGCGACACCGGTGCGAAGAGTGATCAAGCCGTTGGTCTGCCAGCCACCCACCACAGCATCAAGAGCCTTGTTCATGCTGTTACCGAACTTCCTGCCCTTGCCGAACGGCAGATCCACGTTGAAGCCGGTCGTAAAGCTATGGCGGATGTCCCAGGCCGCACTGGAATAACTGGTACGCCAGTTTGTCTGGTCAAGGAACGCGAAGTTAGTCGAGCCGCTGAGCGACGTGCCGGCGTTGGAGTAAGCGTGGCTCCAGGTGTAAGCGGTAAGAAACTGGACACCACGCGAGAAGCGTTTTTCCAGCTTAGCGGAGGCAGCGTCATAGGCGCCGTAGCCATTGGTAACGGTCATCGAAAGACCCGTGCCCGGCGACTGGCACGCGGGAGGCGGACAGGCGGCGTTGATATAGCGCTGCGTGTCCGGCGTCTTCGAGGTATCGGTGGTACCGAGGTTGGCGTAAGTGGAGGTGTTACCAAGGATCATCTGATGCGACTGATGGTTGCCGGTGTAGCCGAGCTCGAGAGCCATGTCCCAGGGCAATTCGCGCTGCACCATCAGGTTCCACTTCTGGACCATCGGATTGCGCCAGTTCGGTTGAATGCCGCGTAGCGTGAAGGTGGCGTTGCGCGTGAAGGGATCATTCGGGAAACCGCCCGTCAAACCACCTGGCATGTAGTTGCAACCGGGACAGTTGGGGTCGGAGATACCCAGGAATGTCGAAACGCCGTTGGTGCGCTGGAAGGCAATCGTGGAGTTGAAGGGAACACCTTCACCACGATTCGGGCTGCCACCCTGGTTTTCTTCGCCGCCGTAGTAGATGCCGTAACCGGCGCGGACGACCGTCTTTTCGTTCAACTGGTAAGCGAGGCCGATGCGCGGTCCGAAGCTGGTCTTATCCCAGGGGATGAGGTACTTCGAAACGTTGCCACGATCCACCTTGATCTGGGGGAAGGCAGCCGTGAAGTTCGGCGGAAGAGGCGCGTCCTGCTGCGGTCCCTTCGGAATGAAGAGCGTCATCTGCTGCAGGTCGAAGTTCGCCTGACGACCGAAACGCTCGGCAATCGGAGAGAAGAGCTCGTAGCGCAGGCCGATGTTCATGGTCAGCTTGCGGGAGACCTTCCAGTCATCCTGGGCGTAGAAAGCCCAGGAGACTTTCTGGGACGAGATGAAGTTGGTGGTGGAGATCTCGGAGTTGTTGATCTGGCCAAGGAGGGCGGAGGCAATCGCGTCGCCCGTGCTAGCGCCGACCGTCGGGCCGAGAGATGAAGCCCGGCCGGAGGGGAACGCGGTCTGATTGCTGTTGTACGCGATTACACCGTGTGGAGAGGGCACCTGGAAGAAGGGAAAGCGCACGTCACGGAACTCGGCACCCGTTTTGAAAGAGTGCGAGCCTTTGCTGATGGCGACGTTTTGAACGAAGTCCCAAACATTGTTGTATTCAAGCGTGGGGCTCCACTGGGATCCGCCGAAGTTCGTATAGCCGTTGGCGGTGAAGAGCGGCAAGCCGCCGTTGCCAGTGTAAGCGGAGGTGGGGTTATAGCCCCCGATGCCGAACTCCTTGAACGAGTCCGTATTGGGGTTAGCGCCTTGCCGCGACGTCACCAGGCGGGTGAAGCTGGCCCGGGTTTCCGAAACAATCGTCGGAGTCCAAACGCGCGTGAAGCTCAACTGAGCATTGCGATTGAGATCGATTTCGTTGGCGCCGGCGAAGCTGCTGTTGTCGAGCGCGCCAGGGAACGGCGGCACGCTGGTCTTGCTGGTGTCACCCCAACTCATCGAGCCGAAGATGTTGTTCTTCTCGCTCATGCGATAGTCGACGCGCGCGTCGCCCTGATCGGTTTTCTGCGAGCCGGCCGTGTTGTAGAAGTAGTTACCGGTGGGCTGAGAGCCGGTGATGATCGGCGCGTTCGGAGCGGGATAGAGCTGGATGAGCTTCGCGAAAGCGGGATCCATGCGGCTCAGCGGAATGCGGTTGCCTGGAAAGGCCGTGCGCGAAACCGGAGCGTTGGCCGGGCCAACGGTGGAGGCCGGATCGTAGATCATGCCCTTGATGAAGTTCATCGGATTGCCGTTGACGTCGGTGCCGGTGGCGCCGGCGCCCAGGATGCTGGAGAAGTCACCTTGCTTCATCGCCGGCGTGGGAATCGTACCGGTGGCATTCAGAAAGCCGAGACCCAGGATACCGCCGGAGGACGCAATGCGCGTGCCCTGATAGTCGCCGAAGATGAACAGCTTGTTCTTGATGATCGGGCCGCCCATGGTGGCGCCGAACTGATTCTGGATGAACGGGCCGCGAGCGCGGCCAGCCTGGTTGTTGGTCCAGGTGTTGGCGTTCAGTTGCTTGTTCTGCAGGATCTCGAAGAGGCTGCCGTGCACCTGATTGGTACCGGACTTGAGGTTGACGTTGACGACGACGCCGGCCGCGCGGCCGTACTCGGCGTTGGTGCCGTTCACGAGGACCGTCATTTCGCCGATCGCTTCCACCGAGGGACCCACCGCGTAGGAGGTCTGATTCAGGAAGTCGATGGTGTTGACGTTGTTGTCCACGCCGTTCAGCAGGAAGTTGTTCTGGCCATTGCCGCGAACGCCGCCGCCGGAGAGGCCGCCGTTGGCACCGTCGCGGGCGCCAGGTTCGGCAGGCAGCACACCGGGCGAAAGGCGCGCCAGGTAAGCAAAGTTACGCTGACCGCCCAACGGCATGTCGGTGAGGGTTTTCTGATTCATCGACGCGCCGATCACGTTGTTTTCGGTTTGGAGAAGCGGTGCAGCCGTGGAGACTTCCACGGTCTGCCCGGCGTCGCCCACGACGAGCGCGAAATCAACGCCGGTCCGTTCGCCCGAGCGAAGCAGGATGCCTTTGCGTTCGGCGGAGCGGAAGCCGGGCGCTTTGACGTTGATGTTGTAGGTTCCAGGTTTGAGTGCCGGACGGACGAAGTCGCCCGAGGCACCCGTGTTGACGGTGTAAGAAAGTCCGGTATCGGTCTCGGTGATGGTTACTACGGCGTTTACGACAACGCCTCCAGTTGGGTCGGTCACGGTACCGACCAACGTCGACAGATCGCGTTGCGCCAGCAACACCGATCCGCAAAGTAACGACAACAAGGCAAAACGGAGCCTTGAGTAAAGATGCATGAAGTCCCCCTTTCCCGCGTTCAGCATCAATGCAAACGCGAGCACACACTTGACTCTGGCGGGAAACTCTATCACTGCGGGGAATCGGCGTCAAGGCGGGGGTGGGGCAAGAAACAACGAAACGGGCTGCCCCGGGCGGACACCCGGAGCAGCCCGATCGACCTAGTTACTCGAAACGAAGAGCTTCGATCGGATCGAGTGCCGCCGCTTTTTGCGCCGGGTAGTAGCCGAAGAAAATGCCGATCATCATCGAGAAGATCGCCGAGCCGAACATGGCGACGGGCGAAAGCAGTTGCGGCCATCCGAAGCCGACGCTCAGAACGAACGAGGTGGTGACGCCGACCACGATCCCCGTGAGGCCACCCAACAGCCCCAGCACGAGGGACTCGATGAGGAATTGCCACTGCACCTGACGGGAGCGGGCGCCCACTGCCATGCGGATGCCGATCTCACGCGTCCGTTCGGTGACCGATACCAGCATGATGTTCATGATGCCGATGCCACCCACCAGCAGCGAGACGGCGGCGATACCGCTCAGCAGCATCGTCATCACCTTCGAGGTTTCGGCGGCCGTTTCGGCAACATCGGACAGATTGCGTACGGTAAAGTCGTCCTCCTGGCCCGCGCGCAGATTATGGCGGGCGCGAAGCAGAGTGGCGATGTCGCGTTCGGCCGCGCTGGTGGCCGCCTGGCTGACGGCCGAGAACTGGAGCGAGGAAACGTAGTTAGTCGCCACCAGCTTCTTCATCACGGTCGTGTAGGGCATCAGCACGGCGTCGTCCTGGTCCTGGCCCATTTGGCTTTGCCCCTTCACCTGAAGCAATCCGATGACGCGGAAGGTAAGGTTGCGAACCCGCATGGTTTGCCCCACGGGATCCTGACCAGGGAACAGCGCGTCCGCCACGGTCTGGCCAATCACCGCGACACGAGCGGCGGATTTGACATCTGCTTCGGTAAAGAACTGCCCTTGCGAGATGGCCCGCACGCGGATGGTGGGCTGGGTAACATCCACGCCTTCGGCGCGCGTCTGCCAGTTCTGATTGCCGGCCACCAGCGGCACGTTCGCCGTCACCGAAGGAGTACCCGCGGCGACCGAGGGGACGTCGCGCAGAATGGCGACCATGTCGTCCGGCGTGAGGGAGGTACTGGTGCCCGCGCCACCGCGCATACCGCCCGCGCGCTGGCTACCGGCCTGCACGATCAGGAGGTTGGTGCCCATGCTGGAGATCTGGTCCTGCACCTGCTTCTGCGCGCCTTGGCCGAGGCTCACCATGGCGATGACCGAAGCGACGCCGATGATAATGCCGAGCATCGTGAGAGCTGAGCGGGCCTTGTTCCGGGCGAGCGCCCGGAGAGCCATTTTGAGCACAGCGGTTTTCATTGCAGCACCTCCTCCAACTTCACGGCGTGCGGGGTCGCCGCCAATTCCACTTCCGCGTCACGGCGTTTGCGCACCGGCTGATCCAGGATGATCTGGCCGTCCTTCACCACCACCACGCGTTTGGCGTACTGGGCGATGTCAGGTTCGTGCGTCACCAGCACCACGGTGATGCCGCTATCGTTCAACTTCTGGAAAACACCCATCACTTCGATTGACGTGCGGCTATCGAGATTACCCGTAGGCTCGTCGGCCAGCAGCAGAGAAGGACGGTTCACCAGGGCACGGGCGATCGCCACGCGCTGCTGCTGGCCGCCGGAGAGTTGATTGGGATGGCTCTCGGCCTTGTGGGCCAGACCGACAATCCCAAGAGCCTCAATGCTGCGCCGCTGGCGTTCCGGGGCCGGCACATCGGCGTAGATCAAGGGCAATTCGACGTTCTCCATCGCACTGGTGCGGCGCAGAAGGTTATAGCCCTGGAAGACGAAGCCAAGTTTCTGGTTGCGAATCAGCGCGCGTTCGTCCTTGCTGAAGTTCGAGACGTCGACGCCGTCGAGGTAGTAGTGGCCCTGGGTGGGCCGGTCCAGGCAGCCGAGGATGTTCATCATCGTCGACTTGCCCGAGCCGGACGTACCCATGATGGCGACGAACCCGCCGCGTTCAATTTCAAGAGAGACACCACGCAGAGCGTGGACCCGAACATCCCCGCTGTCGTAGACCTTGTGGATGTTGTCGAGCTTGATCACTGTTTCGGTCGCCATGTTAGAACCTCCTCACGCGCGGCTGGCTCCCCGTACCGGGAAAGGCGCCAGTGGTGTTGGGGCGGTTGTTCGCCGCCCCCGCAGCAGCCGTGCTCGCCTGAGCGATACGATCGCCTTCTGCCAACTCCCCGGTCACGGCGGTCATCACGCCATCACTCAGACCGAGTTTCACCGGCACAGCCTTCAATTGGCCGCCCTCTTCTTTCCAGACCACGGAACGGGAACCGCCGCCGCGGCCGGACTTGCGCGCCGCGCCAGTCGGGGCGGACTTCGCCGGCTGGGCTGCCGCCGTGGCCGGCTTAAACCGCAGCGCCGCGTTCGGCACAGCAAGCACGTCGGTCGCTTCAGCCACCACGGCCGTTACGGTCGCAGTCATGCCGGGCTTCAACTGCAGCTTCGGATTCGCCACGTCGATCACGGCGGTGTAGGTCACCACGTTCTGGACGACCGCGGGCGACAGGCGGATCTGCGAGATCTTGCCTTCGAAGGTCTCCTTCGGGAAGGCGTCCACCGTGAAGGTCACCTTGCTATCGGGGCTCAACTGGCCCACGTCCGCTTCGTCGATGTCCGCCAGCACCTGCATCTTGGTCAAGTCGTTAGCGATCAGAAACAGCGTGGGGGCTTGTAAGCTGGCCGCCACGGTCTGGCCGACGTCGACGTTACGAGAGACTACGACGCCGTCGATGGGCGCGCGGATGATCGTTCGGTCCAGGTTCACCGAAGCGACTTCCACGGCCGCGCGGGCCTGAGTCGCCTGAGCCTGGGCTTGTTCGAGCTGCGACTTCGAACCGGCCAACTGGGCCATGGCCTGCGCGTACTGCGCTTCGGCCTGCGCCTTGGAGGCCATGGCCTGCAAGCGAGTAGCGTCATCGGTCTGGATCTGGCGGGCCGGCAAGGCACCCGCGTCCACCAGCTTCCTGGTGTTCTCCCAGGCACGAGTCGCTTCCAGCAGGACGGCGTCGGCCCGGTCCACATTGGCCTTGGCGGCCTTGACGGAAGCTTCCTGACTCGCCACAGAGTTTTTGGCCGAGGCGACATTCGCTTCAGCACCAGCGAGGCTGGCGCGCGATTGCTTCAATTGGGCTTCGATTTGCGACGGATCCAGCCGAGCCACAATCTGGCCGGCCTTCACGCGCTGATTGAAGTCCGCATGGAGTTCAGAAACCGTGCCGGAGACCTGCGTACCCACCTGGACGGTGGTCACCGCTTGCACTTTACCGGTGGCGCTGATCGTCTGGCGGATATCCGCGCGGCGAAGTGGCGTCAGGGTATAGGCCGGCGCTTCGGCCGCGCTGAAGTACTTGTAAGCACCCCAGCCGGCTCCCAACAGGGCGATCGCGCCGAAGGCGGCGAGCGCATAGCGACGCGGCTTTTTCACGGCCACGGGCACCGGGATGGCCGCTTGAGTGATCGGTTCGTTGCGTTCTGCGATAGCGGTGTTCATGCGATCTCCTTAACTGAACCCAAGATCTCATCCGCCCGTAAAATCAACGTTTGGAGGAAAGGGTTGCATTGTAAAAGTCCGGTAAAAGCCCCACGGCGGGAAATCGAGGCGCTTAGCATAGGAAGGTGAACAAACTGCTGCTGGTGGAGGACGATGAGAAGTACGCCCGCCTGATGCGCGACTACCTGGAACCCTTTGGCTATCAGGTGGATACAGCCAATGACGGCCGGCAGGGGCTGGCCCTGGCACTGGACGGCAGCTATAGCGCCGTCATCCTCGACGTGATGCTGCCCGGGCTCAATGGCTTTGATTTGTTGCGGGAACTTCGCCGGGAATCGCAGGTGCCAGTGCTGATGCTGACGGCACTCGGTGACGAGCCGGATCGCATCGCGGGGCTCGAGATCGGAGCCGACGATTACCTGCCTAAGACGTATTCGCCGAGGGAGTTGCTGGCGCGGCTGCGCGCGGTGATCCGCCGGTCCCTGGTGACGTCGCAGCAGCGGCCGGTACAGGACGGTGGAGTGCCGGTGTCGGTGGGCGACCTATACATGGACCCGGGCACCCACGTGGCTACGCTGCGTGGCCAGACGTTGACGCTGTCGCCGATCGAATGGGACATGCTGCTGGCACTGGCCAAGTCAGCCGGGCGGGTGAAGTCGCGCGAGCAACTACTGCTCGAAGTGGCGGAGCGGGACTTCGAGTCGTTCGACCGCTCCATCGATGTGCATATCTCGGCGTTGCGCAAGAAGCTGGGTGACGATCCGAAGGCGCCTCGCTATATCGAGACGGTGCGAGGCGTGGGCTACCGGCTGAGGCTGCCGAACATGGAGTTAGGCGCATGACGCTGCGCGCGAAGATCATCTGGCTGGCGCTGCTGAATCTGGTGGCGCTGGCGGCGATTCTGTTTCTGTTCATCCGGCATCAGTTGGGGCAGGAGTTCCGGTCGTTTCTGATGGCCACGGCACGCGAGAAGATCGTCGGCGTGTCGCGTCAGTTGAGCCTCGATCTCACCGGGGCGAGTCCGGCGAAGCGCGACGAGATTCTGGCGCAATACACGGCAACTTACGGCGTTCAGTTTCTGCTCTTCGACTCGGACGGCGCGCGGCTAGCGGGAGCGCCCACACGGGTACCGGCCGACGTCGGAAGCCGCCTGAGGCGTCCGCCGGTGCCGGCGGGCGCTCCCGTCCGGACAGGGCCCACCCCGGGACCGCCACCGTTTCTGATGGAGGCCGAAGGTCTTTACTGGATCGGCGTGCGAACGCTGTTGCCGGGCGATGAGCGCGCGACGCTGTTGCTGGTTTCGCCGACGCTGTTCACCAACCCGTTCTTCTTTGAGTGGGAGCCGGGGCTCGCGATTCTTGTGACGGCCATCGTAGTCACACTGCTGTGTTGGCTGCCGCTGGTTCGCGGTCTCACCCACGACATTCGCAAAATGACCACAGCGACGGCGTCGGTGGCGGACGGGCAGTTCGACATTCAGGTGGAAACGCGGCGCAGGGACGAACTGGGGAGCCTGGGTCGGTCTATCAACCAGATGGCGGCGCGATTGCGTGAGTATCTGCAAGGTCAGAAGCGGTTTCTGGGCGACGTGGCGCATGAGATCCGTTCGCCGCTGGGCCGGATGCAGATGGCGCTCGGGATTCTGGAACGCGACGTAGCGCCGGATAAGCAACACTACGTGCGGGACCTGCAGGAGGACGTGGAGTTTCTGTCCGGGCTCACCACCGAGTTGTTGACGTTTGCCCGTTCGGAGATGCGGCCGGAACCGATCGTCACCCAGCCGATAGCCATTCGCGCGGTGATCGAGCGGGCGGCGGACATCGAAGGCGCGAAAGTCGACAATCAGATTGACGCCGCCTGGCAGGTGATGGGCGAGGAGAACCTGCTATTCCGCGCCTTCGCCAATCTCATCCGCAATGCGTTGCGCTATGCCGGCGAGCCGATCGAAGCGACGGCCACGCGGCAAGGCGATCACCTGGTGATTCGCCTCTCGGACCGGGGACCCGGCGTACCGGCCGACGCGCTCGAGACGATCTTTCGCCCTTTTTCGCGGCTGGACGCGGCGCGCGACCGAAAGAAGGGCGGCACCGGACTGGGCCTGGCGATTGTCCGCAGTTGCGTGGAAGCTTGCGGAGGAACCGTGCATGCCGAAGCCCGCGCAGGCGGCGGGCTGACGATCGCGGTGACGCTGCCGGCTCACTTGTAGGCGACGCAGGCGCTGGAGGGTCCGGCGAGCGGGATTCGTTCGAAACGCCGGAAGCCGGCGGCGCGGCACCATTCTTCGAATTGGGCCGCCGAGTAGTCGAAGGCTTCGCCGAACTCGATCAGCATGTTGAGGGACATCATCAGGCCCATGGCGTTCTCGCGGCGGGCGTCGTCAATGATGGTCTCCACCACCAGGAAGGCCCCGTCTGCGGGTAAGGCTTCGTAGGCTTTGCGGATCAGGAGTTGCTTCTTTTCGAGGTTCCAATCGTGGAGAATCATGCCCATGGTGATGATGTCGGCCTGAGGCAGGTCGTCCGAGAAGAAGTTGCCGGACACCGGTTTCACGCGGTCCGCGAGGCCGGCAGCGTCGATGGCGCGCTGGGCGATGGGCGAAACCATGGGGAGATCGAAGCTGGCGCATTGGATTTGCGGATGAGCCTTGGCCACTTCGATGGAGAGCGTGGCGGCGGCGCCGCCGACGTCGCACAGGGAGCGGTAAGCGGAGAAGTTGAACTGCTGGGCGAGCGCTTCGAAGTTGAGGCGCGAGAAGCCAGTCATGGCGCCGACGAACTGCTCGAGGCGCGCGGGCTCCGAGTAGAGCTCTTCGAACACGCCCTTCTGGCCATGCTTGGTTTCGTTCTGCGGCTGGCCGGTGCGCAGGGCTTCGGGGAGGTCGTGCCAGAACTTAAACAGGCGCGCGTTGAACATGATGAGGATGCCACCGATGTAGCGCGGACTGTCGCGACGGAAGTACAGGGACGTGAGGTCGGTGTTGTGATAGAGCCCGGCGGGACCGTCGCCCTCGCGACTTAGCACGTTGAGGGCCACGAGCGTGTCGAAGAAGTCGTAGATTCCGCGCGGGTGCAACTTCAACTCGGCACCCAGTTGTTCGCCCGTCAACCGGCGATCGCCGAGGATCGTGAACAAGTCGAACTCGACAGCGGTCAGCACGACCTTGGACGGCCAAAAACCGAAGGCCAATTGCAGGAGAGGGCTGGGGTCAAGGGGCGGCGTCATGAGCTCCGATTGTATGCCCAATGGAGGAAGCGTTTCAGCGGCGATGGGCGCGGACGGCAGCGGGGGTGAGTTGAGCGAGATTCTGCGCGCCCAGCATGGCCATGTCGCGAGCGAGCTCCGTTTGCAGCATTTCGAGGACGGCGCGAACGCCGCGTTCACCATAGGCCGCTAAACCCCAGACGGCGGGACGTGCGACGAGCACCGCCCGCGCGCCCAAGGCCAGCGCCTTGAGGGCATCGCTGCCACGGCGAATGCCTCCGTCCACCAAAAGCGGTACCCGGCCAGCGACCGCTTGCGCGATCTCCGGCAGGACATCCAGCGGGGAGGCGAGGGCCGTATCCGGACGACCGCGATAGTTCGAAAGCACCATTCCATCGACGCGATGCGTGAGCGCGGTTTTCGCCTCGGGAACACTCATGACGCCTTTGAGCAGGAGCGGGGCCGGAATGGCCTGACGGAGACGATCCACCGTCGCCCAGTCGAGGGGCGGCATGAGGCAGATGGCCTGGGCGCCGGAAGCCAGAGCAAGCTTCGCACGGGCGATCATCGTTTCCGCCGGACCCGGATTCAGTTGCGCCCAGAGCGGCTCTTTGGCTAGGGGAGCAATCTGCTCGAGCGGGAGGCTGGTCTCTCCGGCGACGACGTAGCCGGCTTTCGCAGCGGTGGCGCCACGGGAGAAAGCCAGTTCGCCATCGGCGTGGAAGCGTTGAGCCAAAGCGACCGGTCCGAGGAGGATCGGCGCGAAGTGGCGCTGGCCGAAGAGGTCGAGGGACAAATCGAGCTTGGTGGTATCGATCATCAGACGCGGACGGAAGGTGTAGCGCTCGAAGACGCGCCGGTCGCCGCCGGCGATCAAGCTATAGAGATCGGGAGCCAGTACGCGGCGAGCCATCGCTTCCACCTCGAGCGTGTTGACGCATTCTTCCAGGGGCGTGAGTGGGCTCATGGGAAGTCCGTCCGGACGAGGGTGCGATCCACAGAGGCCAACGTCGACCGACCGGTAGCGGCCATGGCCTGGACGAGTTCGGCCTGGACAATCTCGAGCGCGCGCTGCACGCCCGGCGCCCCATAGGCGCCCAATCCCCAGCGAGGGACGCGCCCCAGGCAGACTGCGCGGGCGCCTAGCGCGAGGGCTTTCAGCACGTCGGCGCCGCGGCGGATCCCACTATCGAAGACGACAGGCACGCGAGCGCCCACGGCCTCGACAATCTCCGGCAATACCTCGAGCGTGGCCGGACCGTAGTCGAGCGAACGGCCTCCGTGATTCGAGACGTAGACTCCGTCCACGCCGTGCTCGAGACACAGCCGGGCATCTTCCGCGGTGAGGATGCCTTTGGCAAGCATCGGCACCTTGATCATGTCGCGAATCTGATCGAAGTACTTCCACGTGTACCAGAGGCGGCGATCACGGATCCGGTAGGGATTGGTGGGGGTGGCGCGGGCCGGCGCACGGCGGGTGACGACGGGTGACAGATGACGGTCATGCAGTTCACGCTCGTACTCGGACGCTTGCTGGTCGATCGTCACGACGATGGCCTTACAGCCGGCGGCTTGGGCTTTCTCAAGAATCTCGCGGGTGGCGGCCAGATCCTCGCGCGGGTAGAGCTGAAACCAGAGCGGGCCGCTGGCGGCCGAGGCGATCTGTTCCACCGGCAGGCTGGCGTTGTTGCTGATGATCATCGGCGTGTTCGCCGCATTGGTGGCGCCCAGATGGGTGGCGGCTTCGCCCTGCGGATGTAGTTGGAGATGGCCGGCGGTCGGCGAGATCAGAATCGGGTAATTCAGGGGCGCACCTAGGAGCGTGAGAGAGGTATCCGGTTTCGGGGCGGGTGTGAGGCCGGGGAGAAGTTGGACCCAGTCAAACGCTTCGCGATTACGGCGAAGGGTGAACTCGCCGTCGGTACCGTAGGCGGTGTAGTTGTAAGCCTGCCTGGGAAGCTTCGAGAAGGCTACCGCTTCGAAGTCGAGGGCGGAAGTAAGTTCGTCGAGCTTCGGTACGCGGGAGTGGTCGCGCACCGGATCGGTCTGGCTGCGCAGCAGCGGGGAGGCACTGACGAAGCCGGCCAAGGCGCGCGCGGCGGCACGGCGGGAGACAGAATGGGGAGGATTGGGCAAAAGGGCGCTCGCTGCTCGCGCCAGTATATAACGTCAGCCGACTTACCCGAGGATGCAGACCTCGGGCAGATTCCGGTAGTCCTCGGCGTAATCCAGGCCGTAGCCCACAACGAACTCGTCAGGAATCTGGAAGCCGACATAATCGACCTTGACCGGCTTCACACGGCGTTCCGGCTTGTCCAGCAGCGTGGCGATGCGCAGGGTACGGGGTTGCCGCGCCTCAAGCAGGCTATAGAGATAGGTGAGGGTGATGCCGCTATCGACAATGTCTTCGACGATCACCACGTCGGCGCCGGCGATGGAAACATCGAGATCCTTGAGCAGTTGCACCTCGCCCGAGCTGCTCTTTTCGCGGCCGTAGCTCGAGACTCCCATGAACTCGATGCGAGCCGAGCGGCGGATGGCCCGGGCCAGATCCGCCATGAAAACAAAGGAGCCCTTGAGGATGCCAATGAGGTAAATGGGGCCGTCGCCGGGGAAATCTTCGTCGATCTGCTGCCCGATTTCGGCCACGCGCTGCGCAATCCGTTCGGCGGAAATCAGAACGCGCAGGTTCGCCTGGCTGCGCGGGGCGGAATGGGGAGCGGGGTTCGACAACGGAAGCCTCGTTTCTCGAATTTCGGGTTTCTTGCCAGTGTAGTATGATTCAGGCAGGAGACTGATCTGTCGAACTGGCTAATTGCGGCTCAAGCCGCGGACTCGAAAAAGGCAATTAAT
>JBGAHE010000082.1:0-32193 GCA_044226365.1 Bryobacteraceae bacterium
GGGTTCGAAGCGTGCGCGACGCGTCTGTCGGCGCAGTTCATCGAGCGCTTCGCGGACGGCGGTGCGATAGAGCCAGCCTTCGGCGCCATCGCCGTGGGCTGACGGATTCCGCCACCATTTCAGAAAGACATCGACTGCCAACTCCTCCGCGCGGGCCTGGTGATGGATCACCCGGCCAATGACGCGGGCCACGCGCTCATAGTGAGCGCCAAACAGGGCGTCGAGCCGTTCGAGTTGTTGCGAGGAGCTACTGCTTTCGCCCCAAAGGGCCATGCTCTCAACGTTCACACATCAGGAACGCTGGAGATGGGCACTTTGTGGCAAGAAAAGTTACTGAACCGAACGGGTGGCGACCAGCCAGCGGTTCTGGGCGCCGGGGCGATGCTCGGGAACAAAGAGACGCCACCAGGCTTGGGTGACGATGCGCGTTTGATAACCGGCGTCCTGGAAGATGCCGATCACTTCGCGTTCGAGTTCGGCGGAATGCGTTTCGACGATCCAGCGGGCGTCGGCGTGCGCCAGGAAATGGGTGGCGCCCGAGAGGATGTTGGATTCCTGCCCGTCGACGTCCATCTTGATCAGGCAAGGGCCGCCGAGACGAGGCAGGAGAGCGTCGAGCGACACGTTGCGGGCGTCGTCGGTGGCGCTGATGAATTGGTTCGAAAGCGATAAGCGGGTGTCGTGCTCAAGGCCGTTCAGCGCCAGATTCCGGCGCAGAGCCGGCCAGCAGGTTTCGTCGGGTTCGAAGCCCAGCACCTGCTGCGCCGTGGTGCGGCTGAGGAAGTACAGCAGGTATTCGCCTTGGGCGGAGCCAATGTCGATGGCCGTGTGGATGCCTCGCGAAAGCTCGGAGACCCACGGGTGCACTTCGCGCTCGAACAGGCCCAGGTAAACCTGGGTTTGTCCGCGCAGATCCAGCTCCATTTTCAGTCCGCGAAACGGACCAGACTGAATCACCCGCGGGGCGATGCCGGCGGGAACGATTTTCTGTTTGACGCTGCTCAAAAGACGCATTCGTGACCTCGTTTGGTCCATCGGGATGGAGAGCGACGGGCACGAGTCGGCCAGTTCATTTTGGGGGAATAGGGTCGGCGACCGCGATGACATTGGGAGGCATGGGTTCGGGGGGACGGGCCTGCAGGATTTGCGCCCGCGCGGCGGGAACAGGATGCGCGCTGACGAGGACATCGACGTGGGGCGCCATGGCGACGGCGGCGTCGGGCGAGGTAAGCGGTTCGCTGAAGAGGAGGGCGTGGGGATGGGCTTCGCGCAAAGCGAGCGCGACGGACTCGGCGAGGCGGGCGGCGGATTCGGCGAGGAACTCGCGGTCATCAGCGACGACGGCCGGGCGGGCAGGGTCGAGCTTGGCGAAGGAGTCAGTAAGGAGGTCAGTGAAAGAGGTGGATTCGAGTCCGTACAGGTCGTTGACGCGCTCGATGGAGTAGGCGTATTTCTCTTTCAGGAAGCCGACGTACTGCTGTTTGCTGGCGGTTTCGGAGCTGCGACGGATGCGGGCCACGCGGGCGAGCGACCAGTCCGAAGGGGTCCAGGTGTAGCCGATGAGCGCGGTGCGCAGGCGTCCGGCTTGCGCGGCTTTTTGCACGGCGGCGACGAGTTGCTCGTCGAAGGGGTCGCCGGAGACGTCGATTAACTGGAGAGCGGCGGGGTCATAGCGCCAGGCGAGTGGCTGGCCGGCAGGGTCCAAAAGCAAGAGGCGGCCATTCTGCTTGCCGAGCCGGTAAAGGCTCGGGGCAGCGGCCGCCAGCAGGCTCGAGAACCAGCGAATGTCACACCTCGATGCGGACCGGGGCGATGAGCGGACGGCGTTGCGTCTCGCGCGAGAGGAAGCGCTTGAGGTCGGCGCGGATTTTCTCCTGCATGACGCCCCAATCCTGACGCTCCTCGACTTTGGAGTCGTGGAAGGTTTTGATGACGATCTTGCGGGCTTCAGCCAGCAAGGGAGCGCCATCTTCGAGGGAGATGAAGCCGCGGCTGACGATTTCGGGCAGGCCTTCGAGCTGGCCGGTGGCCTTATCGATGGCGATGATGGGAAGCACGAAACCATCTTCGGCAAGGTGGCGGCGTTCGCGAATGACGATGTCTTCGACGACGTCGTCGAGCGAGCCGGAGTCAATGCAGATACGGCGCAGATGAATGCTTTCGCCGCGACGCGCACCTTGCTCGTCGATTTCGAGGACGTCGCCATTGTCGAGGACGAAGGTCTTTTCAAGGCCGTGGTGAAGCAGGTGCTCGGCGAGCGCAGCGTGCTTGGAGAGTTGGCGGTATTCACCGTGGACCGGCAGGAAGAAACGCGGCCGCACCAGGTTGAGGATGAGTTTCAATTCTTCCTGGCTGGCGTGGCCGGAGACGTGAACGGGCGGAGTGGTGGAGCCGTAGATGGTTTCGGCGCCGCGGCGCGCGAAGTGGTCGAGCATGCGGAAGATCGGCTTCTCATTGCCCGGGATGATGCGCGCGCTGAGGACGACGGTATCGCCCTTGCCAACACTGAGGTGGCGGTGGTTGTCGACGGCCACGCGGGCGAGCGCCGACATCGGCTCGCCTTGCGTACCGGACACGAGGACACAAACTTTCGACGGAGCCGACTCCATGATGTCCTGCGGCCGGAGCAGCAGGCCGTCGGGAATTTCGATGAGACCCAGCGAGTGGCAGATCTCGGTGGTGCTGGTCATGCTGCGGCCGAGGATGGCGACCTTACGGCCGAACTCTTTGGCGAGTTCGAAGATCTGCTGGATGCGCGGGATGGAACTCGAGAAACAGGAAATGATGAGGCGGCCGCGCGCGTTGCGGAAGATGGACTCCAGCTTGGGGCGGACGGCTCGTTCGCTCTCGGTATAGCCGGGTCGTTCGACGTTGGTGGAGTCCGAAAGCAGGAGCAGGACGCCGCGCTTGCCGTATTCGGCGAGCGTGTGGAGGTCGAAGGTTTCGTTGTCGATCGGGGACGGGTCGACCTTGAAGTCGCCGGTGTGGATGATGACACCAAGCGGGGTGGTGATGGCGAGCGCCAGGCAGCACGGCATGGAGTGCGTGGCATTGAGGAACTCGATCTTGAAGGGGCCGAGTTCGATAATCTGGCGCGGTTTGACGGGCACCAGACGGGCTTTATCAGCCAGGTCGTGTTCCTCGAGCCGGCGATTGACCATCGCGAGCGTGAGGGCCGAGGAATAGACCGGAATATTGAGGTCAGCGAGGAGAAAGGGGACGGCGCCCACATGGTCTTCGTGGCCATGGGTGAGGATGAGTCCCCGGACGTGTTTGCGATTTTCGAGAAGAAAATTGAAATCTGGAATCACGATGTCAACCCCGAGTAAGTCGGACTCGGGGAACATCATGCCGGCGTCGACCACAATGATGTCGTCGCCATAGCGGATGGCATGAGAGTTCATGCCAAAGTCACCCAACCCACCAAGGGGGATGACTTGCAGCTTCTTATCGGCCATGTTCTTGGAAATAGATACCTTTACCTCAAAGGTAGCATGAGCGGCCCATCCCCCCGGGGGTGCGCGCGGAGTTTTCACGACTGTTGACGGCGCGGAACGGCCTTGTTAATTGGGGGCAGGCGGGCAAAGAGCAAGCGAGACTCTTTGCGGAGCGTTGGGGTACAGTGGGGGGAGAACATGATCAATCGTCTCAAGGTTAGTCTGGCGCTGTTGTGCTTCGCCGCCCCCGTAGTTGCTCAGGAGACGGTCCGTTTCAAGACGAATTTGGGCGACATCGATGTCCTGATGCTGCGCAGTTCGGCGCCCTTACACGTGGAGAATTTTCTGGGCTATGTGCGCCGTGGCGACTACGCCAACACCATCTTCCACCGCTCGGCCAGTTCGACGGGTTCGCTGACGGTGCCGCCGTTCATTATTCAGGGTGGGGGCTTCAACACCTCGCTCAATGCGATCAACTCGGGGTCGAGCGTGCGGCTGGAGTATCGCGAAGCGAATGCTCGCGGCACGCTCGCGATGGCACGCACCAACAGCATCAACAGTGCGACCAACCAGTGGTTCTTCAACGTCACCAACAATACGTCGACCCTGGGCGCCACCAACGGCGGCGGCTACACCGTGTTTGGCCGCATCACGAATGCGGCGGGCCTGGCCGTGATGGACAAGATCGCCGCGGTGCCGCGCTATAACTTCGGCGGCAACTTCGCGGAACTGCCGCTACAAAACTACAGCTCGGGCAATCCGGCGGCTTCGAACATGGTGGTGGTGCAATCGATCACGATTGTGGAAGCGACGCCGAACCTGCCCACGATCAACGACGGCGGCGCGATTACGGTGAGCGGTTTTGGCGGCTTCTCCACGGCGGCGCCGGGTTCGTGGATCGAGATCTACGGGTCGAACTTCGGCGACCAGACGCGCGAGTGGGCGGGCAGCGATTTCAATGGCAAGAATGCGCCGACGTCACTGGCCGATGTCAGCGTCTCGATTGGCGGTCAGCCGGCGTTTGTCCGTTTTGTGAGCCCGGGTCAGTTGAACGTGCAGGTGCCGGCGAACGTCTCTACGGGTGGCGCGGTGCCGGTGGTGGTGACGGCGAAGGGTACGGCCAGCCAGCCGATGAATCTCGACATTCAGCCGATTGCGCCCGGCATCTACGCTCCGCCGATGTTCAAGTACAACAACGCACAGTTCGTGACGGCCGTGCGGCCTTCCACCGGGCAGCTCATCAACAGCGTGGTGCCGAACCTGCCGTTCACGGATGCGATTCCGGGCGAGACCCTGCTGTTCTACGGCGTGGGCTTCGGCCGCGTGACGCCGGATCAGCCGGTGGCGGGACAGATCATCGAGGGCACGCCGACGGTGAATGTGCCGGTGAAGTTCAAGATCGGCGGCGTGGACGCGACGGTGTCGTACGCGGGTCTGGTGGCGGGTTCGTTGGGCTTGTATCAGTTCAACGTGACGATCCCGGCGAGCCTGGGCCGCGGCGACCACAAGGTGGAGATCGAAGTGGATGGGCAGCAACTGCGCCAGCCGACTCTGTATCTGCCGGTGGCGAGCCGCCCGGCGCAGTAACGCCAAAAGTTTGGCCGCATGGGGATCGTTTGCCCGCTAGGAGGGCATGACGATCCAATGCCGGTTAGCGAAAGACAACACACAACTCGACCTGGTTTACCGCCTGCGCTATGCCTGCTACCAGCGCGGCGGGGCGATCGCGCCGCGGCCGGACCTGCGTTTTCGCGATCGCTATGACGATTTGCCGAACCACTTCAGCTTTCTGCTGACGACAGCCGCGGAGAGCCAAGCCACCGTGCGGATCAGCGTCGTCCGGCCGGACTTAGGCTGGCTGGACTGCCCGGCGCGCACGGTGTTCGGGGATCATCCCGCGTTTGCCGAGCTCGCGGGCGGATCCTTTGTCGAGGCGAATCGGCTGTGCTTCGGGCAGCAGGCGAGCCGCGATTGCTTCCATCGGCTGGTGGCGCATCTGGCCGCAATGGCCGATTACTACGGGACGCAGTGGGTGGTGGCGTGTCCGCGCGAGGAGCATGCGAGCATCTATGAGCGGATGTTCGGGTTTCGGGCTTGCGCGGAGCCGCGGCCGTATTTCGGCGTCAACTTCCGGACGAGTCTGATGGCGACCTCGCTCAACGACCTGAGAGACCGGGCCAACCGTTATCGGACGATGAGGGAGGCGTGGCAGGATGCGCTGAACTATCTGTCCGGGGGCGCGGTTTGAGGCCGCGATAGACTCAGGGGTCAATGCAACCGTTCGAAGCCGGCAAACGGCGCATCCTGTGGTTCACGCGCGGACGCGGACGCGGACACGCCGTGCCGGACATCTCGCTGGCCGAGGAGTTCGGGCGGCTGCGACCGGACTGCGAGGTTCGCTTCGTGAGCTACGCGACGGGCGCGCGGACTTTTGCCGAGCGGGGGATCGAGTGCATTGACCTGGAACTGCCCGAGGCCAACGGCATTGCCGACACCACTGTCCTGGCGGGGAGGCTGATTGGCGCCCTGCAGCCGGAAGTGATCGTGGCGCACGAGGAGTTCTCGGTGATGCCGGTGGCCAAGATCTTCGGCTTGCCGACGGTGATGATTACGGACTTCTTCAGTGATCCCAACCGTCTTTCGATGGACGCGCTGTGGTACGCGGATGTGGTGTTGTTCACGGGGGCACGCGGGGTGTTTGAGGAGCCGCCCTCGGTCCGCGGCAAGGTGCGATATGTGGGGCCGGTGTTGCGGCCGTTCACCTATCAGCGGGCCGATCGGGCGCGGGCACGCGAAGAACTGGGGCTGCCGCGGGAGGCGACCGTGGTGACGGTGCTGCCGGGGAGTTGGCGCGAAGAAGACACGCCACTGGCGGGGCCGGCGCTCGAAGCGTTCGATGCCCTGCCCTCGCCGAAGTTCCTGGTGTGGGTGGCGGGCGCCGACGCCGGGATGATCCGTGAGCAGGTGGGTGCGCGCGGCGACGTACGCGTGTTGAGCGCGGACTGGCAGATCGACCGGCTGATGGTGGCAAGTGACCTGGCCGTGACGAAGGCGAATCGCTGCACCGTGAACGAGCTCGCCGCGCTGGGGGTTCGAACGCTGTCAGTCAGCTATGGACGTAATCCCCCGGACGAACAGGCGATCGCGAAGCTCGCGAGCAATCAGACGGTGCCCGTGCAGGAGTTTCGCGGTTTCGCCGAGGCGTTGAGCCGGCCCGAGCCCCGTCCGAAGCGCGTGCAGCCGAGTACGTGTGCCCGGCGGCTCGCAACCCTGGTGCCTTAGTGGCAGCCCATGCAGGTAAAGCGGCGTCCGTGGCAACTGGCACAGGTCGATTTGTCGACGGAGTTCTTGTTGGTGTGGCGATCGATGAAGCCCGGGGTGTGGTTGGCGGGCAGCAGCGTCTTGATCTCTTCGACATGACACTTTTCACAGGAGAAGGGCGGGTCGATCTTGGCGTGGCAGACCAGGCAGTCCGACATGGAGGGGTAGTTGGCCTTGGCGAGTGCGCCGGTGACTTCGGCTATGCCGCGATGGCAGGACTGGCAAACGTTTTGGGTTTCGAGGGCCCGACGAAGCTCGGGCGTCGCGGTGCCCAAATACTTCTTTTCGTCAATCGCTTTGATTAGAGCCGCCGAGACGCCCCCCGGCAGCGCGACGTGCACGGCATGCGAGAACTTCACCCAACGCACGGGGCGGCCTTCGCGCTTGGAGATCTCGCGCGACTTGGGAATCGGGGCGTGGCAAGGCTGGCAGCCCTTCACGGCTCGCAGCGCTTCGGCGTGCGAGAAGGTCTGGGCCGCCAATGCGCCAGCCAGCAGAAAAAGAATCAGCCCTTGTAAGAGATACGCCAAATCTTGTTTCCGCCGTCGTCGCTCACCAGGAGGCTGCCGTCGGGCAACTGGAGCAGGCCCACGGGGCGTCCCCACACTTCCTGCCTGGTGGGCGAGAGCATCCAGCCGCCCAGAAACTCTTTGGGCGAGCCGGCGGGCTTGCCGTCCTTAAACGGGACGAACATCAGGTTGTAACCGATGCGTTGGGAGCGATTCCAGGAGCCGTGCTGGGCGATGAAGATGCCGTTGCGGTATTCGGCCGGGAACTGCTTGCCGGTGTAGGGCAGGAAATCCAGAACGGCGACGTGCGCATTGAGGACGATGTCGGGGGTGATGGTCTTTTTGACGAGGTCCGGACGCTCGCTGCGCCGGGGGTCGGGATTCGGGCCGATGTAGGCGTAAGGCCAGCCGTAGAAGCCGCCTTGCTTGATGGAGGTGAGGTAATCGGGAACGAGGTCGTCGCCGAGGGCGTCGCGCTCCTGGACGTTGCTCCAGAGAGTGTCGGTGCCGGGGTAGAAGCGAATGCTGGTGGGATTGCGCGTGCCGGAGGCGAAGATTTCGCGGCCCGAGCCATCCGGGTTCATGCGCGAGATGGCGGCGCGGGCTTCGGGTTCGCCATGGTCCACGTTCGAAGCGGAGCCAATACCGAGGTAGAGCTTACCCTTGCTGTCGAAAGCGATGGTCCGGGTCCAATGGCCGCGGCCGAACTCGGACAGGTTGACGATTTCCTGCCCCTTGCCGACGGTCATGGCTTTGGCGTCATAGGGATAGCGCTTGAGCGAGGTGGTTTCGGCGACGTAGAGATAGCCCTGGTGGAAGGCGAGGCCGTAGGGGCGGTCGAGGCCGGTGAGGAGTTCGCGGCGGGAGTCGGCGACGTTGTCCTTATTCTTATCGAAGAGCAGGTAAACTTTGCCGCCTTCGACGGAGTCGCTGAGGAGGAGTTCGCCGGAGGGGCCGAGGATCATGTAGCGGGGACGCTGGAAGTCGCTGGCGTACTCGGTGATCGAGAAGCCGGCGGGAAGGCGGAGTTGGGCGCCGTCGGGCCGGTCAATGACACGGGCGCGGTTGGTGGAGGAAGGGGTGGCGTAAGGGGCGGGGAGTTTCACGGAAGCCACTTGCCAAGCCAAGCCGCAAGCGGTGACGAGAGAGGCGATCAGTAGCGTTTTCTTCATGGCTGAATACCAACTTGATCTTATCCGATCGCTGGGACGTCGTCCGGCGCGGGGCGGGTGTCGGCCCCGCGGAACGCCCAAGCCAGGAGGGGCGCGGCAAGAATCGTGGTGCCGACGGCCATCAGGACGGTGACGGCGTAGAGGCGCGGGGTGACCACGCCCAGGGTGAGCCCGAGTTGGGCCACCACCATGCCCACTTCGCCGCGGGGCACCATGCCGGCGCCGATGCGGAAGGCGTCGCGGAAGCCGTAGCGCCAGCCGCCCAGGCCGCAGCCGATGATCTTGGTGAGGACAGCGGCCAGCAGGAGCACGGCGCCGAGGGTGAGCGTGGCGGAGTCGCGCAGGGTGCTGAGGTTCAGGTTCAGCCCGATGCCGACCAGGAAGAAGGGGACCAGCAGTTCGGTGGCGCCGCGGGTGAAGTCCTCGGCGCGTTCGTCGAGTTGGCCGGCCAGGACGACGCCGGCCAGGAAGGCGCCGACGATGGCCGCGACACCGGCATACAGGGCCAGTAAGGCGAGGGCGAACAGGACGGTGATGGCGATGGCGAAGTCCGCTTCCGAGCCCCGCATGGTGCGCCGGACGCGGGGGACGGCGCGGCCCATGGCCTGGGAGCCGAACTGGATGGCGAGAATAAAGAGGCCGATGGAGAAGGTGGCGGTGAGCCCGATATCCCAAAAGTCAAGTTTCCCGCGGGACATGCCACTGACGACGGCAAGGACGATTAGCCCCAGAATATCGTCGATGACGGCGGCGACGAGGATGATCCGGCTGGCGCGCAGGTGAAGCAAACCGCCGGTTTGGAGGACCTGTGCGGTGATGCCGACGCTGGTGGCGACCAGAGCGGCGCCGGCAAAACAGGCCTCCGTCTGGCCCGCTCCGGAAAACGTCAAGATTGCCCAACCCGCAAGAAAAGGAAGCACTACGCCGCCGAAGGCCACCAAGGTGGCGGGGCCGCCCACGCGCTTCAATTCGGCGGCGCGAACCTCGAGCCCCACGGAAAAGAGGAGAAACATCACGCCCAGGTCGGACAGCGAGTGAAGAAAGGTGCTGGGCTGAATCCATCCCAGAACAGAAGGTCCGATGAGGACTCCGGCGATGATTTCGCCCACCAAGCCAGGCAAACGGAGACGGATGGCGACTTCGGCCAGGAGTTTGGCGGAGCCGAAGATCAGCAACATGGCGAACGGTAAATCGAAGTCGCGGGAGGTGCTGGCAGCCAGCGTAGCGAGAAAAGACGGCATGATCGGGGAGCTTGGCTGCCCTCAGGTTAACACCGGGCTTTGGGGGGTCATAAGAATTATCGATTTCCCCCCTTGCTCAGGGGCAACTAGGATGGCCAATATGATTCGCCACGGTGCCCTCCTCACCACTCTGGCGGCCGCAGCTCTGGCGCAAACGCCACCTCCGACCGTCGAGTCCAAAATCGCCGCGCTCGAAACGGCAGTAAAAGCAGCTCAGACTTCCGGCGACAACGCCTGGGTTCTGGTGTCATCAGCGTTAGTGCTGATGATGACCGGACCGGGACTGGCCCTCTTTTACGGAGGCTTGGTGCGGAAGAAAAACGTGCTGTCGGTGTTCATGCAATGCGTGATCCTGATGGGTCTGGTTTCCGTGATGTGGGCCATCTTCGGTTATTCGTTGGCCTTCGGTGAGGCTTCGCCGTTCATTGGCGATTTGCGATATCTGTTCCTGAACGGGGTGGGCGCGGAGCCCAATGGTGACTATGCCGCGACGATTCCCCATCAGACGTTTGCGATCTTCCAGATGATGTTCGCCATCATCACCCCGGCCCTGATCTGCGGCGCGTTTGCCGAACGCATGAAGTTCTCGGCCATGCTGCTGTTCATGACGCTGTGGTTGTGCATCGTGTACTTGCCGATGGCACACATGGTGTGGGGTAAGGGCGGTTTGCTGAACGCCTTCCTGGGCGGCTCGATTCCCTGTTACGACTTCGCAGGCGGCACCGTGGTGCACATCACCTCGGGTGTGTCGGCTTTGGTGTGCGCTCTCTACATGGGCAAGCGCGTGGGATATCCCAGCGAGCCCATCAAGCCCCATAGTCTGACGCTGGCCACGGTGGGCGCCTGCCTCCTTTGGGTGGGTTGGTTCGGCTTCAACGCCGGTTCGGCGCTGGGCGCCGGTTCGTTGGCGAGCGCGGCGTTCATGACGACGCACCTGGCCGCGGCGGCCGCGACGTTGAGCTGGACGGTGGCGGAATGGTTCAAGCACGGTAAACCCACGGTGCTGGGCGCGATCTCTGGTTGCGTAGCCGGGCTGGTGTGCATCACGCCGGCGGCGGGCTTCGTGACGCCGATGTCGGCGATCATCATGGGCCTGGCGGTGGGTGTAGTCTGTTTTGTGATGGTGGCGATCGTGAAAAACATGCTCGGCTACGACGACGCTCTGGACGCCTTCGGCGTGCACGGCATCGGCGGAACGCTGGGTGCGATTCTCACGGGCGTGTTCGCGGACAAGACGATCAACAGCGCTCTGAATCTCGACAAGGGCAACATGGCCCAGACGATGAACCAGGCCATCGGCGTGGCGATCGCTTGGGGCTTGGCCATCGTCGGCACGATCATTATCCTGAAGATCGTCGACATCGCAGTTGGCGTTCGCGTCAGCCGCGAGGAAGAGATCGAAGGTCTCGATCTTTCGCAGCACGGTGAAGACGGGTATAGCTACGAATCGTAAAGCCACCGGAGAATCACAACCATGAAAAAGATCGAAGCCATTATTCAACCCTTCAAACTTGAAGAAGTGAAGGAAGCCCTCAAGGTCATCGGGGTAGACGGGATGACGATCACGGAAGTGCGCGGGCACGGCCGGCAGAAGGGTCATAAGGAGGTTTACCGCGGGCAGGAGTATCAGGTGGACCTGCTGCCCAAGGTGAAGCTGGAGATGGTGATCCCGGCGGCACGGCTGGACGAAGTGACGGCGACGATTGTGAAAGCGGCGCGGACCGGCAAAATCGGCGACGGCAAGATTTTCGTCTATGATGTCGTCGAGGCTATCCGAATCCGCAACGATGATCGCAGCGACACCGCGCTTTAACGAGCGTCTCGAAAAAGTAGAAGCCCTGGTTCAAAGGGCTTACCAAGCAACCCTGAGCGCTCGCTTCGGCGAGCGCTTGGCGTTGGTAGCGGTAGGTGGTTTCGGCCGCCGGGAGCTGTTTCCCTTCTCCGATATCGACATTCTGGTGTTGGTGGATCGGATTCCGGAACTCTCCGACGAACGCGATGCGCTGGCGAACTTCCAGCGTCAACTGTGGGACGCGAATCTGCGGTTGAGCCAGGGACTGCGGACACCGGAAGAATGCACGCGGCTCGACGAACTCGACATCGAGCGGACGATCAGCCTGCTCGATCGTCGCTACCTGGCCGGGAGCGACGCCTTATGGCAGAAGCTGCAGGAGCGGCTGCCGAAGTTTCTCGAAAGCAAACGGGGCGTGCTGGACCGGCACATCTGCCGGCTGGCCAGTACCCGGCACGGGAAGTTTCAGCACACGATCTATCATCTGGAGCCAGATCTGAAGGAAGGTCCCGGCGGCTTGCGCGATCTGAATCTGCTGCACTGGCTGCGCGAAGACACGCTTCTATTGGAACCGGCGCGCGAGTTTCTTTACCAGACGCGCTTCGCGCTGCATGATGCCGCGCAGCGCGACTCGAATATCCTGACGTTCGACTTTCAGGAGCAACTGGCCGAGAATCCGGACGCGCTGATGCGCGCCTACTACCATCACGCCCGGCAAGTATACCGGGCCGCACTGCGCTCCATTGAGCGGCATGAGGGTCCGACCAGCGGCCTGCTTTCAGCCTTTCGCGACCTGCGCACGCGTGTCTCCAATGCCGACTTCACGGTGAGCCGCGATCGGGTATTCTTCCGCGCGGCGCGCGGGGCCACCGACGTCGCGCTGGAGCTGCGGCTCTTCGAATTCCTGGGCCGGCATGGCCTGACGCTTTCGCCCGAGGCGGAAGACCGGGTGGTGGCCAGCCGAATGGTGCTGGCGGCGAATCCGCCGAAGTGGAACTGGTGGCGCGACCTGTTGTCACAGCCCCATGCCGCGTTCGCGTTGCGGACGATGCACGAGACCGGCGCCCTGGCCGCGCTGATGCCCGAATGGGCGCATCTGGAAAGCCTGGTGACGCGTGACTTCTACCACCGCTATACGGTGGACGAGCACACGCTGGTGACCTTGGAGACTTTGGAGAAGCTGCCGGCGGCCAAGGAACCGGCACTGCAGCGCTTTGCCGAACTGTGGGCGGAAGCGGAGGGCGTGCCGTTGCTGCGATTTGCCCTACTGCTGCATGACATCGGCAAAGGCACCGGCAAGGAGCACTCGGCCGAATCGGAACGCATTGCGCGGGAAGTGCTGGCGCGCTGGGATGCGCCGGCGCAGGACGCGGCGACCATTCTGTTCCTGATCGAGCATCACCTGGATCTCTCGGCCATCGTGAGCGGCCGCGACCTTTCTGACCCGGCGGTGATCGAAGAGGCGGCGCATCGCGTGGAGACGTTGGAACAGTTGAAGCTGCTGACGTTGCTGACGTTCGCCGATATCTCGGCCGTAAATCCGACGACGATGACGCCGTGGCGCGCTGAGCAATTGTGGCGCGCGTATCGAACGATTCGGCGGGAGTTGACGCGCGAGCTGGGTGCCGAGTTGATTGAGTCCGCCCCGGCGCAGCGGCCCGAGATTGCCGCTTGGCTGGAAGGCTTTCCCACTCGCTATCTGCGTACGCATTCGCTGGCCGACATAGAGCGCCACTTCGCTCTCGGGCAGTTGAGCGAGTCGATCGGCGTGGCGGTGGAATTGCGAAAGCAGCAGGGTGCGTGGGAGTTGACGGTGGTGGGTCCGGACAGGCCTGGCGTGTTTGCCGCCCTGGCCGGCGCGCTGGCCAGCTTTGGGTTGAACATCCTGAAGGTGGAGGCCTTTGCCAATCGGCATGGCCGGTTGCTGGACGTGTTCCACTTCGCCGATCCGCATCGGACGCTTGATCTGAATCCGTCGGAAGTGGAGTCCGTCCGGAAGCGGGTGACGCAGGCAGCGAAGGGCGAGATCGACGTCCAGAAGTTGCTGAAGTCGCGGCCGAAGCCGAAGACGCGGATGAAGCTGACGCCGGTGGTGGAAGTAACGACGCGCGAGCACGCGCGCTCGACGCTGGTGGAAATTGTGAGCGAGGACCGGCCGGGGTTGCTGTACGACCTGGCGTCGGCGATCAGCGATCAGGGCTGCAGCATCGATGTGACGCTGATCGACACGGAGGCGACCAAGGCGCTGGACGTGTTCTACGTGACGCGGAAAGGCGCGGCGCTGACGCCGGAAGAGGAGTTCAACCTGGCGACGGCGCTGGAAGCAGCGGTTCGGGCGCAGGGGTAGCAGGGTCGCGCTCAGGGCCTCTGATACAATCGCACGTTCATGATTGTCACCGTCCAGCAGCACATTGCTCAACAACAGGAAGCGCTATACCCGGGTGCGAGGGGGACGTTCTCGTGGCTGCTTTCGGGGATTACGCTCGCCACGAAGATGATCCAGGCGCGCATCCGACGGGCTGGCCTGCTCGATGTCGCCGGCGCGGCCGGCGGCACGAACGTGCAAGGCGAAGTGCAGCAGAAACTCGATGTCTACGCGAACGAGGCGCTGTTGCATTGCCTGGGCGTGCGGGACGCGGTAGCGGTACTGGTGTCCGAAGAGAATGAAGAGCCGGTGACGTTTGATCGCGCGCCGGAGACGGGCAAGTACGTGGTGATCTTCGATCCGCTGGACGGGTCGTCGAACATCGACGTGAATGTCAGCGTGGGGACGATTTTCTCGATTTTCCTGCGCCCGGAGAAGACGACCGGCACGACGGCGGCGCTCCAGCCGGGCTTGAAGCAAGTGGCCGCGGGCTACGTGGTTTATGGCTCCTCGACCATGTTTGTCTACACGGCCGGCCGCGGCGTGTTCGGCTTCACGCTGGATCCGAATATCGGAGCCTTCGTGCTGAGCCACAACAATCTGCGGATGCCGGACCAAGGTCAATACTATTCGGTCAACGAAGCGAATGCGCCGGCTTTTCCGCCGGTGTATCAGCAGTATCTGGCGCAGTTGCGCAACGGTGATTTGGGGCGGACTTACAGTTCGCGGTACATCGGATCGCTGGTGGCGGACTTCCATCGCACGCTGCTGAAGGGGGGGATTTTTCTGTATCCGCCAACGGCCAAGCATGCCACCGGCAAACTGAGGTTGCTGTACGAGGCCAATCCATTGGCCTTCGTCGCCGAACAGGCGGGCGGCCGGGCCACCGACGGCGCGCGACGCATTCTCGAAATTGAGCCGGAAGGCATTCATCAACGGACGCCGCTGGTGATGGGCAGCCAGGTGGAGATGGACGTCTTTGAGCGGACGATGGCCAGTTTTCGCTAGGCCGTCCGCGTGGTGAAACAATAGGGGAATGGCCACGCCGCCGAAGCTCAAGATCACTGCGCCGCCGGAGAGCGCAACCGGGATCACGTCGATTCAGAAGTCGTTGGAAGTGGCGTTTCGCGAAGCGGGACCCCTGCGCACGCTGCGTCTCTTCACGACGGTGAATCAGAACGGCGGATTCGACTGCCCGAGTTGCGCGTGGCCCGACCCGCCGAAAGAGCGGCACACGTTCGAATTCTGCGAAAACGGGGTGAAGGCATTTGCCGACGAGGCGACACGCCACAGCATCGGGCGCGAATTCTTCGCTCAGCATTCCGTGGCCGAGTTAACCCAGCAATCGGATCATTGGCTGAACAGCCAGGGCCGACTGGCTGAGCCAATGGTGCTGCGCCCGGGCGCGACCCACTACACGCCTATCGACTGGGACGAAGCCTTCGCCCTGGTGGGCGAGAAGTTGCGCGGGTTGGCGTCGCCGCACGAGGCCATCTTCTACACCAGCGGCCGCACGAGCAACGAAGCCGCCTTTCTCTACCAGCTGTTCGTGCGGCGCTTCGGCACGAACAATCTGCCCGATTGCTCGAACATGTGCCATGAATCGAGCGGCGCGGGGCTGACTGAGACGATCGGCGTGGGCAAGAGTACGGTGACGCTCGAGGACCTGGAACACGCCGACTGCATCCTGGTGATCGGGCAGAATCCGGCGACGAATCATCCGCGGATGTTGTCGTCGCTCCAGACGGCGGTGCGGAACGGGGCGCGCATCATCAGCATCAATCCGCTGCCAGAGGTGGGCTTGATGCGGTTCCGGCATCCGCAGGAATTTAGCGGGCTGTTGGGGTCCGGCACGGCGCTGACTTCGGTTTTTCTGCAGGTGCGCGTCAACGGCGATGTGGCGCTGTTCAAGGCGCTCGCCAAGGTCATACTAGAGTCCGGCGAGGGTGTCGACCACAGCTTTATCGAGACCTACACGCAAGGCTTCCGCGAGTTCGTGGCCGATCTCCAGCAGGAGACGCTGGCGGGGTTGAGCGCGGAGTGCGGGGTGAGCGAGGAGAAGATCCGCGAGGCGGCGGGCTTGATCGGCGCGTCCTCGGGTGTAGTCTGTTGTTGGGCGATGGGCCTGACACAGCATCAGAACGCCGTGGATAACATTCGCGGTCTGGTGAACCTGATGCTGCTGGGAGGCAACGTCGGGAAGGCGAAGGCCGGATTCTTTTGTGTCCGCGGGCACAGCAACGTGCAAGGCGATCGGACGATGGGCATCAACGAGAAGCCGTCCGAGCTGTTTCTGAATCGGCTGCAGGAGGAATTTGGCTTCGATCCGCCGCGGGAGCATGGATATGACACCGTGGCGGCGATCGAGGCGATGCACCGCGGTGAGGGCAAGGTCTTTTTTGCCCTGGGGGGCAATTTTCTCAGCGCGACGCCGGATACGGATTACACCACCGAGGCGTTGCGCCGCTGTGAGATGACCGTGCAGGTGTCGACGAAGCTGAATCGGAGCCATCTAGTGACCGGGCGTACCGGGCTCATCCTTCCCTGCCTCGGCCGGACGGACAAAGACGGCGACCAATTCGTGACGACGGAGAGTTCGCTGAGCTATGTGGCGAAGTCGCGGGGGGTGGTGGAGCCGGTCTCGAAGCATTTGAAGAGCGAGGTGGCGATCGTCTGCGGGTTGGCGAAGGCGGCGCTGGGCGTCGACTGGTCGGCCTACGCAGCCGACTACGGACGGATCCGCGAGCACATTGCGCGCGTGATTCCCGGCTGCGAGGGATACTCGGAACGGGTGGAGGCCCCCGGGGGCTTCTGTATGGACATTCCGCCGAAGCGGCGGGTGTTTCCGACGAAGTCGGGGAAAGCGCAGTTTACGGTGACGCCGGTGCGGCCGCTCGCACTGGCGCAGGGCGAGTTCGTGATGATGACGATCCGCACGCACGACCAGTTCAATACGACGGTTTATGGTCTTGACGACCGCTACCGCGGGATCTTACAGGGGCGGCGCGTGGTCCTGATGCACCCTGACGACATTGCCGCGGCAGGCTTCCAAGTCGGCGACCATATCGACTTGCGGAACGCGCATCGCATCGCCGAGGACTTTGTGCTCGTGTCGTACGACATTCCGCGCGGGTCAGTGGCTACTTATTTCCCCGAGGCCAACGTGCTGATCCCCATCGACCGGTTTGCCGACCGAAGCCGCACACCGGCCTCGAAGTCTACGCCGGTCACATTGCACCGTCGCGCTTAGTCGGCGGTGGCGGCGTCAAGAAGCCGGGAAACGTCACGCTCAAAAGGAATCGGCCCGGGCAAAAGCCCGGGCCGTGAAATCCAAGGAGGAGGATGATTCAAACTACTTCTTGGCGCGGCGACGGGCGATCACGCCCAAGGCGACGCAAGCCGAGCCCATGAGGGCAAGCGAGCCGGGTTCCGGAACTTCGCCACCGCCGCTGCTGGAGCTCGAGGAGCTGCTGCCGAACAGGCCAGCCAGCGTCGTGCTGAGGCCGTTGGCGGTGTCGGCGAAAACGTGGTTGACGATGAACGACTGCGAGGCGCCGGCGCCGAGCGAAGCGATCATGAAGGCGTAAGCGTAGGAGCGGTCAGCCGAGGTGCCGTTCACCAGGGAGAGGTCGCAACCGGCCGAGCTCACGCCCGTGAGGGCGTTGACGCAGGCAGCGGTCATGCTAGGGGTCGGCGTGAAACCGATGCTGATGCCAGGCGAGTTCGAGGCCAGCACCGCGTACAGGTAGGGGTTCGCCGGGAACACGGTGCTGAACACCGCCTGCGCGTAGGTGTAGCCGTTGGCGCCAGAAAGAATCGAGTTGGACGACACGGTGTTGGAAACGCCACCCGCGTAGGTATCCGGATCGTAGGCGGCAAAACCCTGGAAGTTGGTGACGGAGGAGCCACTGTTGTTCTGAACCGTAAAGACTTCCTGCAGGACGTTGGCCGCGGTGAAGGTATAGGTGCGCGTCCAGGACATGTTGAGGCCTGAACCGGTGAAGGTGCCGGTCGTGGTGATGATCGAATTGGTGGGCGAGTTGGCGTATCCACCGCTGGTGGTGTTGTGGCCCGTCGTCGGGGTGCTGGCACCGGCGTTGCCGATGTAGTCGGTGCCGAAGGTCCCCGTGTTGCCGTTCACCATGTAGCCGAAGTCATGGACGGCGTCCATCACATCGTAGATCTGGTAGCCAAAGGCCGTCACGCTGTACAACTGGCCGGGGTTGGCCGCGTTGCCGGTGGCGGCGCCGTTGACACCATTGATGCGATTCTGATCGTTCACGATCGCCGTAGTGTTGCCACTCGAAATCGAGATGCCGGTGGCTCCAGCCACGCTCGACAAGCCCAGCGCTAAGATGGCCAGTCGTAAATTAGAAACTTTCATGAGAGACCTGTTCCTCCTCAATCGGACCCAACGAACCAAGGTCCAGCCTGTATTTCGGCCGAACTCGATCTGATCTTTACAGTTGCAAACCCGAATTGTTTGTGGAGTACAGCGTCCCCACGTGTGTTCCGGCTTCTTCTTCCGAGAAACTCGGCTTGTACAACTTCTGCAGCCAAACGTACTACGACTCTCAATTGAGCCACGTTCACCTCTGCACTTTCGAAGTGTAACGGATCCGGAGGGGCGAAGCAAGAGGAAAGAACAAAAAAAGGTCCTCTAAAATCACTAGGTTAGAGGGGTTTGCCCTATGCCCAATGTGGGGTATCTCACTTACTCGCGAATGGGGGATATCCCTTTCGGCGCCAAGGAGGGTACCAGTTGACCCATATGCGGGTACTGGCGGGACCGACGCTACCGTCGGCCCCCGCCGCCGCGGCGACCACCACCGTCGCCCCCGCGCGAACCACCCATATTTCCGCCACCTGGCATCGATCCGCCGCCACGGGTGCCACCGCCCATGCCAGCACCGCGGTCGCCACCGCCCCCGCGCATCCCGCCAAAAGATCCCCCACCACCCATCGCAGGTGCTGAGCCGCCGTACCCCGGAGCGGACCGGTACTCGGAACGACCGCCACCGCGAACGGCCCCGCCGGAATCGGGCAGTCCACCGCCCCTCATCCCCCCGTTTCCGTTGTCCGACCGATCGCGGACGACGGGAGGACTGACACGAATGGAATCCGACCGGGTGGCGCCGTCAGGCCGGCCGCCGCCGCGGAAGAACTCCGAAGCCGGCGCCGCGTCCATCCGTTGACGATAGGCACCTCCTCGCACTGCGTCCGGGGAGGCCGCGCTAGGCTCGGTGGGGCCGCGCCCATACTCGCGTCCGCCGCCCCGCACCCCCTCGCTGTCGCGGTAGCCGCGCGTCATGCCTGAGTCCGAAGAAGGCTCACCGAAGCGGCGCCAACCATTGCCAGACTGGCCCGACTGCACCCCGCCGCCCCGCACGGAGTTATCGAGTTCGCGGCCGGAGCCCCCGCCGCGCACGCCCCCATCGATTTGACGCGCCGTATCCGGCTGACGGGGCTCGCCAAAGCGACGCCAGCCATTGCCCTCGACATTCGAACGGCTGCCTACGTCGCCACGGCTCTCCCCACGCACGCCGCCGGAATTGGCAGGTTGTCCAGTTTCGGGGGCGCGCTCATTCAGACGACGCCAGCCACCCGAACCCGAACCGTCACCCCGGACACCGCCGCCACGAGGACCCTGATCCGCCGCAATCGTGTTGTTCCCGCGCATGCCAGGATCAAAGCCGCCGGCGCCACCGTTGGCAAAGCCAGTGCCGCGGCCGCCGCGGACACCCGTATCGCCGGTAAACGCTCGCGCACCTTGCTCCACGCCGCGCTGCTGCTCGGCGAACGGAATCCGTTCCTGAGCCACCACAGGCCGGCGGTTGTAGAAGTTCCCTTCATAGACGCCGCGCGAACCGGTGTTGCCAACGCGTCGGTCGTTGAAGGAGAGCGACTCGCGGCCGGGCACGGCCGGCAATTGGCCTTGCATCAAGCCGGCAGACCGAAGGTTCGCTTCACCCACGCGATCGTAACGACCACCGGTTTTCCCAAACTGGCCCGCCGCTATTCCTCGCGCGCCACCATCCACCCGCGCGTTGCGGTAGTTGTTGATGATGTTGTAGTTGTTCACCACTCGAATGTTGTTGTAAATATTCACGCGGTTATGGCCATAGAAGCCGCGGCCATACCAGGGCCGGAAGCGCTCAAACGGCGCCAGGGGCACCCAACCCCAGTTGCCGAAACCGACGCTGACTCCGACGTTGCCGAAGCCAAACCAAGCCACCATGGCCGGCCGCCACCACGTGCGCCCGTGCCGGGGACCGGGATACCAGCACCAGCCACTCGGCTGGTGAAACCAGGTGCCATAGTGGAACGGCGCCCAGCCAAAGGGGTCATAGCTCACCCAACTCCAACCGTAGTAATCCGTCCAAGCCCAACGACCCTGGCTATAGGGGGACCAGCCGGCGGCAACGCGCGGCTGCCAGACGCGGCCGTAGGGAGCGGAATCGATCCATTGGCCGTTAGCGTCGAGTTCTTCAGCACCTACGACGTCTTCGGGAAGGTATTGCCGACTCGGGGAGCGGTCGAGTTCGCGATCGCGGGCGACATTGAAATAGTCCCACTCGTCCTCGCGGACCTCGGCGACCGTCTGAAACTCGGGATCCGTGCGATCGCCTCGCACCAGGGTGGTCTTGCCGCGGCGGACGCGTTCTACGCCGCGCGGCGAATAGATTTCGGCTTCGCCCGTGCGGGCGGTGACCTCGGTGGTGCCGTCGGCGTTGACGGTAATGCGATAGTCGCCTGGCTTCACAGGACGGACGCTCACCGAAGGCGTGCTGATGTCGATGTCGGAACCCGAGGCGTTGGCCACGTGCCACGTGATCGTGCCACGAGCAAGTTCGACGGTGTAGCGGCGATACTCCACTTCGGCGAGACGGAGCTCGGAATCGGCGGCGATGCGTAGGCGGTTCGAGCCATCGAACTGCAGTTCGGCGCGGGATTCGGTTCCGGTCAATAGACGGTCGGGCGCGAGTAGGGGCGCATTGATGGCGGCGGCGATGATGTCGCCGGAGTCGCCGCGCCGAACGGAAACGTCCCCATTAATCAGACTGATACGAGCGACGCCACGACCGGGGACGTCTTCGGCCTCGGCTGCGTCGCCGGGCTGACCACTCTGGGGTGCTGGCCCGCCGTACGTCTGTTGCGGCCCGACGGGAGGCGGAGCGGGATCATATTGGGCCCGTAGCCCCGGTTGCGCCAACAGCATCGTTAACCAAACAAAGCCAACACGCAACGAGAGATTCATGGTGGTCGTCCTTCCCCAAGCTACATAGCAATTCGTCCGCCAAATGCTAACTAGAAGATTCGAAGAGGTTTGCGCTAAGATGAGCAAGCATGATCGTGGCTGAAAAGCACCAGGCTGGTTTGAAGCGCGCAGTGGCTCTGGGGCTGGGTCCGGCCATCCTACTCCTCCTGACGACCGGCTTTTACTGGAAGCTGACCGCTACCGACCAATATACCTGGCTCGACTCGCCGGATCTGGCCTTCCAGGTATTGCCCTGGTGGAACTACCAGGCGCGCGAGTGGCACGCGGGCCGTTTTCCGGCCTGGGAGCCGAATGCCTGGGGCGGGCAGCCGCTGGTGGGTCAGGTGCAACCGGGCGCGGCGTATCCGCTGAACTGGCTGCTGTTCGCCACCCCGCTGCGCGACGGCAAGCTGCGCATGGGTTTCCTGCACCTGTACTTTGTTTTTTACCACTGGCTGGCGGCGCTGAACGCCTATCTGTTCTGCCGCTACCTTTGCCGTTCCCGGGGAGCGGCGATTCTGGGGGGTTGCATCTTCGCCTTTGGGGCCGCGGTGGGCAATATCGACTGGCCGCAGATGGTGAATGGCGCGATCTGGATGCCTTTAGTTTTCTTGAACTTACTCCGGGTGTACGACGACCCGGAACGGTCGAAGCTGCATGCCGCCTGGGCGGGCGCCTGGCTGGGGCTCGCCTGGTTGGCAGGCCATCATCAGATTCCGACTTTTGTGACCTATGGGGCGTTGTTCACCTGGGCCTGGATCACGTGGGAACGGGGCCGGCGCATGGCGCTGCGTCCGTTCTTGCTGTTTGTGGCGATGCTGGGCCTGATCTCCGGCTTACAGACGGTTCCGGCCGCGGAGTATGCGCCGTTGGCCCGGCGTTGGGTGGGCATGGCGGAGGCCGTGGATTGGAAAACGAAGGTCTCCTATCACGTGCATGAGATGTACGCGCTGCTGCCGATGACTCTGTTGGGGACGTTTGTGGCGGGGATCAACCGGGCTTTCGCCCCGTTTGTGGGCGTGGTGGCGTTGACACTAGCGGCGCTGGGTCTGGCGACCGGCTGGCGGCGCGAGGCGCGCTTTCGCTGGCTCGGAGGCTTGGGGATTTTCGCTTTGCTGATGGCGCTGGCGAAGTACAGCCTGCTGCACGGGATGCTTTATGCCTGGGCGCCATTGGTGGAGAAGTCGCGATCGCCGGGAATGGCGGTGGCGTTGTTTGGCTTCGTCTGTGCGGGGCTGGCGGCGGTGGGCGTTGACCGGTTGCGGCTGGCGGAACGCTGGCTGGTGCCCGCGCGGCGGATGCTGCTGGGGTTGGCCGCCCTAGTGATGGGACTGTTTCTGGTGATGGCGCTGGTGCGGGGGCAGGACTCGATCGGTGACGAGAGGCCCATGATGGCGGCCGTCGCCGCACTGCTCCTGGCCGGTCTGATTACCTGGCATCGCACCGGCGAGCTGGCGCTCAAGCACTTCGCGATCGCCGCGGTCGCGCTCACTTTGCTCGAACAATCGAACTCGAGCGGCTTTGACTTTCCAAACGTCAACCGGCCGCGCGACGAGCGGATCCTTGTTCAGACCCGGGAACACGACGACGTCGCCGCCTACCTGAAGAGCCTGAGCGAACCCGTGCGCGTGGAAGTGGACGATCAGGTGGTGCAGTACAACTTCGGCGACTGGCACGGTATCTCGCATTTCGGCGGCTATCTGGCCAGCCTGACCTCCAACCTGCTGGCGGTGGATGCGCGCGGAGAGACCGGCCGAGAGATTTTCGGCGTGACACACTGGGTGGGCAAAGCGCCGCGCAACGGGCAGGAGACCCTGGTGTTTCAAGGCCGCGCCGGGGTGAACGTCTATCGCCGGGCCGGGGTGCATCCCCGCGCCTGGGCCGTGCACACGATTCTGCCGGTGGACCGGAACGGTCTGCGCACCGCGATTGACCTGACAAAGCCGCAGCAGGTGCGGCAGGCCGTGACCCTGGTGGAGCCGGTTCCCACCTTACCCTTCCCCAGCGGCTGTGGCGAAGATCTGGTTCGGCTGCGCAACTACGAACCGTCGCGCGTGGTGGTGAACGCGAAGATGACCTGCCCCGGAGTGCTGATTCTGGGCGATACGAACTATCCGGGTTGGCAGGTGCGCGTAGACGGCGTTGAGGCGCCGTTGCTGGTGCCCTATGGCGTGGTGAGAGGGGTGACCCTCACGGCCGGCGAACACACGGTCGAGTTTCGTTACCGGCCGAAGTCGCTGTGGGTGGGCGCGGCGATGAGCTTGAGCGGGTTGCTGCTGCTGGCGGGAGTCACTTACGGCGCCAGACATAGCGCAAAGTGACGCGCTCGTTCACGGGATCGAAGCCCACGCGTTGAGCCACAAAGCCCCGCCGGCGATAGAATTCGCGCGCCGGGAAGTTCTCGGCTGGCGTATCGAGAGCGAGCCCTGCGGGCGAACGAAACCGGGCCAGCGCCACCAGGGCGCGTCCGTAGCCGCGGCCCTGGTAATCGGGACGGACAAACAACTGCTCGATCCACTTAGCTTCGGGGAACAGAATCAGGAAGCCGGCGATGCCGGCAGAGGCCGGCATTACCCAGGTTTCCGCATGCGGAGCGTAGTCCACAAGGAAACGCTCACGCCAGGCGGCGAGGGGATCCGGATGCCGGCGGGGGGCGAAAGCGCGATGCCAAGTAGCGTGCCAGCACTCGATCAAGGGATCGAGGTCAGCGGAGGCAAAAGGACGCAGGGCCGGCAGCAAGCATTTCAGGATACGGCCCCGCCGGGCGCGCTGCAAAGCTCTGGAGGTACTGCTACGCCTGACAGGTGGCGCATTGGCCAAAAATGACGATGTCGTGGCCGGTCATCTGGAAGCCCGGCGGCACCAGAGACTTGACGTTCAGGCAGCCGCTCAATTCGAAGACCTGCTCACACTTCTGACAGCGGAAATGGTGGTGATGCGCCTTGCCGGCGAGTTCGTAGCGCGAGGATTCGCCGGGCAAATCCACCTTCACGAGGACGCCTTCTTCGTAGAGCGTGTTGATGGTGCGGTAGACGGTGGCGATGCCCACGCCTTCCACATCCTGCGCCACCACCTGCAAGACGTCTTGCGGCCCCAAGGGGCGGTTCAGACGTTCAAAGACAGCGCGAATCGCCCGGCGCTGCCGCGTGCTGCGAGTCATCATGGTGGAAGAAATACTCCGTCTCCTCAGTTTCGCTTTTTCTGTTTGCGCGGCGCGGGAGGCAGCCCTTCGCTCGCGTGAGCCAGGGCGTTGGCGATCAGTTCGCCGATGTGCCCGTCCGCCAGGCCGTAGAGAATGTGCTGGCCGTCGCGCCGGCGGCTCACCAGATCGGCCGAGCGCAACACCCGCAGGCGCTGGGAGACGGTGGAAAGGCCATCGTCGTCCAGCTCGGCAATCTCCGAGACGCACAATTCCCCTTGCGCAAGGGCGGCGAGCAGACGCAGGCGGGGCGGATCGCCAAGAGCGCGAAAAATGCGCACCGCACGTTCGAGAGCGGCCGGATTCACTGCCGTCGCTCGCCGCCGCCGATGTTCCCCCGGGCCGCAATCGGGGTGCTCAGACTTTCTGCTGCCGGCGACAGTCTTCATTACTTCACTACTTGTTGAAGTATCACATGCCTCCCCACCTTCGTCAAACACGGCCCCCATGCTAAAATCGGGGCACGCGAGAAGCGCCGACTTCCCCATGGAACCTAGCCCCGCTATCGTCACTGAGCCCGTGGCCGCCCTCGAGCGAGTTCCGCTCGAGCGGTTGCGCGATCTCGAAGATGCCATTGGCGAAACCGTCCGCGGCAAAGACGAAGTGGTGCGCCTTTCGCTGGTTTGCCTGCTGGCCCGCGGTCACCTGCTGATCGAGGACGTCCCGGGCGTCGGTAAAACCACCTTGGCTTCGGCCCTGGCGCGGGGCGTGAAGTGCGGCTTCCATCGTCTGCAGTGCACCAGCGATATGTTGCCCAGCGACATCATCGGCGTGACGATCTACAGTCCGCAGGCGACGGAGTTCGAATTCAAGCCAGGCCCGGTGTTCACCAATTTCCTGCTGGCGGACGAAATCAACCGCGCGACGCCAAAGACGCAATCGGCGCTGCTCGAGGCGATGAACGAGCACCAGGTGACGGTGGACGCGCGGACGTATCCGCTCGAAGAACCATTCATGGTGATTGCGACGCAGAATCCAGCGGAGCATCATGGCACTTATCCGCTGCCCGAAAGCCAGCTCGACCGGTTCCTGATGAAGCTCGAAATCGGCTATCCGGACCGGGCCAGCGAGCGGGCGATTCTGCGCGGCACCGCTCGCGCCGCTTCCGGCGGCCGCCAGGTGATCGAAGCCAGCGAGTTGCTGCGCTTGCAGCGGCAAGTGGAAGGCGTGTCCATCGACGATGCGCTGGCCGACTACATTCTCGCGATTGTCGAACGCACGCGGCACCATGAAGGCTTGTCGCTCGGGGTGAGTCCGCGCGGCGCCCAGGCTCTTTTCCGGGCCACGCAAGCGCTGGCGCTGGTGCAGGGCCGCGAATATGCCCTGCCCGATGACGTAAAGAAGCTGGCGGTGCCCGTGTTTGCCCACCGCGTGACGGTGAACTCGCGGGGGACGTTGGGACGGGGTCCGGAAGCGGCGAAAAGGGTCATCCAGGAGATCCTCACCTTGGTGGAAGTGCCGCTGTAAACAGGCGCTACAGATAACTTAACGCTGCTCCAGTACCGGCCAGGAAACCTTTCGGGAATCGAGCCGTCAGTCTTTCATAGAGTCCGTGATATTCTCGTGGCATATCCGGCGGCTGACAAGTGAGGCTAATGCGCTCTCGAATCTGGATCTTCTCGCTCGTGTTGGCCTTCGCGGTCATCTCGGTGACCTACGCCCAGCGGGGACGGCCCAGTTTTGATGACGACGACGGGCCGATCATCACGCCCCCTGATGCCAACGAAAAAACAGAATTTGTCTTCACCCGGCTGCGCTATCCGTCGTTTCGCGGTGGCAGCGGCTATTGGGGCGTCCGCGGCAGTTGGTCGACCGACTATCCCAAGGCGGATCGTCAGTTCGTGCAAGGCGTCCGGCGGCTGACGCGCATCCACGTCCGCTCGGTGGAGGATGTGGTCGATCTCGATACGGACGAAATCTTCAATCACCCCTGGATCTACGGCGTCGAAGTGGGCCATTGGGATCTGAACGACAAACAGGCCGCCAAGCTGCGCGAATATCTGCTGAAGGGCGGCTTCCTGATGGTGGACGATTTCCACGGCTCCATCGAATGGGAGATTTTCACGGCCTCGCTCTCCCGCGTCTTCCCCGACCGCCCGGTGGTTGACCTCGAAAACAAGGAGCCCGTCTATCACGTTCTCTACGACCTCAACGAGCGTTTTCAAATTCCGGGCATTGTGATGTTCTATTCCGGCCAGACATGGGAACAGGATGGCGTGGATCCCAAGTGGCGCGGCGTCTTCGACGACAAGGGCCGCCTGATGGTCGGCATCTGCCACAACATGGATATCGGCGACGCATGGGAACACGCCGACATGCCCCGCTATCCCGAGCATTATGCTTCGCTCGCCTATCGCATCGGGATCAACTACATCATGTACGCGATGACTCACTAAGGATTCAAGAGGCCACTTGTTCGAGTTTCTGTTTAGCTATCCGGCCCGCGTTTACGAAAAGGGCCAATTCGTGCTTCTCGGCGGGTGGCCGGTGTGGATTCTCGGGCTGCTGGCCGTGGGATGCGCGGTCGGCCTGGCCTGGCCGCACTTCCGCAGTCGTCATGATGGCGACGTGCGGGTGAAGGGTTGGCGGGCGGGCGTGCTGTGGGCGTTGCAGGCCGCGATGGCGATTCTTTTGTTGAGCCTGCTGTGGCAGCCGGCGCTGCTGGTGGCAACACTGAAGCCGCAACAGAATGTGGTGGCCGTGGTGGTTGACGACTCCAAGAGCATGTCGATCGCCGATGCCGGCGGCAAGACGCGCGCCAACGCCGCGCGCGACATTCTGAACGCGGGTCTGCTCGACGAACTGAAGAAGCAGTTTCAGGTACGGCTCTATAAGGTCGGCCGGTCGCTCGAGCGGCTCGACAAGGTAGAAGATATCCAGGCCGCCCAAACGGCGACACGGCTTTCCGATTCGCTGCGCGGCGTAGCGGCCGAATCGGCGAGCGTCCCGCTGGGGGCGATCGTGCTGTTGAGCGATGGTGGCGACAACGCCGGCGGTATTGACCTGGCCACGATCTCCGAAGTCCGTAGCCGCCGCATCCCGGTGCATACGGTCGGCTTAGGCCGCGAGAAATACGACCACGACCTGGAGATCGTCGCCGCCGACGTGCCGGCGCGCGCCCTGGCTGACTCGCGGATTACCGCGCAGGTAACGATTCGGCAGAACGGCTATACGAATAACAAAGTGGTGCTGACGCTGAAGGATGGCACCCGGGTGCTGGGTCAGCAGACGATGGTGCTGAAGGCCGATGGCGAGCCGCAGACCGAAAGCATCCTGTTCAATTCGGGGCCGGCGGGTCCGAAGGCGCTGCAGATCGGCGTGACGCCCTTTGGCGATGAGGAGAATCGCGCGAATAACTTCGTCACCCGGCTGGTGAACGTGGAAGCCACCAAACCGCGCATCCTCTATATCGAGGGCGAGCCAAAGTGGGAGTATAAGTTCATTCGCCGCGCGCTCGAAGACGACAAGACTGTCTCGATCACGTCAATGCTGCGCACGACGCAAAACAAGATTTATCGCCAGGGGGTGGCCGATCCGAAGGAACTCGAGAACGGCTTCCCGGATAAGGCGGAAGATCTGTTCCAGTATCACGGCCTGATCGTCGGCGGCGTCGAGATCGGCTACTTCTCGGTCGCGCAGCAGGAGATGTTGCGGCAGTTTGTCGATCGGCGGGGAGGTGGCTTACTCTTCCTTGGCGGCCGCAATGCTCTCTCCGATGGCGGCTGGGGGCGGTCCGGGTTACTGGACTTAGTGCCGGTGACGATCAGTGACCGACGTGACACCTTCAAGCGGGATCGCGCCAAAGTCGAACTTGCGGTGACCGGCCGCGATAGCCTGATCACGCGTCTATTGGAGAATCCGGAAGCGAACGCCGAACGCTGGAAGAAACTGCCGGAGCTCGAAAACTATCAGGAGACGGGCACGCCGAAACCGGGCGCGATGGTGCTCGCCGAGTTGATCGCGCCGGGCGGGAAGCGTTGGCCATTGCTCGCCACTCAGAACTATGGACGAGGCCGTTCGGCGATTCTCGCGAGCGCCGGTACGTGGCGGTGGCAGATGGTGCAGCCGCTCGAAGACCAGACGCACGAAATCTTCTGGGCGCAGCTTTGCCGTTGGCTGGTGACTTCGTCGCCGCCCCGCGTGCTGGCGTCGACGCCGAAGCAGGTGCTCACCGACGAGACCAAGGTGCAGATCCGCGCCGAAATCCGCGACAAGACCTTCCTGCCGGTTTCGGACGCGAAGGTGGAAGCCCGCGTGATGCTGCCCGATGGCAACGCCGCGATGGTGGAGATGCGGCCGGAACCGATATCCGCCGGTCAATACACGGCCACCTGGGACGCCGAGGAGCCGGGCGCCTATGTCGCCGAGATTGTGACGCCGAGAAGCCGGGCGCCTATGTCGCCGAGATTGTCGCCAAGCGCGGCGACGAGGAGTTGGGTTCGGACTTATTCAACTTCCGCCGCGAAGATGGGATCGCCGAGAACTTCGGCTCCGAGCAGAATCGCGAGTTACTCGAAAAGCTCTCGTCGCAGACCGGCGGGGTTTATTACACGGCCGCCGATGCGGCAAAGCTGGCTAAGGACATCTCCTATTCGGAAGCCGGCATCACCGTCCGGGAAGCCAAGGATCTGTGGAACTTACCGTTCGTCTTCTTCGTGATTCTTCTGCTGCGCGCCAGCGAATGGATGTTGCGCCGAAAGTGGGGCGTGGTATGAAGCTCGCCTTATTGCTGGCCTGTGCGGCTCCTCTTTACGCGACCACTTACTACGTAACGATCGCCGGCCTGGGCGGTGAGCCGGAGTACGCCACTCGCTTCGATGGCTTGGCGGCCGAAGCTCATAAGCTGGTCGCCAGCACGCCCGAGGCAAAGGCGTTTCTGCACCTGGGCGGCGTGTCGACCAAGGCTAAGATTCGCGAATCGCTGGGACAGATCGCCGCGGAAGCGACGCCCGAAGACAATCTGGTGATCTTCCTGATTGGTCACGGTACGTTCGATGGTGTCGATTACAAGATCAACCTGATGGGCCCGGACCTCTCAGCCGTGGAACTGGCGGCGCTGATGGATCGCGTGAAGGCGAAGAAACAGCTGATCGTCAATTCGACTTCCGCCAGCGGCGCCTCGATCACGGCTCTGCAGAAACCGAATCGCGTGGTGGTGGCGGCGACGAAGTCCGGCACCGAACGCAACGCCACCGTTTTTGCCCGCTTCTGGGTGGAAGCTTTGCGCGACCCCGGCGCCGACACCGACAAGAACGATACCGTGACGGCGATCGAAGCCTTCCGCTATGCCGACCAGAAGACGACCCAGTATTACGAGCGCGCGAAGCGCATCGCCACGGAACACGCGGTGTTGGAAGACACTGGCACCGGCGAAGGCGTGCGCAATCCCGGCGCCGACAACGGTCACGGTTTGGTGGCGACACGGACGCCCCTGCTCCGCCTGGGTTCGGCGCAGAAGGCCGCCGCGGATCCAGCCAAACAGAGCTTGCTCGCCAAGCGCGACGACGTGGAGCAGCGGATCGACCAGCTGAAGTACAACAAAGCTTCCATGCCGGCCGCCGAGTATCGCAAGCAGTTACAGGTTCTCTTAGTGGAGTTAGCCAAGGTTCAGAAGGAGATTGACCAGTAAGTTATGCGCTGGGCCATCCTCACCGCCGCTACCCTGCCCTTTCTCGGCTGCGTTGCCTATCCGGCGGCGGAGCGCAACCAAGCCATCGCCGACCAGACCGATCGCTGCTGGAAGATGAAGCGGCGCGGACAAGTGGCCGAATCGACTTCCTGCTTCGTCGCCCTCACCACCAGCAAAGACGCCTATCTGCGCGCCGAAGGCCAGTGGGGGTTGAGGAATTACACGGGCGCCAACGATCAGTTCAAAGCCGCCGTTCAGCAGCATCCGCAGGATCCGCATGTGCGCGTGCGCTGGGGCCGCCTGTTTCTCGAACGCTTTAACAAGGAAGAAGCCGGCAACCTGTTCGGCGAAGCGCTCGAGCTCGACAAAGACGATCCGGAAGCGTTATTGGGGCAAGCTTGGGTGGCCAGCGAAGGCTTCGACAAGATGGCCGTCGACCTCGCCGGCAAGGCGCTAAAGGTACGCGAGAAGTATCCTGAGGCACACGAACTGCTCGCGCGATTGGCGCTCGAAGACGGCAACCCAAAAAAGGCGCGCGAAGAGGCGGAGTTGGCGATCGCGCAGGACGGCGAGTCCTTGGATGCGATGGCGACGCTGTTGACGATCGACCTGTTGGAAGACAAGAAGGACAGTCCGTGGCGGGACCGCATCCTCAAGATCAACCCGCGCTACGGTCGCGCGTGGTCGATGGCCGGCGAAGCCTTCGTCCATAACCGCCGCTATGAGGAAGGCATCGCGCTTTATCGTGAAGCGATCAAGCTTGACCCGGACTATCTCGAAGCTTACAGCGAGTTAGGCGTGAACCTGATGCGGCTGGCGCGCGAGAATGAGGCACGCGAAGTCCTCGAGCATGCTTACCAGAACGGTTATAAGAACGCCGCAACCGTGAATTCGCTCACGCTCATCGATAGCTACAAGAACTTCGTCACCTTCAAGCACGACCGCTACTCGCTGCGCCTGCACAAGAAAGAAGCGGATCTGCTCCGCCCCTACATGGAAGAGCAGATGGAGAAGATCTTCGCCAGCTACGACAAGAAGTATGGCTTCGTATTAAAAGAGCATGTACAGGTCGAGGTCTATCCGGAGCACGAAGATTTCGCGGTGCGCGCGATCGGCATTCCCGGCCTCGGCGCACTGGGCGTCACCTTCGGCTCGATCATTGCGATGGACTCACCCTCCGGCCGCAAGCCCGGCTCCTTTCACTGGGCCAGCACCCTGTGGCATGAAATGAGCCACGTCTATTCGCTCACCGCCACCAACCATCGCACGCCGCGCTGGTATACCGAGGGTATGGCCGTTTACGAAGAAACCGCCGCCTCCCCCGACTGGGGCGATCGCGTCGATATGCTCGTCCTGCGCGCCATCAAGGACAAGAAGCTCCTGCCGATCGCCGAACTCGAGCGCGGCTTTGTACGCCCCAGTTACAACGGCCAAGTCGTGGTGAGTTATTTCCAGGCGGGCCGGGTCTGTAATTACATCGAAGAGAACTGGGGCCACGATAAACTGCTGGCCCTGATGAAGGAATTCTCGAGCGCGACACCCACCGAAGCCGTCGTGCAGAAGGTACTGGGAATCGATGCCGCCGAGTTTGACAAGCGTTTTCTGGCGTACATCGAGAAAGCCTTTAAGCCCTTGGCCGACAGCCTGGAGGATTGGACCAAGAAGCTGCGCGCGCTGAACGTCGCGGCGCAGCGCAAGGACTGGGAAACAGTGCTCGCCGACGGCCCCGCCCTGCGCGAGCGTTATCCCGACTACGTCGAAACCGGCAGCCCCTACGAACTGTTGGCTGATGCTCACGATGCGAAGGGCAACAAGACCGCCGCCATCGCCGAACTCAAGAAATACTCGGACACCGGCGGACGAATGCCCGAGACGCTGAAGAAGCTCGCCGCCTGGCAAACCGCGGCCGGCTTAAAGAAAGACGCCGCCGTGACGCTGGACCGCATCAACTTAATCTCGCCCGTGTTGGACGAAGATATGCACTTCCGACTTGGCAACCTGCTCTACGATGAACGCAACTTTAACGGCGCCATTCGGGAGTATCGGGCGGTGATCGCGTCGAAGCCTTCGGACCCCGCGCAGGCCCGCTACAACCTGGCCAAAGCGCTCGAATCCGTGGGCCGGATCGACGACGCCACCGACGAGGTAATGGCGGCTCTTGAAGCCGCTCCGGGCTTTAAGCCCGCCCAGAAGTTACTGTTAGAATTAACGGCTAAACAAGAGGCCAGTCCCGGTCGACCAGCCCCCCAGAAGAAGAACTGAAGGATCCA
>JBGAHE010000083.1:0-32178 GCA_044226365.1 Bryobacteraceae bacterium
CGCCGGGTTGTTCAGTGAAGCGCGGAATACATTGCGGCCAATGCGGCCAAAGCCGTTGATGCCAACTTTAATCGCCATTTTTGTGCTTGGAAACTCCTGGAAACTTAAAGGTTAGATTTCAGCGTAGCAGGTACGGCTACGGGGCCGCATGACGGCGGTTTAATATGGAAGCATGCCGATGTATGAGTATCGCTGTCCGGAGTGTGACAACCGGTTTGAGAAATTGCGCCGGATGTCGGATGCGGAGCAACCGATCGAGTGCCCCCAATGCGCGGCGAAGACGCCGTCGCGTCAGTTGTCCGGTTTCGCGGCGGTAAGCGCCGGTGGCGGCAACGACATGCCGACGGGTTGCGGCAAGATGGGCTGCGGCCCGGGCGGTTGCGGCGCGGGCTGGAAGAACTAGGGTTCCGGAGCGAACCCAATTTTCCCGCGGGGCTTTTGTTTTCTTGCGTTTGGCGAGAGACCTCCCAACTTCAGGATAACCGGCGGCGCCAAACGTCGGGCCGGACGAACAGGGTCAAGTCCTTGATTCGCAGGTGGTTCTTCGTCTCTATAAAAGCGGGACGGCTGGTACCTCGAGGGTAGGTTTTGGAGTACTAAGGCCGCTTCCCGAGTGCCAAAATGTTCGGTACCATTTGGGGATCACGCCCACGCCCGCCGTGCTCTTAATCTGAGGTGGACATGCAGCACCGAACTGGCGAAATCATCCGGATGAATGAAGTTTTGGGAGTGGGTTACGTGCGTGACCCGTTTGCGCGGGAACTGTTTCCCTTCCGCGTGGCCGAGACGCAACGGCCGATCCGCGAAGGCGATGCGGTGACGTTTGTGGTGGAACGGGACTGGGCCCGGTCTCTCGCCGTGGTGGAAGCCGCGCGCGCCCACGCCGCCAGCGCCTAAAGTCAATAGTTTCTGTAACCGATTTATTCCGCATGGCAACTTTGCCGGCGGTGATTTTGTTGGGGCTCGACGAGGCGACTTTAGCGGCGCTGGTGACCCTGGCCGTCGCCACCGTCATCGTGCTGACGCTTCCCCCGGCCCTGGCTCTGTGGTGCTCCCGGCGACAGCGGCGGAAAGGCCGCCTGGAAGAAGAGGGAGACTGGGCGTCGCAGGTGGAGCGGATCTGCTGGGTTCTTTGGCTCGCGCTCGAACGCTACCTGGATCTGCAGGGCGCCTTCTACGACACCTTTCCCGCGTTGGGCCGCTTTGGCGCCCTGATGCTGGTGGGCTTGCTACCGGGCCTGACCTCGATTCTGGCGAGTTGGCTAATCTGGTTTCGCATCCCCCCCCGCCACAGTTCGCCCGCCCCGACCCTGCGCAATTTTCTGGCCCGCGAATTCGACTCCGCGGCCGCCTCACTCTACTTTCCCTTCATGCTGTCGACGCTCGGCTTTTCCCCGCCGGCGAACCGGATGCTGGCCTATAACCTGGCCTTCGCCGTCACCGGTTTGGGGATTCTCGTGTTCAGCCTGGCTTCCACGCGCCGTCTGCTGACGCCCGCGGCGCTCGAGTCCGGCGACATCTTCGACCGGGCGATGGCGCTGGCCGGGCGCGCGGGCACACGCATTCGCGCCCTGCGGGTGGTGGAGGATGACGGGGCCCGCGCTCCGAACGCCTACGCGATGCGCGGCCGGCGGATCGGCATCTCGGCCGAGTATGTCCGCGAGATGCCTCCCGACCAGGTGGATGCGACGATCGCTCACGAGATTGCCCACGTTCGCCATCGGGACCTGTTAGGCCTCTACCTGACGGCGGTGGTACTGATGTTGCTGGCGAACCCGATGCTGTCGCGGCTGCTCGATCCGGTGCTGCATCCGGCGTGGCTGGTGGTGCCGCATTCGCTGTGCCTGCTGCTGGGCGCGGCGAAGTTCATGCGCCGTTGCGAGTACCGGGCGGACGCGCTGGCGGCGGATCTGACGAGTCCGGAGACCGAAGTGCGCGCGCTCTGCTCGATGTACCGGCTCTCGCGGAACCTGGTGACGAATCATCCCTTGCTCGAGCTCTTTTCGAGCCATCCGTCTCTGGTGAACCGGGTGCGGGCGGTGGCGCGGCACAGCGGGCAGACCAGCGATTGGCTGCGCGCGATCCTGCTGGACGAGTGGAGCCGGCTGGATATTGGCGACGATTTGCGGGCGCTGGCGGCGGTGAATCTGCCGCTGCCGGTCCGCACGCCGACGCTGAGCTAGTCCCCGCGATCCGATCCCGCTGCTATCCTAAAAGGCGAAGAATTTAGCCTCTAGGAGCATCGATTCCATGTCTGAAGACCTCTCCCGCCGCAACCTGGTCAAAGCGGCCGCGCTGGCGGCTGGTCCGGCGGTTATTTCCGCGCTCGGCCAGAACAGCAAGCTCAAGATCGGCTTTGTCGGGGTGGGTGGCCGCGGCTACTACCTGATGGAGCGCATGTACGTGGGCAGCAAAGAGACCGTCGAAGTGGTCGGCGTTTGCGATACCTACGAGGGCAACAAGAATCGTGCGAAGGATCGCGTGCAGTCGATGGGCGGCAACACGCCCAAGACGTACGTCGACTATCAGGAACTGCTGGCGGACCCGTCGGTGGACGTCGTGTTTATTGCGACGCCCGAGCATCTGCACCATTCGATGGCCCTGGCGGCCCTGAAGGCTAAGAAGCACGTTTATCTCGAAAAGCCGATCGCGCACACCATTGAAGAGGGCGCCGAGATTGTGGCGGCGGCCGAGAAGTCCGGAAAGCTGGTGCAGGTGGGTACGCAGAACCGCTCCAATTCGCTCTACATCAAGGCGAAGGAGATGGTGGACAAGGGGATGATCGGCGAAGTGCACTACGTGCGCGCCTTCTGGTATCGCAACTCGACGGAAGACAATCCGTCCTGGCGCTACGCGATTCCCGCCGACACCAACGAGCAGAATACGGACTGGAAGCGTTTCGTCGGCCCAGCCAAGATGCGCCCGTTCGACAAGCAGCGCTACTTCCAGTGGCGCCTCTATTCGGACTATTCGAGCGGCATCTCCACGGACCTGCTGGTGCACCAGACCGACATCACCAACTTCGTATGCGGCAAGACCGAGCCGCTTTCCTGCGTCGCCTCCGGCGGCATCTACCGGTGGACGGCGGCCAACGACGATCGCGAAGTGAACGATTGCCTTTCGGCCATCTACGAATACCCCGGCAAGTTCCACATCAACTATTCGTGCTACTTCGGCAACGAGAACTTCGGCTACGGCGAGCAGTTCATGGGCAATGAAGGCACGATCGAAGTGCTGAATCGCCAGTCCATCATCTTCACGCCGGAGACGTTCCGCGGGAAGGCTCCGGCGCATGTGGCCGCGCGCAAGGCGGAACGCATCGACATGCCGGGCAACGATAACAAGGCCGTGGAAGCGCACATCCGGAATCTGCTCGAGGCGATTCAGGGCAAGGCGAAGTTGACCACGCCGCCCAAGATGGGGCAGCAGGCGGCGATCGGCGGCCACTTGGCCACCATGTCGCTCAAGACCAACAAGAAGATCTTGTGGGATGAGCGGACGCAGAAGTATCGCAACGCTTAACTGTACTGCGCAAACGAAAAGGGTGCCTCCGCCGCGGCGAAGGCACCCTTTTGTTTTGCCCTTAACCTAAGGCCGCGCCAGATACTTCTGGTACAGCCGCGTCTGGCGATTCTCAAGTGTCACGGGGTGGCCCTGAATGAACATGTGCTTCACCTGTGTGCGCACTTCGAGCGGATCGCCATCGGCGAGGAACAGGTCGGCAGACTTGCCCACTTCGAGCGAGCCCGTGAAGGCGGCCGCGCCAAAGATCTCCGCGGCATCCACGGTGAGCGCGCGCCAGGCCGCGTCCATGGGTAAGCCATACGCGACGGCGAAGGCGGCCTCAAAGGGAAGGTTGCGAGCGAACTGATTGTCGTAAGTGGCGAAGGCGAACTTCACGCCGGCTTTGTGCAACTCGCTGGGGAGGGAGTAGGCGGCGTCATAGGCGTCGTCTTCGTCGAGCGGCAGGTCGGTGGGCTGGCCGACGATCACGGGGATTTTCTTCTGTGCGAGGCGCGCGAGCTGAGCGCTGGGCTTGCGGACGTCGAAGAGCACGAGCCGCACTTTGTGCTTGTCGGCGAAGTCGATGGCTTCGCGAATGTTGCGTTCACGCGGCGCGGAGATCAACAACGGCGTTTTGCCTTCGAGCACCGGCAGCATCGCTTCGAGCTGGACGTCCGGCAGGAAGGTGGGAACGCCGGACTTCTTCGCTAACTGATAGCGGCGCGCCTTCTCAAAGAACTCGTCGATCTTGCGCATCTCGGCTTCGTAACGGCGCTTGGCTTCGGCATAGGGAATTTCGGTGCGTCCGGCGGGGAAGGCGAAGGTGACCGTCTGGATGGCGGGGAAGCGGACCATCATCCCGGCGCTGGGGACCATGCCAAGGTCCTCCCACGTCCAGCCATCGAGCCGCAGCAGCGCGGCCTGGCCGCGAACGATGCTTTGGCCGGCTGTGGAGGCGCCGGGGCCGCCGCCAGTGGCCATGGTGGCGGGCAAGGTGAGCGCGCCGGTGATGCCGTTCGCCCGCGTGACGTAGATGTGCTCGGACTCGGGATTTACGGCGACGATGGCGCGCACCTGCGGGATGAACTCGCCGATCTCGTTGGTGTCGTTGGTTTCGCGAACGCTACCCACTTCGGACAGGCCGATCTGCGTGGCGCAGTTGATCATGCCGGGGTAGACATGCAGACCCTTGGCGTCGATGACTTTGGCGTTCTTGGGCACGGTGAGCTTGGCGCCCAGCGCGGCGATCTTGCCGTTTTCGATCAGCAGCGATGCATTCGCGAGCTCCGGCCCGGTGACCGGATGGATCGTCGCGTTGCGGATGAGGTACGTGTCCTGCGCGCAGGCGAGGGCGGCGAGGAACCAGAGACTCCACTTCATTGCGCCGACTCCTCCGTGGCGGGGCCGCGGCGAGCGGGCGGTCCGCCTTTTTTCTGCTCCGCGGGTGCTTCCTGTTTCAACTGGTCTTCGAGAGCCTTCTTCGCGGCCGCGCGGCGGCCGCGGCTGCTCATGTCCTGATCGCGATCGAAGTACAGCGTGCCGTCGATGTACACCTTTTGCGGCACCGCGTAGCTCGAAAGCGGCGGCTTGTTCCAGATGACGAGGTCGGCGCTCTTGCCGGGTTCGATGGAGCCGATCAGGTGATCCACCTTCATCTGCTTGGCGGGGTTGATGGTGACCAGGGCGAGCGCCTGCTCTTCGGTGAGCCCGCCGTAGCGCATGGCTTTGGCGGCTTCGGTGTTGAGGCGGCGCATCAGGCCGGCGTCGTCCGAGTTCACGCCAGAGAGCACGCCCTTCTTGGTCATCACAGCCATGTTGTAGGGGATGCCATCCACCACTTCCATCTTGTAGCTCCACCAGTCGCTGAAGCCCGCGCCGCCCACGCCGTGCTTGGCCATTTCCTTGGCGATCTTGTAGCCTTCCTGAACGTGCTGGAAGGTCGCGAGGCGAAAGCCGAACTCTTCGGCGACGCGCATCATCATCAGCATTTCGTCGGAGCGGTAAGCATGGCAGTGCACCAGGCGCTTGCCTTCCAGCACTTCCACCAGCGCGTCGAGCTTGAGGTCGCGGCGCGGGGCGAGTGACGTCTTGCCGGCTTTGAAGTCCGCCCAGGACTTCTGATAAGCGCGGGCTTCGGTAAACGCCTGGCGATAGATGTCTTCCACGCCCATGCGTGTGGCGGGGTAACGAGGCAGGCCGCCGGGCGCGGGCGTGTTGCCCTGGCGCTTGGGATTCTCGCCGAGCGCGAACTTGATGGAGGCGGTGCCCTCCTCCATGATCATTTCGCCGGCCGTTTTACCCCAGCGCATCTTGATGAGCTGGTTATTGCCGCCGATGGCATTGGCGCTGCCGTGCAGGATGTTCGCCGTGGTGACTCCGCCGGCCAGCGCGCGAAAGATGGCGACATCTTCGGCGTCGAGCACGTCGGCGATGCGGACCATCGAGGAGACCGACACCGAGCCTTCGTTAATCGCGTCGGCGGCGATGTGCGAATGGCTATCGATGATGCCGGGCGAGACATGCAGACCGGTGCCGTCGACGACCTTGGCGCCTGGCGGCACAATGATCTTGTCGCCCACGGCCGTGATCTTGCCACCGCTAAAAGCGACGGAGCCTTTGAAGGCCGGCTTGGTGGCCGTATAGACCGTCGCGTTCTGAATGACGGTGCTTTCCTGCGCCGTCAGCAGCGCGGCGCAGGCGAAATAAAGGGAATATTTCATCGGGTAGGCTCCTTGGCCGCGGGCGTTGCCGGCGGAGGCGGGGGCAGATACTTCACGCCATCGACGATGACGTATTCAATGCGGGGACGTTCGGAGAGCAACTCGCCGCGGGTGACGACGAGGTTGGCGATCTTGCCTTTTTCGATGCTGCCCAGGCGGTCGGCGACGCCGTAGATCTCGGCGGCGGAGAGCGTGAGCGCGCGGAGGGCGTCCGTTTCGGAAAGGCCCAGCTGGATGGCCTTGCGCACGCCTTTCAGCATGTCGGCGCCAGATTGGCCATCGGAGTAGAAGGCGAACTTCACGCCGCTTTTGGCGAGTAGGCCGGGCGTGGTGGCGGCCTTGGCGCGGGTTTCGAGGGCGCGCGTGGATTCGATGGCGTCCGGGTCGGGGTCCGCGGGGCGCGTGGGCCATTTGGTGGAGACCAGCACCGGATAGCCGGCTGCTTTCAGTAAGTCGCCGGCGCGATAGCCTTCATGCAGACCGTAGAGAACGGTGGGCACGCCGAGCTCTTTCGCAAAGCGCGTCACGCGGTCGATCTCGGTGAGGTTGACGGCCGGCAGCAGGACGCGCGGCGATTCGGCGAGTCCCTCGAGGGCGCGATCATAGTCCGGGCGCGGACGCTGGGGGTTCTGCGCGTAAGCGTCTTTGGCGCGCCGATAGTAGTCGAGATCGAGATAAAGCTGGCGGACGTAGGCGAAGACGCCGAGCAACGAATTCGGATAGCCGCGGCCAGCGCCGCCGCCGAGTCCGAAGCTCACGTACTGTCCGGCGGGCGCTTGCACCACGAGGCGCGCGGGGCGGGCGTCGCCGAAGTTCATCACGGCGCCCTGGCCGGCGAAGATGCCGTTGGTGGGGAAGGTGACGGCCGAGGTAAAGCCGAGATTGCGAGCGGCTTCCAGGCGCGGCTCGGCGGCGCGCAGCTTGTCAGCAATGCGTTCCCAACTGAAGGTCCGGGGACGGTCCTCGGGGCCGCGGGCGGGCGGCGCGGGGGCAGCCGGCGCGTTGCCGGGGGTAGCGGGCGGGGCGGCTTGCCCCATGGTGGAGAGCGCGTCGATCAGGCCGGGATAGACGGTAAGTCCTTCGCCTTCGATCACCCAGGCGTCGGCGGGCACGGGGAGATCGGCGCCTACGCCTTCAATGAGTCCGTCGCGAATCAGCACGGTCGCCTTGGGGAGTACCGCGCCGCTGACGGTGACCACTCGCGCGTTGCGAATCGCCATCCCGGACGGTACTTCGCTCCAGGCGGCCATCGCGCACAGTAGCAGCAAAATCACACGCATCGTTTCGCTATCATAGAAGTTCCCTCCCCGCTTTGCCAATCGAAAGAACAAATGAGTCTACCTAAGCCCGCCTTGCGTTATGCGGATGCCGGCGTCAATATCGACGAGGCGGACCGCGCTGTTTCCGGGGATCGGCAGCTTCGGCGCCATGTACGCCCTGGAAGGCTTCAAGAAGCCGGTGTTGATTTCGTCCGCGGACGGCGTCGGCACCAAGCTGAAGGTCGCGCAGTTGGCGAATCGTCACGACACGATCGGTGAAGATCTGGTGAACCATTGCGTGAACGACATCGCCGTGCAAGGCGCCCGTCCACTGTATTTTCTGGATTACTTCGCCGTGGGGACGCTCGATGCGCGGGTTTGCGCCGATGTGGTGGCGGGCCTGGCGCGGGGTTGCAAGCGCAACGGCTGCGCTTTGATCGGAGGCGAAACGGCCGAGATGCCGGGCTTCTATCAGCCGGGCGAGTACGACGTGGCCGGGTTCATTGTCGGCGCCGCGGAGCGTTCGCGTTTGTTGACCGGCGACAACATCAAGGCCGGCGACGTACTGCTGGGCTTGCCTTCCACGGGCTTGCACACGAACGGTTATTCGCTCGCCCGCCGCATTTATCTGAATGACCTGAAGGTGGATTCGGTGGTGCCCGAACTCGGACTGACCGTCGCCGACGAACTGCTCAAGGTCCACAAGAGCTATCTGAAGCCGCTGCTCACGTTGCAGGAGCAGGGGCTGGTGAAAGGCGCGGCGCACATCACCGGCGGCGGCATGACGGATAACATTCCGCGCGTGTTGCCGAAGGGCCTGAGCGTGGAGATTGTCAAGACCAGTTGGCCGGTGCTGCCGGTGTTTGAGTCCTTACGCGAGCGCGGCAACGTGCCCGAGGACGATTGGCGGCGCACGTTCAATTGCGGCATCGGCATGGTGCTGGTGGTGCCGGCGGCCAAGCTGGCCGCGGCGCAGGCCGCGCTCAAGAAGCTGCGCGAAAAGAGCTATGTGATCGGTTCGGTGGTGAAGGCGGCGAAAGGCGAACTCGTCCGCTACGTATGAAAAAGCTCGCAATTCTGCTTTCCGGGCGCGGCTCGAACTTCGAGTCGATCGCCCGGCATGTGCTCGATGGCAGCTTAGTGGCGGAGATTGCCGTGGTGATCTCCAACCGTCCGGAAGCGCCGGGCCTCGAGACGGCGCGGCGGCTCGGCTTGAAAGCCGTAAGCCTGCCCTCGGCGGGGGTGAAGCGTACGGACTATGACGCTCAACTGGTGGACATCCTGCGGCAACATGGCGTGGACCTGGTGTGTCTCGCCGGCTTCATGCGTCTGCTGACGCCGGTGATGATCCAGGCCTATCCATCGCGCATTCTGAATATTCACCCTTCGCTGCTGCCTTCGTTTCCGGGCCTGCATGCGCAGAAGCAGGCGCTCGATTATGGCGTAAAGATCAGCGGCTGCACGGTGCACTATGTGGTGGAAGAAATGGACGCGGGCCCCATCCTGGCGCAAACGGCAGTGCCGGTGTTACCCGGGGATACGGAAGACGATTTATCGAAACGTATCCTCGTCGCCGAACATCAGACCTATTTTGAGACTTTACGAGATGTACTTGCCAAACTTTAAACCTTTGCTCATTTTGCTGTCGTTGGGGTCGCTGCTGCTGGCCGACCAGATCCAGATGAAGAACGGCGATCGCGTATCGGGTTCCATCGTGAAGAAGGATGCCACCACGCTGACGATCAAGAGTGCGCATTTCGGTACGATCACGCTGCCCTGGGCGGAAGTAGAAAGCGTGAAGGCGGATCAGCCGCTGAGCGTGGTGTTGCCGGATGGGCGCACGCTGGAAGCGACGCTGGCCACGACGGAAGGCAAAGTGGATGTGGTGGCCAAGAGCGGCACCTCGACGGTGCCGACGACGGACATTGTCGCGCTGCGGGACAAGGCGGAGCAGCGCCGCTATGAGCGTCTGCTGAATCCCGGTTGGACGGATCTGTGGGCCGGCACGGCCAACATCGGCTGGGCGGGTACGCGCGGCAATGCGCGCACCACCACGTTCACCACGGGTATGTCCGCGGCGCGCGTCACCAATCGCGACAAGGCTTCGGTGTACTTCAACTCGATCAAGGCGTCCGCGCTGTTGAACGGCGAGAATCAGAACACCGCGCAAGCTGTCCGCGGCGGCTGGGCTTACAACCGTAACGTTTCCAAGCGCATGTTTGTGAACACCTTCAACGACTGGGAATACGATCGCTTCCAAAACCTCGATCTGCGCACCGTCCTTGGTGGCGGTTTGGGCTTCATGGCGTGGAAAGGCGAGAAGGGCCGCCTGGATCTGGTGGGCGGTGCCGCGTGGAACCGGGAAAAATTCGACCCCGCTCCGCAGCCCAAGTTTGTGCGGAATTCGGCGGAAGCTTACTGGGGTGATGACTTCACTTACAACCTGAACGCGCGCACGTCGCTCTTCCAAAACTTCCGCATGTTCAACAACCTCAGCAACTCCGGCGAGTATCGCGTGAATTTCGACGCGGGCGCTCGGATGCAACTGCTGAAGTGGCTCACCTGGAACGTGACGGCCTCGGATCGTTATCTCAGCAACCCGGTGCCGGGCCGCCTGAACAACGACTTCCTCTATTCGACCGGCTTCGGCATCTCCTTCGCTCGCTAAGGCGCGTGTGCTAATCTGTCGGTCGCTGACAGGCAGCACACGGTCCGCGTGAAGGGTTGAACCCGCCTGAGTTCTGATTGCTGCTTGCATCTTCTTTTCTGCCCGAGCTTCGCGGACACCGGGCGCCAGGAGAGAAGGTGTCCCTACCCGAACGTCCGAGCCTGGAATGGCTCCGCAAGACCGCAAAGCAGACTCTCAAAGAACTGCGTGAGCAAAGCGCGGAAGCGAAGCTCGCCGACGCCCAACTGACGGTTGCCCGGCAAGCCGGATTCGGCAGTTGGCGTGAACTGCACCGGCACGTGAGCCTGCGCGAGCGAGGCGCGGAGTTTCTGCGCCTGGTGGCGGCCGGTGATGCCGCCGCGGTGCGTCGTCAACTCGATAAGCTGCCCGAACTGGCGAACGTGCGCGCGCCGCATCCTTTCTGGGGCGGGCGTCCGCAGCCGTTGCATGTCGCAATCGAGATGCGGCAGACGGCAGTGTTCCGGCTGCTACTCGACGCCGGCGCCGACGTCAACGGCTCGAATGAGGAGTACGAGCACTGGTCGCCGTTGATGCTGACGCTTGAGCGCGGGTTGGGCGAGATGCGCGACGAACTCCTGCGTCGCGGTGCGCGCGTGGGTCTGGTGGAGGCGCTCATGTCGGGCGACGACGCCCTGGTCGACGCGCGGCTGCCGGCCGGCCTGCCGTCGCCCGTGCCGAACGGCGGATCTTTGCTGAACTTTGCCCGCACTCCTCACGCCATTGATCGCTTGCTCGCGCTGGGCATTTCCGCCACCCAGGCCGATTGCTGGAACCGGACGCCCATGCGCGCGCTCAGCCGTTTGGGGACGGCGGGGCACGCGCTGGTGAAGCATCTGGTGGCGTGCGGCGTGCCGGCGACAGCCGAGGAGTATGCGCGCCTGGGCGATCAGGAAGCGATCGAACGCCTCGAGCCCGCCACTTGGCGCGATCCCGCGGTGCTGCTGGCCGCCGTCGATTTCGGGCATCATGCCCTGGCGCATTGGCTGCTGGAGCAGGGCGCGCCGGTCCAGGCTCGCGCCACCGGTCAATCGCGGCAGACGGCGTTGCACAACGCAGCCTGGAACGGCGATCTGGCGATGACCAAGCTGCTGGTGGAAGCGGGCGCGGACTTAGCCGCGCTCGACGAGGAGCATTGCACCACTCCACGCGTGTTTGCCGAAACCGCCGCCAAGATTCGTCAGGACGCGGCCGCCGCGGCGGTGGCCGAGTATCTTCGCCAGTGCGAGAATCCATCGCCGCCACAACCGGCGAATGTATGATGTGGTAAATGTGCGAAATCTCTGCCTGGTGTGTTCGGGCTGACGCCTCCCGCGGGGCGGGTGGACGCACGTGTTCCGGGCGGTCGCGACGGGCGTGAGACTTTCCAGGGACAACATCGGGCGCTACGAAATCCAAGTTGAACTTGGAAGAGGCGGCTTCGGGCAGGTCTTTCGGGCGCTCGATCCTTCGATGGGTCGCCTGGTGGCCATCAAAACTCTCACCGTCGGAACGGACCAGGATCTGCTCCGGCGGTTTCGCAATGAGGCGGCTTCCGCCGGACGCCTGCGCCACCCCAACATCGTCACCATCTACGACTTTGGAGAAGACCGTGGCACGCCCTTCCTGGTGATGGAACTGCTCGAAGGAGAAGATCTCGACCGGGTGATCGCCAATCAGCGGGTGCTGGGTCTGCTGCAGCGGCTGGACATCATCAGCCAGGCGGCCGCGGGTTTGCACCACGCGCACAGCAAAGGCATTCTGCATCGTGACGTGAAGCCCGCGAACATCATGCTGCAGAACGATCATGTGGTGAAGATCGTGGACTTCGGCATTGCGCTCTTCACCCAGTCCGCGGCGACGATGATGACGCCCAGCGGCTCGATGATCGGCACACCGCTCTACATGGCGCCCGAGCAATTGATGGGCAACAACTCGGATCGCCTGAGCGACATCTTCGCCTTCGGCGTCACCTGCTACAAACTGCTCACCGGCATCCATCCGTTCGAAGCGGACACCATCGAGGCCCTACGCTATAACATCCTGCACCGGGAGCCGGAGCCGATTCGGGCGCTGAGCCCGGAATGCCCCGAAGCCCTGGAACACGCCGTGCTGCGCATGCTCTCGAAGGATCGGGAGATGCGCTATCAGGATCTCGAAGAGCTGCGCTTCGACCTCGAGCCGATTGCGGTGGAACTCAAGAGGGAACGCGTGTCGGATCTGCTCTCCGAAGCGCGTGAGTTACTGAAGGCCCGGCAATTGGAAGCCGCGCAGGATCGCGTGAAGCAGGTGCTCGAAGCCGACCCGGCCAATCGCGCCGCGCGCGAATTGCGCGAGACCTTGCAGCGGCAGATTCGCGAAGAGGCCATCCGGCCGCGCGTGATCGAGCTCACGCAAGAGGGCCGGGAGCATCTGAAGGCGCGCCGGTATGAAGCGGCGCTCGAGAAATTTCAGAACGCCCAGCAACTCGACCGGTCGAACCCTGAACTGCACAAACTCCTGGCCGAAGCCAGGTCGGCCGCGGAGAGGGCGCAGGAGGCCGATCTACTGCTGAAGAACGCGAATGACTCGCTGCATCGCGGCGATCTGACGGCGGCGCACGCGCAACTCCTCCAGGCGCTGGCGAAAGACCCGGAGCATCCGCATGGTCCGCTGCTGCTCGATAGCATCCAGCAATCGGTGGCCGCACGCGAGCGGGCGCGGCGACTGGATGAAGGGCTCAGCCACGCCCGGCGCTTGCTTGTGCTCGAAAGCTACGAGCAGGCCGAGCAGCACCTGACGCAGTTGACGCGGGAGTTTCCGGAGTCCAGCACGGCGCGCGAACTGCTGGCAAACGCGCAGCGCGAACACAGCAACCTGCTGCGTCGGCAACGTCTGCAGGCGGCGGTGGCCGAAGCCCGTTCGCTGGTGAAGAACGAGCAGTTCGAACAAGCCGTGACGCGGCTGCAAGGCTGGGTGGCGGAGTTCCCCGAAAGCACTGAGCTGCGCGATCTGGCTTCCTTCGCGGCGGATGAATTGCGCTTGCAGCGGCAAAGCCGGGCGATCGCCGTGGCGAGCGAACAGGCACAGGACCTCGCGGGCCAAGGGAAGTTCGACGAGGCCGTTCAGCAGTTGCGGCAGACGCTGGCGGAGTATCCGGCGGCCTCTACGCTGCGCGATCTGATCCAGACGCTGACTGCCGCCAAGAGCGACCACAATCGCAGGGCCGCGCTCACCGAGACGATCGCCAAGGCGCGTGCGTTGGTTGGCGATCAGCGCTATGGTGAAGCGCTCGAGAGTTTGAGCGCCTACACGCGCGCTTACGGCGAGAGTGCGGAATTGGCGGAGCCGCGGCGCCTGGCCGAAGCGGGTCTGGAGCAACAGCGCCGGCAGAACGCTTCGCGCAAGGTCGCTCTGGACGCGCGCACGCTGCTGGCCGAGAACAAGCCGGATAGCGCGTCCGAGATCCTGCGAGCCGGGACCATGCAGTTTCCGGAAGATCCCGAACTGCGCGTGCTCTTTGAAGAGGCCAAGGAGCGGCTGGAGCGCTTCCGTACGGAGGAGAAGATCTCGGGCATTATCGCCGAAGCCGAAAGTCTGACGCGCGCGCGCCAGTTCGATAAGGCGCTCAGCGTGCTGGACGCGGGTCTGGCCGAGCATCCGGGGCAGGATCGGCTGTTGCGTTGCCGCCAGGCGACGCTGGCTAACCAGCATCGCTATGACCGCGTGATCAACTATGGCCGCGTGGTGGAGAGCGTGAAGTCGGCGCTAGCCGCAGGCAACTTCGAGGAGGCGGGGGCGAAGGCCGAGGCGGCGATTGCTGACTTGGGCGAAGACACCGTGCTCTCGGATTTGCGCGAGCGGGCGAAAACCGAGATGGAGGCGCGCGCGCGGGCGGCCGAAGTCGCGACGCTCGCCGAGCAAAGCCGGGCGCTGCTGGCTCGCCAGGAATGGGCCGAGGCGGCGCAACGTCTGGACGCGGCTCTGCGCCGCTTTCCGGCGGAAGCGCAACTGACGAAGCTGAAGTCCGAAGCGGACGCCGGTTTCGTCGAGTATCAGCGCACGGCCAACATCGGAGCCATCGAGCGGGACGCGCGGCAGGCCTTTGCCGACGGCCGGTTGGACGTCGCTTTCGACACGGTGGAGGCCGGCATTCGCCGCTTTGGCCGGGAGCCCTTTGCGGCGTTGCGCGAGGAGATTGTGGCGGCGCGCGCCGAGGCCAGTCGTCGCGAGTCGCTCGAGGCGTTGAAGCGCGGATTGCGGCGCATGGTCGAGGCGCGGCAGTACGCGCGCGGCTTGGAGCTGTGGACGGCGGAAGCCGCCCAGTTCGGCGCCGACGCCGAGTTAATCGAACTGCGGACGGCGCTCGAAAGCGGCGCCGAAGCCGAACGGCGCGAGGCGGCGATCGCCGCGCTGGCCGCCGAGGCGTTGCGCTTGCTCTCGATGAATCGCCCGGCCGACGCTCTCCAGCTATTGGAAGCGTCGCCGCAGCATCATGGGGACGCGCGGGTGGCCCAGGCTTTGGCCGATGCGCGCCGGCAACTGGCAGAGCAGCATCGCGCGCAGGCGAACGCGGAGACGGAACGTCAGGCACAAGAACTGCTGACGGCTGGGCAGTACGCGCGGGCCCTCGAAGTGGTGGATGGCGCGCTGAAGGCCGATCCGCAGGCCACGCGGCTGTTGAAGCTGCGCGAGCGCATTGAAACGGCCGAGCGTCAGGCGCGGGAGTTGGCCGAGGCGACGCGGCTGGTGGAGGCGGGCGAGTCTGCCCGGGCTTGGGCGATGGTGCAAGCGGCCTTGGCCGTATCGCCCGGCGAGCGGACGTGGCTGGCGCTGAAGGCGAAGCTCGACGCGCAGCAACGGCAACAGCAGGAAGCCGCGGAAGTCGCCGCTGGCTTGGCCGCCGCCGAGACGCAGCTGAATGCGAATCGGCCGGAGGACGCGTTGGCCGGGCTGCGTCCGCTGGCGCGCAAGTACCCGGCGGAGGAGCGTCTGCGGCAACTCGTGCAGACGGCGGAAAAGGAACTTCACGTCCATCAGCGCGAGCGGGATCTCGCTGCCGTGAAGGACCAAGCCGAACGGTTAGTGCTGCAGCAGAAGTACGCCGATGCGCTGGCGCTGGTGCAAGCGCGCTTCCCTGGCGAGCCGCGCTTCCGCGAACTGGTGGCCGGGGCCGAAGCGCAACTCGGCAAGTTGCAGCACCGCGAAGGTTTTGAACGGGCATGGAATCGCCTGCTGGCCATCGAGCAGCGCGTGCCGATCACGCCGCGCGGCAAGTTGAAGCGTCTGAGTGTGGAGTTGCGTCAGGCGGTGGCCGGCTACGAGGCAGAGCCGCAACTGACCGAACTCACCAAGCGGATTGACCAGCAGATTGAAGAAGCTCTGCATGCGCCGGCCGCCCCGCCTACGCCGCTCCCCTGGCGCCCGCTCCTGGGTGGCGCAGGACTGATCGCGGTGGCGCTGGCGGGCGTGGGGCTAGTCTGGCGGCTGTTGGATTCGGGCTCCACGATCGGCGTGGAGATTCGGACCGAGCCCCCCGGCGCCCAAGTGAGCATCGCCGGAAGGACGTGCATTGCGCCGGAGTGCCGCTTTGACTTGCCCGCGGGCCGCTATCCGGTGGAAGCCGTCCTCAGCGGCCATCGGACGACGCGGCAGGAGTTCCTCGTCGACGCCGCGCATCGCTCGACGGTGCTGCGTCTCGAAGCCGAGCCGCCGCCCGAAGCTTACGTGAAGCCGAAGCCCGAGACGCCGCAAGCGAACCTCACCGTGATGACGGGCGTGGATGGTGCGCGCGTGCTGATCGATGGGCGGTTGGCCGGCGAGACCAGTGACCTCGGCGTCTTGCGCGTCAAGGTGGAGTTGGGTCAGCACGAAGTCCGCGTTAGCAAGGTGGGCTATCAGTTGGCGCCCGCCCAGCAGGTGGCGGCGACCAAGTCCGCCGACCCCTATTCCTTGCGCTTCAAACTGCTGCCGGAGCCGTTGGTGGCCAAGGCCGATCCGCCCAAAGTCGATCCCCCGAAGGTCGACGCACCCAAGTCCGACTCGCCGAAACCCGACCCGCCCAAGAACGAGCCGCCTTCCGCCGCCATGCGCGAAGCGCAAGCCTGGGAGGCCATCAAGAGTACGCGCGACGCCGCGCAACTTGAAGCCCATCTGCGCGAGCATCCCAATGGCGCGCACGCGGCTGAAGCCGAAGCGAAACTGGAGGCGCTGCTGGCCGATGGCGTGGCGCAGAACGAGGCACGTGCTAAGGCCTACCTCGCGCGCTTTCCGCGCGGTCCGCATGCCGGTGAGGCCCAGGGACAGTTGGACGACGCGGCCTGGAACCGTCTCGACAAAAACAACGCCTCCGCCTTGCAGGCGCTGATCAACGCTGAGCCGCCCAATCGTCATCGGGCGGAGGCGCAGACGCGTTTGCGCGACGTGCGCGCGGCGGAGGAGAAACGGGTGGCTCGGGAGAAGCTCGTGGCGGCGGAGCGAGTGGGCATCATGACGGCGATTGAGAAGTTCAACCAGGCCTTTGTGAATCGCAAGCAGAAGGATCTGCGCGAAGTGTGGCCGAAGGTGAGCGCCAATTGGCTGAACTCGATGAATCAGCGCGGCACGGCTTATGTGGCTTCTTTGAAGGGATGTGGCGAACCGGACGTGGACGGCGAGCAGGCTTCCCTGAGATGCCGCCTGGTGAGTGTGGCGGCATCCCAGAGTAACCAGCAAGCCTTGCAGGAATTGCAGGAGACGGTGGTGATGCGAAAGATCGCCGGCCAATGGCGCATCGAAAGCATCACCCAAGTGGGGCAGTAGTTAGAAGCTGTAGCCGAGCCCGTACAGCGGCACGAACTTGTCGGTGAGGCCGCTGTTGTTCAGCCGGACCATCGCCTGGAAGGTGGCCACCAGGTTGCCGACGACCTTCATCTTGTAGCCGAACGACCCGCTGTATTGCGCAAAGGATCCGCGGCCCGCGCTCGCCATGCCTTGGCTGAGCGGCGTGGTGCCGTTCAAGACCGTCGGAGGCGGCGCCGTAATCGACTGCGACTTCAGCAACTGCACGTCGCGCACCAGGCCGATGTGATTGCCGAACGCATCGAAGATCAGCGTATTGCGGCGTCCCACGGCGACTTCGATGCCGACGGCCCAGGTCATGATGTCCGGCAACTGACCCTTGGTCGCCGTGAACGGACCCACTACCACCGGCGTCGTTCCGCCGGTGACCGGCGCGTTGAACGGCGTGCCCTGCAGCGTACCGCCCAGGATGCTGCTGCCGCTGAATTGCCAGCCAAAGTCGACGTGCGGGGCAAAGACAATGCCGTTCGCCAGAGGTTTGCTATAGAGCGAAAGCGCGGCGAAGGGCTTCACGGCCGCCGCGCCGATGCCCAGATAGTTCTCCGCATCGCCAGTGGGCAGGCGGATGTCGGTGCCGACGGCCAGGCTGGCGCCGGGCTTCTGAAAGACGCCGCCCTTCACCCGCACCACCATGTCGCCGAAGCCGGACTTCGCGTATGACGCGCTCCCGATCGAAGGCATCGTGAGGCTCTTGGTGCCGGGCGCGAGCGAGTTCATGCACCAGCACTGCGTGCCGCGTCCGTCGTAGTCGTCGCCGCTGCCGGTGTAGACCAGGCCGTTATACGTGCGCGAGGCCACGGCCGAATGCACGGCCGAAAGACCGACGGAGACGTCCAGGCGGTCCGTCACGCCGTAAGTGATGAAGGCCAGATTCTGCGAGAGCTTCACATCCATGGCGAAGTTGAAACTGGCGGGCGCCGTCGCGGTGGGGGCGCCATTCACGGTGATCGCCGAAGGGTCGCCGCCGCCGTAGAGGACTCCCAGCCCGTTCAGGCTTTTGCCGTTGATGTTCGAGAAATGGTAGTTCTGCTGCGTGAAACCGATGTAGAGCTTGCCCTTGCCGATGGTTTCGGCCCGCTGGGTGAAGATGGGCCCCAGGCTGCTGCTGGCGGGCAGCAGAGCTCCGGTGGCGGGATCCTTCTTCAGGATCACGCCGGAGGTGGGCGACGAGAGCGGCACCACGGAGAGCGCGGCGGCGATGTTCGCGTTCAGCGCGCTGCTGAGTGCGGCGCCGTGGGCGACGTTGTAGTTGCGCGGGTCGGTCACCGTCGCGACGAAGTTGGTGCCGCCGAAGGCCACGGGCGTGCGGGTCGTGTAGACGCTAAAGAGCGGGCGCTGAATGACGCCAGCCCCGGTGTTGATGGGTTGGTTCGTCAGCGTGGACCAGATCAGGGTTTGCGAGACGTTTGGCGGGCCCTGAGCGAACGCTCCCGTGGCCAACCAACCGAACGCGAGAATGCTGCGTAACTTCATAGCTGCTTCTCCTCAAAAGGCTTGCGCGCGAGCCCGGCGGTGCGACGGAGCTCATCGCCGGGCATCTCCACTTCAATAGCGTAAGACGAATGTGGAATTTGCCAGAAAAAAACTTTCGTTTCCGCGTTGATGAGGGCGAGGAGCTCAGTCACATGGCCACTTTCGATGGCAGTACCCAAGTCCGCACGCGGGTGAAGTTAGACGGCGACCGGTTTCAGCCCAACATGGGATCGCTGAAGTCCAAGGGCTCGCCCGTCGAAAAGTTCCTCATCAAGGGGACTCGGGAAGAGGAAATCCACCGGAACTGGAAGTACACGGTTTGGGCGGACGTCACGGGGCAGGTGAACGGCAGCGTCTCGGTTCGCATCCGCCAGAACGACTCCCGGACAGTACTGGGCAATGCCCACTACCAGATCCTGGGCACCACCTATCAGTTCTTTGCCCAAGCGCACCAGACGTTCAATGGCGCCACCAAAGTTTCGTTCTTCCTCGGCTCGCTGACGGAAACGCATTGCCAGCCGCGGCAGATCATCGAGCCCACCAACCTCTATAAGGTGATCGGCTTCAAGGGCGAGGTGGTCACCCTGATGTCGCAAACCAACAACGTCTCGAAGGTGGAGTTCAACGGCATCGCCACCGCTGTCAGCGGCTACAAGTGCGACCTCGCCATGCTCAAGACCGACGCCAAGACCATCGAGAACAAAGGCTGCGTCCTGAAGACCGAAGCCACGGCGCTCAAGGCGATTGCCGGCGCCCTCAAAGCCGGGGTGAATGCCGCCCGCGCCAAAGTGGCGGCCCTGGGCATGCTGATCGGCGTGCGCGCCGGCGGCCCGCCGACCTCTTTAGGAGCCAACTGACATGAACACGCTGTTGCGCCGCACGCGCCTCACCGACGATCGCCTGCTGATGCGCCCCTGGCGCCGGGCGAAAGAACTCACCCGCTGCTATCTCTACTGGCTGCCGGTGGTCCGCAACCCGATGCCCGCCGCGGACCTCGCCTGGCTGCAGTGCTTCTATGACCACTTCATCCCGGCGCTCACGTCCCAGTACGAGCTGCGGCCCGAACTCTTCGTGCATGCCAAAGCGCTCTACCCCCATCTGATGGACGAGTTCGCCCGCACGTCGATGGAGTTCGGCCCGCTCATCGGCCTCTCGCGCCGTCCACGCACGGCCATCCCGGCCATGCTCAACGAGGCCGAGATCGCCGACATGATTCAGGGCAAAAAGATCTTCGACTTCCGTCGCGACCTGCCCGACTACTCTTACTGGCTCACCCGCAAGAACGAACGCAAACAGCGTCAGAGCTTCGTGGGCTATGGCGGCCTCACCATGGCGTTTCTCCCGCCGGACCCCGGCACCAAAGCGCCGCCGTTACCCTTCAGCCCCGCCATGCGCCGGCATCCGATCTTTCAACACATCGACGTCGACGCCCTGCATGCGCAGACCTTCGCGCTCACCGACAAGTTTCAACAGCGCAGTAAGGAATTGCTCGGGCCGGATCTCGCCAGCCATCCGCAGTATCCAGGTCTGCGCTTCATCCTCCCGTTGATGAAGGCCGAAGACTTCTTTTGTGAAGCGGAAGCCACCATCCGCGAGTGGCTCGAAGTCTATCCCGTGCTGGCGCAGGAGAGCCCGGTCGACAACGGCATCCTGCTCGCTTCCAAGTTCGACCTCGACGAACTTCTGATCCAAGTGCTGGAGGCCATGCCCCAGCAGGAAAGGTGCACCTACAATGCCGAGCCCCGCGACTGACACCCACCCGCTCCAATGGCTGGAGATGCCCGCCGGCTGGCATGCGGCGTTCCTTCGCGCTCCCGGCTTTCCGATGTCGCCGCGCGACGCCGTCGGTTGGAAGGGCCTGGTGGCTCCGTTGCGTCAGCGCCTGGCCGCGATGCCCGATCTCGCCGTCCACGTCCTGCTGCAGTTCAATAGTCTGCATCATGGCGATACGGCCCGTGAGGTCAGCGCGCGCATGAGCCAATGGATGCCGACGGCCGGCTTGGGCATCTTTCCGGATCAACCCGCGCCCACGGCGTGGACCGAAGACGACTTCCGCAACCTCGACATCGGCGAAGCGCCGCGACCGCTCATGCATCCGCTGCTGCGCCTGGAATGCGCGCCCGAGCAAAAGCGCGAGGCGACGGAGATGACGGCCGGCACCGGCGCGCCCGTCGAATACTACGTGCCGCTGGCCGCCACGGGTCTGGAAGCGCACTGGACGCGCGATCTCTCCGCGCCCATCAAGGACCCGCAGTTCATCGGCTTCCCCTATTACTTTCCCCTGCTCAATCAGGCGAGCCTGGCGCGGGCCACCGCGGCACAACTCGAACGTTGGCTGCCGGGCGGCGGCATCTACCTGCGCGAGTGCGCCGAAGAGGGCGGCCTTCTGCTCATCTGGCGCGACCAGTACAATGAACTCTTCCAACCGCTGACGTTGGAGGGTGCATGAGCTGGACCGGGTCCATCCAGATTCTCGAAAACTCGCCGAGCCGCCTGCAGGTGGTGGATCCGCCGTATTACTTTGCCGGGGCGATGTTCGTCCTGGTCGCCCTGGGCATCTGCGCCATGAGCCTCATTCGCGACGACTCCACCACGCCCCCGAGCCGCGTGGGTTGGCCCGCCTTTCTGATCGCCGTGCCTTTCCTGGTCGTAGCCGCCGCCATGCTCGGCTCGCAAACGGCGATCACGCTGGACCGGTCGTCGAATCTGCTGGACATCCAGATTCGCAAGTTCTTCTTGCCCACGCAGCATCGTGCGGAGCCGCTCGCCCATCTGCGCCGGGCGGAAGTCGCCAGCTACGAAGGCACGCAGACCTTGATTCTGCTGTTTGCTTCCGGCAGCAAACTCCCGCTTGGCTCTTATACGGATCGTGGCGGGTATCCGGCCGCCGCCGAAGCGATCAACAACTTCCTCAGCGCACCGAATCCGACGATACTGCAATAGTGCGCCTCTGGCTGCTCCTCCTTTCCGCTCCGCTAGCCGCCGCTCCGGCTGACGGCCTGCTGTCGAGGATCGAGCAGCGCCTCGCGCCGTTGCGCGCCAACCAGGAGACAGGGAACGAGTCCCCGTCGCTGGTTCTCGTGAAGCACGATCTGCTGCGTTGGGCGGAGGCTCGCTTGGCGTTGCAGGCGGCCCCCGATGTCGCGCCGCTAAATGCGGACCTCGCTCGCGCGGGGTTGTTCTGCGACGAGAAGGGCGGTCCGCGCGAATGCCCGTATTGGAGCTACCGCGGCTACCTGGCGCCTTTGCGCCTGGAACGGCCGCATCCTGAGGTAATCGTTCTGATTACCGGAGTGGGGCTTCGCCAATGCGGCTTCGACGAGTCTGCCTACGCGTATCGCCAGTCGTCCGGACGGTGGAGGCGCTTCTGGGAGAGCGAAAGGAACCACTATCCTGCGCAGGAGCCTCCCGGCGATCAGCAACGGTTGGAGGCGGTCAAGGTGTCGCCGGATCTCCGCTACATTCTTACGCTAGGTACACGGCCCTGGTGCACTTCGGCTTGGCACCCGATGTGGGCCAGGCTTTGGTCGGTGAGCGCTCCTCGCCAGCCTGTTTGGGCGAAGGAGGTGTCCGCCAATATCGATGAGCCGCCCCGGGCCGAGCTCACCACCGATTCTTTCTGGATCGAATATCGAACCTGGGGGTTCGACACCATGATGAGCACGACGCGGACAGAGATCGAACGCTACCGCCTGGCGGGTTCATCACTGCAACGCATAGAGCCCGTGGCGCTCAACCCAATGGACTTCGTTGCCGCCTGGAAGTTCGGGAATTGGGAGACGTTTCGTCAATGGACGGCCCCGGAAATTCACAGTGAGGCGGAGGTATGGCGTCGAGAAAATGCCAACCTCGATCGGGTTGCATGGGACTATCCAAACCATGAGGCGGCCTGCGCCGGCGGTGACGTGCAACTCGCCACCCGTGAGCCACGTCGCTTTTACTTCCGCGTCCGCACGCTCGAGCCGCGGCATTTTCGGCTCGTGGGCTTGGGCAGCCAACCTTGGGCTGATTGTCCCATCCCTTAAAACCTGCCAGAAAAAGTCTTGCGCAAACCTGACTCTTTTGTAATACTTTCTCCAAGCTACTTCGGGACGACCCGACACTGACCCCTGTTGGTGGTGAGCTTAGCCAGGACGACTTGGCATTGCGTGATTTCACGGAATGCCACGATGGACCTACTTGCTCTCCCCGTAGCTTCCCCCCTGAAATTACCCCACGGTGAATCGTCTGTTTGGCTGTGTTGGCCAGTATCTCTCCGTTGAATCGCGGAGTCATGCGGCGTCCCTTTCCACCCCCTAGCCGGGCGTAGGAACCCTCGCGCGCGTGCCTCCTTCGTTGGGTCAATCAAGAGGAGAAAGACATGAACTATGTTCTTGTGCTGGCGCTCGCGTCACTGGCGGCGACCTCAGCTTTTTCGCAAAGTTCCACTTCGCTCACGGGGAACGTAGTCGACCCTTCCGGCGCCGCGCTGGCTGGCGCGAAGATCGAAGTCACCAATCTCGGCAGTTCGGCCAAGCGCTCCACCGTTTCCGACGATTCCGGGCTCTACACGATTGCGCAACTGCCGCCCGGCAAGTACTCGGTGACGGCTGAGTTCCCCGGCTTTGCCACCGCCAAAGTGGACTCACTCGAACTGGTGATCAACACCCCCAGCCGCCTGACCCTGGCCCTGCGCGTGGGCAACGTGACCGAGAGCGTCGCCGTCACCGCCGACGCGGCCCAGGTGAATACGAGCGACGCTTCGCTCGGCAACGCCGTCACCACCAAGGCCATCATCGAACTGCCGTTTGAAGCCCGCAATCCCGCGGGCTTGCTGGCGTTGCAGCCCGGCGTCACCTACTTCGGCCAACCCTCGAACTACGGCCGCGGCAGTTCCACGGCCGATCGTCTGGGCGGCTCGGTGAACGGCAGCAAGCCGGATCAGAACAACATCACGCTCGACGGCGTCGACGTCAACGACCAGAACACCCGCGCCGCCTTCCAGAGCGTGCTGCGTGTCACGCTCGATTCGGTGCAGGAATTCCGCACCACCACCCAAAATCCCACCGCGGACCAGGGGCGCGGGTCCGGCGCACAGATCGCGCTGATCACCAAAAGCGGCACCAACCTGCTGCATGGCTCGCTCTACGAATTCCACCGCAACACCATCACCACCGCCAACAGCTTCTTCAACAACCGCTCCGGCATCGCGCGTCCCAAGCTGATCCGCAATACGTTCGGCGCCTCGATCGGCGGCCCCGTCAAGCGCGATCGGCTCTTCTACTTCATGAACTACGAAGGACGCCGCGACGCGAGCGACTCCACCGTCACGCAACTCGTCCCCACCGCCAATCTTCGCCAAGGCATCATCCGCTATCCCACCGCCAGCGGTGGCATCGGCACCATGACGCCCGAGCAACTGCGCGCCGTCGATCCGGCCGGATTAGGCGTCAACGCCAACGTCCTGCGCACGCTCAATCTCTATCCCACGCCCAACGACGATACGCAAGGCGACGGCTACAACACGGCCGGCTACCGCTTCCAGGCGTCCACGCCGGTTCGCTTCAACACCTACATCGTGAAGCTCGATTACGCCGTCGACAACGCCAGCCGCAATACGATCTTCCTGCGCGGCAATCTGCAGAACGACAATCTGCAAGGGACGCCGCAGTTCCCCGGCTTGCCCGCCACCAGCGTCGACCTCGACAACAGCAAAGGGCTCGCCGCCGGCTGGACGTCGCTGCTCTCGAACAACCTCGTCAGCACTTTCCGCTATGGGTTCACGCGCTCCGGCCACGAAACAACGGGCATCGTCAACGGGCCGTACACGAATCTCAACGGCCTCGCAAATCTCTATGGCACCACCACCGGCATTGCACGCATCATCCCCGTGCAGCAGTTCAGCGAAGATCTCTCCTGGACCCACGGTAAACACGACGTGCGCTTCGGCGGCGTCATCCGACGCATCCGCAATCGCTCGGTGAATTACGCCAATGCCTTCCCGCGCGGCTCGGTGTCGCAAGGCTCGCTCGCCGGTGTGGGCTCGTCGCTGCGCCCGGCAGACCTGAGCGCGTCCTTCAGCAGCGCCTTCCGCACCATCGCCGTCGACTTGCTGGGACCCGTGGCCAACGTCGCGGTGACCTATAACTTTGACCTCAACGGTAAGGTGCTACCCTTCGGCGCCCCGTCCAGCGCAACTTCGGTGCCGAAGAGTACGAAGCGTACGTCAACGATAGCTGGCGCCTCACGCCGCGCCTCACCGTCAATCTCGGCTTGCGCTATTCGTTGGCGCCCGCCATCTACGAGACCAACGGCTATCAGGTTTCCCCCAGCATCGATCTCATCGATTGGTTCGAGCAACGCGCAAACCTCGCCAATACCGGCCAGTCGCAGGACCTCGCTCCGCGCATCGCCTTCGGCCTCGCCAGCGGACCCGGGGGCAAACCGCTCTACGAAACGCCCAAGAAGAACTTCTCGCCGCGCATCGCGCTGGCTTACTCACCCGAAGGCCGCAGCGGTCTCAGCAAGTTCCTCTTCGGTAGCTCCGGCGCCTCTTCCATCCGGGCTGGCTTCGGCATGTTCTATGACCTGTTCGGGATGAGCCTGATGCGCACGTTCGACTCGAATGCGCCGGGCCTGAGCACCACCTTCACCACGCCCACCACCATGGATCTCGCCACCACGCCGCGCTACACCGGCCCCTTTGACCTGCCCTCGTCCTTGCTGCCCACCGCGCCGCAAGGCGGCTTTCCGTACATGCCGCCCGCTGACGCCGCCAAGGGCTTCGCCAGCGCAAACACCGTGGATCAGCGCTTGAAGCAGCCCTACTCGATGAACCTGAATTTCACCCTGGGCCGCCAGTTCAGCCACGGCTTATTCGTGCAGGCTTCCTACGTCGGGCGGCTCTCGCGTCGTTCGCTCGTGCAGGCGGACCTCTCCTCGCCCACCAATCTGAAGGACCCCAAGAGCGGTCAGACTTATTGGGACGCCGTCAACGTTCTGATGAAGGCGGCTCGCTCGAACACGCCCACGGCGAACATTCAGCCCAATCCGTTCTTCGAGAACTTCTACGGCAACCTCGCCGCCAATGGCCTCACCGCCACGCAGGTGGTCTATCAGAATCAGGCGCGCGTCTACGCGACGGACCCGCTCTCCATCCTGCTCTTCCTCGATCAACTCTGCAATCCGTGCAGCAGCCAGTTGGGAACCTACGCCATGCTGAACCGCCAGTACTCGGGCCTCTACGCACAGCGCTCGCTCGGCTCGGGCAACTATCACGCCATGCAGTGGACCGTGCGCAAGCGTTTCTCCGAAGGCCTGATGTTTGACTTCAACTACACCATGGCCAAGTCGATCGACTTGACCTCCGGCTCCGAGTCCGATGGCCGCGGCACCACCAACATGATTCTCAACGCCTGGGACGTGAAGCAGAATCGCGGCGTCTCGAACTTCGACGTCAAGCACTCGGTGAGCGGCTTCGGCGTCTACAGCCTGCCGTTCGGCAAAGGCCGCAAGTTCCTTCACGGCGGCCAGGGCTGGGTGGATGCGCTGGTGGGCGGCTGGCAGGTGTCCGGCCTCTACACGATTACCAGCGGGCTGCCCCGCAGTGTGCTGAATACGGGTAGTTGGACGACGAACTGGAATAGCTCCGGCTTTGCCACGCAGATCGGTCCGGTGCCTGATCCGCAAACCACGAAGAATGCGCCGGGCTTAAACCGTGTGGGCGGTCCGAATATCTTCGCCGACCCCACCACGGCGCGCGCCGCCTACGACTATTCCTACGCCGGCCAGATCGGTCAGCGCAATGGCATTCGCGGCGACGGCTTCTTCACCGTCGACATGAGCCTGGGCAAAACGTTCGTGATGCCCTACAAGGATTCGCACACGCTGCAGTTCCGCTGGGAAGTCTTCAACGTGCCCAACGCCGTCCGCTTCGACATCAACGGCGCCAGCCTGGACGTGGCCAATACCGGCACGTTCGGCAAGTATTCCAGCCTGCTCACCCAGCCCCGCGTGATGCAGTTCGGCCTGCGGTATGCGTTCTAAGACGAACGCCGCCCGCCACCTTTCGGAGTAAATGCTTCATGCCCTCTACCAATCCTCACCATGGCGCCGCGAAGCGGCATGGCAACTTTGATTCACTGCCGGTGCTCGACGTCGCCCCCCTGTTCGCCGACGATCCCGCCGCCCGGCTGCAGGCTGCGCAAGCCTTGGGCCGCGCCGCCCGCGAATCCGGCTTCTTCTATGTCCGCGGCCACGGCGTGGCCCCGGAACTCATCGCCCGCCTGATTCATCAGGCGAAGACGTTCTTCGGTCTGCCCCTCGAAGAAAAGATGCGGTATTACATCGGCGATTCCAGCCAGCACAAAGGCTACGTGCCGCAAGGAGAAGAGGTCTTCTCCGGCGGCACCAAGGATCGCAAGGAAGCCTATGACCTCGGTTGCGACCTGCCGGCGGACCATCCCGAAACCATCGCCGGCACGCCGCTGATGGGGCCCAACGTTTGGCCCGCGCTACCCGGCTTTCGCGAAGACGTCAGCGCCTATTACACCGCGGCCATCCGCCTCGGCGAAGGGCTCTTCCGCGGCTTCGCGTTGGCTCTCGGGCTCGACGAGGATCATTTCGCGCCTTATCTCAAGAACCCGCCTTCACAACTTCGCTTGCTCCACTTTCCCTACAATCCCGAAGCCGTCGATGAAGTGGGCATCGGCGCTCATACCGACTATGAGTGCTTCACCATTCTGCTGCCCACCGCGCCCGGCCTCGAAGTGATGAACGGCGCGGGCGAGTGGATTGACGCGCCGCCCATTGAAGGCGCGTTCGTCGTCAACATCGGCGACATGCTCGAAACCTGGACCAACGGGGAATTCGTCGCCACGTCGCACCGCGTCCGCAAAGTGAAGGAGGAGCGTTACTCGTTTCCGCTCTTCTGCTCTTGCGACTACTACACCGTAGTGGAGCCGCTGCCGGCCTTTGTTAGCGATACGCGGCCCGCGGCCTACCGCGCTGTCACCGCGGGCGAGCATCTGTTCGCCCAAACCGCGCAGAGCTTCACGTATCTCAAAAAGCGCATTGAGCGCGGCGAACTGCAGTTACCCGAAGGCTCGCATCGGCTTTCGTCCTTCGGCCAGGAGGCGCGCCAACGCGAGTCGGTGCCGGAGAAACTCTCATGATGCTCAGCGAACTCGCCTTGCAACCGGCGCCCTCTCCCCCCGCCGGCAGCGCGCCCTCCTGGCTCTGGGGCACCTTCTCGCGCCGCAGCATCACGTTCTATTCGGGTCTGGAAGATTCCGAGACCCGCGTCCTCTGGCTGCAGACTCACGGCCTGGCCGCGGACTTTCGCTTTCCTCCGGATCGCGTGCCGCGCGCCGGTCGTACGACCTGGAGCGAGTTCGACGACGCCGAACTGCAGCGCCTGCTGATCAATGAAGGCGGCCTTTCGAGCACGCATTGGGACGGCTCCCGCATGAATTGGTTCGACTGGACGTCCTTCCAGACCCACGCCAAGTGGGCCGAACCTGGGGATCTGCGCCGCGTTGGCGATTGCGTCATTGAGTTTGCGCCCAGCGGCGCGTACGTCGAGGACTGGCGGGCTCAACCGTCGTTGGCTGGCCCCTGGATCGGCCTCCGTCTGCTCACTGAGCAGAACCTCGAAACGGGCGAAGTATGCCACCAGGGCGGGGGCTTGATTGTGTGCGGGGATCATGCGGCCTTGGTCCGCGGGCGCCCCTTCCCGTTACCGGACGCCCGCTTGATGGACGCGGCCGTCGATCACTCCCGGACTGAGTTGCTCGCCACTTTGCAGTCGTTTGAGGCGAGCTATGCGGTGCGTTCCTCTTCCGGCAGCCCGTGGATCGTGCAACTCTCCACCAACCCGCTTCGCGAAGGCGAACTGCTGCTCGATGAGGATGGCTTTACGGTGGACGGCACGATGGTCATTCAACGGACCGCCGGTCAGGGCGTGCCGATCGAGCGCCGCTTCACGGTTGACACGCTGGCGGCAGAAGTCGCGTTCTCGCCCGCCACGCAGAGTACCGCGCCCGGTGTGAGCTGGCTGGCGCGCGAGTCCGATACCTTGTTACTCCACGCTCGCGCCGCCGGGCCTATCGCCTTACCGCTCGGCAGTTCTCTGCCCGGGAGGACCCCATGACCAGCCGACTCCGGTGGCTGACGCTGGCCACGCTCGTCTGCAGCGCTGCTGCGGCCACGAGCGACGAGTTCTTCGAAACAAAGATTCGCCCGGTGCTCGCTGCCAACTGTCTCGCCTGCCACGGCCCGACGGCCGTCTCCGGACTACGCCTGGACTCGCGAGACGCCTTACTGAAGGGCGGCACGCGCGGCCCGGCCGTGGTCCCCGGCCAACCGCAGCAAAGCCTGCTCATCAAGGCCGTGCGGCACCAGGAGGGCCTCAAAATGCCGCAAGGCAAGCCGCTCCAGGCGCAGGAGATTGAGGACCTCGTCACCTGGATCGAACAAGGCGCAGCCTGGCCATCCACCATTGCGCCGACCTCAAATGCCAAGTTCATCACTCCGGAGCGTCGTAAATTCTGGTCCTTCCGGCCGCTGGGTAAAGTGCCCGTCCCGGTCGTAAAGGACGAGCGCTGGCCGCAAAGTAACATCGACCGTTTCCTGCTGCATCGTCTGGAGAAAGAAGGTCTGAAGCCCGTTGCCGCGGCCGATCGCCGCACCCTGGCGCGCCGTCTCTACTACGACCTGACCGGTCTGCCGCCCACTCCCGAGCAGGTGGAAGCCTTCCAGAAAGACACTTCGCCGCAAGCGTATGCCAAGTTAGTCGACCAGTTACTCGCCTCGCCGCGTTATGGCGAGAAGTGGGGACGCCATTGGCTGGACGTCGCGCGCTTCGGCGAGGACGATATGCGTGGCCTCGCGCAAAAAGGCCACGAGCCTTACGCCAATGCGTTTCTCTATCGCGACTGGGTGATCCGCGCGTTCAATGAGGACCTACCCTACAACGTCTTTCTCAGAGCGCAATTGGCCGGCGATCTGTTTCTCGACGCCCAGCGCGCCAGGATGCTGCCGGCGATCGGCTTCCTGGGGCAAGGTCCCTGGTACTACGACACGAACGAACCGCCCATTGCCCGCGCCGACGAACGGCATGAGCGGGTGGATGCCATCACGCGCTCCATGCTGGGCCTCACCGTCGGCTGCGCCCGCTGCCATGACCATAAGTACGATCCCATCACCACGCAGGATTACTACGCCATCGCCGGCGTGATCGGTAACACCGTCTACCACGAGTATCCGCTCGTGCCGCAGCGCACCGCGAAGGCTTGGGAGATCGAGAACAAGAAGATCAAGAACCTGCAGAAGGCTTCGCAGGAGTTTTCGCGCAACGCCGCTGCTGAACTCGCCGAGGTCCTGGCGCTGCAGGCGGAGAGTTACATGGTGGCCGCTTGGAATGTCTCGGGCACTCCGCAGAAGTCTCTGGCCGACGCCGCGACGGAGGCGAAGCTTGACCACGAGTTGCTCGAGCGCTGGATCGCGTTCCTGGCCAAGCCACCCACTTACTATCCCTATCTCAAGAGTTGGCAAACGATGATCGCCCGCGGTGGGAATGTTGAAGAGGCTCGCCGCCTGGGTCGCGAGTTCCAGACCCTGCTTTTCGAGGTGCTCATCGAGAAGCGGGAGACGGATGAGAAGAATCGCAAGATCATCGCCAAGGGGATGCCGCTGGAGCCCAAACCCAGCGTCATCCTCCCCAATGACTTCATGAGTTTCTTCGATCGCCCGCAACTCGATCTGGAGAAGCTACCCATGGAGCGCCTCAACCTTTGGACGGACGTCTTCCAGCGCGACTTGGCCGGGGGTGATGGCAACGATCCCTCGCAGGCCAAGCCCGGTCTGTTGGTCTTTCGCGGCTATGCGCTGGAACGGCAACTGGGTCCGCTGGCCGCGGGACACTTGGCGGCGCTCCGCAAAGAGATCGACACGCGCACCAAGGCGATGCCGAAGTACCCGTTCGTGCACGGCGTGGCTGAGGTGGATCATCCGGTTGACCTGAAGGTTCACCTCCGCGGCAGCCCGTACCAACTGGGCGAGTCTGTACCGCGACGCTTCCTCGAGGTGCTTTGCGATCAGCCGAAGCCCTATTCGCAGGGCAGTGGCCGCTTGGAACTCGGCGAGTCGATCGCCTCTTCGCCCCTCGCCGCCCGCGTGATTGTCAATCGCGTCTGGAAGTGGCACTTCGGACGCGGACTGGTTGAATCCACCAGTAACTTTGGGCAAACCGGCGAGCGTCCCAGTCATCCCGAGTTACTGGACTATCTGGCGGCCACGTTCGTCGAAGGCGGTTACTCCCTGAAGAAGCTCCACCGCGAACTGCTGCTCAGTGCTGCCTACCAACTGTCGGACCAGGCGGACCCCACGAGCCTGGCGAAGGATGCGGCCAATCGTCTCTACTGGCGCGCCAATCGACGCCGCCTGGAAGCGGAAGAGATTCGCGACTCCATGCTGAGCATCGCCGGCGTGCTGGATGAGACACCGGGCGGTCCCTCCTTCGACATTTCCGACGACAAGAACACGCGCCGTACCGTCTATGGCCGCGTTAGCCGGTTCAAGCTCGATACCTTCCTGCAGGTCTTCGATTTCCCCAATCCCACCATCTCATCCGAAGGGCGCGTGGCGACGAACGTGCCGTTGCAACGCCTGTACTTCCTCAATAGCGACTTCGCCAACCAACAAGCCACGGCACTGGCGAAACGCATTGCCGCTGAGGTCGGCGACGAAGGCAAGATTCGGCGCGCGTATCGGCTCGTTTATCAGCGAGAGGTGACGGCGCCGGAACTGGCGGCAGCCACTGCGTTTCTCGAGCGCGAACGCGCCAAGCCAAGCGAGCCGGCTGCAAAGCCAGACGCCGCCGCGAAACCTGCCGGCAAGGGCGGCAAGCCTGCCGCGCCTCCGGACGTCTGGGCGCTCTATGTGCGCGTGCTGCTCAGCTCGAACGAATTTCTGTATCTCAACTAACTCGAGGGGCTCATGAAGCGATCACCATCACTCACGCGGCGAGACGCCCTTCGGCGGGCATCCCATGGGCTGGGCATGCTCGCCTTCTCGGCACTGGCGGAGTCCGTGGGACGAGCCGCCACTGATGCTCCGGCGACGGGCGGCGTGCTGGAAAAGCTACACCATCATCCGCGCGCTAAGCAGGTGATCTTTCTCTTTCTCAACGGCGGCTGCTCCAGTATCGACAGTTTCGACTATAAGCCCGAACTGATCAAGTACGACGGCCAACCGCTCCCCGGAGGCGAGACCAAGACGGAACGCAAAACAGGCAGCCTGATGAAATCGCCCTTCGAGTGGAAGCGCTATGGCTCGAACGGCAAGTACTTCAGCGAACTGTGGCCTCACCTCGGCACCCGTGCCGACGACTTGTGTTTCATCCACTCGATGACCACCGACATTCCGAACCACGAACCGTCCATCCTCATGATGCACACCGGCCACAATCAAACCGGCCGCCCGTCGCTCGGCTCGTGGGTTACTTACGGCCTGGGGACGTTCAATCGTAATCTGCCCGGCTACGTGGTGCTCTCCCCGGACCCGAACGTCGACGTCGGGCCGCCCCTGTGGTCCAATGCCTTCCTGCCGGCCATTCACCAGGGAACTTACATCTCGGACAAGGTGGAAAAGACGTTCGATGCGAGTAAGGTACTCCCCTATATCTCAAACTCGCGCACGGATCCGGCCCATCAGAAGCTCGACGTCGACTTGCTCAAGCAACTCAACACGCTGCATCAAA
>JBGAHE010000084.1:0-31985 GCA_044226365.1 Bryobacteraceae bacterium
GTTATCTGAACTACCTCAAAGACGGCAACGACAATCGCAAGATGTGCAGCCTGTACCTCTCGCTGCTCGATCGTTTCGACATCAAAGTCGACGAATTCGGCGACTCGCGCACCCGCCTCGAACGCATCTAGCGCAGGCCCAGGCCCGCAATTACATTCAGGGCGAGCGCGAACAGCATCGCCCCCAGAAACACGCACACCGGCAGCGTCAGGATCCACGCGAGCGCCAGGTTGCGCACCGTGACGGACTGCAGGCCGGAGCCATTCGCCGTCATCGACCCGGCCACCGCCGACGACAGCACGTGCGTCGTGCTCACCGGCAAGCCCACCACGTCCGCCACCGCAATCGTCGAAGCCGCCACCATCTCCGATACCGCGCCCTGCGCGTACGACAGGTGTGACTTGCCGATCTTCTCGCCCACCGTCACCACGATGCGCTCCCAGCCCACCATCGTGCCCAAGCCCAGGGCGAGCGCGACGGCCGCCTTTACCCAGAAGGGGATGAACTGCGTCAGCGGTTCCATCGCCGCCACCCATGGCTCCACGGCCTGCTGCTCCCCGGGCGACAGTTGCTTCGCCAAACGGTGCGCTGATTGCGTCGCGAGATAAATGTCGCTGCGCAATTGCGAGCGTTGCGTCAGGTTGAAGTCGTTTGGCGCACGCCGTCCTTGCGCCAGCGTCTCGATCTCCCTGGCCGTCCGCGCCAGTGCGGCGAACGTGGAGGCCGTGGCTGCGTCCCGCCGTTTGAGAAAGGCCGACAGATCCTCCGGCCCGGCGCCTCCCGCGCGCGCTTCCCACACGCGCCGCGCCGCGGGCGTCGCCTGCACTAAGCGGGCGAACGTCGCCGCATCCGCCTCCGGATTCAGCGCATAGGATCCCGGCAGCAGCCCAATCAGAATCAGCATGATCAGCCCCATGCCCTTCTGCCCGTCGTTCGAACCATGCGCAAAGCTCACCCCCGTGCAGGTGAACAGGAGAATCGCGCGGATCCAGGCCGGTGGCGGATGGCCGGGCCGCGGGTCCGCGTAAAGCTCCGCCCGGCGCACGCCCCAGCGCATCAGGCGATAAAGTCCGTAAGCGGCGAGAAAGCCCACCACTGGGGATACCAGCAGCGCCACGCCCACTTCGCGCGCCTTCCCCCAACTCACGCCGTCGCCGAACTGCGAGCCCTTCAATAACGCGTTCGCCATCCCCACGCCGATCAACGAGCCGATCAGCGTGTGCGAACTCGAAGCGGGCAGCCCCAGGTACCACGTGCCCAGGTTCCAGAGAATTGCCGAAAGCAGCAGCGAGAACACCATTGCGAAGCCCGCGGCCGAACCCACATGCAGAATCAGTTCCACAGGCAGCAGCGCCACCAGGCCGAATGCCACCGCGCCGCTGGGACTCAACACGCCCAGCAGATTCCACACCCCGGACCACACCACCGCCACCGTCGGCCGCAGCGTATTCGTGTAGATCACGGTCGCCACGGCGTTCGCCGTGTCGTGAAAGCCGTTCACGAACTCGAAGGCCAGCGCCAAACCCAAGGCCGCGATCAGAAACAGGCGCGCCGTCAAAGATGCTTCGTCGAACATCGTGGAACTTCCCACGGTAGCGAAGCCGTATTTCGGCTTGATGACAGGCGCGAACTCGCTGGCTACGCGCGGTCCAGGTTCGTGTAGATCTGGTCGACGTTGCTCAGCACCGCCTCGGCTAGCATGGCCTGCCGCGGCGTATTGGGCTTCACGTAGCGATACTTCGCGAGCGACGTCATCAGAAACTCGCCGTAGCCGTCGCGGGTCAGGCTCTTCAGCTTGCCCGGGTCCACCTGTTTCCGGATCTGCTCCAGCGCCATTCCCTTGCGCTTCAGATTCGCCACTTCGCCCGAAAGCTCTTCGATGTAGGCGGCCATCTGCTGGCCTTGCAGCTTCGAAGGATGCACGCCGCCATGCCCGCCGATCACGTGCGTGTAATCGAACGACGCCACCGAACGCAGCGTCTGCGGCCATAGCTTGGGATAGCCGTCGCCGATGAAGGGCGCAAAGCTATGCAGCAGGTCGCCGGTGGCAATCACCTTCTTCTGCGGACAGTACACGACGATGTCGCCGGACGTATGGCCCTTGCCGCGGAAGGCCAGATGCAGGTCGTGAGCCTTGTCATGAATCACCAGGTCGGTGTTGAGCGTCAGGTTCGGCAACTCCGGCGCGTAGTTCTTCATCTCGGTAGCGAACGCCTGGGAGTCCTGCAGCATCATCTGCCAATAGGCTTTGTCCTGCGGCGTCTTGGCGGCGGCCAGACTTTGCCGATAGCCGGGCACGGCTTTCTCGGCCTGCTCCACTTGCGCCTTGGCGCGCCCGGCGCCGAACTCGCGCAGCAACTGACGCGTCGTTTCGCTGGCGACGATATCCGCGTCCGGATACGCCCGCTTGTACGCCGCGTTGCCTTCCGAATGATCCCAGTGGAAGTGCGAGTTCACGATATAACGCACCGGCTTTTGCGTCACCTCGCGCTTCAATTGCTGAATCAGGCTCACCACGGCGCTGGGCCGCGCGTGCGAATCCACAATTAACAGATCCTTCTCGTTCTCGAAGATCGCCGCATTGCAGTTCAGCATGGGCAGCGGCGTCGCGATGGCGGCATAGACGCCGGGCGCCACCTTCTGCAAGTCGAATAACTTCGGCAGCACGGCGTTGGTGGCTTGTGCCCGGGCTGCTGTCGCCCGGATCATGGCCTGATCGAGCAGTGCGGCGCCGGTCCATAAATGACCCATCGTGCGCTTGAGAAAACCGCGGCGGGAATCCTGAATTTTCACGCTGTAGGTATATCACGTCATTTTGTCGCTGGCGAGGGGACTTCGATATCATCCAGAAGGTGACACTTACAACGAAGTTTTCCGCAGCCGCGCTGCTGCTTTTTGGTTTGATGTTAGGCCAGGATGGCCCCGAAACCGTCATTCGCGGACCCAAGCAGTTTCGCCGCACCGTGCTCGCCGCCAACCTCGGCGGACCCTGGGAAATCACCTGGGGCCCGGACCAGATGCTCTGGGTGACCGAGCGCACCGGCAAGCGCGTCACACGCGTCGATCCGAAAACCGGCGAACGCCGCGTCGCCGTCACCATCAGCGAAGTCTCCGCCCCCGGCGGACAGGATGGCTTGTTGGGCCTCGCCCTCCATCCCGAGCTGCTGAAGGGCACTGGCCACGACTACGTCTACGTCGGCTACACCTATGTCGACGAGTCGCTCGGCGCTGACCCCACCGTCCCGGACCCCAAGAACCCGTACCGCTACCTCTACGGCAAGGTGGCCCGCTACACCTACGACGCCAAGTCGCAAACGCTTTCGAACCCCGTCAACATCATCACCGGCCTTCCCGTCGGCAACGACCATGTCGCCGGCCGCCTCAAGTTCGGACCCGATCGCAAGCTCTATTACACCGTCGGCGACCAAGGCAACAACCAGCTCGGCAACTACTGCCTGGCCGTCGAAAGTCAGCGCCTGCCCACCGCCGCTGAAATGCAGAGCAAGAACTACATCTCGTATGTCGGCAAGTCGCTGCGCCTCGAACTCGATGGCGGCATCCCCAAGGACAACCCCAAGCTGAACGGCGTCGTCAGCCACGTTTTCACCTACGGTCACCGCAATCCCCAGGGCATCGACTTTGGCCCGGACGGCACCCTCTACTCCTCCGAGCAGGGTCCCAAGACCGACGACGAAGTGAACATCCTGCGCAAGGGCGGCAACTACGGCTGGCCCCACGTCGTCGGCTTGAAGGATGGCAAAGCGTATGAGTTCGCTCGCTGGGCGGATGCCACCACGCCCTGCAGCCAACTCCGCTTCAGCGATCTCGAGATTCACCCCTCCGTGCCGCGCGAGCCGGAATCGGCCTTCAAGAAGCGCATGGTGAATCCCATCGCCACCATGTTTACCGTGCCCACCGGCTACAACTTCGCCGACCCCATCTGCAAAGGCATCGACTTCATCTGCTGGCCCACGGTCGGCGCGTCGAGCATCGAGTATTACGCCGGTGGCGCCCAGCGCATCCCCGGCTGGGACAAAGTTCTGCTGGTCACCACGCTCAAGCGCGGCTCGCTCTACGTGCTGCCGCTTTCTTCCGACGGCAAGAAGGCCGCCGGCCACTTCTGGCGCTACTTCCAGTCCGAGAACCGCTACCGCGATACGGCCATCAGCCCGGACGGCAAAACCATCTACATCTCCACCGATAACGGCGGCCTGGGCGAAGCTTTGGGCGGCGGCACCATTCGCCGCATGGCGGACCCCGGCGCCATCCTCGCCTTCACCTACGTCGGCGAAGGCAACGGCACCAGCGAACCCGCCAACACCACCGTCAGCCAGAACAAGGGCGCCGCGCCCAGCGAACGTAAGCCGGGTGGCGGTCCGCCGCCCCAGTTCACCGCCGCCCAGGTGGCCGCCGGCAAAGTGGCCTACAACGCCAACTGCGCTGTGTGCCACGGCAGCACCATGACCAACGGCACCTTCGGCACGCCTCTCGCCGGCGAGTACTTCAAGACCAACTGGAGCGGACGCACCGTCAAGGCCTTCTACGACCGGGCGCAGAAAACCATGCCGCCCTCTTCGCCTGGCTCGCTGCCTGCCGAAACCTACGCCAACGTCCTCGCCTATATCTTCGAGTTGAACGGCGCGAAAGCCGGCTCCACGCCCCTCGCGAGCGGTGGCGCCACGCTTGAAGGCATGGTGATCCCCTAAGCATGGAGCGCCGGCACTTCCTGACGGCGGCCATGGCTGCCTGCGCCTCCCCGGCGCAGACCCTCCCGCCGTCAGCGCCGGCTATCCCGGAACCGCACTTCCCCAACCGCCTGTATCAGTTCGTCTGGCGCAACTGGGAACTCGCGAATCTGCCCCGGATGGCCGAAGTCGTCCGCGCCCAACCGGCGGACCTCGCCGCGCTGGCCCAGCAGATGGGCCTCCCCGCCCACCGTCCGCTCACCGACGATTCCCTCCGCCGCATCTACATCACTGTCATCCGCCAGAACTGGCACCTGCTCCCCGAAGCGCAGATCATCGCGCTGCTGGGCTGGACCGCCGAACGCTTCGCTTTCACCCTCAAGGAAGACGACTTCCTCGAGCACAAACTCGGCCTCGCCAAGCCCGTCTGTGACGAACTCCTCTATCGACCGCCCACCGCCGTCGAACGCAAGCAGGCCTCCTCGCTCCGCCGTCACCTGCGGCGCTGGCTTCCCGGCGGGCTGCGAGACTTAGGCCAACCGCGCTTCGCCTTCGTCGATCAGCTCAGCCGTCCCCTGTCGCCGCCGGCCGTGAAGAGCCACGCGGGCCGCGAGGTCTGGTCACCGCGCTTTCTCTACTCTTACTTCGCCCTCTATGGCGACCCGCTCACCGAAGGCGATGCCGCCGGGCTCCCGGATGGCTACCTCGAACGCGTCGCCGCCAGCGGCATGAATGGTGTGTGGCTGCAAGGCGTGCTGAATACGTTGGCACCCTCCACCACCTTCCCCGAGTTCGGCGCCGGCTGGGAAGTGCGGCTCCGGAATCTGAATGCTCTGGTAGAGCGCGCCGCCCGCTTCGGAATCCGCGTCTACCTCTACCTGAATGAACCGCGCGCCATGCCCGCCGAGTTCTTTGCCCAGCGACCCGGCCTGCGCGGCACGCGCGACAAGAACGTCTTCGCCATGTGCACCTCGACTCCTGAAGTGCGCGATTGGCTCCGCTCGAGCGTGGCGCATGTCTTCCGTCACGCGCCTGACCTCGGCGGACTGCTCACCATCACCATGTCGGAGAACCATACCAACTGCTTCTCGCATGGCGGTGCCTGGGGCGACCGTGACCCGCGTGCCACCGGTTGCCCGCGTTGCGAGCAACGCACCGGCGCCCAGACGATCGCCGAACTCATCCAGGCCCTGCGCGACGGCGTCCGCGAGCCCAGCCGCACCGCCGACATCCTCTCTTACGATTGGGGTTGGGGCACACCGCTTGCCGCCGGCCTCATCCCACGCCTGCCCGCCGATACGGGCCTCATCAGCATCAGCGAATGGAGCGAGCCCGTCTCGCGCGGCGGCGTCAAGACCTCCGTCGGCGAATACTCGATGTCGGTCGTCGGCCCCGGCCCGCGCGCTCGAGCCAACTGGAAGCTCGCCAAGCAACGCGGCTTGAAGGCCTTGGCCAAGACCCAGTTCAACAACACCTGGGAGATCTCCGCCGTCCCCTACATCCCGGTCCTGCCCCTGGTTCTGGACCACTGCGAAAAGCTCGCGCGCGAAGGCATCGACGGTGTGATGGCCTCGTGGACCTGCGGCGGCTACCCATCTTCGAACCTCCGCGCGGCCGCCGCGTATGCCGTCGAGCGGCGCCCCTCGCGCGAGCAGATCCTGCGGCGCGAAGCCACGCGTATCTACGGCGAGGCCGCCGCCCTACAAGCCGTCCGCGCCTGGGAGATTTTGAGTGAAGCCTTCCAGTCGTTTCCTTACGGCGTCTCGATCTACGTCCTGCCCGTGCAGCATGGCCCCGCGAATCTGCTCCGCCTGCGGCCCACGGGGCACAAGCCCGGCATGATCCTCTTCCCGCACGACGCCGTGCAAGCCTGGCGCGGTGCGTATCCCGCGGCCACGGTCCGCGATCTGATGGCCAAGCTGGCCGCGCGCTGGGCGGAAGGCGTCGCGTTGTTGGAGAAGCTCCCCGGTCACCGCAGTGCGGAAGCCCAGCTCGAACTCGCCGTGGCCCGCACTTGCCAGACGCATTTCGAGAGTACGGCGAATCAGATCGAGTTTTACCTGCTGCGTGATGAGTCGCCGCGGAAGCACGCCTCGCGCCTGATGGCTTTGGCCGCCCGCGAACGCGAACTCGCCCTGCGGCAATTCGCGGTTACGCGGGACGAGTCCTTAATCGGCTACGAAGCGTCGAACCACTACTACTACACGCCGCTTGACCTGCTCGAAAAAGCGCTCAACTGCGAGCAAGTGATCGCCGCCCTGAAGCGCGGCGACTACTGACTGCGCTTCATCGCTCGCCATTCATTGGTCGAGCCCTGGTTCGGATTCGCACCCGGATCATCGGTGCCCACCACATTGCCTTGCCGGTCCATCCAGTAGTAGCGATACGTCAACGGCAGTTCCACGCGCCGCCCATTCTCATATGGACTCGCGTAGGGCTGCACGCCGCCGATATTGTCGCGGAACTGCGAATTGCGCCGGTCCACGGACGCATTGCGGTCGTCGGTTACTTGCTGCCAGTTCTTCTGCGACCATTCCCGATAGCTGCGTGCCGCTTCGGCATAGGCCGTCGAGTTCCGCAGATTCTGCGCCATGATGCCGCGGATGCCGAAGGCCGCGCCGTTCGTCGCCGAAATCTGATCGGCCACCTGCGGCAGCCATCCCGCATAGCCGGGCCATTGGCTCGCTTCGGACACCGCCAGCGTCATCGCCATCACCGACGTATCGTAGGCGACATTCACGTTGCACTTGGCCAGCCCTTGATAGCGCACCCCGCGCACCACGTAGCTGACTTCAAACTGGGCGGCTTGCGCAAAACCCGCCACCGGCTTCCCCGGCCGGGCCGGCCCCAGCTGCAGATTCTGCGGCTGCAGCGCCATCATCTTCTGATACACAAACGCGCCCGGCGGCGTGTTCGGCGGCAGGCCCGCATTGCCCACCATCACCGTCAGCGCCTTGTTGTCCGGCGACACCAACGTCAGCGCGAACTGACCGTCCTCACCCACGCGCCAACCTTCGGGCATCGCATACGAGAAGAAGCGGCCTTGGCCGATCCGCAGAGTCGCCGTGGGCGCCGCCGCATTGGCCGCCCGCATGACCGGCTTCACCGGCACGAACACCGGTTTCTTCTGTGCCAGCGCCAGAGAGGCGCCGGCAAGGATGAGCACGAGCTTCATTCCTCGATTCTCGCACTGCCCCTTGCTTAACCCCGCGTGCGAATCAGGCTGCCGGCCTCCACCGATTGCTGATAGCGATAGCTGTAAGCCGACAGGCTCGTCAGGCCGGCAAACGTCTCGTTCGCGGCGCCATTCGCCCCGCCGCCTTCGGCCAAACTGGCCAGCAGCTTGCCAAGATCGGCCATCTCGGCGTCGCTCAGGTTCCCCTTCACCGACACCCGCAACTCCGCCGCTGACGAAGCCGTTTCGTTCGTCGAGTTCCCTCGCGAACTTGATCGGTACTGCTGCTGCGCCCCCAGCGAGATCGTAATGCGATCGCCTTCGGCCGTCGTCACGCTCAAGTCCGTTCGGCTCTTGCTCTGATAGCCCCGCACCGCCGTGGTGCGCTGGCTCCAATCTCCCCTGCTGGCGCCGCTGCCGGCGCCGCGCATTTGCACACTTCCGCAGGACATAGATCCCTCTCGAACCGCTTATCGGTCAGTTGGGCCGCGAGTAGTAACCGGTCTTGTGCCGTGCCCGCAGCCCCTCGCGCTTGCAGCGGATCCGGATCTTGCGGAACGTCCCGTCCGCTTCGCCTTGCGTGCTCGTGTAAGCGAGATCGTACGAACTCCGCAGCATGTCCGCGATCCGCGCAAATGCCTGGCGCAGATTCTTCTCCTGCTCCGCATCGAACTCCAGCCCGCCCGTCTCCGCCGCCAGCCGCTGCATCACCGAGCGACCGTACTTGTTGCGCGCCGTCCACTCACCCTTGCGCAGATCCGTATAGCGCAACGCAAACACCGTCGTCGAGTACTCTTGCGCCGTCTCGATCGCGTCCAGCAGATTGCGCGCGCTCGAGTTGTCCTCGCCATCGGAAAACACCAGCAGCGCGCGCCGCCCCTCTAGATCCTTCAGGGCCTTGGCCGCCTCCACGATGCCGTCATAGAACGATGACGAGTTCTCCCGTAACTCCGGCGGCCCCAGCTTCGGATACGCGGTCTTCTGCTTTGCCTTCTGGAACTCCTTCAGGGCCTCATCTAAACGATCCGGCTGCGCATCCACCGGCGACACTTCGTAGACATGGCGCCCGAAGCACACCAGCATCGCCCGATCCTTGGGCCGCAGCACGGTCTTTAGAAAATCATGCAGATCGCGCCGATGCTCCTTCAGAAAGTCCTCCTGCGAGCCGGAAACGTCCGCCACCACCCCGATCGTCAACGGCGAATCCACCGCGCGCGAAAAGAAACTGATCTTCTGCGGCGCCCCGTCTTCGAACACCTCGAAGTCTTCGGCCCCCAGTGTCGTCACCAGGTGCCCCGCCGCGTTGGTGACCGAAAATGGGACGTTCACCAGATTCACGGCGACGCGGATCGGCGCGGGTTCCTGCGCTGGCTCCTGGGCAAATGCTGCGCCGATTCCGGCCAAAACAAACTCGCGTCGCTGCATCTCCTTGATTACGCACCAGCCGCCTTGGCGATGGCAATTCGCTCACAGAAAAAAGTGAACCGCCTCATCCGCTCGTGCGTTCCCTCTACTGATGCTGTCCTCCCTCCTCCGCGACCTTCGTCAGGCCCTGCGCGCCAACCTTCGCGATCGCGGCTTTGCCGCCACGGTCATCGTCACCCTGCTGGTCTGCATCGCGGCCAACGCCCTCACCTTCGCCGTAGTCAACTCCGTCCTCCTACGACCGCTTCCGGTGCCCGAGGCGAACGACATTGTCCTCCTGTCGAACCGTTACCCGAAGGCTGGCGTCACCCAGTCCGACGAGAGCGGCGCCGCCGATCTGCCGGACCGTCAGCAGGCCGTCACCGCCCTCTCGCCTCAGGCCCTCTTTCGCCATCGCAACCAGACCATCGATGTCCACGGCACCCCCGAGCAGGTCCGCGGCCTGGGCGTCACGCCGTCTTTCTTCGAGCTCATCAGGACGCCCGCTGCTCTCGGGCGCGCTTTCGTCGCCGTCGAAGGCGAACGCGGGAACGACCGCAAAGTCATCCTCAGCCATGGCTTGTGGCAACAGCTCTACGGTGGCCAGCGCAACGCCATCGGCCAGCAACTGCGCATGAGCGGCACCTCCTACGAAGTCATCGGCGTCATGCCCGCGGGCTTCAATTTCGTCGATCCCGAAGTGCGCCTCTGGACGCCGCTCTCCTTCAGCGACGAAGAAAAGCGTCAGCGCCATGCGAACAACTACCACCACATCGGGCGCCTGAAGCCTGGTTACACCCTAGCCCAAGCGCAGTCGCAGGTCGACGCGTTGAATCGCGCGAACCTCGACCGCGAGCCCGCCATGAAGCCGGTCCTCCTGAACGCCGGCTTCTACACTGCCGTCGAGCCGCTGCAACGCATGCTCGTGCGCGACATCGAAAACGTCCTGTACCTGCTGTGGGGCGCCGCGCTGCTGGTGCTGCTGATCGGCGCGCTGAATGTGGCGAACCTGGCGCTCGCCCGCGTCGCCTCCCGCCGTCGCGAAGTCGCCACGCGGCAAGCGCTCGGCGCCTCCCGCTGGCAACTCACGCGTCAATCGGTTCTGGAAAGCGTGCTCGTCACCGGCGCCGGCGGCCTGCTGGGCGTGGCTCTCGCTTATGCCGTACTCCCGACGCTGACGGCGATGGGCTTTGACCGTTTCCCGCGCGCGGGCGAAGTCCGCATCGATGCCGTTGTCGCCCTCACCTCCCTGGCGCTCACCGTCCTCGTCGGCGTGCTGATGGGCCTGCTCCCCGTCGCCGGCCTCTTCCGCGCCAGCCTCAGCGACTCGCTTCGCGAAGGCAACCGCGGCGGCACCACCGGCACCGGCATCCGCCGCTTGCGCCAAACGTTGGTCGCCGCCGAAGTCGGTTTCGCTTTCGTTCTCCTCGTCGGTGCTGGCCTGCTTCTCTCGAGCTTCCGCAACCTGCTCGACGTCAACCCCGGCTACTCCACCGAAGGCGTTCTCACCGCTTCGCTCAGCGTCCCCCAGTCGCGCTATCCCGAGGACGCCCAAGTGCGCTCCCTCATGGATCGCCTGCTCAGCGCCGTCCGGCAGCAGCCCGGCGTCGTCGCCGCCGGCGCCACCAACATCATCCCGCTCGGAGGCAGCTTCAACGACGGCGTGTTGCTCGCCGAAGGCTACGTGATGAAGCCGGGTGAGTCCGTCATCTCGCCGCACAACATGCGCATCACCCCGGGCTACTTCCAGTCTCTGAGCATCGGCCTGGTGCGCGGCCGCGACTTTGACGAACGCGACCGGGAGACTGCTGAGCGAGTCGTCATCGTCGACGAGCAACTCGCCCAACGCTTCTGGCCCGGACGCAATCCCGTCGGCCTCCGCGTTTATAGCCCCGATAGCGCCGCGCAACTCTCGCCCACCAAGGACACCCGCTTCTACCGCGTCGTCGGCGTCGTCAAGTCGATCCGCCTCCAGGACCTCGCCAGCAGAACCCCCAACGGCATCTACTACTTCCCCTACGCTCAACAAATTTCGCGCAGCTATACGCTCACCGTGAAGACCCGGGCCGGTGACCTCACACGCGCCCTCCGCGCCGAAGTTCAGCGGCTCGACCCGCAACTCGCCCTCTTTGACATCCGCCCCATGGCCCGGCTCACCGAGCTCTCGCTCGCCTCGCGCCGCACTTCCATGAACCTGGCTCTCGCCTTCGGCCTGCTCGCCTTGTTCCTCTCCGCCGTCGGCATCTATGGCGTTCTCGCCTACCTGGTGACCCAGCGTCGCCGTGAAATCGGCATTCGTTTGGCGCTCGGTAGCAGTAGCGCCGGCGTTGTTCGTCTGGTGCTCCGCGAAGGCTTCGTCCTTGCCTCCGCCGGACTCGCTGTCGGTCTGCTCGGCGCCCTCGCCATGCAGCGCGCCGTTGCCAATGAGATCTACGGCGTCCAGCCGCTCGACCCCACCGTGCTCGCCGCTGTCATCCTCACCCTCACCGGCATCAGCCTCGCCGCCAGCCTCTTACCCGCGCGGCGCGCCCTGCAAGTGGATCCGGCCTCCGTCCTTTCCGAGTAACGATTTATCCGCAGCGAAACTTCCGACCTTGTATATGTCTTGACGCGTATATACGAAGAGAGGTATATACAAGAGGTGGACTCTGTCTTCGAAGTCATCGCCGAGCCCCATCGGCGCGCCATCCTCAGCCTCCTCGCCGCTTCCCAACAATCCGTGGGCGACCTCGAGCGGCAACTGCAAATGCCCCAGACCACCGTCTCCAAGCATCTGCGCGTCCTTCGTGAAGCGGGCTTCGTCGAAGCCACCGTCGACGCTCAACGCCGACTGTACCGTCTCCGCCCCGAGCCCCTCCAGGAAATCGACGCCTGGCTCGACCCCTTCCGCCGTTTCTGGTCCGCCCGCGTCGACGCCCTTGAGCGTCACCTCGACCGCATGGCCGAAGGCGCCGTCATCCCCCCAAAGAAAGCGAGAAAGCACTAACATGGCCTACGAACCCGGCCCCGCGCACGGCGCCCGCATCGAGAAAGACGGAGACACCTGGACGCTGGTCGTCGAGCGCCTCCTCGCCCATCCGCCCGAGCGCGTTTGGGAAGCGATCACCGACCCCGAACATCTCGCCGCCTGGGCACCCTTTGACGCGGACCGTAGCCTCGCCGCGCCCGGTCCGGTGATGCTCTCCACCACCGGCACCCCGCAAGCCGCCGAATGCATTGTCCAGCGCGCCATCGCTCCCACGCTGCTTGAATACAACTGGGGCGCGCAGAACCTGCGTTGGGAGCTTGAGCGTCTCGAAACCGGTACCCGCCTCACCCTCTGGCACCACATCGATCGCCGTTACATCGCCATGGGCGCCGCTGGTTGGCACCTCTGCTTCGATGTGCTCGATCATCTCCTGCGCGGCACGCCCGTCGGCCGCCACGTCGGCCCCGAGATGATGAAGTTCCCCGGCTGGCAACGCCTGCACGCCGAGTACACCGCCCAGTTCGGACTCAGCGCCGCCTCATGACCACCGCCGCCGCCGAGCACATCGATGAACGCATCCGGACCCTCGCCGACTGGCGAGGCCGGATGCTCGCGCACATCCGCCGCCTCATCCACGCAGCCGATCCCGCCATCGTCGAAGAATGGAAATGGCGTGGCGTCCCGGTCTTCTCGCACGACGGCATCGTCTGCACCGGGGAAACTTACCAGGCCGTCGTCAAGCTCACCTTCTTCCAAGGCGCTGCTCTGCCCGATCCCGCCGGCCTCTTCAACTCGAGCCTCGACGGCCACACACGCCGAGCCATCGACCTTCATGAAGGAGAAGCCCTGAATGAGCCGGCCTTTCAGGCCCTCATTCGCGCCGCCGTCGCCTTCAACGCCGGCAAGGCGAAGCGCAAAAAGTAGCTAGCGTGCTTTGGCTGGGGGCATGTCTTTGGGCGCCGTCGCCTTGTAGAACACCGGCAGCAGGAACAGCGTCAACACAGTCGCCGAGATCAGACCGCCCACCACCACCGTCGCCAGCGGACGCTGCACCTCGGACCCCGGCGCCGATGACAGCGTCATCGGCAGAAAGCCCATCACCGCCACCACCGCCGTGCTCAGCACCGGCCGCAACCGCTCCACCGCGCCTTCGATCACCGCCTCGCGCAGCGCGAGTCCCGTCTTCCGCAGATGGTTCATCGTCGACACCATGACGACGCCGTTCAGCACGGCCACGCCGAACAGCGCAATAAACCCCACGGCCGCCGACAGATTCAGGTTGATGCCGCGTGCCCACAACAGCGCAATCCCGCCGATGGTCGCAAACGGCACCGCGCACAGAATCAGCAGGGCCTGCCGCACGTTCTGGAAAGTCGCATACAGCAGCGACACAATCAGCAAAATCGAAAGCGGCAGCACAATCCCCAGGCGCTCCGTCGCGCGCTGCTGATTCTCGAACTGCCCGCCCCAATCGATCGAATAGCCCGTGGGTAGCTTCACCGCCTTGGCGATCGCCGCCTGCGCATCCGCCACCACGCTTCCCAAGTCGCGACCCCGCACGTTGAACTGCACCACCAGCCGCTTCTGGCCGTCTTCGCGCTGAATGATCTCGGGCCCCGGATGGCGCGTAATCGTCGCAATCTGCTCCAACCGCACCTGCTCGCCACCGGGCGCGCGCAGCACCAGCCCGCTCATCCGCTCGATGTCCGTGCGAAAGCTGGTTGGGAAGCGCACAATCAACGGATAGCGCCGTTCGCGCTCGACGAACTCAGACACATTCACGCCGCCCGTCAGCGAATCGAACGCCGCGCTCAAATCCGTGATGCTCATCCCGTAGCGCGCCAGTGCGTCACGCTTCGGCTCCACCCGGAACTCGCCCACCGCGGTGCCCGCATCCATCTGCAGGTCCGTGACGCCGGCCACCGGCTCCACCACCGCTTTTACCTTTTCCGCCAGCGACACCAGCGTGTCCGCATCGTCGCCAAACACCTTAATCGCCACGTCGGACTTCACGCCGGACACCGTTTCATCCAGCCGCATCGCCATCGGCATCGTGAAGCTGTACTGCAACCCCGGCACTTGGGTAATCGCTCGATTCATTCGCTCGATCAGCGCTTCTTTCGCTTCGCGGCTCATCCAGCGGACCTCGGGCTTCAGCACCAGGTAGGAGTCGCTTTCGAACACGCCCATCGCTTCGGTCGCCACATCCGGCCGGCCCGCTTTCGTCACCACGTGGTCCACTTCCGGAAACGTCTTCACGATCTTCTGCAACTGCCGCGTCGCCGCCACGCTCGTCTCGAGATTGATCCCCGGCAACGCGCGCGTCTGAATCAGGATCTCGCCTTCATCGAGCTTGGGCATGAACTCGGTGCCCATAAACGGCACGCTGCCCAGCGCCACGGCCAGCAGCAACAACGCCGCCGCCACTGCGGCATAGGGCCGCTCCAGCAGTCCGGTGATTGCCCGGCGATAGCGCGCCGCCAGCCACTCATACCAGCGAAACGTCGTCTCCTTCACTTCGCCCCGCAACAGGTAGCTTGCCGCCACCGGCACCGCGGTCAGCGCCAGAATCAAGGACCCGAACAACGCCGCGCACACCGAGATCGCCATCGGCCGGAACATCCGCCCCTCGAGATCTTCGAGGAAAAACACGGGCAGATACACCGCCATGATGATCAACACGCCAAACAGAATCGGCCGCGCCATCTCGTGGGCCGCTTCGCGCAGCGCCTCGGGCTCGCCCGTCCGATGATGCAGCCGCCGCAGCGCATTCTCGATCATCACCACGCCGCCGTCGGCCATCATGCCGAAGTCGATCGCGCCCAGGCTCATCAGGTTCGCACTTACGCCGAACCAGGCCATGCCCACCAGTCCGAACAGCATGGAGAAGGGAATCACCGCCGCCACCACGATCGCCGCGCGCAGATTACCCAGGAACAACAGCAGCACCGCGACCACCAGCAGGCCGCCTTCCAGCAGGTTCCGCTTCACCGTGGAGAACGTCATGTCGATCACTTCGCCCTGGTCGTAGAACGACGACACCCGCGTGCCTTCCGGCAATTGCTGCTTCGCCAGATTCGCCTTAATGCGCGTGATCACTTCGCGCGAGTTCTGGCCCTTCAGCATGATCGGCATGCCCACCACGGTCTCCACGCCATCGCGCAGCACCGCGCCCTGGCGCGGCTTGCCCTCAGCCACCACGCGACCCACATCGCGCAGTAACACCGGCACGCCTGCGTGTTCGCTCAGCACCACGCGATCCACATCTTCGAGCGACGTGAAACGCCCCACGCCCAGCACGTTGAACTGCTCTTCGTGCTGATTCACGAAGCCGCCGCCGAAGTTCGCGTTGTTCGCCGCCAGCCGGTCGGTCACCTCGCGCACCGTCAGGCCGTAACGCAACAGCGCCGCCGGATCGATTTCCACGGCAATCTGCCGCGTCTCACCGCCCCAGCTATTCACTTCACCCACGCCCGGCACCGCGCGCAACCGGGGCCGGATCACCCAATCCTGCAGCGTCTTCCGGTCCAGCAGACTCATCTGCGGATTGTCCACGGTGTACTGATACAGTTCGCCAAACGCCGTCGCCACCGGACCCAACACTGGCTCCAGCCCCGCCGGCAACCGTCCCCGCACCTCGCGCAGCCGCTCATTCACGAGCTGTCGCGCAAAGTACATCTCCACGGAATCATCGAAGACCACGGTGACCACCGAGAGGCCCAGCTTCGAGATCGAACGCAACTGCGTCATCTTCGGCACGCCCATCAGCGCCGTCTCGATCGGATACGTTACCTGGCTTTCCACTTCAGTCGGCGACAGCGGACCCGCCTCGGTAATCACCGTCACCTGGTTGTTCGTCAGGTCCGGAAAGGCGTCAATCGGCAGCGATAACGCCACCGTCAGGCCATAGATCGTAAAGCCCACCAGCGCCGCCATCACCACCCAGCGCTGCCGGAAACAAGCGTCGATTAAGGCGTGCAGCACTTACTCGGCGGCCCTTTGCAATTGCTGACTCTTGATCAGGTAGCTGCCCTGGGTCGCTACGCGCTCCCCGGCTTGCAGACCGCTCGAGATCACGGCCATTCCCGCGCTCATGGTCAGTTCCACGGGACGAGCGGTGAACTTGCCCGCGGGCCCCTCCACGAACACCACATTCTTGCCGTCGATCACCTGGACGGCCGCCGCCGGCACCACCAGCGCCCGCGCCGCGGGTGACTCTAGCTTCACCGTCGCGTACATCTCCGGCTTCAGCGCCCCGCGCGCCTGCAACTCCACCACCACCTTCAGCGTCCGCGTCGCCGCGTCCAAGGACTCGCCCAGCCGCCGGATCCGCCCCGGAAACAACCGCCCCGGATACGCCCGCACTTCCACGCTCACCGGCAATCCCACCTTCAATCGCGGCAACGCCGATTCCGGAAAGCTCGCAATCAGCCACAGGCTCTCCGGATCCGCCAGGACAAATGCCGGCTGGCCCAGCGTCACCACCGAGCCCACCGTCACCTCCCGCTTCACCACCGTCGCGGCATGCGGTGCACGAATCGGCACCAGTTCCAACTCCTGGCCTTCTTCCTCATGCGGACCCTCATGCTTGTGATCCACATCCACCGGAATCTCCAGCACGTCCGTCAAGTGATGCGTCTCGCGATCGACGTTGGCCTGCGCCTTCTGCACTTCCTGCTCGGCCATCGCCACGTCGCTGCTCGCCTGTTCCAACTGCATCAACGGGGCGGACTTCGCCTCGTACAAACGCTTCAACCGATCCCGCGTGCGCTTCAGTTGCTCCAGATTCGCCTGCGCCCGTCGCCGGTCCGCCAGCGCCTCCAGCAGATTCGCCTGCGTCTCGTGCACGTCGTGCGCATGGAAGCGCGCCAGCACTTGCCCTTCCTTCACGCGATCGCCCACCTGCACCATCACCTGCCGCACTTTGCCGGTGGCCACTACGCCCACGTTCCACGTCCGCTCATCGTTCCACGTGGTCTGCCCTGGCGCTTCGAGCGTCAGATCGCGCGTCTCTTCGCGCGCCTCCACCACTTCGATCTGCGCATTGCGCCTTGCTTCCGGCGAGAGCTCCACCGCTGCCGCGGCCGGCTCGCCCTTGGTTTCGGCCGCTTCCGGCGCGGGCTTTGTTCCGCAGGAAACCAACAGCATCAGAGGAATCCAACCTGCCCTACACACTACGGCATCACCCCCATCACAGTTTCCAGATGCGCTCGCGCCTGCCGCCATCCGGCCCACGCTTCGATAAAGAGCCGCTCGGCCTCCAACTGCTGCCGCTGCGCATCCAGCAGCCGCAGAATGTCGGTGCCGCCCAGGCGATAGGCGGCTTCGGCCACGCGGGCATTTTCGCGCGCCCGCTCCACCAGCGGCTGCGCCGATTGATACAACTGCGTCTCGCGCAACGTCAACTCGCGCCGCACACCTTCGTACTCAGCGGCGATCAGGGCCTCGGTCGCGCGGATCGCGCTCACCGCCGCCCGCTCCTCGGCCACCGCGCTTTCGATGTTGCCTGTATTCCGGTTGAACACCGGCAACGGCACTTGCACGCCCACCACCATCGTGTCGAAGCCGCTCGCGCGCTTATATCCGAACACGCCATCCACGTTCGGCTTGGCCAGCGCCTGCTGCAGCTTCAACTGCACACCCGTCAGCTCACTCAGCTTGCGCGCCAGCCGCATCTCCGGCCGCTGCCGGAATGCCTCTTCGTTGGCCGGCATCGCCATCGACGAAGCCGTATCTTCCAGCGCCTCGCTGAACTCGAGCGCCCGAAACTCGCGCCGCCCCATCTCCCGCTGCAGGCGGATCGCCGCCTGCTCAGCTTCGAGCGTCGCCGCGTTCGCCGCCAGCGCCAGCCGCGAATCTTCCAGTCGCACGCGAATTAAATCTGCTTCAGCAATCGCGCCCTCCCGAAACCGCGTTTCGTGATACGTCACCATCTCGCGATAGTTCTCGCGCACCTGCGTGTAGAAGGTCACCAGCCGCGCGCCCGCGTTGGCCGCCCAGTACGCTTCGCGCACCCGCCCCGCGATTTGCCACGCCGTCATCTCGCGCTCCAACTCCACGCGCTCGCGCGCCACGCGGCTCACATCCACGCGCTTGTGCCGCTTGGCCGCTGTCTCAAATGTTTGTTGAAGATAGAAGAAGTGGTCCGAGTCTTCCCAGTACCGGTAAGTCGGCGTTCCCCACGCCCGCAGGTTCTCACTCTGATACACGAATAACGGGTTCGGGCGAAACCCGCTTTGATGCACTTGGCCCGTGGCGGCATCGATCTTTGCCGAGGCCACCTCCAGCATCGGATGACTGCCCAACGCCTCCCGCAAAGCGGCGGCAAGCGATATCGATTCTGCCTCGGCGAAGCCGGCGGCCCACAAAAACAGGCCCGTGGCGACCAGGATTCTCACTTCTTCGAGGCTAGCAGAGGGAACCTTAAAAGTAACTTTAGATACTGAGAATGCGTTAATTCAGTATGTTGTCTCGCGGGGATCTGGGTCGGATGAGCCTTGTGCTGTGCTCCATCGTGGCCTTTGCCCAAACGCCCACCACTTCGACCCCCTCTCCGGACCCCGCCACCACTCAGCCCTCCTGGGCCGTGCGCCGCAACGTCTTTCTCAAACGTCTGGTTTCGCCCCAGGCCATTTACGAGACGGTCCCCGGCGCCACCTTTGACCAGGTCCGTAACTTCCCTAAAGAATGGGAACGCACCGCCACCGGCTACGGTCTGCGCAACGCCTCGCAATATGGACAGTTTCTGGTCGGTGAGTCGATTGAGTTTGGCGTCTCCGCCTTTCATCATGAGGACCCGCGTTACTACCGCATGCCCGATGCCAGCTTCGGCCAACGCATCCGTAACTGTCTGGTGAGCGGTGTGCGCGTCCGCACCGCCGATGGCACCCACAACACCATCGCCCTCGCTCGCCTCTCGAACGTTTATGGCGCCTGGGCCATCGCCACCACGTGGAATCCGCCCTCGCAGCGCGACTTCAGTAAGATCATGCTATATGGCTCATTGGGCCTTGGTCTCAAGACCTCCGCGAACTTCTTCCGCGAGTTCTGGCCCGACGTGAAGCATCGCTTCCACCATTAACGCCCTTACTCGAGAATGCGCGCTCCGGTCCCCGCGATCTGATACACCGTCGCGCCACCCTTCACCTTCGCCGGATCGAACTTCCGCCCCATCTCCTCGGCCTCATGCTTCTGCCGCGCGATGTTCTGGTCTCGCGTGAGCTCGAACTTTTTCAGCGTTCCTTCGGCCACGGCCAGCTTTCCGATCGCTTCCTTCGGAAACACGATGTCGCCGTCATTCACCTTTACGCGGATCATCTGCTGCGTCTCCGGATCCACCAGCGCCATCCAGCAGCCGGCCATCGCGCACACTTCGGTCACCTTGCCCTTCACCTGCACCACCTTGCCCACCAGTGGCTCCGGCGCCGACATCACCGTGCCCACGTTGACCGACTCTTTCAGAGTCAAAGGCTTGCCCAGGTCCTGATTCGTCGCCGCTAGCGCGGCCGCACACGTCAGCAAAAGAAGCGCTTTCATGCCCCCATTATCGGCGATTCAGTCCACCGGCGTGCCGCGTAAGTTCTCCGCCATGCTGCGATATCCCGGCCGCACGCGGAACCTCCCGTAGCACAGCAGCCTCAGGACGCTTGCCGGCCGCCCATACCAACTCGCCCAACTCAAGGGGGTGTCGCCGTTCGCATCCATCACCTCGCGCGACCCGCCCGCTTGGAGCAGCATCTCGATCATCTCTTCATCGCCAAACGCCGCCGCCCGATGCAGCGGCGTCTCGCCTTTCGTCCGGCAATCGCGCATAAACGCGCCCGTCTCTACGCCCGCTATCGTCTTCGCCTTCGGATTCGCCCCGGCGGCCAGCAGCGTCTTGACCACTACGTTGTAGCAACGGTCCGGCTTGCTGGTGGCCGAGTGCAGCGGTGTCTCGCCCGTGTCCGCTTGCGCCTGATTCACGTCCGCGCCCCGTTCCAGGAGAAAACGGCACAGCCGCCAATGGCCGTGATAACTCGCCGCATTCAGTTGATAATCGTCGCCCAACGACTCGAGCTTCGCCCCTTGGCTCAGTAAGAAGCGCATCGCGCTCACATCGCCGTAGTAGGCGCACCACTGCAACAACGACACCCCATCGTCATCCGCGGTCTCCGCCGCATGGCCGGAGGCTAAATAGTCAAAGACTAGGTCCGTACGTCCGTTCGCTATTTCCTGGAGCATCGCCCCAGCATGTCACGACTTATTCCACTGTGATCGTCGGCGGCAGCGGACCATTGCTCGGCGAACTCACGTTGCCCACCTTCAGCGTCACCGGCAGATCCTGGCCCCGCATCCGGTCGCCCGGCACATACACCTTGATCTCGTATACGCCGATCGCGCCTGGCAACAGTCGGCTGGACTCCACCACCACCTCGGCCTGCGAATAACGCACATCCCCGAAGAACACCTGCACCGGATCCGTCGTTGTCCCTGCCGGCGAGGGCACTCCACCCGTCACCGTCGCCCCCTTCGTCGGCCCCAATCCGATCGCATAGATCGTCAACCGCTGATCGCGCGTCGTCGGATTGTCCTTCGTCACCGGACGTCCGTCTTCGTGATAAATCGCCGCCTGCTTGTTCTCGGCCTGCACCAGCACCGCCGGCGCATACTTCGCCACCGTGATCTGCGCCGAAAGCAACGCCGCCGCGCGCTTGTTCACGTTCCTCAACAGCAGCGGATAACGGCCCGCCGCAAACGAAGCCGGCACCTGCGCATTGATCTGCGTGGGCGAGGTCATCATCAGCGGCAGCGGCACGTTGTTCAACGTCGCGCAAACGCCGCCCAGCGTCGTCGGCAGATTCGTTCCCGCCGGCACGCTCGCACTCTCGGCCAGATTCCGGCCAAAGATCGTGATCAAGCCACCCTGGGCCACGGCCGGCAGATAGCTCGCCAGCGACACCGTCCCGTTCTGATTCGGCGACGGCCGATCCGCCACCGGCACCGTCTGGTCCAGCGGCACCGTGCTCAAGCCGCTCGCCGTCAGCACGTAGGCGTTGGTTCCGGTGCTATCCACCACCATCGTCCGCGCCACCAGATTCTGCCGCTGATTGCTCACCGTTACCGCCGGCCCTTCCAGCATGTCCAGCCGCCGCATCACGTTGCCCGAGTTCGTATCCACCATCTCGAGCGCGGCCACGCCCGCGGTCGTCGTCGCCGCTGTGCCCATCGTCACCCGCAGAAAGCTGTTGGTCCCGATCGGCGTCACCGACGGAATCGGCGTATTCGTCGCCGTCACCGTTTGCCCCGGCCGCACCGCGCCCGTGCCCGCCTGCGTCGCGCTGAACATCGGCGTCAGGCTCTGGTTCAGCACCGTGTTGTTCACCAGGTAATACGCGCCCCGCGGACCCGCCGCCACCGGCCCATAAAACCCCGAGTTCAACGACGTCCCCGAAAACACCGTCCGCGACTGCACAAACTGATCCGACACCGCATCGTACAAGTACACGTTGCCCGTCCCCGCCAGCAGCAGCGCATACTCGCCGTTCGGCGTTGCCGTCATCGTCCGCGGCGCCGGAATCGTCGTGGTGCCGATAATCGGGCTCAGATCGCGCGGCACCAGTTCATCGCCTACCACGCGCCAGATCGTGCCGTTGTTCATGATCACCATCAGCCCGCGCTGCGTCATCACCAACTGCGACGGCGTAATCAGGACGGCGTTCGAGTTGAAAGGAATCGGCGGAAACTTGATCCGGCCTACCGTCGTCCGCTTCTCGAGATCCACCACCGTGATGCTCTCGCCTCCCGAATTGGCCACATAGAGCAGCGAGTTGTCGAGAGCCAGGGCCAACGCGCGCGGCAGTTGCCCCACCTTGATCGGCGCCATCAACGTCTTCGTCCGGATATCGTAGGTCTCCACCCGATTCAGGCCCGAGTTGGCGATGTAGATCCGCTGACGCTGCGTGTCCATCACAATATCCACCAGCCCTTCGGCCGACGAGATCCCGGTCTCAATCGTCGTCAGTTCGCCGCGCGCCTCGGAGTTCCGATTGTTCTGATACACGTTCACGCGCGCCGGCAGATTCACCGCGTTGTTGGCCTGCAGCAAGAAGCTATGCGACGGCGTAATCGTGCCGATGTTGCGGTTCGACGTCGTAATCGCGAACTCGATCGCCGGTTCCGCCCCGGCAATCGGGCGCACCGTCGGCGCTGCCGCCGTCGCGGCCGTGGGCGTAGTCGTGGTCGGCTGATTCGGAAAGCCTGGCAGCGTAATGCCGCCGCCCGGAATGGTGATCACGCCGCCGCCGCCGGGCAGCGTAATCACGCCGCCTCCGCCACCGCCCACCACGCCACCACCGGTACCGCCCGCGCCGCCCAGCCCCGAAGGATTGTTCGTCGCATCCAGCAACTGCGTCGTCACCTGACCCGCATTGCCACGCCCTTCGTTCTTCAGCGTCACGCGCGCCGTCCGCATCCCGGCCACCACGCCGCACTGATCGTTCGCCAGTAGCACCGCCGTCTTGTCCGGCGTCAGCACCACGCTCTGCGTCAGCGTCGAAAGCGGAAACATCACAAAGCCGCTCTCGGATAGCGCATACAGATTCGTCCCGTCCGGCGACATCACCATCTTGCCCGCCAGGTTCTCCGGCGTCTGCAGCGCGCCGCGGATCAGCAGGTTGTCGGGATCCGAATACATCAGCTGCGCGATATTCGCGCGCAATGGCGGGTTCGCCACCGGCGCCACATTGAAAGCGGAATAGATCGTCCGGCCGTCCGGCGTAAAGACGCTCCCGCCCTGGTTCGTCTGCGTATTGAAGTTCGTGTTCGACGGAATCGGGTACGGCGCGTTCGCCAGGTTCTGCTGCGCCATCACTTCCAGCGTCTGCAGATCGAACAGATTCAGCCCCGCCATGAAGCGCGAGTTGTCCGGCGCAATCGCCAGCACGCTCGAAGCGCCCGTCAGCGTCCGGCTTCGCAGCACCGTGTTCGACGCCACTTCATACACGAACACCGCGCGCGTCGTCGCGTTCGGCAGATTCACGCCCACGATGTACTTGCCGTCCGGCGAAGCCAGCAACTGGCTCCGATTCGCCTGGAACACGCGGCCTGAAGGCGCCGGCAGCGAGGGCGGCGTCGGCGCCGCCGGCGTCACCGGAATCGCCGAAATCGCTTGCCCCGTACCTTCGGCCGCCGGATCGTACAGCAACAGCACGTTCTGCAGATTGTTCGCCCCCGTGCCGATCGTCGAAATCAGCACGCGATTGTCGTTGCCGATCGCCAATCCCTCCGGTCGTGCCGGCAGGCTGATCCGCCGCACAATCTGCAGGGTCGTCAGGTCCACCACATTCAGCGACGACGAGTTATGGCAAGCCACATAGAGTAAACGTCCATCGCGCGAAATGGCCAGCGAAAGCGCCAGTGCATCCGTCTTGATCGAAGTCAGAAAGCGTCGTTCGGCGATCGAGTAAACTTGAAGGGTATCGGGCACCCCGACCAGGTATAGTCGGTTGCGTGTCGCGTCGTACGCAATATCGGTTGCTCCCCCCACCAACGGAACCACCGTCCCAAAAGTCGCGGCAAACAGCGAGTTTGCCAGCAGAAAGACAGCCACGAACCCCGGGGCACAGTTCGAACGTACGCGCGGCATTAGTTTCCTATTCTAACCCTGGCTTTCTCATGAAGTTGCGTCAGGATTTGTAAAGGGCTGCCCCCGAATTTGGGTAACCGCGCGCCCGATACGAGCATCTGATGGAGAAGAAGATGAAATCGCTAAGTCTGCTAACCCTCGCGGCCACAATCGCTTACGCTCAAGAGTACCGGATGGAAAAAGCTGGCGCCCCGCCGGCTGATCTCGCTCCCTCCGTCAGTTCGCTGCTGGCCAAGGACGGCTTCCGCGTCTCGTCGGCCGCCGGCAAACCGGCCTTCGACATCTGGCTCCGCGCCGCCGCGCCCAACGGTCCCGCCTCCAACGAGGAGAACGCCTCCATCAACAACGTCCCGCAGGGCACGCTCATGGCCGTCATCAGCTTCCCCGAAAAATGGGCGGACCGTCGCGGTCAAACCATCAAAGCCGGCGTCTACACCATGCGTTATAGCCTCTTCCCCATCACCGGCGACCACCAGGGCGTCGCCCCGCAGCGCGACTTCTTCCTCATCGTTCCCGCCAAGGACGACACCAACGGCGCCGCCACCCCCGGTTTCCGCGAACTCGTCGCCATGAGCATGAAGGCCACCGGCACGCCCCACCCCGGCGTCTTCTCCCTCTGGAAACCCGAACCCGCCGAATTCAAGGCCGGCCTCAACAAAGACGGCGAACACGACTGGGTCCTCTCCGAGAAAATCGGCGACCTCCCCATTTCCCTCATCCTTATCGGTCAAGCCGACCACTAAAACCGAAAGGGCGCGGGCCTCTCCGCTCGCGCCCCTCCTCAGCTAATAACCCAGCCGGACCGCCCCGCTCTTGTTCCCCGACACCGTCCCCTTGCTGAACCACTCGAGCGACGCCTGAAACAGCAGCAAGTGGTTCTTCTCCCACAGCGCGTTATGCGACGTGCACGCCAAATCGACGAACACTTTCTCCGCCGCCCCGTAATCTGCATGCAACCCCTGGACGCCGGCTAGCGGCACCTGCACATCGTGTGCCGCCGCCACGAATAGCGCGGGCACCTTCATCTTCCCCACCACTTCCGGATTCCAGCCCGTGCTTCCCGCCGCCACGTTCGGCGCCCGTCGCACGCCCGTTCCCCAAGTCGCCCCCACCGGATCCGCCGCCAGCATCTCCGCCCAGACGGTTTCGCGCGCCGCCATCTCAAACTGCGCCGGACACCCCAACTGCCGGTCCCAATTCGCATCGAACTCCGCCCGATTCTGCGTATTCATCGGCGCCCCGCCCCCGGGCCCACCCCCGCCCCGCGGCGCTCCCGCACCCCCGGTACCCGGGGCCCGCCGGAAATACGCCGGCGCCAGCAGCACCATCCTTTCCACCTTCTCCGGATGCTGCGCCGTATAGCCGCCCGCCCGTGGACCGCCCAACGACCAGCCCACCAGCCCCACCTTCGCCACCCCGCGCAACTTCCTCACGTAATCCACCACGCCGTCAATGTCATGCCAATCCGATTCCAGCGTCGTCACCCGGCCCGTCGCCGCCGCGCACCCCGTCGCCCCGAACTGCGCCTGTTGTTCCTTGGTCAAATTGCAGGGATCGCCCATCGGACCCGGCCTCGTCGACCGTCCGTAGCCCGTCATGTCCATCGCGAACACGTCGTAGCCCGCCCGCGCCAGAAACGCCATCCAGCTGTAGTCCGCATACGGCACGTCGAACGCCACTTCGGCCGGTGTTCCCGCCCCGTGGACAAACAACACCACGCCTGCGCTGGCGCCCCGCAACGCCGTCCCCGCCTGCACCACCTCGCGCACATAGATCTGCGCCGTCTGCCCAGCCATCGACGGCGCCACTGACTTCACGCGGACATAATGGTCCACGCGCATCAGCTTCTGCCCGTCATCCGCCCACACGCTAGCCACCGCCAGCAGCCACATCCATCCGCGCATCTGAGGCACCTCCTGCCCCAAACATTCTATGACTGCTTCAGTTCCAACTCCTGCCAGCGTTCGTACAGCTTCTCCCGTTCCCGTTCCGCCGAGGCCAGGTCTTCGAGCGCCTTGGCCAGCGCCGGCCCGTCCCCGGCCGCCGCCGCCGTCTCCATCGCCGCCTGCCGCTCTTCCACCACTGCCTCCGCCTGCAGAATCCGCTCTTCCATCGAGTCCCACTCGCGCTGATCCTTGTAGGAGAGCTTCTTCTTCGCGTCCGCGGCCACCGGCGCGGACGACGCTGCCACCGGAGCGGCTTCCGCCGCCGGTTTCGCCTTCACCTTCGGCGTCTCGAGCGATTGCTCCCATTGCGAATAGTCCGCAAACAGACCCGCGCCGCCCTCGCCATCGAGCCCCAACACGCGCGTCGACACGCGGTCCAGCATGTACCGGTCATGCGTCACCAACACCAGCGCCCCCGGAAACTCCATCAGGCTTTCTTCCAGCGTCTCGAGCGTCGGAATGTCCAGATCATTTGTGGGTTCGTCCAGCAGCAATAAATCCGCCGTCTCCAGCATCAGCCGCGCAATGTGCACCCGCGCCTTTTCCCCGCCGGACAATCGCCCCACCGGCTGCTCCAATTGCTCCACCGGAAACGAAAACCGCTTCGCCCACGGCGCTACATGAATCGGCCGCCCCTGATACATCACCGAATCGCCATGCGGACACAGCGCGCGCCGCAACGTCAGATCCGGCGCCAGCGATTCGGCCCGGTTCTGCGCAAAGTACACCACCTTCAGAAAGTCCGCCTGCTTCAGCGTCCCCTCCGCCGGCTTCAACTCGCCCATCAGCAAACGCATCAGCGTCGTCTTGCCGCTCCCGTTCGGACCCACCAGCCCCAGCCGCGTCCCGGGGCCCAAGACGAAATCCAGGCCGCTGAACAGCCGCTTGCCGCCTACCTCGCCCGCCAGATTCTCCGCTTCCACCAGGCGCTTCGTCTTCCGTTCGGACGCCGAAAAGTCGATGCCCACCCGCTGCGCTGTGCGCTGCCGGGCCGTCACCTCCGCCAGATCGCCGATGAGCTCGTGCGCCGTATCAATGCGCGCCTTCGCCTTCGTCGTCCGCGCCTTCGGACCCCGACGCAGCCACTCGAGCTCGCCCCGCACCCGCGACGCCAGCCCCGCCCTCTCGGACTCCTGCGCAATCAGAAACTCGCCCTTCCGCTCCAGAAATTCGCCGTAATTCCCCTTCACCACGAACAGTCCGCCCGGGTACGCCGGCGCCAGCTCCGCCACGTACGTCGCGACATTCTCGAGGAAATAGCGGTCATGCGTGATCACCACGCAGGCGAACTTCGCCCCCACCAGCAGCTTCTCGAGCCACAGAATGCCGGCCAGGTCCAGGTGATTCGTCGGCTCATCCAGCAACAGCAGATCCGGCTCGGTGGCCAGCGCTTCGGCGATCGCCAGCCGCTTCTTCCACCCGCCCGAGAGCGAATCCACCGTCGCCGCCGGGTCCGTAAACCCCACCCGGCTCATCAACGCCTGCCGCTCATATTCCCGCTCATCGCCCGGCAGCGCCGCTTCCAGCACCTGCGCCACCGTGGACCCCGCCGCAAACCGCGACTCCTGGGTCACATACGCCATCCGCGTGCCCTTGCGATAAGCGACTTCGCCCGCGTCCGGATCCAGCCGTCCCGCCAGTATTTGTAAAAAGGTCGATTTCCCGGCCCCGTTCGGGCCGATCAGTCCCAGCCGGTCGCCGTCATTGACGCCTAGCGAGACATTTTGAAAGAGCGGTTTAGCGCCAAACGATTTTTGCAGCGACTGAGCGCTCACCAACAGAGCCATGTGTAGCCCTATTGTCCCCTATCGGTGCTTACCCGCCGTAGCGCTTGGCCCGCGCCTCGGGCACACCCCACTGCGACTTCGGATCCTTCGTCTTCGGCGTTCGCTGTTTCTTCTTCTTGGGTTTCGAGTCCAGCGCCTTCGCCCGCTTGATCGCGAAAGCCTTCGCGCTCACCACTTTGCGCGTCGCCATCGTCCGGGGCGGCTCTTTGGCGCCCGCCAAACCCGTCACACCCGAAAACACCAGAGTCAGACACAGGGTAAAGGTACGCATCGCCGTTCAGCCCGTTTATCGGCTGTTTGGCCCCCGAACAGTACCCTTCACGCCGACCTGTTTTCCACCCCCTGGTAAATTGGAAGTGTCACCCCCGATGATCGCGCGCGCCTACAGTAATTGGTTGAATCAGTGGGAGAACCACCTCTGCTTCCGGTCCACCGACCGCGTGGAACGTCCCTTCGACTGGGGCCTCGACTATACCTCCGCCTGGCCCCGGCCCATCATCGCCAACGGCCATTCCCCGGAAGCCGAACTCGCTGCCCTCAACCGCCACATCATCGCCCACAGCGACGAATTCTTCGGCTACCAGCCCCCCACGGACTTCGCCCTCCAAGGCGACCGCCTCACCTTCACCTCACCCCATTCCACGCCCCACGGCCCCAACAACACCGTCCACGCCCGCGTCTTCCCCGGCCGTAATCCCCAGGGCCGCGCCGTCGTCGTCCTACCCCACTGGAATTCCCACGCCGCCCAGCACGTCGGCCTCTGCCAGGGCATCGCCTGGTTCGGACCCACCGTCATCCGCCTCTCGCTGCCCTATCACGACGAGCGCATGCCCGCCGAACTCACTCGCGCCGACTACGCCGTCTCCTCCAACATCTGCCGCACCATCGATGCCACCCGTCAGGCCGTCATCGACACCCGCGCCTGCTTCGACTGGTTCGAGCAGCAAGGCTTCCACCGCCTCGGCATCGTCGGCACCAGCCTCGGCTCCTGCTACGCCTTCCTCACCTCCGCCCACGACTCCCGCATCAAGGTCAACGTCTTCAACCATTGCAGCTCCCACTTCAGCGATGTCGTCTGGACCGGCCTCTCCACCATCCACATCAAAAAGACCCTCGCCGAGCACCTCGACGTCGACCGTCTCCGCGACCTCTGGAACTGCCTCAGCCCTGTCAACTACATGGCCAAGTACGCCGCCCACGACCACAAGCGGCAAAAGTTCATCTACACCGCCTACGACACCACCTTCCTGCCCCACCTCTCCGAGCAGATCCTGGCCTGCGTCCGCGACCACGGCATTCGCCACGAAGTCGCCAAGCTTCCCTGCGGCCACTACACCATGGGCGAATCGCCGTTTAAGTTCATGGACGGCTACCAGATCATTTCTTCCCTGGTCCGCTGGCTCTAGCCGATAGAATATGGGGCGATGCGTCGCTGTCTACTTGTCCTCTTTCTGCCCCTCGCCCTTTCCGCCCAAAACGCCAAAGATTATCGCGGCTGGCCCGCCTTCGGTGGCGGTCCGGGTAACATCCATTACTCCTCGCTGAAACAGATCACGCCCGCCAACGTGAACCAGCTCAAGGTCGCCTGGGTCTACGACACCAAAGACGCCTACAACGGTTCGGACCTTCAAGCCAACCCCATCGTCGTCAATGGCATCATGTACACCACCACGCCCAAGCTCCGCCTGGTGGCCCTCGATGCCGCCACCGGTCAGCTCAAATGGAGCTTCGACGGCCTCCGCGGCCAGCGCCCCAATCACCGCAACCGCGGCGTCACCTACTGGACCGACGGCAAGAAGGCCCGCATCCTCTTCGGCCTCGGCGCGGACTTCTACTCCATCGACGCCGCCAACGGCGAGCCTGACCCCGCCTTCGGCGACAAAGGCAAAATCGACCTCCGCGACGCCTTCCCCGAACGCCCCAAAGAGCTCAATAACCTCAGCGTCCCCACCCCCGGCGTCATCTACCAGGACCTCATTATTCTCGGCAGCTCGGTCGCCGAAACTCATCCCTCCACCCAGGGCGACATCCGCGCTTATGACGTCCGCACCGGCAAACTCGTCTGGACCTTCCACACCATCCCGCGCCCCGGTGAGCCCGGCTACGAGACTTGGCCCAAGGACGCCTGGAAGTACACCGGCGGCGCCAATGCCTGGGCCGGCCTCGTCGTCGACCAGAAGCGCGGCACCGTCTTCGTCCCCACCGGCTCCGCCGCCTATGACTTCTACGGTGCGGACCGTCACGGCGACAACCTCTACGCCAACTCCATCCTCTGTCTCGACGCTAAAACCGGCCAGCGCAAATGGCACTTCCAGACCGTCAAGCACGACGTCTGGGATCTCGACTTTCCCTCCGCCCCGCTCCTGATCACCGTCAAGCACCAGGGCAAGAACGTCGACGCCATCGCTCAAGCCGGCAAAGACGGCTTCGTCTACGTCCTCAATCGCGACACCGGCGAAAGCCTCTTCCCGCTCACCACGCGCCAGGTGCCTGCCTCGAACGTCGATGGCGAACTCCTCTCCACCACCCAGCGCGTGCCCACTAAGCCCGCGCCCTTCTCGCGCCAAGTCTTCACCGGGCCCGAAATGCTTTCCAATCGCACCCCCGAAGTGAACGCCCAGTTGCGCGAACAGCTCAAGAACCTTGATTACGGTGACCGTTTCACGCCCCCCAGCCTGCGCGGCACCATCGTCATGCCCGGCTTCTCGGGCGGCGCCGAATGGGGCGGCCAGGCCTACGATCCCGAAACTCACCTCTTCTACATCAACGCCAACGAAGCCCCCTGGGTGCTCAAGCTCGTTCCCGCCGACCAGATCCCCCAACGCGGCCTCACCACTTCGCGCCTCTATCAAACGCGCTGCGCCTCCTGCCACGGTCAGGACCAGAAGGGCGCCCCGCCCGAGTTCCCCGCCGTCGATAACCTCGCCGCCAAAATGACCGCCCCGCAAATCGTCGCCCTGCTCCGCAAAGGCACCGGCCGCATGCCTCCCTTCGCCAACCTCGGCGACCCCGCCCTCACCGCGCTCACCGATTACCTGCTCACCCGCAACGATCAGCGCGTCACCGTCTCCACCGGCCCCAAGCCGCTGGTCACCTCCAAGTACATGATGAACGGCTATCAGAAGTTCCTCGACGCCGATGGCTACCCCGCCGTCACCCCACCCTGGGGCACGCTCAACGCCATCAACCTCGATACCGGCGAATATAAGTGGCGCATCCCCTTCGGCGAGTACCCGGAGTTAGCCGCCAAAGGTCTGAAGGACACCGGCGTCGAAAGTCATGGCGGCGGTATTGTCACCGCCGGCGGACTCTTCTTCATTGCCGCCAGCCCCCACGACCAAAAACTCCGCGCCTTCGATAAACTCACCGGCAAGTTACTCTGGGAAACCAAAATGACCCACGCCGGCAACGCTTCCATCTCCATGTACGAAGTCAACGGCAAGCAGTATGTCACCGTGCCCGCCGGCGGCGGGCGTGGTCATGCTTCCGGCGGCACTTACATCACTTACTCGCTTCCGTAACGAAGCGGTCGATCTCGTCTACCCACAGCGTCCGGATCGCGTCAGTCTCCATCAGGAGCTCATGGCGCGATCCCGGATACTTCACCAACTGACAATTCGGCAGCCGCTTGCAAGCCTCCTCGTGCGCCGCCGCCTCGACGAACGTGTCCTCGCCCGCTGACCCCATCAGGATTGGGGTCCGGATCTGCTCCAGATACCCCGCATTCATCACCGCCCCGCACGATTGATAGAACTCATACGCCCACCGATACGTCCCGCCGCCCACTCGCAGCTCGGGCCGCTCCCGGAACCACCGCGTCATCATTGCGTCGCGCGCCGCATCATGCGTCACCGGACTCGTCTGCGCATTGCGCGCCGGATCGTCGCGCCAGTCATGTTGACCGAGCGCATAGCTCTCGCCCAACCCCGCCGCGATCATCAACCCCGCTAGCGCCCGCGCCCGCCACGCCGGCATGCCCGCCCGCGAGCCGATCCGCAACGCCGGCGCCGAGAGCACTGCCGCCCGCACTAAATCAGGATGCTCATGCAGCGTTCGCAGCGCGATGTTGCCGCCCATCGAATGCGCCACCAGATACACCGGCCCATCGACTGCCATTCGCAGATACTGCGCCAGGTCGTCGCGATCGTGCTCGAAGCCGATCGAATGCGCCATCTGCGGATTCGCCAGGTAACGCTCGGATCCGCCTTGCCCCCGCCAATCGAGCGACGACACCGCGTAGCCCCGCGCGAGTAAGTCGTTCATGAACTCGTAATACTTCTCGGCGAACTCCGTGTAGCCGCCGACAATCACCACCCACGCCCGTATCGGCGTGAGTGGCTTCGCCGACCCGTATCTCAGCCGTGCCCCGTCCGCATTCTCAAAGTAAGCCCATT
>JBGAHE010000085.1:0-31351 GCA_044226365.1 Bryobacteraceae bacterium
CTGTTTCCGCAACTGGGCGCGCATCTGATCACGCCCATCTGTCCGCATATGTTGACCAACCGCCCGGTGATCGTCCCGGACGCGGGGGTCATTCGCTTGTACAATCGTGCCGAGGATGATGGGGCCTACTTGACCGTGGACGGTCAGGTGGGAGAGCCGCTACGCCGCGACGACTTGATTCTCTGCCAAAGGTCGGAAAATGCCGTGAGCCTGGTCCGGCCGCCGAAACTACTCTTCTTTGACGTTTTGCGTTCGAAGTTGAAATGGGGAGAACGATGAAAAAAATCAGTCTGACGACTTGGATCTTTATTGCCTTGGTGGCCGGCGTCCTGGTGGGCTACAGCTTCCCCGAGGTGGGCGTGCAGATGAAGATCCTCAGCACGGTCTTCATCAAGTTGGTCAAGTCCATCGTGGCGCCTCTGTTGTTTGCCACGCTGGTTTTCGGGATTGCCGGGGGCGCGCATTCGGGCGCCATGGGCCGCATCGGCGCCCGCGCGGTGATTTATTTCGAAGTCGTCACCACCATTGCTTTATTCGTGGGCCTGGCCTTCGTCAACTTCTTCCAACCCGGCCGCGGCGTCGACCTCTCGAAAGCCAAGGCCGTCGATGCTCCCACGGCGAAAGTCACCTGGCAGGGCATCATCGAACATACCTTCCCGGCCAGCATCATCGATTCGATGGCGCGCAACGACGTCCTTCAAGTCGTCGTCTTCGCCATGATCTTCGGCATGGCCTGCGCGGCTGTCAAGCATAAGGCCAAAGCGGTCGTCGAATTCTGCGAGTCGCTCTCGGAGGTCATGTTCAAGTACACGGCCTACGTGATGTACGCCGCGCCCCTGGGAGTCTTTGGCGCCATGGCCGCTACCGTCGGCCAATATGGCGTCGCCGTGCTCTTCAACCTCGCCCAGTTAGTCCTCACGATGTTCGCCGCGCTCGCCTTCTTCGTGATCGTGGTGCTCGGCGCCGTCATCGTGATGGCCCGCATCCCGCTCGCGAAGTTCGTTCGCGCCGTGAAGGACCCTTACATCCTCGCCTTCTCCACCGCCTCGAGCGAAGCGGCACTCCCCATGGCCCTGGCCAACATGGAGAAGTTCGGGGTGCCCAAGCACATCGTCTCGTTCGTCATGCCGCTGGGCTATAGCCTGAACCTCGATGGCTCCACGCTCTACCTCGCCGCCGCCTCCATCTTCGTGGCGCAAGCGGCGGGCATCGAACTGTCCATCGGCCAGCAGATCATGATGATGCTCACTCTCATGCTCACCAGCAAAGGCGTCGCCGCGGTGCCGCGCGCCAGCCTCGTGATTCTGATGGGGACGCTCTCCACCTTCGGCCTGCCCACCGAACCGGTGGCCCTGATTCTCGGCGTCGATGCCGTGCTCGACATGGCGCGCACGTCGGTGAACCTGCTTGGCAATTGCCTCGCGTCCGCCGTCGTCGCCCGCTGGGAAGGCGTCGACCTCTCCGGCGACGAGAAGCCCGAGATCGTCAGCGCCTCAGCCGCCTAAATGCCTCAAAGAAAAAACGCGTTGGGTAACGGCTTGTGCCGCTCGCTCAACGCGTTTTTGTTTCTTCAGAAGAACTACGAAGCGAGCGTATTCAAGCTGCCCTGCCGCTGCGCTTCAAACGCCGCGATCTGCGCTTCGTGCTTCTGGATATAGCCCAACTCGTCCACGCCTTCCAGCAGGCAGTGCTTGGAGAAAGGCTCCACCGCAAACTCGGCCGAGGTCCCATCGGGCAGTGTCAGTTTCTGGCTCTCCAGATCCACGCTTACCGCGGCATCTTCCGGCAGCGCGAACAGCTTCGCGTGCAGGTCCCGGCTCACCACGATCGGCAGCAGACCATTCTTCAGCGCATTGCTCTTGAAGATGTCGGCAAAGCTGGTGCTGAACACGGCCCGGAAGCCGTACTGCGTGAGCGCCCACGGAGCATGCTCGCGCGAACTGCCACAGCCGAAGTTGTCGCCGGCCAGCAGCAGTTGGGTCTGCTTGGCTTTCTCAGTATTCAGGATGAAGTCCGGCTTTGGCGCGCCGTTCGCGTCGTAACGCCAGTCGTAGAACAGCTGGTCGCCCAGACCGTCCTTCGAAATCGTCTTCAGGAAGCGAGCCGGAATGATCTGGTCCGTGTCGATGTTATCGATGCCCATCTTGACCATCGGGCTCGAAAATGGCGTGAACTTGGCCATGATTAGTTGCCTCCCACCAGCGTACGCACGTCGGTCACTTTGCCGGTGATCGCGCTGGCCGCCGCCGTCAGCGGGCTCGCCAGGAACGTCCGGCCGCCCTTACCTTGGCGTCCTTCGAAGTTACGGTTCGACGTCGAGACGCTGTACTGACCCGGCGTCAACTGATCGCCGTTCATCGCGATGCACATCGAGCAACCCGCCTCACGCCACTCGGCGCCCGCCGCGCGGAACACCTCGTCGAGCCCTTCGGCCTCGGCCTGCCGCTTGATTTCCATCGAGCCCGGCACCACCATCATGCGGACGTTCGGCGAAACCTTGCGGCCTTTCACCACCGCCGCGGCCGCGCGCAGATCGCTGATGCGCGAGTTGGTGCAGCTACCGATGAACACCACGTTGATTTCCTGCCCCGTCAGCGGCTTGCCCGGTTCGAGCGCCATATACTGCAGCGCCTTCTTCAGCGAATCGCGTTCCAGCGGATCGGCCACCGAGCCCGGATCCGGCACCGTGCCGTTGATCGGAATGCCCATGCCTGGGTTCGTGCCGAAGGTGATCATCGGCTCGAGCGTGTTGGCGTCGATCGAAATTTCGTGCTCGAACTGCGCGCCTTCGTCCGACGGCAATTGCTTCCAACGCGCCACCGCCGCATCCCAGTCGGCGCCCTTCGGCGCATACTGACGGCCGGCCAGATACTGATACGTCGTGTCGTCCGGCGCGATCAGCCCGGCGCGGGCGCCGGCTTCGATCGACATGTTGCACACCGTCATACGCTCTTCCATGGAGAGCGCGCGGATGGTGGAGCCCTGGAACTCGAACACGCAAGCCGTTCCGCCGCCGATGCCGATCTTGGCGATCAGCGCGAGGATGATGTCCTTCGCCGCCACGCCCGGGCGCAGCGTGCCTTCCACGCGCACCGCAAAGCCCTTGGACGGCTTCTGCAGCAGGCACTGCGTGGCGAGCACATGTTCCACTTCGCTGGTGCCGATGCCGAACGCCAGCGCCCCAAACGCGCCGTGGGTCGCCGTGTGCGAGTCGCCGCAAACTACGGTCATGCCGGGCTGCGTCAGGCCGTATTCCGGCCCGATGACGTGCACGATGCCTTGCCGCGAATCCTGAAAGCCGAAGAACGGGATGCCGAATTCGGTGCAGTTCTTTTCGAGCTGAGCCACCTGCGCCTTGGCCACCTGATCGACGATCGGCAGGCTGCGCGGCGTGGTGGGCGTCGAGTGGTCCACCGTACCGAACGTGAGGTCCGGACGGCGCACCTTCAGACCGCGCGCGCGCAGACCGCTGAAGGCCTGCGGGCTGGTCACTTCATGCACCAGATGTAAGTCGATATAGAGCAGGGCCGGCGCCGGCGGCGTCTGTGACACCACATGCGATTCCCAGATTTTTTGAATGATCGTTTTCGGTGTACTCACGTGGTAACTCCTACAGGGCCGCGCAAACCGCGTCGCCCACTTCAACCGTCGTCTTGTTGCCGCCCAGGTCCGCGGTGACATCGCCGCTCTTGAGCACCGCCTCCATCGCGCGCGTGATGGCGGCCGCCTCTTCCTTCAACCCGAAGCTATACTCCAGCATCGCACCCACGCTGCCGATGGCGGCCAGCGGGTTGGCCTTGTTCTGCCCGGCGATGTCCGGCGCCGAACCGTGCACCGGCTCGTACAAGCCCGTGAAGACGCCGTTCGCCTTCTTCGCGCCGATCGACGCCGAAGGCAGCATCCCGATCGAACCCGCCAGCACCGACGCTTCGTCGCTCAGAATGTCGCCGAACATGTTTTCCGTCAGCACCACGTCGAAACTCTTCGGCTTGGTGATCAGCAGCATGGCGCAGCTATCCACCAACTGGTGCTGCAATTCGACGTCCGGATAGTCTTTATGCACATCGATCACCACGCGGCGCCACAAGCGGGAGCAGTCGATGACGTTTTCCTTGTCGACGCTGGTCACCTTCTTGCGGCGGCGGCGCGCCAGGTCGAAGGCCATGCGCGCAATCCGCTCGATCTCCATCCGCGTGTAGACCATCGTGTTGACGGCGCGCTCGTTCGGCGCTTCGCCTTCGATGCCCTTGGGCTGGCCGTAGTACAGGCCGCCCAGGAGTTCGCGCACGATCAGCATATCGGTGCCCCGCACCAGGTCGTTCTTCAGCGGCGAGCTGTCCAGCAGGCTTTCAAACAGAAACACCGGCCGCAGATTGGCGTACACACCCATCGCGCGGCGAATGCCCAGCAGACCGCCCTCCGGCCGTTTCTCGAGCGGTTCCTTCTCAAAACCCGGCAAACCCACCGCGCCCATTAATACGGCGTCGGCTTCGAGCGCCAGCGCTTTGGTATCGTCCGGAAACGGCTGCCCCGTTTTCTGAATCGCAATCCCGCCCAGCAGCGCCTCGCGAATCTCGATCTCATGCTTGAAACGGCCGGCCACGACGTTCAAAACCTTGATGGCTTCGCGCGTGACTTCGACCCCGATCCCGTCGCCGGGCAGTGAAAGAATATTGAATTTCATGAAACTGTTCTACTTGGCTGCGGAAGCCGCCGCTTCCCGCGCCCCGATCTCCCGGAGCAAACTGGCAATCTCTTCGTTGCGCACACCCTTTTTGCGATCCGCAATCTCGGTGAAGCGCGTGTAGAATTCGTCGAGCTGTTCCTTCTCGAGCGAGAACCCCAGTGCCTCGGCGCGCTGCTTGAGCGCGTGACGGCCGCTGTGCTTGCCCAGCACCAGCCGCGTCTCCGGCACGCCCACCGACTTCGGGTTGATGATCTCGTAGGTCGACGGATTCTTCAGGTAGCCGTCCTGATGAATGCCCGCCTCATGCGCAAACGCATTCTCGCCCACGATGGCTTTGTTCGGTTGCGGCCCGAAGCTGATGATCGACGACAGCAACTGGCTCGCTGGATAGAGGTGCTCCGGCACAATGTTGGTGGTGAACGGCAGCCGGTCCGGCCGGGTGCGGAACGCCATCACAATCTCTTCGAGCGACGCATTGCCGGCCCGTTCGCCGATGCCGTTGATCGTGCACTCGATCTGGCGCGCGCCCGCCTGCACCGCGGCGATCGAATTCGCCACCGCCAGGCCCAGGTCATCGTGACAATGCACACTGACAATCGCCCGGTCGCCGATCGCGCCCACAATCCGCCCGATGATCTCCGCATACTCCTGCGGCACGGAGAAGCCCACCGTGTCCGGCAGATTCACCGTCGTCGCGCCCGCCGCCACCACGGCCCGCGACACCTGCTCCAGGTAGTCCGGATCCGTACGCGTCGCGTCCTCGGCCGAAAACTCCACGTCATCGACGAACGTCCGCGCCAGTTCCACCGCCCGCACGGCGTCTTCAATCACCTGGTCGCGCGTCTTCTTCAGCTTGTATTCGAGATGGATGTCGCTGGTGGCGATGAAGGTGTGGATTCTCGGCTTCTTCGCCAACTCCAGGGCCCGCCCGGCGCGCTCCACGTCCAACTTATTGGACCGGGCTAGCGCTGCCACGCGCATCTCAGGAAATTCCTGGCTCAGCGCGCGCACTGCCTCAAAGTCGCCCTCGGAGGCGATCGGAAACCCGCCCTCCATCAGGTCAACGCCGAGATCGGCCAACTTGCGGCCCATCTTCAGTTTCTCTGCCACCGTCATGCTGCAGCCCGGCGATTGCTCGCCATCGCGCAGCGTCGTGTCAAAGATGTAGACGCGGTTGCTCATACACCCTCTCTCCTTTGCTGTGAAAACCGTCAACCGGGGGGTTGCCCCGTGTCTTCGATTCTAAGGACACCTGACCGATTTGGCAAATTTATATAATTGCAGGTAGCGATAATCCGTAATAATATAATAAGGAACGGTTATCCACCATGCTGCTCCACTCGCTCAAAGTCTTTCTGTCCGTCGCTACCGAGAAGAGCTTCTCGCGCGCCGCCGAGAAGATGTTGCGCACCCAGCCGGCGGTTTCCCTCGGCGTTCAACGCCTGGAAGCCGAACTCGGTGAGCGCCTGATCGACCGCTCCGCCAAGGAACTCCTCCTGACCGACGCCGGCCGCATCGTCGTCGACTTCGCCCGCCGTTTCGAGAATCTCGAAAGCGAACTGCAGAACGCCCTCGCCGAGCTGCGCGACAATTCCGCCGGCCGCCTCATCATCGGCGCCAATGAGTCCGGCTCGCTCTACCTGCTGGGCCACATCGAAAACTACCGCCGCCTGTACCCCAAGGTGAAAGTGCAGGTCCGCCGCAGCTACTCGAGCCGCATCCCCACCCAGTTGCTCGACGGCGACCTCGAACTCGGCGTCGTCACCTACGACCCCAACGACGAACGTCTCATCTCGAGCGTCATCTACACCGACCACCTCGCCTTTGTCTGCTCCACCAAGCACCGCTTCGCCGAGCGTGAGTCCCTCTCCATCACCGAGCTCGACATGGAAACCTTCATCGCCCACAACGTCCTTTCGCCTTACCGCGAAGTGGTGTTGCGCGAGTTCCAGCGGCACAAAGTCCCGCTGAACATGGACGTCGAGATGCCGACCATCGAAACCATCAAGCGCATGGTGGAGCGCAACGAAGGCGTCGCCTTCCTGCCCCGCATGTGCGTGCTGCAGGAGATTGGCCAAGGCTCGCTGCGTGAGATTCCGGTGACGGAAATGAACGTCGAGCGCAAGATCCGTCTCGTCTATCCGGCGCGCCGCAATCTGTCGCATGCGGCCAAGGCGTTTCTGGAACTCGTTCAGAAGGACGCCTAGGCCGCCTGCCCGCCCGCGCTTAGAAGCGCAGGCGCAACGCCATCTGATACGTCCGCGGCAGGTTAGCCGCCGACGTGATCCGCCCGAAGTTCTGGTTCGTCGGATTGAGTTCCGGCCCGTTGAAATTCGTGCGGTTGAACGCATTGAACGACTCGACGCGGAACTGCAGCGTGAAGCGCTCCACCAGCCGAATATTCTTGATCAGGCTGATGTCGACGTTGTTGATCTTGTCCGCGCGGTAGGCCGAGTAACGGCGCTGAAAAGTGCGGATGTTGCGGTCCGGCTGATTCGCCGCCACCCGCTCAAAGCGCGTCACGTCGAACGCATTGGTCAGGTTGCGGCCGTTCCAGTTCAGATCGCCGCCCAGGTAGGTCAGGTTCGTCGACCAGTCCACCGGCGCGCCGGACTGCGTCGTATAGATCACGTTGGTCTGCCAGCCGTTCACGATGCGGTCCACCGCCCCGTTTACGCCCGACAGGAAGGACTTGCCCTTACCGAACGGCAGGTCGTAGCTGCCGCTGAACACGAAGCGGTGCGGACGGTCTTCGTCGGCGATGCGGTACTGCAGGAACGGATCGCCCACGTTCAGACGATCGGTCGCTTCCATAAACTTGCTCCAGGAGTAGTTCGTCAGGAACTGCAGACCATTCGAGAAGCGGCGTTCAAAGCGCAGTTGCAGCATGTGGAACTTCGAGTAGCCGTTCGCCTGGCCCTCCACCCGTACGCCACTGTTGCCGTTGAACTGCGGGAAGGCCCGCAGAAGGTTTTCCTGGTTCGTGGTGTTCGCATTCAGATTCGTGCCGGGCAGCAACCCGCGGAAGGGATTCGCCACGGCTGTCGTGAGGCGCGTAATCGTCGCCTGATCGCGGAATTGCGATTGCGCCAGGTAGACGTTCGGCACGAAGTTCAAGTCGCGCGTTTCGACAATGCGGCGGGCATCGCTGCCGATGTAGCCGATCTCGAATACGCCGTTCTTGCCCACCGCGCGCTGAATGTTGAAGTTCCAGCGCCAGGTGATCGGGCTGCCGAACTTCCTCTCCTGATAGGTGACGTTCTGGCCGACGAAGGTATCCACGCCCCGGCTATTGCCCGCGGGCTGCAGGATGCCGCCCGGGTAAGGATCCGCCAGCGTCGCCACCGGCGTAAGGAACACGCCGCCGCCGGCCGAGACCAGGTCGGTCTGCTGGCTAAAGCCCGGCTGCTGCACCTGCACGGTGCCAAAGGTCGCCACATACAGCCCGATGCCGCCGCGGATCACCGTCTTCTCGCCCAGCTTGTCCGGCGTCCAACTGAAGCCGAAGCGCGGCGAGAAGTTGTACTTGTAAGGCGTGTAGGTCGTGCGGCCATTCTGGCCCGCGAAGTAGATGCCGCCCACGGGATTGAATTGTGACGCCGGCAGCAAGGGGGAAGAAGGATTCGCCGTGTAAGCAGCCTTCGCTGCCGCCGTCACCGCCAGCGTCGCGCCGGGGTTGAAGCCCGCCGTCGCCCGGTCATAGCGTTCCGTCGTGCCGCTCTCCGCTTCGTACCGCAAGCCGATATTCAGGTTCAGATTCTTCCGCGCCCGCAGATCGTCCTGGACGAAAAACGCATAGTAATTCGCTTGCTGCGTGCGCGTCGCGTTGATCTGGAAGTTGCCGCCCGTGGGCAAGCCCAGCAGGAAGCCCGCCATGTCCTGGCCGATCGGCGCATTCGCCGCATTGGAAGCCGCCTTCGTCCAATCCGAGTTGAAGACGAAGTTGCCCGACGAATTGCCAAAGCTGTTGGAGCTCTCGCGCTGCTGCCGCAAATCGGCTCCGAACTTCAGCGTGTGCCGCCCCGCGATCTTCGTGAAGTTTTCGAAAACCTGGAACGTGTCGAACGGGGTGCGATCGCCGCCCGAATCACCCACGTCGGAGAAGTTCTGGAAATCGATGCGCGGGAAGACGTTCTTCGCGCTGTTCGCCTTCATGTAGCTTGGCAATCCCAGCGTCGAGAAATCGAAGCCGTCGCTGCTGCGTGAGTTGCCTTCGTCAAAACGATTCCAGCTCAGACGCGTGTTCATCAGGAACGTGGGCGTCAAGGTGTAGACGTCGTCGAACGTCATGCCCCAGTTGATGCGCGCCAGATTGTTGCCCGTCAGAATGTTCTGGTAGACGTTGCCTCGGTTCTCGATGCGATCGTTGTTGCGCATGTTGAAGAAGAGCTTGTGCTTGTCGCTGACGTTCCAGTCAAAACGACCCAGGTAGCTGGAAAAGTTGTCGCTGCGCACGGCGTTGTTGAAGTAGTTGTTCTGGCCGATTGCTGTCCCCGCCGCATTGGGCTGCGGGAAGTAGCCGAGAATATTCTTCGCAATCGGGCTGATCCGGCTCGCCGGCACGATGTTCCCCGGGAACGCCGTACGCGTGATGATGCCATTGTTCAGCACGCCCGAGTTGGGGTCGTAGATCGTAATGCCGGACGCGGCTAAGGCGGAGAAGTCCCCGTTGCGCTGCGCCGAGGTCGCCACCGTCGCGAACGTCGGCTCCGGCTCACTCTGCTTGATGCCTTCGTACGTAAAGAAGAAGAAGAGCTTGTTGCGCCCGTTCACCAGCTTCGGAATCCAGATCGGCCCGCCAATCGAGCCGCCATACTGATTGAACCGCGTCACCGGCTTCTTCTGATTCGCCGCATTCGTGAAGAACGGCGTCGACTTCAAGGCCGACACCTGGTTGAACTCGTACAGGCTGCCGTGGAACTCGTTCGTGCCACCCTTCATCACCACGTTCACCGTGCCACCCGCCGTATTGCCATAAGCGGCATCCGGCTGGAACGCTTCCACCTTCACTTCGGAGACCGCGTCCACCGGCGGGTTGTACGCCACCCGACGATTGCGCGTCATGTCCGGCGCGCCGTCCAGCAGCAGTTCGTTCGACTGGCTCTGGCCGCCACCCATCGAGAATCCCGCCGGACCGCCGTTATCGAACGGTCGCGTGAACCGCGGATCGCTGGCCGGCGTCACACCAAATGCCAGTTGGGCCAGCGTCAACGCCGTTCGCCCGTTCATCGGCATGTTCTCGATCTGGCTCGAAGTGATCACCTGCCCCACGCTGGCCGTCGCGGTCTGCAGCAACGCCACGTCGGCCGACACCGTCACCGATTCGGTTTGGCTGCCCACCTGCAGCAGCACATCTTGCGAAAGCTTCTGATTGGTTCCGATTTGCAGGCCGGTCTGCTCGTACCGCTTGAAGCCGGAGGCCTCGGCGGTCAACGTGTAAGGCCCAGGCGCCAGGAACGGCAGCGTGTATTCGCCATCCGGTCCGGAGGTCGCTTCAAAGCGCGCCCCGGTTTCGCGCTCCGTGGCCGCGACTTTCGCCCCCGGCACGGCCGCTCCGGCTGGATCCAGCACCCTGCCCGAAAGAGTGGAGCGAAACTCCTGGGCGGTTAACAAACAAGAAGAAAAGGCGATCAGAACGAACGCCGTGGACGCATAACAAGGCAGACTACGAGACATAGGAATCCCCTCATTCACCAAATCACCGCGCCCATGGAGCGCGGCACCCTTATCGCCAGCCATTGTATACGTCTTTTTTGTCCCCGGGGCGGCCCCCCCGTCCACCTTCATGTAACGCGATCCCGCCGGAGGCCGTCTGGACTCACTGAAAGCCACTGGCTGAACTTTGTAGAATAAGTAATGATTGCCACTCGTCAGCGCGGCGAGTGAAACATTAAGAAGGAGAACATCCACGCGATGCTCAAAAGAACCCTCACCAGCGTTTCTCTCGGCGCTTTGCTGCTGGTCAACGTTGTGAACGCCCAGGATAAGGCGGTCGCCGCAGGCAAGGAAATCTTCGAACAGTGCTCCGGTTGCCACAACGCCGATAGCGACGAAAAGAAGATGGGCCCGGGGTTGAAAGGCCTGTTTTCCAAGGCCAAGATGAAGAATGGCAAGGCTCCGACGGAAGCCAACGTCCGCGCCCTCATCAACCAGGGTGGCGGCGGCATGCCGGCCTATGAAGACATGCTGGACAAGGAAAAGGACGAGTTGGGCAAGCTGATCGCCTACCTCAAGACCCTCTAAGTTCCACCTGGAATTCCGCACCACGCCGCTCCCTCGGGGGCGGCGTTTGCTTTTTACGGTCCCTGCTTCGATACACTGGGAGTCCGCATGAGTGAACAGATTGACGTAATCGCGCACATCCACGCCAAGGCGGGCGAAGAGGATGTGGTCCGCGCCGTATTGGAAAGCTACGTGGAGCCCACCCGCAAAGAAGAGGGCTGCCTGCGCTACGACCTCTTCGTCGATGTCACCGATGCCACCAAGTTCACCTTCGTCGAAGAGTGGACCAGCATGTCCTGCCTGGAACAACACGGCCAGTCGGCGCACATCACCGCCGGCCGCGCCAAGCTCACCGATAAGCTCGCCGGCCCCGCCTGGGTCCAGAAGCTGACCCGGATCCGCTAGGCGGCCCGCAAAGCGAGTCCGCGCGCCACGGACGTAAACTCATGGCCGGTTCGGATTCGTTCGCCCCCAAAGCGGCTGCTGAATACCGCTTGTACAGCCGGCACGAACGACGTACCGCCGGTCAGGAATACCGCATCCACGTCGCGCGCATGAACGCCGGTCGCCTGCAGCAGACGGTCCACGCAGCCTTCGATCGCCGCCAGTTCCTCGCCGATCCAGTTCTCAAAGTCCTGTCGCGCAATCTTCTCTTCGATGTCCGCCACGCCATCGTAATAGCGGAAAGTCGTCTCGGGCGCCTGCGACAGTTCCACCTTCGCCTTCTGCACGGCCTGATGCAGCCGGTAACCCAGGTCCTCATGAATTAGGTGCAGCAGAGCCTCAATGCGCTCGCTTTCGATCGCCTGCTTCCGCGTCGTCTCGAGCATCTGCAGCGTCTCCCGGCTGCGCAAAAGCGAAAGATGATGCCAGCGCTCGAGCTTGGCATAAACCCACGTTGGCACCGGCAGAATCTTGCCGAACGACCGCAGCGACGTCCCCGCCCCGAGCGCCGGCGACACCACATGCCGCACGATTTTCGCGTCGAGCGCATCGCCGGCCAGACCCACGCCTTCGTTGCCCAGTAACTCCGCCTTCGCGCCGCCCACCCGCAATAAGGAGAAGTCGCTCGTGCCGCCGCCGAAGTCGCCCACCAGGATCAGTTCTTCATGATCGAGGGTGCTCGCGTAATGATGCGCCGCGGCCACCGGCTCGAGCTCGAACTCCACTTCCGTAAAGCCTGCCTTGCCGAACGCCACGCGCAGCCGCTCGGTCGCGTAATCGTTGTCCTCTTCGGTGCTGGCGCCCACGAAGTGTACCGGCCGCCCGGCCACCACCGAGGTCACCGGGCGTCCAAACTGCCGCTCCGCCTCTTCCCGCATCGGCCGCACAATGCGCGCAATCAGGTCCTCGATCTGCGCCTGCTGCCCAAAGATCTCCGTGCTGCGCAAAGCGCGGCTCGTGAGAAACGACTTCAACGATTGAATCAGCCGGCCCTTGGTGTCCGCCTCGAGATACGCCTCGATCGCCGACGGCCCGGCAAACGCGCGCAGCCGTCCGCTTCCTGGCTTCTCGAAATAAAGCAACGAACGGAAACTGGGCGTTTCACCGGTCTTCGTCGCAAAGCGGACCAGCTCTAACTCCGGGGCCTTCCAACAAGCAAGCGAGCTGTTGGTCGTGCCAAAATCAAGGCCAACCCGCATCCGCTAGCGAAGCAGGTCCTCGAGCTGAACCTTGGCGTCCGTCCGCGCGTCGCGATACTTCACGATCACCGGCGTGTAGACGCTGATGCCCCAATCCTTGCCGGGACCATTCGTCACCTGTCGCGCGCCGGACACTACGACCGCATTGGCCGGAATCACCAGCGGCGTATCGTTGCTGCCCGCATGCACCTGACCGGTCACCAGGTCGTACACCGGTGTCGAGCGATTCAGAATCACGCCGGACCCCAGCACCGCCCGCTGCTTCACCACCGTGCCTTCGTAGACGCCGCAATTGCCACCCACCAGCACATCGTCTTCGATGATCACCGGCAAAGCGCCCACCGGCTCCAGCACGCCGCCGATCTGCGCGGCCGCCGACAAGTGGCAACGCAAACCGATCTGCGCACAGCTTCCCACCAACGCGTGCGAATCCACCATCGTGCCTTCGTCCACCCAGGCGCCGACGTTGATGTACATCGGCGGCATGCAGGTCACGCCGCGCGCGATATAGCAGCCATCGCGAATACTCGACCCGCCGGGGACAATGCGCACGCCCGAAGTCGCCGTCATCTGCCGCACCGGGTAGGTCGCTTTGTCGAAGAACGGTTGCCGCACCGGGTTCACCGACATGTCCACGATCTGCCCCATGCGGAAGCCCAGCAGAATGCCCTTCTTCACCCACGGGTTCACGCGCCAGCCTGTCGGCGTCGATGCGTCAGGCTCGGCCGCGCGAATCAGGCCGCCGTTCAGCGCCTGCTTGAAGTCCTGGAAAAGCTGCGCATGTTCTTCGGTATAGGATGCCGGAGGCGTATCGAACAGGGCCTCCACCAACTGCGCCAAACTATCGACTCGCATGCTGCGCCTGCTCCTTCAACAATCCACACTGCGTGAGCACTGCGCGGATCCGCGCCTCGCTCGCCGGCGAAGGCGGCACCATCGGCAACCGCCACACCGGCTGGCACAGGCCCATCATCGCCATCGCCGCCTTCACCGGCATCGGGTTGGACTCGATAAAGTTCACGTTCATTAGCGGCAGATACTGCCGCTGAATGGCGCGCGCCGCGGCGAAGTCGCCGTTGCGGCAATGCCGCGTGATGGCCGTCATCTCGGCCGGAATCTCGTTCGAGGCCACCGAGATCAACCCGTGTCCGCCCAGGCCCATCAACCCGATGGTGATCGAGTCGTCGCCGGAGAGCACCTTGAAGCCGGCGGGCACTTCCTGAATCACGTTCGCCATCTGGGCGATGTCGCCCGAAGCTTCCTTCACGCCCACAATGTTCTTCAACGTCGCCAGGCGCGCCAACGTCGACGGCTCCACGTTCACGCCCGTGCGGCCCTTCACGCTGTAAACGACAATCGGCAACTTCACCGCGTCAGCCAACGCCTTATAGTGCTGGTAGAGGCCTTCTTGCGTGGGCTTGTTGTAATAAGGCGTCACGGACAGGATGCCGTCCGCGCCCATCGCCGCACAACCCTCGGCGAGCTCGATCACTTCCTTGGTGAAGTAGCCGCCCGCGCCCGCCAGCACCGGCGTCTTGCCGGCCGCTTCCTCCACCGTGATCTGCACCACGCGCAAATGTTCTTCCAGCGTAATCGTCGGGCTTTCGCCCGTCGTGCCGCACGGAACGAGAAAGTCGATGCCGGCTTCGATTTGCCGGCGCACCAGTTTGCGGAGCGTAACTTCGTCGAGTGAGCCGTCCGCCGTGAACGGCGTAATCAGTGCGGTACCGCAGCCTTCAAACATTAGGTTGACCTCTTCGTAAAAAGCGTTTCGCTGAATTCGTAAAAACCGCGCTGACCGGCAATCCACTGCGCCGCCTTCAACGCGCCGCGGGCGAAGCCTTCGCGGCTGCGCGCCGCGTGCTTCAGCGTAATCGTATCGGCCGCCGAGTCAAACCCGATCTCGTGCGTCCCCGGATGCTTCCCCGCCCGGTTGGAACTTACATCGATGTGCCGCGCATAGCCCGCCTGCTTCATCTCATCCACCAGCTTCAACAGCGTGCCCGACGGCGCATCCAACTTCGCGTCGTGATGAATTTCCCAGGCCCAGGCGCCGTATTCTTTCTCATCCGCCAACAGGCGCGCAGCCTCCTGGATCAGCCGGAAGAACACATTCACGCCCACCGAATAATTCGGGCTCCACACAAAACCCGTCCCGGCCTGCTCGATGATCGCCTGCACCTCGGCCTTGTGGTCCAGCCAGCCCGTGGTGCCCACCACCGTGTTCACCTTCAAGTCCGCCAGCCGCCGGATGTTCCGCAGGCAAGCTTCCGGCGTCGAAAACTCGATCGCCACATCGACGTCCTGGAAGTTCTCCGGCGTCATCGCCGCTTGCTCGGGGTTATTGAATTCGTCCAGTCGATGGGTCACCGTGAAGCCGTATTCCGGCGCCAGTCCGTCGATCATCTTCCCCATCTTGCCGTAGCCGACCAGTGCCAGGTTCACGCTTCAAACACCTCGGGATCCAGTTCACGGAAGAACTCCGCGTGGAGCGATTCTACCGCTTTCCGCAAATCCGCCTCCGCCACCACCAGGCTCAGATTGAGCAGCGAGGCGCCCTGCGAAATCATGCGCACGTTGATCGGCTCGAGCGCGGCAAAGACGCGTGAAGCCACTCCCGGCGTATGCCGGATGTTCTCGCCCACCAGGCACACAATGGCTTGGCCGGTCTCCACCGTCACCTCGGCAATCTCTTCCAACTCACGCACGACGGCGGCCAAATGTCCGGTGTTGTCGATCGTCAGTGATACGCTCACCTCCGAGGTCGCCAGCATGTCCACCGGCGTCTCGTAGCGGTCGAAGATCTCGAAGATCCGCCGCAGAAAGCCATGCGCCATCAGCATGCGCGTCGACGTGATGTTGACCAGGGTGATGTTCGTCTTGCACGCAATCGACTTCACCGCATTGCGGCACGGCACGCTCTCGCTCACAATCCGCGTCCCGGACACTTCCGGCCGACGCGAATTCAGAATCAGCACCGGAATGCCCTTTTCCATCGCCGGCAGCACGGTCGACGGATGCAGCACCTTCGCACCGAAATACGCCAACTCCGCCGCTTCGGCAAACGAGATCGACTTCACCCGATGCCCGCCAGGGAGCACCCGCGGATCCGCCGTCAACATGCCATCGACATCGGTCCAGATCTGGATCTCGTCCGCGTTCAGCCCGGCGCCCACGATCGAAGCCGTAAAGTCGGACCCGCCGCGCCCTAGCGTCGACGTCACACCGGCTTCCGTCGAGCCGATAAAGCCGCCCATCACCGTGATTGGCGTGGGCGGCAGATTCTTCAGCCGCGCATAGGTCGGCGCGTAGAGCGGCGCCGCTTGAGTATGGCGACCGTCGGTGATGATGTAGTCGCGCGCGTCGGCGTGCACGGCATTCAGCGCCTTGGCCACGATCAGGCTCGAAAGTCGCTCGCCGTAGCTCGCAATCGCGTCCAGCGATCGGCCCGTGAGTTCGCCCAGCACCGCCAGCCCGCGCACCAGTTCGGCCAGTTCCGCAAACGGCTGGTCGATTAGCGCCACGGCCCCGAAGTGATCGGCGATATCGAAGTGATGCGCGCGCAGGTCGTCAAGCTTCACCAACGCGCTCTGCCGCTGGCCAGCCACGGCTTCGTGCGCGATCTCGAGCAGTCGGTTCGTCGTCTTGCCGATCGCCGACACCACCACCACAATCGGTTGCGTGGCTCGCGAACGCACAATTCCGGCGACCCGCTCGATCGCGGCGGCACTCTCAACCGAGCTGCCGCCAAACTTCATGACGAGCATGTTTACTTGATCCAGCCGCCGGCCGCCAGCAACTCCGCGTTCAACACCGCTGCGCCCGCGGCGCCGCGAATCGTGTTGTGGGCCAGCACGAGGAACTTATAGTCGAGCACCGGGCACTCGCGCAGACGGCCCACGAAAGCCGCCATACCGCGGTCTCGCGTCGCATCGCGGCGTGGCTGCGGACGGTCGTTCTCCGGCAGATACTGCACCGGGAACTTCGGCGCACTCGGCAGGTTGAGCCGCTGCGGCTCGCCCTTGAAGTTCTTGATCGCTTCGCGCAAAGCGTCGATGCCGGGCTTCTCGCGCAACTGCACCGAGGTCGCCACCAGATGGCCGTCCAGCACGGGCACGCGATTGCACGCCGCGCTGACTTTCGCCGGCAACGCCGCCAGAGCCCCGCCGGTGAAGGCGCCCAGGATCTTCTGCGTCTCCTGCTCCATCTTTTCTTCTTCGCTGCCGATGTAGGGAATCACGTTGCCCAGGATGTCCACCGAGGGCACGCCGGGATAGCCGGCGCCCGACACGGCCTGCATCGTCGTCACGAGCACGCGCTCGATACCGAACGGCTTGAACGCCGCCAGGCCCATCGTCAGCGCGATCGTCGAGCAATTCGGATTCGTGATGATCCGGCCCTTCCAGCCGCGCTTCGCCTGCGCTTCGAGCACACCGAGATGGTCCGCGTTGATCTCCGGCACCAGCAGCGGCACATCGGCTTCCATGCGGTGATTGCGCGAGTTCGACACCACGTAATGACCGGCCGAGGCGAACGCCTGCTCGATCTCCGTGGCCACGCTCGCGTCCATCGCGGAGAACACAATCTTCGGCGCGCCCGGTCCCGGCACACTGTCCGAAACGGTCAGGTTGGCAATCGCCTCGGGCATCGTGCCTTCCAGACGCCAGTCAGTCGCTTCGGAGTATTTCTTCCCGGCCGAGCGGGCGCTCGCTCCCAGCCAAGTCAACTTGAACCAGGGATGACCTTCCAGAAAACGCACAAAGTGCTGACCGACCATGCCGGTGGCTCCGAGGACACCAACTTCCATCTCGAGACTCAAAACAAACCTTCTTCCTGCGATTCGCTCAGATTCAGGGGGATTTACTGCCCCAGCAGTTGACGCACCATCGAACGATAGATCTCAACCGCTTCTACCAATTGACCTTTGGGTACCCGCTCCTCACTCGTGTGCGCGACATGAATTGTCCCGGGACCCAACAGGTAAGGTTGGCCCCACGCACCGCCAAAAGCAGGGATATCCGTGGTGTAGGCAGCTACCATTGTCGCAAATCCGGGCAACCGTCCGAAGTGCATGGCGGGAATGCGCAAAACCTCTTTCGCCTCCACCTCGGACCCGGCCGCCGCCAGCACTCGTTTGTACGTGCTATCGCCCTGATCCACCAGCCGGATCAGCAACTCGGCCTTCGCGGCATCGGCAATCACATTGGGCGCCCGTCCCCCTTCGATGATCCCGATATTGATCGTGCTCGGCCCCAGCAACTCATCGGACTCGAGCTCGATGCGGCGAATCCGCTCGAGCGCGTCCAGCAGCTTGTTAATCGCCGAATCGCCCAACTCCGGATAAGCCGAATGCGCCATCCGTCCCTGGGCCACAATCTCGAAGCGATGGGCGCCCTTGGACCCCAACGCGAGCTTATTCTCCGTCGGCTCGCCGTTGATCAGGAACTTCGACCCGCGCGGATGCTTGCCCGCAAAATAGGCGCCGGCGCTGTTGCGCTCCTCGCCCACCACGAACATCAGGCCGAACTCGCGCACACCCTCTTCCAGCAGCCGGTCCGCCGCGGTGATCATGGCCGCGATGATGCCCTTCACGTCGCAGGCGCCGCGGCCCCAGATGAACTCGCCGTCCTCGCGCGACGCGAAAAACGGAGGCACCGTATCGAGATGTGTCGTCAGGGTGACAGTGGGCGTGGTGCCGAAGATCGCCAGCACATTGAAACGATTGGGCTCCACCTCAATGCGCTCCACCGTGCCGCCGTACTTCGCGGTCCGCTGCGCCAACAGGTCGTAAACGGCATGGCCCACCGCGGCTTCGTTGCCGGTGATCGATTCGATGTCAATGAGTTTACGGGCGAGCGAGAAGAGTGCGTCCATTCACTCTTCAGTGTAAAGGTTCGGCTGCCGCCTACACCGCGCGCGAACGGCGCGCCGTCGTACCGGATTCCGCCCGCACCGGCTTGCGTACCGAAGCTTCCAAACGCCGCACCTGGTCGGTGACACAAACCAGGAACATCGGCTGCCGCGCGTTCTTCAAAATGTCGATGATCTTGTCCGCATTCTGCTCGAGGTAGATATTCTTGCCGTCGGTCACCAGGTGCAGATGCGAGTCCCCCGCCAGCACATCGGTTAACCGCTTGCCCATCTCACGCTGCAGGAAGCGCAACACCCGGCGAATCTTTTGTAACGAGAAACCCTTGCGCCGCAGCTCCGCAATCACCGTGATCTCCACCACTTCATCCGGGCTGTAAACTCGCCGATGCCCTTCGTGGCGCGGACTCACCACTTTTTTCTCGTCCCACCACTGCAACTGCCGCAGGCTGACTCCCCCAATTTTGCTGACTTCGCTCGACGAGTACGCTTTGCTGGGGGGTGCGGGATCAAGTTTGGTCTTTTTTGTTTTGAACATTGGAGGCAATTCTTGTTTGAAACACCGCACCGGTCAGATGTGGGTGCATCCCAATATCCGGCATAAAATACGGGACGTCAAGGGTTTCGGAATCAAGAGTTTGCGTCCTCCCTAGGACCACTAGATCTAGGCCCTGGGCAGTTTCCGACACTGGATCTGGAGTCCCGGTACGACCCGCGAAATAGGCAACTTGCAACCCGCCCGGAAGCGGGATACCATGAGGAGTCTGCTACCAATGTCGGGGCGTGGCTCAGCCTGGTAGAGCGCCTGGTTCGGGACCAGGAGGCCGGAGGTTCGAATCCTCTCGCCCCGACCATTTACGGAATTTGAACGGCCGAGGGCTCCATGCTCTCGGCCGTTTCGTTATGATGCCTGCGTACCCGCATGCAACGCCGCAACTTCCTCGCTTCCTGCCTGCCCGCCGTTATCGCCGCTCGCGCGCAAGCGCCCACGCGGCGCATCCTCCTCCGCAGTTCCTGGCAAAGCGTCAACATCGGTGACATCGGTCATACGCCCGGCGTCCTGGCCTTGCTCGAAAAGTACTTCCCGGAAGCCCACATCACCTTGTGGCCCGGTAAGCTCGGCCACGGCTCACGCGAACTGCTCGCCAAGGGCTATCCGCGGGTCACCATCGCCGAAGGCACGCTCGACGCCCAGAACCTGCCCACCACGCCGGCCCTGCGCCAGGCCTGGAACGAGGCCGACCTGTACCTCAGCGGCTCGGGATCCGGCTTCCCCGCCAGCCAGCATGCGGTCGCCTTCCGCAAGGCCACGGGCAAGCCCGTCGGCGTCTTCGGCGTCAGTACCGATCCCATCTCCGGTCTCGGCGAAGGCCGTGAGCCCGAGGGGGGCACGCTCATCCAACTGCGCGAGAAAGCGCTAAAGCTGCCCAACACGCATTTGCGCGCTGACCTGCGCTTCATCATCGATCAATCAGCGTTCTTCTTCTGCCGCGATTCCATTTCGCGCGACTACCTGAAGGCCCAGGGCGTCAAGACGCCCATCCTCGAGTTCGGTCCCGATGCCCAACTCGGCATGACCCTCCGCGACGACGCCAAGGCGCAAGCCTGGCTCGCGCAGCATGGACTCGCCCCAGGCAAGTTCATCTGCGTCATTCCGCGCTTGCGCTACACGCCCTATTACCGCGTGAACAACGTCCCTCGCGTGCCCAGCGACGACCTCAAGGACGCCATCAACCAGCGCACCACCGAGCAGGATCACCGCAAGCTGCGCGACATGATCGTCAGCTATGTGAAAGCCACCGGCCACAAGGTGATGGCCTGCGCCGAGATGACGTACCAGGTGGAGATGGCCAAGGAAGTCCTGGTCGATCCCCTGCCCGCGGACGTCAAAGAGAAGGTTGTGTGGCGCGACACCTATTGGCTGCCGGACGAAGCGGCCTCGGTGTACGCGCAGGCGCAAGCCGTCATCAGCGTGGAGTGTCACTCACCGTTGATCGCGCTGCACAACGGCACGCCCGCCTTCTATGTGCGGCAGCCCACGGACACCTGCAAGGGGCAGATGTATCGCGACTTCGGCGCCGACAACTGGTTCTTCGAAGTCGACGAGACCAGCGGCAAGCAACTCTGGCAGCGTCTCTCGGCGATCCATCGCGATCCGGCTAAGGCCAAGGCCAAAGTGCGCGCCATCATGGCCGGCATAGAAAAGCAGCAGAAGCGTATGGTGGAAGCCGTGCGAGCGGCCTGCCGCGCCTAAGTCAGGATGCCCTTCACCACCTGCGCCGGGCGGACGTCGGTGAGTTTCTCGTCCCGCGTGTCGTGATGGAAGCTTAACCGCTGATGATCCAGCCCCAGTTGGTGGAGGATGGTGGCGTGGAAGTCGGCCATCGTGACGCGGTTCTCGGTGGCGTGATAGCCGAACTCGTCAGTGGCGCCATAAACCAGACCGCGCCGGACGCCGCCGCCCGCGAGCCAAAGCGAGAAGCCGAACTTGTGATGATCGCGGCCGTCCTTGCCTTCGGCCATGGGGGTACGGCCGAACTCGCCGCCCCAGATGACGAGCGTGTCGTCGAGCAGGCCGCGCTGTTTGAGATCGGTGAGTAGAGCAGCCGCCGGAGCATCCGTACGCCGGGCGATCTCGCGATTGCCGGACTCGTTCTTCTGATGCGTATCCCACGGCTGCCCATGCAGCAGCACCTGCACAAACCGCACGCCGCGTTCGGTGAGCCGACGCGCCAGCAGCAACTGCCGTCCATGAATGCCGGACTCCGGATCGTCGGTGCCATACAACTCGTGCATCGACTTCGGTTCGCGCGAAAGGTCCAACGCTTCAGACGCGGCAATCTGCATGCGGGCCGCGAGTTCGTAACTCGCAATGCGTGCTTCGAGAGCCAACTGGTCTGAATGCTTGGCCAGATGCTCACGGTTCAACTGCTGCATCAGATCAAAGCGCGCGGAGGCGGCATCAGCAGGCCCTGGCGACTGCAGGTTCAAAACCGGCGTCCCTTCGGCCCGCATCGCCATGCCCTGATAGAGAGGCGGCAACCAACCGCTCGAATAATTACGCGCTCCGTCCACGGGCAAGCCCTTTGGATGCATGATGGCGGCAAAGGCGGGCAGGTCCTGATTCTCCGTCCCCAGTCCGTAGGTGACCCAGGAGCCCATCGCCGGGCGTCCGGGCGTGGTGAGCCCGGTGTTGAAGTACCAGATGGCCTGCTCATGATTCGAGTGCTCACTCACCATCGAGCGGATCAGCGTAATGTCATCCGCATGCTTGGCGAGGCCCGGCAGTAGTTCGGAAAGTTCCATGCCGCACTGGCCGTGACGCGCGAACTCGAACGGGCTTCCCATCCAGGTACCCGTCTTCTTGATGTCCACGGTGTTGATGAAGCCTTCGCCGGGCTTCTCGCCGTGCCGGCGCTTGAGCTCCGGCTTGGGATCGAACAGGTCCATCTGACTCGGGCCGCCGTTCTGGAACAACAGAATCACGCGGCGAGCATGCGGAGGTGTGGCTGCTTGGGAAGGACGTCGAAGCGCGTAGCAGGAGCGGCGTCCAGCAGCGAGCCCAAAGCCAGCCCCGCCAGGCCGGTATTCAGACTGCGAAACAGATCGCGGCGGAGAGCAAGTGTTGAATGGGGTCTGCTGAACGTGGCTCATGGTCAATCCAGGTAGATGAACTCGTTGGCGCCGAGCAAGCTCTGCACATCGCGGTAGATTTGCAGGCGGCGCTCGTTCGGCGAACGCTGCTGATAGAAGGCTTCCTGCGTGCGCAGGAAGGTGAGCAGACGATCGGCCTCGGTAGCGGTCGGCGGCCGGGAGAAGGCGATGCGGAAGGCCTGCTCCACGCGGGCGCGGTCCTCACCCGGCTGCTTCAGCAGGCGGCGGGCGAAGTGCTCAGCCTGGGCGCCCATGAAGTCGCTGTTCATCATGGCGAGAGCTTGCGTGGCCGAAGTGGTGGTGACCCGGCGGGCGCAGTTGATCTCCATCACCGGAGCGTCGAAGGCGTTCAACAGACTCTGCGGCGCGGAGCGGCGCACCAACTGGTAGACGGTTCGGCGACCGGGCTGTTCGAGCTCCTTCTCCGGCACCACTTCGCCGGAGGGCTTGGTGACGGTCTTCACCGGCTCGCCGAACATGGTGGCGTCGAGACGATCCGCCACCGCCAGCACGGCATCGCGCACGCTTTCGGCTTCGAGCCGCCGAGGCGACATGCGCCAGAGCAGCTTATTCTCAGCGTCTTTGGCGAGGCCATCAGCGCGGCTTTCGGCGGATTGCCGATAGGCCGCCGAAAGCACGATCGTCTTGTGCAGCTTCTTTAAGCTCCAGCCTTCGCGGACAAACTCCGTGGCGAGCCAGTCGAGCAACTCCGGATGCGTAGGAGCCGCGCCGGACTTGCCGAAGTTGTCGAGCGAGGCGACGAGCCCGGTGCCGAAATGGCCGGCCCAAATGCGGTTCACCATCACGCGCGCCGTGAGGGGATGCTCCGGTTGCGTGAGCCACTCGGCGAACGCCTTGCGGCGGCCGGTGGTCCTGGCGCCCTTCTCCACGGCGGGCAGGCGCAGCGGCTGAGGCGCGCGCGAAAGCACGTCCGGCGCCGCGGGCTCGACGATCGCTCCGGGACTGAGCGGATCGCCGCGCTGCAGGACATAGGTGGAGTGGGGGCGCCGAGTCGATGTCGTTCAGCATGCGGATGGTGGGCAGCTTGATCAGCTTGGCCGTCACCTCTTCCAACTCTTTCGCGGTGGCGTCCGCCTTGGCCGCGTACTCAGGGAACTCGGCGCGCAACGCTTCTTCGGTGGCCTTCTCGCGCTGGGGATGGCGGCTGCGGAACTGCTGCCGTCGCGCACCCTGCAAGTCCCGCAGAGCCTTGGCCACGGCCTCGAGCGGCTGGTTGTTCTCTTCCATGCGCTTCTGCTCGGCTTGCGGGGCATCGACGACGATCCGCTTGTAGGTGGGAAGCACGGGCCCCGTGGGGCGGATCGCACTGGCCAAGACGGCTTGCAGGCCGTAGTAGTCACGCTGCGTGATGGGCTCGTACTTGTGGTCGTGGCAGCGGGAGCATTGCATGGTGAGCCCCATGAAGGATGAGGCGACGATCTGCTCGGTGTCGAAGAGCGTGCGCCATTGGTACTCGGCGAAGTCCTTGGGGAGGAAGTCTTCGCGCGTGGCATCGACGGCGGTGCGCAGGAAGCCGGTGGCTTCGAGCTTATCGACGACGTCGCGCGGCAGGGCATCGTGCTTCCAGTACTCGGCCAGTTTGTCGCCGCATGAGTTGTTCCTGCACGAAGCGGTCGTGGGCTTGTCGTTGTTGAAAGCGCGGATGACGTAGTCGCGATAGCGCCAGGCGTTGGGGCGGATGACGTCGGCGTCGAGGACGCCTTCGGAGTCCGCATAGTAGAAGCGATGTCGAGCCGATGGCGCGCCAGCACGTTCGCCATAGCGGGAGCCGCCAGTTCGTCCACAACGCGCTCGTAGGCATCGAGGCGCGAATCCTGAAGGAAGCGCTCGAGCAGTTCCGGCGAGGGCGGCAGGCCGGGCGTCGAGAAGGAGACGCGGCGCAAGAGGGTGAGGCGTCCCGCTTCCGGGTTCATCGCCAGGAGGCGAAGTTCTGGAGCAAGCGAGCACGAAGGCGTCGATCGGATCACCACTCGCTGACGGGAGCGCACCGGCGGAACGGCCGAGACGGCGCGGCGGCTACATACCCAGTGTTCGCGATCGCGAGGCGAGATGTGGTTGGGCCGCAGGAGCGGCATCGGATGAGCCGCGGGGCCACCGACCTCAACCCATTGGCGCAATAACTCAATCTCAGACGCTTCGAGCCGACCACCGGGCGGCATTTGGCCGGTGCGGACGCGAGCAATCAGTAAGCTGCGGTCGGGTTCGCCGGAGATGAAGGCCGGGCCGGATTCGCCTTTTGAGCAAGGAAGCGCGCGTACGGTTATCCAGGCTGCCCTGCGCTTCTTCGCCGCAGTGCAATTCTGGCGCATTTGGCCTCCAGCAGCGGGAGGACATCTTTCTCAAACTGCAGGAGGCAGCGGCGAACAGGCAGGGCGCTCAAGGAAAGGGCGCCAACGGCCAGTCGGAACAGGAACTGCGAAACCGGCATGGGAGTTGCCTGTCATTATCACAGATCCGGTTGGGCGGCCTATTCGGGTTGAGGGATGGCGGAGCCGTCGGCACGAGGATCGGAGGCGGCGCTGTTCACTTTGGTCCGCGCGTTGTGCATGACGGCGTTGCCGCGGCCCATGCGGGCGGTGTAAGCCTGAGCGATGGTGACCTGATGGCCTTTGGCGGAGAGCTCGCGCAGCGTTTCGAGCCCGACACGGTCTTCGATGATGACGTCGCAGCCGGTGGCTTTGGACTTGGTGAAGCGCGGGGCTTCGAGCGCTTCCTGCAGGTTCATGCGGTGGTCCGCCAGGTAGGAGACGAACTGCGCGTGCGCGAGGGGCTGATTGGCGCCGCTCATGATGCCGAAGCCGATGTGGAGGTTGTCTTTCTGCATGATGGCCGGGATGATGGTGTGGAAGGGGCGTTTGCCGGGCGCCAGGACATTGGCAGCCGTCTTATCGAAGCTGAAGCCGCCGCCGCGGTTGTGCAGGTGGAAACCCAGGCCATCGACCGTGACGCCGGAAGCCCAAAGGCCGGAGACGCTTTGAATCCAGGAGGCTATGTTGCCTTCCCGATCGACGACGGAGAAGTAGGTGGTGTCCGACGAGACGGGCGGGTTACCGGGGGCGACGGCGCAGTTGGCTTCATGCGGTTTGATCAGCTTGGCGCGTTCCTTGGCATAGGCTTTCGAAATCATGCCGGAGACAGGGATCTTCACCTGACGCGGGTCCGAGACAAACTTGAGGTCGGCGTAGGCCAGCTTCATGGCCTCGATCTTGCGGTGGAACTCGGTGGCGCTATAGGGCGAGGCCGCATCGAAGTTCTCGAGGATGTTCAGCATGGACAGGGCGGCCAAGCCCTGACCGTTGGGCGGCAACTCATGCACACGCCAACCGCGGTAGGTGGTGGAGATGGGCGTGACCCATTCGGGTTCGAACGCGGCCAGGTCCTCTTTGGCCAGCAGGCCACCGAGGCGTTGCGACTTCTTCAGGATGGCCGCGGCAATCTCGCCCCGGTAGAAGGCATCGGCGCCGCCGGAGGCGATCAGGCGCAGGGCGTGGCCGAGATCGGGGTTGCGATAGAGGTCACCGATGGCGGGAGCGCGGCCTTGCGGGTAGAAGACGCGCACGCCTTCGGGGTCTTGGCGGACGAGGTCCGACTCCCAAACGCGACCGACCATCTCCTGCATGGGAAAGCCATCCGCGGCCAAGTGGATGGCCGTTTCAAACAACCTGGCCCAAGCCAGCTTTCCATGGCGGCGGTGCATCGCTTCCCAGCCGCGGACGCAGCCGGGCACGGTGGCGGAGTGGATGCCGGTGGAGTCCATCTTTTTGAGGCCTTTGGCCTGGAGGGCTTCGATGGTCATGGCGCGGGCGGAAGGGCCGCTCGAGTTGAGCCCGGTGATCTGGCCGGTTTTGGCGTCGCGGTACATGACGAAGAGGTCGCCGCCGATGCCGCACATCATGGGTTCCACCACGCCGAGGACGGCGTTGGCGGCGATGGCGGCGTCGACGGCAGTGCCGCCTTGGGCCAGAATCGACGCGCCGGCCTGCGAGGCGAGCACCTGACTGGTGGCCACGATGCCGCCACGGGCAATGACCATGGAGCGGCCATGGGTGCGATCGGTCTTTTGGGCGTGAATCAAACCAGGAGCCGGGGCGCGGGCAGCAGGAGCGTGGTCACGGCGGCGCATTCTTCACAGAATAGTTGTTTTCAGGATTTCGTGAGGGCCGCGGCGCGGATGGCCGTCAGCGTGGTGCGCGGATTGCTGACGTCGGTATCGAGGCGGAGGTGCAGCAGCGTGGGTGTTTCAGACGCGAGGGCGGCAGCGAAGGCGGGCGCGAAGGCCGAGGTTTCTTCGACGCGCGCCGCGTTCCAATCGTAGGCGCGGGCCAGGGCACCGAAATCGGATTGGCCAGCAGGAATGCCGCTGACGCTGACGCGCGGCGTTCCTGGTGCATGCGGATGGTTCCCCAGGCGCCGTTGTCGACGACGATGCTGATGAGGCGTCCGCGCGCCTACCACGTTGACGGTAGGCCTGATAGGTGGCGAGTTCCTGGCCGGTCATCTGGAAGTCGCCGTCGCCGGCGAGGTTGACGACGGTGCGGTCCGGCAGGAGCAGCGCAGCGGCGACGGCGGCGGGAACGCCATAGCCCATGGCGCCCGAGGTGGGGGCGAGTTGCGTGCGCCCGTGGTGCTGAAGGGCGGCGTAGCGAATGTAGCGGTGGAGCCAGGCGCTGGGTTGCTTAAGCGCCATTGGTGTAGATGGTGTCGGGCGGGGGCGAGACGTTGGTTGATGTGACGACTTCCGGCGAGGTCGAGAGGGGAGACCGGCGGGGAGACGTGGTAGGCTTCGTAGTCGGCGTGGGCCGCGGCCGTCCATTCCGACCAGCGACAGACGTCAGGCGGCGGGAGGGTAGCGAGCGCCTCGCCGGCGAGGCTGAGGGAGCACTGCAGCAAGAGGTCAGCGGCGTAGACGCGGCCGAGTTCTTCGGCGCCGGAGTGCAGGTGAATCAGCTTTTGGGTGGGGCGCGGCGGAGCGAGGAGTTGGTAGCCGCTGGTGGTCATTTCGCCGAGGCGGACGCCGAGGGCGAGGATGAGATCCGCCGCACGGACGCGGGCGGCGAGCTTCGGGTTGATGCCGATGCCGACGTCGCCGGCGTAGAGCGGGTGGCCATTGTCGAAGGTGTCCTGAAAGCGAAAGGCGCAGCCGACGGGGAGGCGCCAGCGCTCGGCGAAGTGCTGGAGGGCACGGGCGCTGGTGGGGGTCCAGCCGGAGCCGCCGGCGATGACCAGGGGACGTTCGGCCGAGGCGAGCAGTTGGCCGAGGCGCGCGAGGGCGGACGGAGCGGGCCACGCCTCGGCGGGAACGGCGCGCGGGAGGACGGGCGCGGAGGTGGGGGTGGTGAGCAGGTCCTCGGGGAGGACAAGTACGACGGGTCCGGGGCGGCCTTGCATCGCGGTATGGAAGGCGCGGGAGACGTACTCCGGCAAGCGATGCGGCTGCTGGACTTCCGCGACCCACTTGGCCATGCCGAGCGTGCCGGGGCCGAAGACGTGGCGGTAATCGAGTTCCTGAAAGGCTTCGCGGTCACGCTGTCCGCTGGACCTTGGCCGACCAGAAGGAGCAGGGGGGTGGAGTCCTGAAAGGCGGTATGGAGGCCGATGGAGGCGTTGGTGGCGCCGGGCCCGCGAGTGACGAAACAGACGCCGGGGCGGCCGGTGAGCTTGCCTTGAGCTTCGGCCATGAAGCAGGCGCCGCCTTCTTGACGGCAGGCAATAAAGCGGATGCGTTCGCCGTATTCGTGAAAGCCATCGAGCGCGGCCAGGTAGCTTTCGCCGGGCACGCCGAAGACGGTGTCGACGCCCTGGGCGAGGAGGGCTTCGACGAGAGCATGACCGGCAAGACGCGGCGGGATCGACATGGGTCGAGTGTATCGCCTGGAGTCGAGAGGATTCGATCGTTCCCGACACATTTCGGGAAGTCAGCGGGTGTAGACTATGGAGCGCCATGAATCGCTGGTCACCGGTCGGACTGTTTGTTTTTGCCGCTCTGCTTGCGGCGCAAGGGCGGCCTCCCGCGCCGCCGCCACAGAAGCCAGGCTTGCCCGACGCACCGGGCCGCAGCACGGTGCAACAGGTCTGCGGGTCCACGTGCCACGGGCCGGAGATTGTCGCGAGCAAGGGCTACTCGCGGCAGAGCTGGGCGGGCGTGGTGAATGGCATGATCGCGCGGGGGGCGAAGGCGGATGCCAAGGAGTTTGCCGAGATCCTGGACTATCTGGCGACGCACTTGCCGCCGCGAACGGGCAAGGCGGGCGCCGGGGGCGTGGGGTTCATCGGGAGCGGTCCGGATGACGCCCATCTGGTGGATGGCGAGGCGGCAGAACGGGGCAAGGCGGTTTATGTAGCCGAGTGTGTGACTTGCCATGGCAACCGGGCGCGCGGGGGGCCGGATTCGCTGCCGCCTCCGCAACGCGGCGCGGACCTGGTGCGGTCCCTGGTGGTGTTGAAGGACCGGTATGGCGCGACGATTGGCGAGTTTCTGAAGAAGGGTCACCCGATGCAGAGCGGACGGGCGAGCAGTTCGCTGGCGGGGAAGGACATCATCGACCTTTCGCACTTTCTACATTTGAAGGTAAACGACACGCTGCGGAGCGGCCCGTTCTCGCAGGTGATCAACGTCCTGACGGGGAATGCGAAAGCGGGGGAGGCGTACTTCAACGGGGCCGGTGGCTGCAACAAGTGTCATGCGGCGACCGGCGATCTGAAAGGCGTGGGGACGAAGTATGAGCCGCCGGCGCTGCAACAGAAGTTCCTGTTCCCGAAGAGCATTCAGGTGGGCCGCGGCGGCCGGATGTCGAACACGGTGAGGCCGGTGACGGTGACGGTGACCGCGGCGGGTAGCGCCGCGGTGAGCGGGACCCTGCTGCATCTGGATGACTTCCATGTTTCACTGCGCGATGCGGCGGGCGAGTATCACACCTGGACGCGGACGGCGACGCTGCAAGTGGTGAAGAACGATCCCTATCAGGGGCACGTGGACTTACTCGACAAATATACGGACCAGAACATTCACGATCTGGTGGCCTATCTGGAGACGCTCAAGTGAGAATCGCATTTCTTCTTTTGATGACGGTAGGCGCGTGGGCGCAGACGCTGGACCCGGCGAAGTTGACGCAGGCGCCGACAGACTCGTGGCCTTCGTTTAACGGCGATTTTTCGGGGCGGCGGTTTAGTCCGCTGACGCAGGTGAATGCAAACAATGTGACGTCGCTAAGCCTGGGTTGGGTGTACCGGATCAATGCGCAATCAGCGGGCCCGTTTCCGGGCTCGATCAAGTCGACGCCGGTGGTGGTGGATGGCGTGATGTTTTTCACGATTCCGGACCATGTGTGGGCGATCGACGCCCGGACGGGCCGCGAGTTATGGCACTTTGCGTGGCCGTCGCGGGGCGGCATCCATATCGGCAATCGGGGCGTGGCCGTGAGCGGCAAGTGGCTTTATTTCGAGACGCCGGACTGCCATCTGGTGTCGCTGAATATGAAGGACGGCAAGGAGCGCTGGCACAAGCAGATATGCGATCCGGACCAATTGTATTTCGCGAGCGCCGCACCGCTGGTGGCCGGCAATCATGTGATTGCGGGGGTGAGCGGCGACGATTTGGACGTGCCGGGCTACATCCAGTCGCATGATCCGGAGACGGGCGAACGGCAGTGGCGCTGGTATGCGTACCCGGATCCGGGCACGCCGGAGGCGAAGACCTGGCCGAGCGTGGAAGCGATGTTGCACGGCGGCGGGATGACTTGGGGGTCGACGACGTACGACCCGCAGTTGAACCTGATTTATTTCGGCACGGGCAATCCGCAACCGGTGATTGCGCATAAGGGACGGATGGGTGACAACCTATTCACCGAGTCGATCATGGCGTTGAATGTGGAGACGGGAAAGACGGCCTGGTATTTTCAATCGTCGCCGCATGACACGCATGACTGGGATGCGAACCAGACGCCGGTGCTGATCGACGGAACGGTGAACGGACAGCCACGCAAGCTGATCGCGCAGGCGGCGCGCAACGGCTACTTCTTTGTGCTGGACCGGACAAACGGGAAGAACATCGTGACGACGACCTTCGCCAAGACGAATTGGGCGAAGGGCATCGACAAGAAAGGCCAGCCGATCCCGGATCCGGCGAAGTATCCGCAGTTGGACGGCGCGCTGGTGTCGCCGAATCAGGCGGGGGCGGCGAACTGGCCACCGCCGAGCTTTAGTCCGGCGACGGGGTTGTTTTATGTGAATGCGTCGAACGCCTATAGCGTTTACTACATCTACGACAACGAAGATAAGCCGGAGGGCTGGGGCGGCAACGATAAGGGCGGCTGGAGCGAATCGATGCTGCAGGCGATTGACTATCAGACGGGCAAGATCCGGTGGAGCCACAAGTGGGAGGGTCCGGGCGGGCCGAGGTCCGGGGTGCTGAGTACGGCAGGCAATGTGGTGTTTGCGGCAGATCCGCTGAATAATTTTGTGGCGCTGAATGCGACGACGGGGCAGGCCTTGTGGCACGCCAATCTGGGCGCGGGCATGAGCAATGGTCCGATTACGTATCAGTTGGATGGGACGCAGTATGTGGTGGTGGGAGCGGGCGATACGCTCTATGGATTTGCGATGCACGCGAGCGCGGCGGCGCGGAAGTAGAGTGGCGCGGTATTGACGGGCAGAGGTCGCCGGACGCGGCGGGGCGGGCGACCTCCCGGAAGGGGACGATTCGGTTGTCAAATAGCGGGGCGGTCTAGTGGCCGCGTGGGGGTTCTGGTAGCTCGGGTTCCCGGGGAACCTGAGGAGCGCGTTCGTTTATTTTGAGCGAGATCGCCGGGTTTGTTTGCTAACTTTTATTTTTCTTTTGCAGATGCCGAGGGGTTTCGACGCTGACGGGGTGAGGGTTACGCCAGCCGCGGTGGGCTTCGACGGTGGCGCGGACGGCGGCGCAGACCTCGTCATAGACGACGGGATGCTTTTCGATCACGGCGATGATCGCGTCGTTGACGAGCGGCCAGAGATGGGACTGGGTAGGGGAGTAAGTGGGGTGGCTTTTGATGAGGACCACGCGGTGGTCCGGGTGCTTCTGCTGGAGTTCGGCTTCGTCTGCGCGGCGGCGGGCTTCGCAGACAGCTCGCCATTGAGGGGCGGGCAGCAGAATCCAATCGCGACCCGAGTGATGATCGGGGACCGGAAGGGCATCGTAGTCGAAGTCGGTGTAGGCAGGCATGGATAGGTTCTCCCGAGACGAGAGTAGCAGCGAGCCGGAAGAGACTAGGCCGGTGAG
>JBGAHE010000086.1:0-31456 GCA_044226365.1 Bryobacteraceae bacterium
TCCGGACGCTTCAACCTGCTCGGCTGGGAAGTGCTCGGCGAAACCTACGACTTCCCCTTGCGCGCTGAGCAGTCCGCCGAAGGCGTCCGCAAAGTCGTCCTCGAAAATCTCCGGGGCAACGCCCGCTTAAACGGCACCGCCGGCACTCAGTTCAAAGTCGAAGGCCGTACCATGATCCGCGCTCTCGACCGTCCCGCCGCCGAACGCGCCTTCGCCCAAGTGCCCCTCGTCGTCTCCCGGCAAGGCGATATCCTCTTCGTCCGCACCAGCCAGGAACGCTGGACCGGCCAGGAGCGCCTCACCTCCGAGCTCGACATCGTCCTGCCCAAGGACGTCAGCGTCGAATGCAAAGGCCGCTACGGCGACTTTGAAGTCAACGGCGTCACCGGCGAAGTCTCCGTCGATAGCGACAACGCCGGCGTCCGCTTGAACGACATCGGTTCGGTTCGCGTTGACGTCCGCCGTAGCGACATCGTCCGCGCCGCCAATGTCAAGGGCCCGGTTGACGTCAAAGGCCGCGGCGAAGATCTCGAGCTCGAGAACATCGCCGGCCAGGTCACGATCGACTTCCGCTATACCGGTGACCTCCGCTTCCGCCAACTCGCCAAGCCCCTCCGCTTCCGCAGCGATTCTTCGGAACTGGCCATGGAGCGCATCGGTGGCGAAGTGCACCTCTCGCGTGGCGAACTCTACGCCGACGACTTCGTCGGCCCCACCAAAATCGTCGTTCGCTCTCGCTCGAAGGACCTCAAGTTGAGCAACTTCTCGCAAAGCCTCGAAGTTCAACTCGACCGCGGCGACATCGAGCTCCGGCCCAATCGTCTGCCGCTTGCTTCGATTGACGCCCGCACCCGCAGCGGTGACGTCAACGTCGCCATGCCGGCCAAGGCGGGCTTCCAACTGTCCACCAGCACCAAGCGTGGGACGACAGAGAATGAATTTGGCTCGCCGCTTCGCGAAGAATCGCTGGAGCATGGCGGCACCATCTCCGGCACCACCGGATCCGGCCCCGCCGTCAGCGTCACCACTGACCGTGGTTCGCTTACCGTTCGCCGGAGCGAGGGCGCGACGCCCGTGGCTTTCTCGCCTTCTTCGGCGCCCGACGCCCCGGCGCCCCCGAAGCTGCCGAACGTCCCGAACCCGCCGAAGCCCCAGGACCAATAAGCAGCAGCCGCACGTCCATCACGTTCGTTCCCGTCGGGCCCGTCTTGATCAAATCGCCCAAGGCAGCGAAGAACGGATAAGCATCATGACCCTCCAGCGCCGCGCGCGGATCCAGTCCGCGCGCTTTCGCTTTCTCGATCGTCTCGGCGTCCACCAGCGCGCCCGTCGCGTCGGTCGGTCCATCGGTCCCGTCCGTCCCGCCGCTCAACGCCACTACGCCCGGCACCAGATCGAACGCCGCCGCTAGCGCGAACTCCTGGTTGCGCCCCCCCAGCCCATTGCCCGTCAACGTCACCGTCGTCTCGCCGCCTGAAATCAGGCACGCCGGCGGACGCACCGGATGCCCGCTTTCCACCGCTTCCCGCGCCATCGCCGCATGCATCCGTGCCACGTGCCGCGTCTCGCCTTCGATCGTCGTTGAAAGAATCAGCGGCGCATAGCCGCGCGCCTTGGCCTCGACTGCGGCGGCATCCACCGCCAATCGATTCCCGCCGACAATCACCGTCTGCGCATGGGGCAACGTCCGCGGATTCTCTCGCGCCGCCTCTTCCAAATGCTGCGCCACTGCGGCCGGCGGCGTCACGCCGAACCGCTGCAGGATCGCCCGTGCCTCGGCAAACGTCGATTGATCCGGCACCGTCGGCCCCGATCCGATCACGCTCAAGTCATCGCCAATCACATCGGACAACACCAGCGTCAACAGCTTTGCCGGCGCGGCCATCGCCGCCAGTTGTCCGCCCTTGATCGCCGAAAGATGCTTGCGCACCGTGTTGATCTCGTGAATGTTCGCGCCGCAGGCGAGCAACTGCCGCGTCACGGCTTGCTTATCGTCGAGCGTCAAACCCTCGGCCGGCAATGGCAGCAACGCCGACGCGCCTCCCGAAATCAGGCAGATCACCAGATCGCCCCGGCCCGCCGCGCGCGCGATCTCCGCAATACGCCGCGCGCCGCATACGCCCGCTTCGTCCGGCACCGGATGCGCGCACTCGTTCAACTCAATGCGCCGCAGCTTGGCGTGATGCCCGTACTTCGTATTGATCAGCCCGCCCGTGATCCGCTTGCCCAGCGCCTTCTCGATCGCTACCGCCATCGCCGCGCTGGCCTTGCCCGCACCGATCACCCAGATATGGTCGTACTCCCGCCCCAGCATCGGCTCCAGACGCGGCAGCGCGCGGCGAATCCCCTCTTGAGGATCCGCCGCCTTTAACGCCGCGCGAAAGATGGCCAGCGCATCGCGCCTCAGCTTGACGTACATGCTCGCTTAAATGTCGTAGTAGAGCGAAAACTCGTACGGATGCGGCCGCAAACGCACGGCATCGGCTTCATGCTTCCGCTTGTAAGCGATGAAGGTCTCGAGCAACTCCTCGGTGAACACGTCGCCCTTCAGCAGGAACGCGTGGTCCTCTTCGAGGCACGTCAGCGCCTCGTCGAGCGACGCCGGCATCGAGGGCACTGCCTTCATCTCCTCGGTCGACAGGTCATAGATGTCCTTGTCGAGCGGTTCGCCCGGATCGGCCTTCGTCAGAATGCCGTCGAGGCCCGCCATCAGCAATGCCGCAAACGCCAGATACGGATTCGCGCTCGGATCCGGCGGCCGGAATTCCACGCGCTTCGCCTTGGGCGACGCCGAGTACATCGGAATGCGCACCGCCGCCGAGCGATTGCGCCGCGAGTACGCCAAATTCACCGGCGCTTCATAACCCGGCACCAGCCGCTTGTAGCTGTTCGTCGTCGGCGCAATGATCGCCGAAAGCGCCCGCGAATGCTTCAGCAAGCCGCCGATGTACCACAGCGCCATCTGCGAAAGTCCCGCATACCCGTCGCCGGCGAACAGCGGCTTGCCATCACGCCACAAAGATTGGTGGCAGTGCATCCCGCTCCCGTTATCGCCATAGAGCGGCTTCGGCATGAACGTCACGCTCTTGCCGTTGCGGTCCGCCACATTGCGCACAATGTACTTGTACAGCACCATGTTATCGGCCGACTTCAGCAGCGTGTCGTACTTCATGTCGATCTCGCACTGCCCGCCGGTCGCCACTTCGTGATGATGGCACTCGATCGTCAGACCGCACGCCGTCATCACCTCCACCATCTCGCTGCGCAAATTCATGTACATGTCCGTGGGCGGCACCGGGAAGTAGCCTTCCTTCACCCGCGGACGATACCCCAGATTGTTGTGCTCGCGTCCGGAGTTCCAGCGCCCTTCTTCGGCATCGATGAAGTAGAAGCCCGCATTGATCGTGCTATCGAAGCGCACGTTGTCGAACACGAAGAACTCCGCTTCGGCGCCGAAAAAGGTCGTATCGGCCAACCCCGAATTCTTCAGATACATCTCCGCCTTTTGCGCGATGTAGCGCGGGTCGCGCTCGTACTTCTGGCGCGTCAGCGGGTCAATCACATTGCCCAGCATCACCAGCGTCGGCGTTTCGGTAAAAGGATCGAGGAACGCCGTCGACGCATCCGGAATCAACAGCATGTCGCTTTCGTTGATCGCCGCCCAGCCGCGGATCGAACTGCCGTCGATGCCGAAGCCGGCCTCGAAGCTGCTTTCATCGAGTTGACTGATGGGATAGCTGATATGGTGCGTCAAACCGGGAATATCGGTAAAGCGCAGGTCCACCTGCCGCACATCGTTGGCTTTCGCGTATTCAAGGACTTCTTTTGGGGTCATGACGATAATTTCGAGCGTTCGTAACCATTAGACAGCAAAACGCCCTGGCCACGGTGGCCAGGGCGTCTGCCTTTCACGAATCAGGCGTTCTTTAGAACTGGTTCCAAAGATACTGATTGTAGACTTCGTGGTGATACTGCACTTCGCTCGGCTTCACGAACGTGCCCAGCAGGCGTGGGCAACGGTCGGCCGAAGCCTGCTTCAGGTCCGCATAACGGCCCTTCACATCCTCACCGAGCAACGTATCGGTCCACTTGGCGGCCTTGAAGTTCTCGAGCGCCGTGTAGATGTTGTCCGGCAGATAGCGATCCGCCTGCCGCAGGTTCTTGATCTTCGACGTTTCGCCGTCCAGACCGGTCTTGAACACCGAGTAAAGCACCATGTACGGGTTCGCGTCCGGACCCACCGAACGAACTTCCACGCGCGCGCTCTTCTCGTTGCCGATCGGAATGCGCACCATCGAACCACGGTCGGTCGCCGAAGCCTTGATCTGGTTCGGAGCTTCGAAGTGCGGATCGAGCCGACGATAAGCGTTCACGCTCGCGTTCAGCAGCACGCAGATGTCGTTGCCGTGCGTCAGGATGCGATCCACGAACTGCCAGGCGAACTTGCTGATCTTCTCTTCGCCCTTCGGATCCCAGAACAGGTTCTTGCCGTTCTTCATGATCGAAACGTTCGTGTGCATGCCGCTGCCGTTGACACCCACCACCGGCTTCGGCAGGAAGCTCACGCTGTAGCCCATCTGCGTCGCCACCTGGCGGCAGATCAGCTTGTAGAGCTGGATCTGGTCAGCCGCCGAAACCACATCCCCGTAGGTGTAGTTGATTTCGAACTGCGACGGCGCCACTTCCGGATGGTCCTTCTCGTTTTCGAAGCCCATCGCGCGCTGCACCTCGGCCACCCGGTCGATGAACGTCCGCAGCGGATCGCCCGGAAGCGAGTGGTAGTAGCCGCCCGTGTTCACGTATTCGAACTTGCCCGTCAGGTGATATTTGCGCTCCGCATCCTGACCCTCGAAGAGGAAGCCTTCGATTTCGTTCGCCGCGTTCAGCGTGTAGCCTTCCTTGGCATACAGGTTGTTGGCGTACTGCTTCAGCACGGCGCGCAGGTCGGCGCGGTAGGGCGAACCGTCCTTGTCCACCACTTCGCCGAACACCATCACCTTGCCGGGTCCGAAGATGTCGGCCGGCGTCCAGTAGAACGCGTTCCAGTCGATGCTCAAGCGCAGGTCGCTTTCGCGCTGGGCCGTAAAGCCACGAATCGACGAACCGTCAAACGTCAGGTTGTCCCAGCTCTTCACCAGGAACTTCTTGTCGTAGTCGAGCATGTGCAGACGGCCTTCAAGGTCGCTGAACAGCAACGTCACGGCTTTGATACCCGGCGTATCCGTCAGGTACTTCAGACGCTCTTCCTGGATGACGGCGGGATCGACGCGAGCTTTACGCTGCGCCTTCGCGGCCAGGTTCAGATCTTCCAACTCCGAGTAGGAGAGAGACAAAAAGCTGGTTAATTCGGTGGACATCAGACTCCTCAAGATAGGGTTGAATCAGCCTTGGAAACGTGGCAATCAGGTCGAGCCCGCGCCGCTGAAACTCGATTATATGCACGGATGCTCGTCTCAGGGCCATACTCGGGCCGGGCTTCCCCCCTGCTCCAACGATGGACAATTTTTATGGGGACGATTGGCAACGGTGATGACTTATGGCCGCTCTGGCCGTCCTGGCTCGCTCAGAAATGCTGCCCAAGGCTTGTTTTGAGCTAGTTAGGTCCCCACCGCTCAATCTCTACTCGCCGTCGCGCCCCTCCCGTACCCTTCTGCGAAGATTCGTTACGATCGCCTCACCACTCGCCGCAAGATGAAAGATTTTATCGACTTGTCTCCCCGCCCCCTCCTGCCTTCACCGCGAATTCAGAAAATCTTTCCCGACCTCAACTCGCTCGCCCCCAATGGTTTGCCACCTCCACGCCTCCATCCCTCCGCGAAAAAGCTTGGAGGCGGCTGCGATCATGAAGGTGGAGCTTTTCTGCGTTCGCTCGTATCGCTGCGGGGTCGGGAAATTGGGTTCGCTCCGTAGCCCTCGTGAACCTCCTGGCGCCCCGGTTCGAAATTGGGTTCGTTTCGTTACGCCGAGCGCGCGTTTGCCTGCCGGATCGTCTCTACGCGATCGCGCTCGAAGCCAGAACGCGCCAGGATGCCGAGAATGAATTCCGACTTGCCCTCTACGTACGCGTCCATGTCGTAGGGAAACTGCTGCGCGAGTTGCCGTTTGAGCCGGCCGTATGCCTCCCGGTCGGCCGCATTCATCGCTGCGCGTTCGGGAAATTGGGTTCGCTCCGCAGCCCTCGTGAACCTCCTGGCGCCCCGGTTCGAAATTGGGTTCGTTTCGTTACGCCGAGCGCGCGTTTGCCTGCCGGATCGTCTCTAAACGATCGCGCTCGAAGCCAGAGCGCGCCAGGATGCCGAGAATGAATTCCGACTTGCCCTCTACGTACGCGTCCATGTCGTAGGGAAACTGCTGCGCAAGTTTCCGCTTGAGCCGAGCGTATGCCTCCCGGTCGGCCGCATTCGCCCGCAGATGGTTGCGCAGCGCCAGATGGTTGCGCAACGCCAGGCTATCGGCCGGGCAGACGTACAGATGATGGGGCGGCTCATTGACGCTCGCCCGGAAAGCCTCGCGGTCGGCGATGCCCAGATCGCCCCGGTGGGCGTAGCCGAGACCCGCCAGGCGCGCGATCATCGCCGGCAACTCGCCTCGCGAGCGCAGCACGACGTCGACATCGAGCACTGGTTTCGCCGCCAACCCCGCTACCGACGTGCTGCCGACATGTTCGATCGCGAGCGCCAAACCGGCGACGTGCGGCCATAGGCGGTCGTGCAGTTGGACAAAGAGTTGTGGCCAGCGTGGGTCGGCTTCGGCCACCTGAATCGGGTCCATTCCCCGATCCTAGCCGCTTACTTCACCAGCATCGGAATCAGCGACGTGTACAAGCTGATCACGGCCGGGCCCAGCGTCACCACCAGCACCGACGGGAAGATCAGGAAAAAGACGGGGAACACCAGCTTCACCGTCGTCTTGCGCGCCTGTTCCTGCGCGAGTTGCCGTCGGCGCGTGCGCATGTACTTGGCGTGGGTCCGTAGCGCCGGTGCCAGACTCGTGCCGAATCGGTCGGCATCAGCCAACAGATTGACGAGCTTGGTCAACTCCGGCTCTTCGTTCCGCCGGGCGAGATTCGTCAGCACCTGCGCGCGCGGATATCCGGCTCGCAATTCGAGCGGGACCACGCCCAGTTCCGTACTCAGCTCCGGATAGGCGTCACGCAATTCGCGGCTGGCCTCGGAGAGCGCCTGGTCGAGTGTCTGTCCCGCTTCGAGCCCCAGGACGATCAGGTCGAGCGCCGGCGGCAGACCGCGCCGAATCGCAAATGACCGCGCGCGCGCCCGGTACTCCAGGAACCGGTCCGGCAGCATCGAAACGAAACCGCCCGCGCAGATCGCCGCGATGATCATGCCCTTCAGGTCATGGCCATTCAAAGCGGCTCCAGCGGCCACCGCCAGCGCCGTCGAAGCCGCCGTCAGCATCTTGATGCCCTGTAGCGTTTCGATGGCTCGTGGGTGACGGAACCCGGCCGTCTTCAGCTTGCGCTCCGTGTCGTTGCGCGTCGCTGCCTTCGGCGCCCAGTTCCGGCCGATCTCCTGCAGAAAGCCGCTGTCGTTCGGGGCTGGCGCCGGCGTCTCCAAAAATACGCTCGGCGTATCTTCTTCCTTGGCCTTTGACTCCGCCTTCTCCGGACTCGTCAGAAACCAGTAGCCCACGCCGCCCACCAACAGCAGCACCGAGATGAAGCAACCTACCAGTAGCAGAATCATCGTTAGAGCCGGATATCCAGAATGCGCCGAATCACGAAATGCGCGAGCACCAGGCAGCCGGCCGCCGCGGCCAGCATCGGCTTCCCCCAAGGGTGATCCACCAGTACGTACAGATACGGCGGATTCACGTAGAACATCATCGCGGCGATGCCGATCGGCAGCAGGGTCAGCACCATGCCCGTCATCCGTCCGTGAGCTGAGATGGCTTTCACTTCACCTTCGAGTGCCAGCGACTCGCGCATCGATTCCGACAGCGTGCCCAGCACTTCGGTCAGCTTGCCGCCCGAGCGGCTCTGCAGACGGACCGCCGCTACAAAGATCTTCATGTTGATCGTGGGCACCCGTTTCGCGAGATTGTCCAAGGCTTGGTCCCACGTCCGACCGAGCTTCCATTCTTCCAGCGTGCGGCGCATTTCCGTCGAGATCGGCGCTGGACTCTCACTCGCGAGCAGATCCATGCCCACCGCCAGCGGATGACCGGCACGCAGCGCGCGCGCCAGCGAATCGAGCGCGTCCGGGAAGGCCTGTTCGAACTGCTCCAGGCGCTGCTGCCGCTTCTGGCTGACTCGGAAATACGGGATCAGCGACGTGAGCAGGCCACAACCAATTGCCACCAGCATCGGCACCCACGGGATGCGCCAGAGCGCGACCGTCACCAGCGTCCCGCTCAGCAGCATCATCGCGGCCAGCCGCCCCACCGACCAGGACATGTCCGCTTCCGCCAGCACCGACTTGAAGTCGCTGGCAAAGTGGAAGCGCTCGAGTACGGACTCCCAGAAGCCGATGCTGCTCACCCGGTCAGACCGCAGCAGGTTCGCCGAACCGCTCAAGTCGTCCAGTTCCGGGGCCGGCGCATCGGCCACCGCCGCCGCCGACTTGTTGCGCGACATCAGCACATAGGCCGCGCCGCCCGTCAGGGCGAAAGCAACGACGAAGAAGGCCAGCAGCGAGAACAGCAGCATGGACGTTTACTTGTGGCCGCGCTCCACCACGCGGGGCGTGATCACGGCAAAGACACCGTCGGGCAGGTCGAGGCCCGCCACCAGAAAGCTCTGCCCGGGGGCAAACGACAGGTCAGACCGCACCTTGCGCTCCGCGCCACCCGCCTTCACCGCCGGTTCCACGCGAACGGCCAATCGACCGTCAGCGCGCATACGCGGCTCCAGGCGAATCCGGACCCCCGGCGCGCCGTCGCGTTCCAGGCTCACTTCGCCCGTGTCGCGCGTCAGCACTTGTCCTTTGGCCAGCACCGAAACCTTGCCTTCGCTTTCGAGCTTCGAGAACGATCCTGTCACCGGCAGCACCTGCAACGCATCATTGGTGTGTCCACCCAGTGCCTTCAGGGTTTCCGGTTGCTTCGTGCTCACCCACTTCACATCGAAGTAGACATCGCGCGGCATCACGGTGGCCGTGGGCGTCGTCACGTTGGCGGCGGGGGCCGGAACAGGCGTCACCGGCTGCACCGATGCGGTCAGTCCCTTCGTGGGCGCGCCCGTGTCCTTCCGGTTGCGGAGCACGATTCTTAACCGCCCGACGGTATCAGCCAAGCTGACGCGGTCGGCGTCGGCCGGCGACAGCAGCACCGTCACCACCGGGCGTCCGGTGAGGGGCGAGCCGACTTCCGGCGGGCCAACGTTCAGCACTTCCACACTTGGCATCACCGAGCGAATCTCGAGTACGCCGGGGTTCGCATCCCGCCCGGCGATGATTTGAATATCGACATGGTCACCGGCGCGCACCATCTGCACGACGCCGGCCGAATCGGCCACGTGCATCGTGACGGCGCGCATACCCATCGGAATCACCGACGAGGGCGCGATGACGCCGGCGGGGCGGCTGAGCGCTCCCTCGGCCACCATCTGGCCTTCCACCAACGGGTCGAGCGTCGCGCGTCCGAGGGCGTCGGCCACCGTTTTCACGCACGCCATCCCCGGCGGGCAACTGACCTCCGAGAGCCGTACGTCGGCGGATTCAAGCAACTTACCGCGTTCAATGTTGCGCGTCGCCACCAGCATCGCCGTGGGCGCCGGGCCCGTCGACGCCGCCGCAGTTTTGGCCGGCTCGAGACGATCGGCAATCAACCCGTAGAAGACGGCCGTCGAAAGCACGGCAACTACCAGGGCGATGGCCAAAAGGGGGATGAGGTTTTTTCGCATTGCTGGATTTGGCGGCACTCCGCCCGTTACCGGTCTATCGGTCAGAGGGGGAATGGGCTTTAATAGAAGTTGTCCTTGGATTTAGATTTGTGGGACGGGTGGATTAAACCGTCCGTCATCCTTGACCAGGTGTGGAATACCGCACCGTTTCTTCGAGATCGCGACTATGGTCCGCCGGCTCCCGACAAGCGCCTCATCCATCTAGGCGACGGCCCACTCGGGTTTCTCCGCATTCTGCGCCACGGTGAGCAGATCGCCTTGGCGACGACGCGTTCCGAGCAGCTCGAAGACTACTTTGCCCTGTGTCTCGCGGCCCACCATGCCACGGTGGCGACTTTTGTTCCCACGGACGTGGATACCAAGATTCGCGGTTTGTTGTGGCGTGAGTCGAGCGATCCGGCGGTGCTCGGGCGAATGTTCGTCCTGATTCAGTCGATGGCGCACTGGACGCTCCACGGGATTTCGACTCGGGTGGACGAGGTATCGGGCAGTGGTCCGGTTTCCGGCCACGATGGCGAACGGCTCGGGACGCTGGCCGGAGCCCTGGGACGGTTCGCCGCCCTGGGCCACGACGCCTTGGTCAGCGAGGCGGAAACGGCGATCGACGACGAACTGAATCGCGAGGCGGTGGCGTTTCGGATCGCCCTGTATGAGCCAGGCAGCGAACTGTTGGCGCTCCGGCTGGCGATGAGCCTGACGCACAACGTCGGGGATCTGGACCAGGGCATCAGCTTCTGGGAAGGAAAGGCGAAAAGCTTGGCGGCCAAGGACCGCTTTCATCGCCTGGCTCACGAAAATCAGCGGCCGTACCAGGGGACGTTTGCGGCGGCCGCGGCGATCTACAAGACGGCCCTGGCGGCGGAGGGGCATCGGCACTATCCGCTGCGCGCGGTGCGGGGCTTGCGTCAGTCAGCGGATTTATTGCTGCCGCTTGGCCCTTGTCTGGACGATTGGGGAGCCTTGGTCGGACGGCATCCCGCCCTCAGTGCCCTCGATCGCGCGGAAGTCCTGACGGCGCTGGTGAACGGCTGCAAAAAGGTGCCGAACCAGGTGGGCTACTATCGGGCGCTGATCGGCTGGCGCGACACGGCTCAGCGCACTTTCGAAACCGCGATCAAGGATTCGCCGAATGCGGTAGAAAAACTGATGCGCGACTCAGCCTTCCGTCAACAGATGGCCGTGCCGCGCATTTCGTTTGAGTCTTCGCTGCGAAAAAAAGTGATCGCCGTCCGGCAGGCGAACTAGTCGGCCACGCCGTCTTGGTGGGCGGGCCAGACGCTGGCCGAATCTTCCTTGCGCTTGTACTTCTCGATCTTCGAGCCCGTGGGCCCTTGCTTGGTGCGCTCAAGGACCTGCGACAGTTCCGCCGCAGGCATCTTCTTGAGCGACTTTAAGACGCCGACGTTGTGTTCGAGTTGCTCCACGGTCTCGACGCCCGATACCAGCGTGTCGATCGACTGGCTCCAGGCAAAGCGCAGGCACTCGGTGATGGTGGCGATCTTCGCCTGGCCGATGCTGCCCATCGCATTCGACTTCATGCCGATGCGGCCCCAGCCCTTCCTGGTGACTTCCGGCAAAACGTTCTTCACGAAGCTGCGGTAGTGCGGGTCAATCAGGTTCACCGGATGCTGTACGGTTTCCCAGCCATCGAAAGAGCGCAGGAGGCGCAAGTGCACTTCCGGATCGGCATGGCCGGTGAAGCCGATGTGCCGCACCTTGCCCTGCTTCTTCGCGAGCACGAAGGCTTCGAGCGAACCATCGGGCCCGAGGATCTTGTCTACCTCACTCTGCGAGACCACTTCGTGACACTGCCAAAGATCGAGATAGTCCGTCTTCATGCGGCGCAACGTGTTCTCGAGCTGCTCCATAGCGGACTTCTTGTCGCGTTTTTCCGCCTTGGACATCAACAGCACCTTCTGCCGGCGCGCGCCGCCCAATGCGAGCCCATAGATTTCGTCCGAACGGCCGTCGTGATACTTGGCTGCGCTATCGAAGAAGGTTACGCCGAGATCGATGGCGCGGTGAATGATGCGGATGCTTTCCGCCTCGTCCTTGCGCCAATACATGTGGGCGCCGCCGAGGGTGAAGCGGGAAACGTTGAGGCCCGTTTTGCCCAGTTTGGTCATCGGCATTTCGCCTTCGGCGAAGGCGGCATAGCTGGCGCCCAAGGCCAGGGGAGTGGTTTGCAGAAATTGACGCCGGTGCATGGTGAGAGTGTATCGCGGTCACTGGCCGAGCACTTTGCGCCGGATCTGCGTCCACAGGGAAACGTCTTCGGTTTCGATCGTGTCGGGCATTTCGAGCGGCGGCAGGTCTTCGGGCGCCGTGGGCAGGCGCGGCCGCTCGACGCGGGCTTGGTCGAGGAACTTGACGCGGTTGCCTTCGAACGAATAGCGCCGGCGAAAGAAGGTGCCGTCGTTATCTTCGATGACGAGGTTGAAGATGGGGCCGCGGTCCGCCGGATCCATCACGCGGATGGGCAGGTAGCCGGTGAGCTCTTTCTCCCAATGGGCGGTTTCGTAGCGGTGACGCTTGGTGTTGAAGACCAGCACGCGGAAGCTGTCGAACTGGAAGGGCTGGGCGCGGCGGTTCATGGTGGTCCAGAGGAAGTTCTGCTTGCGGCCCTTCTCGCTGTCCACCACTTCGCCGAGAGCGAAATAAGAGGTGATGCGGCTGCGGTTGGCGTATTGCGCCACATCTTCGGGAAGCGCCATGGTGAGCGCGCTGGAGATCACCCAGCCGATGGCGCCGCTCTTGGTGCGCACCAGCGTCCAATCGTCATAACGCGGTCCCACTTCGATCGCCTTCGGTTTGGTGAGCAGCATGGCGTTCTTCACTCCGCCGCGTGTGGGAGCCTTGGCTTCGGGCTCCTGCATGCGCTGGGAAAGCTGCTGCCAATCGGCGGGCAAGCCGGGGGCACGGGGCGCCGGAGGCGGCGGGACCTTGGGCGCGTCGTCGGGCTCGGCCTTCTTCTTCTTGCGGCGCGAAGCCGGCTTCGCCGGTTGCACGGGAGCCTGATAGGGCGCCCGCAGCGCGACGCGATGGCCGAGGACATCAACCAGTTCTTCGGGAGGCAACTTCTCGAAGCTGGGAGAGCTGCGGTTGGGGCTGGTGTGAATGTTGAGGACTTCGTAGACTTTGGCTTGGCCCATGGGCACGGTGTCCTTGAAGTCTTTCGCAATCTGCTTGAGCGCTTCCATCTCCTGGGCACGCACGAGCACGCGACCGTCGAGCCAGCCTTCTTTGCCGCTGACGGTGCGCACCAGGGCGTAGCGGCGCTTCCATTGGAGGATGTCGAGGGGTTCGCCGAAGACGGCGGTTTCTACGATCTCGGCTCGAAAGGCGAGGTCTTTGCGAAGGTCGATCTTCTTTTCGCCGGCGAAGGCCCGACCCAGAACGCGTTTGGGCGGCGGCCCTTCGTTGTTTCCACAGGCGAGCAGCAGGCCAAAAGCCAGCAGTAAAAAAGCGAAGGAATGAACTCTCCAGACGGGCATCACGGCGATTCGGGGGATGATTCTTTTCAATGTAACAGGTACCGCTGGGAAAGGCCCGTAAACTTACTCCCTCCGACGGTACCAGGGGACCGTTGACGCCCAACGGCGCACCTGATATTCTCGACGCCGACCTAGCCCACGGAGGCTCTTTTGTTTCATCGTCTTCGCATCACTCTGCTGCTCACGCTGCCGCTGTGCGGCGGCCAGCCGCAGACTGCCCCGGAAGACAAGGCCATGCCCGCCGCGGCCCACGCGCCCTTGTTTCGTCCCAAAGGCACGCAGGCCGGGCAACTCACCGATCGCGTGGCCGCCGGTTTGCCAGCCAGCGCCGGCCCACCGGTCAAGGTGGTGCATCGCAACTTTATCGACGACGAGATCTTCGGCAAGATGGCGCGCGACCGCGTGCCTCATGCACCGCTCGCGACCGACCTCGAATTCCTGCGGCGGGTGAAGCTCGATCTGACCGGCCGCATTCCGACGGCGACCGAGGTGCGCGAGTTCCTGGCCGACGGCCGTCCGGATAAGCGCGCCCGCCTGATTGACCAGTTGGTGGGAAGTCCGGAGTTCGTCGATAAGTGGGCGTACTTCCTGATGGACATCCTGCGGGCCAACGGCAAGATGGGCCGTGGCTATCAGCTCTTTCACTACGCTCTCAAAGAAAGCCTGGCCGCCGATCGTCCCTACGACGACTGGGTGCGCAGCCTGATTGCTTCGTCAGCCAAGAGCAACTACGTAGTGGCTTCGGCGAACCCGATTACGCGCGAGCACGTGGAAGGGAAGCCGGGTGAAGCGGCCGACGGCGACGACCTTTCGAAGGTGAATCAGCTCGATACGCATGACGAGCTCACCATCCTCTACGGCAAGCTCTTTCTGGGGGTGAACTTCTCCTGCATTTCCTGCCATAGCGGCGAGGGTCATCTGGAGAAGGTAAACGTTTATCTAACCGGCAGGACGCGTTCGGATTTCTTCCGGGAGTCAGCGTTCCTCGGGAAGACGCGCTACGTCCCGCACGTGGAGAGCAGCGCGGCGGTGATGGGCCATTTCTATGTGGACGATGGCGGGGCGGGCTACAACACGAAAGCCGAGAGCATGCTGCGGAATCGGCGCAGCGGCGGTCCGGCGACGCCGAAGTTCATTCTGACGAACGAAGAGCCACGGCCGGGCGCGGAGCCCCGCGCTGAGCTGGCGCGCATGCTGACGGGGCATCCGCAATTTGCCCGCGCCGCGGCGAACATGTTTTGGGCCAAGTTGATGGGCGTGGGGCTGGTGGATCCTTACGACGAGTTCGACCTGGCGCGGCTCGATCCCAAGAATTTGCCCGAGGGTTGGGATGCGCAGCCGTCGCATCCGGAGTTGCTCGAGAAGTTAGGGCAGTATTTCCGGCAGAACGATCACAGCCTGCATAAGCTGTTCAAACTGATCTGTAACTCGAGCGCTTATCAACTGTCGGCGCGTTTCCCGAGCGAATGGAACGATACTTATACACGTTATTATTCGCGCAAATTTGTCCGCATGCTGACGGCGGAAGAGTTACACGACGCCATTGCGACGGCGACCAGCCGGCCGGGCAAGTTCGTGATTGCTTCGAAGAAGGAAGACGGCAGTTCCGATGGCGGCGCGCCCTCCACCGTGCCGATGGCCATGCAGGTGGCGGTGCCGCAGCCCAAGGGTGAGTTGAAGACGTTCCTTGCTGCCTTTGGCGAATCGAATCGCGGCTCGCCGCCGCGGGCGCCAACGCCGTCGCCGCTGCAGCCGATCATGATGATGCGTTCGCCGGTGGTGAATGATCGGGTGTTGGCCGCCAAGGACAGCCGCGTGCAGCGCCTGCTCGATACCTACGCCGACAACGGCCGCGTGGTGGACGAGATGTTCCTCGCCACTCTGTCGCGGACGCCGCTCGAGGCCGAGCGTCAGCTGGCGGTGAATGCGCTCGAGAAGAACCGCGTGGAGGGCGCCCAGAATCTGCAATGGGCTTTGCTGAATCTGGTGGAGTTTCTCTATAACTTTTAGGATGCCCCGATGAAGACACTAGGTGAGCTGATTCCGACGCGCCGGGAACTGCTGAAGTTCGGTGGCTGGGGCATTACCGCCGCCGCGGCGCAATCGCTGTGGCCGCTGCCGATGAAGGCGGCCGGACGCAAGGTTCAGCCGCGCGGCAACGCGAAGAATGTCATTTTCTTCGAGCTGGCGGGCGCGCTGAGCCATGTCGACTCGTTCGACTTCAAAGAGAACAAAGCGACGCTGCCCGCATGGGACATCCGCCGGACGAAGACCGGCATCTATGTGCCGCACGCCCTGTTTCCCCGCATGGTGAACGTGATGGACCGCGTGGCGCACGTGCGTTCGTTTGTCAGCCACGAGGAGGTACACTTCCGCGGCCAGTATTACGTGCAGGCCGGACGGCAGATGAATGTAGCCTTCGCGCCGGAGATTCCCTCGGTGGGGACGGTGGTGGCGAGTGAGCTCGAAGCGCGCCGCCGCCCCAGCGATACGTTCCCCACTTACGTTTCCTTCAACCTGACGACGAATCAGGTCGGCGCGATGTCGACGGGGTTTTTGCCCGCGCGTTTCTCGGTCTTCGACCTGAATCCGGAAGAAGCGCTGAAGGGCATGACGCTCGACCAGAAGGCGACCGAGCTACTGGAGGAGCGCTGGCGGTTGCTGGCAGGTCTACGCGAGTTGAATCCGGGCCGGCTGCGGGGATTGGATAAAGCCATCACCGGCTTTGAGGATTTCAGCCAGACGGCGAAGCAGTTACTCGCCGATGGTCGTTGGCCGGCGGCGTTTCGAATCGCGGAGGATGATCGCCAGCGGTACGGGAATACGTCGGTGGGCTTGTCGGCGATTCTGACGCGCAATCTGCTGCAGCAGGATGGCGGCACGCACTACGTGCATATCTGCCACAACGGGTGGGACCATCACAAGGACATCTGGACGAAGAAGGCGCCTTCGAATCACTATCAATTGATTGCGGAGATGGATCCGGCGTTGGCGAGTTTGATTGAGGACCTGTCGGCCGCGCCGTCACCCACCACGCCCGGCAAGACGTTGCTCGACGAGACGCTGGTGGTTTGCATGGGTGAGTTCGGCCGGACGCCGGGTCCGCTCAACTTCCAACTTGGCCGCGACCACCACAAACATGTGTTTCCGGCCATGTTTGCGGGCGCGGGAGTGAAGGGCGGAACGGTGCACGGCGCCAGCGATCTGGATGGCATCAAATGTGTGGATACCGGCTGGCAGCATGCGAAGCAGCCGCGCATCGAAAATGTGATCGCCACGATCTATTCGGCGCTGGGCATTGATTGGACGAAGGAAGTCCACGGGCTGCCGTCCGGACGGACCTACGTGTATGTGGATCCGTTGGGGGCCAATGGTCACATTCCGACCGACGAGCTTGCTGCGATCTATGGTTAGAGCCGCGGCTTGGCTGCTGCTGGGGGCGGGATTGTGGGCGGCCGATCCAGTGAACATGGTGCGCATTGCTGGCGGCGAGTTTCTCCGCGGGCGATCGCAGGCGTGGCCGGACTACGACGTCGCCTGGTATCCGAATCCGGTGAAAGACGATGCGCCGGCGCGGAAGATCGCCGTGGATGCCTTCTGGCTGGACGTGGCGGAGGTGACGAACGCCCGCTATCAGGCGTTTCTGCAGGCCACACGGCATCGGGCGCCGCATCACTGGCGCGCCGGGCAGATGCCGGCCGGCAAGGGCGATTTCCCCGTGAATAACGTCAGTTGGGATGATGCCGCGGCATTCTGTGCGTGGGATGGCGGGAAGCGTTTGCCGACCGAGGCGGAGTGGGAGCGGGCGGCGCGCGGATCGCTGGAAGGCAAGATGTATCCGTGGGGCGATCGCGCGATCACGGGGGCGGACGCGGTCTATAACCAAGTGGACGGTCCGCGGGCGGTCTGCAGCAAGGCGAAGGTGCACGGGCTGTGCGACATGACGGGGAATGTCTGGGAGTGGTGCGCGGATTGGTACGGCCAGAAATATTACGCCGAGGCTCCGGCGCAGAACCCTGCGGGCCCGGAGTCCGGACAATACCGGACGCTGCGGGGCGGTAGTTGGTTCGACGTGCCGCCGCTGTTTCTGTCGGTATCCTATCGCAGTTGGGCGAGGCCGGAAGAGCGGAGCCCGACGATCGGCTTCCGCTGTGCGAAGACCCCCTGACGCCGGGTGTATTCCTCCCCTCTGGACCCCCTTGCGCTCGAGGCCGTAATGTGATTAATCTACATGGCCCAGTGTTGTGCAGCTGGGCGTTAGGTTTCCAAGGGGTATTCGTACATGAAGACATTTTTTGCGGTGTTTCTCGCAACCGCTACGATGGCCATGGCGCAGATCGGCACATCGACCATGACCGGCCGAGTGACGGACGCGTCGGGAGCCATTGTTCCCAACACGACGGTCACCGTCGTCCAGAAGGCGACGAACTTTACGTTCAACGCCACCACGAATGAAGACGGAATCTACCGCGTGCTTTCGTTGCAGCCGGGAACTTACCGGGTGACGTTCGAAGCCGCGGGATTCAAGAAGGCGATTCGCGACGAAGTGGAATTGCGCACCGGCGATACGCTGGCGGTGGACATGGCGATGCAGGTTGGCCAGGTCTCCGACGCGGTGGAAGTCACTGGCGGAGCGCAACTGCTCGAAACCGAAACGTCGGCCACCGGCACCGTGATGAGCGGCAAGGTGCTTTATGACATGCCGCTGTACCAGCGTTTCGTCAACTCGACGATGAATCTGGTGCCGGGCATGACGACCGGCGGCTACGCCTATGGCGGCAGTCTCGGCAGCTATCATCTGGCCGGGCAGCGCGCGGGCGCGATCGGCATCTTCGAAGACGGCGTCAACGGCAATGACCAGGGCGGCGGCACGGAGACGATCAAGCCGATTCAGAACGCGATGGCGGAAGTGAAGGTGATTACCACCGTGCCTCCGGCCGAATACGGTCACTCGGCGGGCGGCGTGATCAACGCCGTGAAGAAGAGCGGCACCAATGAGATTCACGGCATGGGCTCGTTCTATGGCCGGTGGCGGCGCATGCAGCACCGGTTATTCTTCGATCGGGTGACGACGGCGCAATTGGGAGTGCCGACGGTGTTCTTTATGCCGGACGCCAACGTGGGTGGTCCGGTGGTGATTCCGAAAATCTATAACGGCAAGAACAAGACGTTCTTCTTCTTTGCCTGGCAGAAGCTGATCGAAGAGAAATACGCGCAGGTGGACGCGACGGTGCCCTCGCCCGAAATGAAGGCCGGCAACTTCAACTTCCCTGGCGTGGCGAATTCGAACCTGATCTATGACCCGGCGACCACTCGCCTGGTGGGCGGCAACTGGATGCGCGATCCGTTCCCGGGCAATGTGATCCCGACAAATCGCTTTGATCCGGTGGCGCAGAAGGTGCTGGCGGCCGATCCGTGGCAGGCTCCCAGCCGTCCCGGCACGTACAATGCCGCCGGCCCGAACGGGAACTATCTGGCGAACGAGTTCGCCCGGACGTATCTGCCGGACTACAACCTGCGGCTCGACCATCAGTTCAACTCGGACTTCAAGATGTACTTCTCCTGGACGGACAACCAGTACAGCGGCTATCAGCGCCCCTGGAACATCAAGCCGGACAAGCCGGAGTATGACAACGTGGGCGGCTTCTATGCGCCGTCGCGCAATCAGAACTTCTCGGTCGGCAAGACGTGGATCGTATCGCCGTCGCTGGTAAACGACGCTCGCGTCGGCTACTATCGCCGCCGCTCCGAAACGCAGGTGCCTTCCTATCAGCAGGGTTGGGGCGCGAAGCTCGGAATCCCGAACATCGATGACAACCTCTTCCCCGCGTTGGGCGGCGGTGACCGCAATAGCGCTGCTTCGCTCTACGGCATCTCGGGCCCTTCGCTGATCACGCCGCAGCGCACGGTGAACGAGACGGTGTCTTTCCGTGACGACCTCTCCTATATCCGCGGCACGCACGCCTTCAAGATGGGCTACGAACTGCTCCGCTTCCGCCTGAACTCGGCGGTGCTGGCGAACCCGGTGCAGTTCAACTTCGATACGACGACGGGTCTGCAGGCGAACGGCCAGCCGATTCCGAATACGGGCAACGTGTTTGCGGGCTTCCTGACCGGCTACGTGAGCCAGGCGGTGTTCCGCAGCGAACTCGCGAGCTGGCTGCCGCGCTCCTCCATTCACAGCTTCTACTTCCAGGACGACTGGAAGCTGACGCCCCGCCTCACGCTCAATCTCGGTTTGCGTTATTCGAACGAAAGTCCGTTCAGCACCAAGTACGGCGTGATGAGCCAGTTCGATCCGAACGGCACCGATCCGCTCACCGGCCGTAAGGGTGCGGTGGCGCATCCGACCTCGGGCTTGAACAAGCGGGACAACAACAACTTCGACCCGCGCTTCGGCGTGGCGTGGCATCCGCTCGAGAAGTGGGTGTTCCGTGGCGGCTTCGGCTTCTATCGCGTCGACGTGAAGTTCCCCTCGGGTCGCGAAATGTACGACGAGTACGTGGCGACGGCCAACCAGCAGCCCGCGCCGGGTGACCCCACGCCGATCTACCGGATCAGCAACGGGACGCGTCCGCCGGCCTTCAACGTGCTGCAGAACGGCACGTCGCCGTTCGTGGGCACCAACTTCGGTTCGCGCGGCATCTCCTGGTGGGATCCGAACCTGCGCAATCCGTACGTCATGAACTGGAACGCGAGCATCCAGCGCGATCTCGGCAAGGACTATCTGGCCGAAATCAGCTATCAGGGCTCGGGCAGTGTCGGCTTGATCGAACGCTGGGAGTACAACACCTTCCCGATCGATTTCGCGGCGAACGATCCGGTGCTGCGGAACCAGGTGTTCGCGGCGGCGCAGAACTATCGCCCGTTCCCGCAGTTCGGTAACATCCCGTTGCGTTCGAACTTCGGTCACTCGACGTTCCACTCGGGCACCATCAAGCTCGAGAAGCGGCTTTCGCGTGGTTTGTTCTTCAATACGTTCTACACGTTCTCGAAGACCATCAACAGCGCCGATACGGATAACAGTGGCGGCGGCGTGGCGCCGATCCAGAATCGGGGTCTGGAGAAGGGCCGCGCCGGCTTCGACCGCAACCATCGCTTCATCGGCACCGTGAACTACGCGCTGCCGTTCGGCAAGGGCAAGAAGTATGCGACCTCCAATCGCTTCGTGAATGCGATTGTGGGCGGCATTGAGATTTCCTGGATTCAGACGATTGAATCGGGGAATCCGTTGAACTTCAGCTACGCCAACAGCCCGTCCAACTACTACCCGACGTTTGCCGGTGCTCGCCGTCCGAACCTGGTCGGCACGCCGGACTACGACTTCAGCAAGTGGGACAACGGCGGTCCGGACCGCTTTACGCTGCAGAATCGCCCCGCGGTGATCGACCAGAGCGCGTTTGCGTATCCGGCCGCGTTCACCGTAGGCAACGCCGGCCGCAATATTCTCACCGGCCCGCGCCTGGTTTGGGCGCAGGCCTCGGTGCAGAAGAACTTCACGTTCAAGGATCGGTATCGGGCCCAGATTCGCTGGGATATGCAGAATGCGCTCAAGACGTACAACTTCACCGGTCCCACCACGACGGTGGACTTCGTGAATCCGCGGACGTTCGGCAAGCTGCAGGACGATCCCCGGACGGCTTCGCTCGGCGGCCAGCCGCTGATGAACCTGACGCTGGCGGTGTTCTTCTAAGCTCCGCGGCAATCGTCAAATAAGAGCCGGGTTCCGCCAGGGGCCCGGCTTTTTTGCGTGCGACGATAGGGCAGAGATGGCATTGTTGACCGACCGCGAGGAGATTCGCCGGCTGCTGAGACGCGACGCGGTATGGGCTGCGTATGCGCTGGGCGATCTGAGTCCTGACCTTTGGCCGGCGACGACATGGCACGCCGCCGGGGCAGAGCTGGCCTTGGTGCTGCGGGCGTTCTCCTTCCCCATCTTGTGGGCCTCCGGACGCCTGGAATCGTTGGTGGACGAACTGAGCGGCGAAAGCAGTTACTCGGTGCAGATCCTGCCCACGGCCTTGCCGGCGCTGGAGCGCGCGTATGACGTCACGGGACTGAAGCAGATGAATCGCTTCGGACTGCGCGACTTTGCCGCGGTGCCTACGCCCGATGTGTTCCGGCTGCGTTCACCGGATCTTGCGCAGTTGGAGGCGCTCTATCGCGATGGCAAGGAAGCGGGCGAAGCGCCGGAGTTCTTTTATGAGGCGATGGTGGAGCGCGGCGTGTTCTATGGGATTCGCGACGCTTCCGGCTTAGCGGCGGTGGCGGGGACGCATCTGGTGGCGTTGGAAGAGAAGGTGGCGACGATCGGGAACGTCTATACGCGCCGCGATTGCCGTGGGCGCGGTTTTGCCCGGCAGACGGCGTGCGCGGTAGCGGCGGAGCTATTGGCCTTGGGGATCGAGGTGATCGCGCTCAATACCAATCAGAAGAACGTGGCGGCGAGGCGTACTTACGAACGGTTGGGGTTTGTGTGCCATACAGAGTACGTGGAAGGGACGGTCGTACGGAAGTGACTTACTACACCTACATGCCGAGCCCGGTGGGGACGCTGCTGTTCGCCGGCAGTGAGACGGCGCTCGAGCGAATGCACTTCTCGAAGGGTTCCAAAGCGCAAGGGCATGATCCATCCTGGCAGGAAGCACCGGAGTTGTTTGCGGAAGCGATGCGGCAGATGCGGGCTTACTTTGCCGGTGAGCTGCGAGAGTTTCAGATCTCGTTGGCTCCGCGCGGCTCCAAGTTTCAGCAAGCAGTGTGGCGGGAGCTCTTGACGATTCCGTACGGCGAAACCACCACTTATGGCGCGCTGGCGAAGCGGTTAGGCAATCCGGCGGCGTCCCGGGCAGTGGGGTTAGCGAATGGGTCGAACCCGATTGCCATCATTCAGCCGTGTCATCGGGTGATTGGATCCACCGGTAAGCTGACCGGGTTTGGCGGTGGCTTAGAGGTGAAGCAGGCGCTGCTTGAACTGGAGAGAGGGGAGCGACGACTGTTCTAGGAAAAACAAAAGGGCTGACGCCTGATGGCGACAGCCCTTCTCGTCCGGAATGTTTGATCCCTGACTAGCGCGAACTGGCGCGAGCCATCGGCTTATCGGTGACCGAGAAGTCAGCCGACGCTTCGGCCGACGACGCGATACTCTCGGCGCCGGTGCGTTCGAGAATCTCCTTCGCGCGATCGGTCCATTCGGAGTTGTCGCAGTGGACCGACAGGAGAATGCCACCGTCCCGGATGCGGCCTTCATAGCGCTTCGCTTCGTACTCCGGCATGCCGAAACCCGTGAGGGCGCCGATCACGCCGCCGGTGACAGCACCCGCGCCGACGCCCGCCATGGCGCCCATGATCGGGCCCGCGGCGATGAAGGGACCCACACCGGGGATCGCCAGCGCGCCAATGCCGGCCAGCCAGCCCAGCGCGCCGCCGAGCACCGCGCCGGCGGAAGCGCCGGTGGCCGCGCCTTCCGGCGCCTTGGTGTTCATCTCGTGAGCGAAGTCCTTGGTGCCCGCGTTATCGGGGAGCAAAGCCGAAATGTCCGTGTTGCGGAAGCCAGCGCTGCGCAAGGCGTCCACACCGTTTTCCGCGCCCGAACGTGAGCGATAAATCCCGAATACGGAAGTGTTCTTAGCCATGTCTCTATCTCCTTAGATCTTTCTGTTGTTCTTGTTTGCGACTACTTGGTTTCCGGAGTAATCTCCAGATTGTTGGTGACCTTGGCGGCTCCGGCGATATCGACAGCTTTCTTGCCGATCTCATCCTTCTCCGCCGCCGACCGCACCGGCCCGCGCAGGGTCACCGTGCCGTCACGGACGATGATCTTGACGTTATGGGCATAGGTGGAGAGCGACTTGTCATCCACGACCGACTTGCGGATCTTGCGAGCGAGTTCCCGGTCGGACGGATTCATCTTTTGTTGATCCGCCGTCAGGGCACCTTCCGCGCGATCCCGCTTATTCGTTTTGGTGTTATCCGGTTCCTGACCTGCGAGGCAGGAAACAGCAAGAATTCCCGCCAAAATAATGCTCTTCATAGGTCCTCCTCTTAAACGCTTTCGACGGTTTCGCGGTAGGCCTGCCGGCCAGCGTCGAGAGCCGCCGTGACGCTCGAACGATGCCGTTCCAGCGTTTCCTTGCTCTTGTCGGCGAGGTCGGTGGCCTTGGCCTTCAGCTCATTACCCTGGCGGGCAACGAACTCCTTGCCGTTGGACACTTTCTCGCGAATGGCGTCGCGGGTTTCCTGGCCGGATTTCGGCGCCAGAATGATCCCGAGACCGACGCCCAGTCCGGCGCCCACCATAAACAGGAGGGCGTCGGTGGCGCACACGCCACGATCATGATTGTGCATGGTCATATCCTTTCGAATCGTGTAGTTGTTACTTGTGCAGTTCACGGAATGAGTACTTCGACAGCTGGCTGAGCAACGGGGAAGCAGCGGCCGGGGTGGTACCCTTGCCGTCGCGGATGATTTCAGCGGTGCTATAACGGCTGCCGTAGAGGTCGCGGTTATCGTCGAGGTCTTGCCGCAAGGTGGAGCCTTCGATCGAGACGCCCGCAAACAGACCGCGTGAGCGGGAGTAGCCAAGGAGTTCAGCGCGCATATACGCGTCGGTTTCCGCCTGCGCGGTGCGGCCCACCGGGCCCGCCATAGCGGCTGCCTCGCCACCCACCTTGAATTGGGACTGCATCAGACGATCGGCGCCGCTTTTGTTCATTACCAGCAGCACCAAGTCAGTTTCGCCGACACCAATCTGCAGGCCGAGGCTACCGCCCTCGAGCCGCATGGCCGCCGGATTCGTCCAGCCGGAGCGGTTGGCATTACGGCAGGTCATGAAACCGCGTCCGTACTTGGCGCCCACGATGAAGCCCGCTTTCTTTAAGCCCGGGATGATCACTACGCAGTGAGCCCGTTCGAGCAGATCGAGGGGGATCGACTGGTCGGGGGAAGCCATAATTTCCTGAAAGGTCGTGGTCGCCGCTTGCAGGCGTTCCGTGATTTTCGAGTCTTCCGCGCGGTCGGCTGCAAAGGCCGTCGTGGAGAAGGCTAAGGCCGTGAGAGTCAGAATTGTTTTCGCGTCCATGCTTCTGCCATTGCAATCGCGTGGCCATTGTGCCAAACGCAGGTTTTGCCTGTTAATTCGGGCTTTTCGGCTGGGGGAGGCGGTAACTCTTGCGTGGTGGGAGTGCAACCGTTGCGCCTTTAACGGTTGGCCCCCCAATTGCAATAACGGATTGCGGAAAGGAGATCCTTAACATGAATTGGGATCAAGTAGAAGGCAAGTGGAAGCAGTTGAAGGGGTCGGCTCGTGAGACGTGGGGCAAGCTCACCGATGACGATCTCGATAAGATCCAAGGAAAGAAGGATCAACTGATCGGACAAGTGCAGGAGCGCTATGGAATCGCCAAAGAAGAGGCTGAGCGCCAAGTGTCCGATTGGATGTCGCGCCACGATGAAAAGACGTTGGCGGGTAAGCCGTAGGCCCCCTTCCGCAAGTGGAAAATTCGCCGCGCTGGTCCGGATGGACCGCGCGGCGTTTGCTTTTTTGGGTACCATGACAGCGATGGAAGCGAAAGTCGCCACCGGGCGTGTGTTGATTGTCGATGACGACGAATTGTTGCGGAAAAGTCTGCGTGCGATTGTGCTCGATGGCGGTTGGGATTCGGCGGAAGCGGCGGATGGACAAGAGGCCCTTGACCGCTTGGCAAGCTTCGATGCCGATGTGATCGTCACCGATCTGGTGATGCCGCGCATGGACGGCATCGAGTTCCTGCAGACCTTGCGCGCGGCTGGCGATACGCGCCCGGCCATCGTGCTCACCGGCTTCGGCAGTCTTGATAAAGCGCTCTCGACCGTGCATGATCTGCATGCATTCTGGTTTCTCGAGAAGCCCGTCAAGAGCAACGCGCTGAAGGCATTGCTGGAACGGGCGATCGGTCACCGGCGGCTGGATCTCGAAACGCAGTCACTCAAGCGGGATCTGGCCAATCGCGGTTATTTGGGCGATATGGTGGGGACGTCGAAGACCATGCAGAAGGTCTTCCACCTGATTCGCCAAGTAGCGCCCAGCACGGCCTCGGTGATGATCAGCGGCGAGAGCGGCACGGGCAAAGAATTGGTGGCTCGCGAGATTCACAAGCTGAGTCCGCGCCGCAATCAGCCGTTTGTGGCGATCAACTGCGCCGCGTTACCGGAGACGTTGATCGAGAGCGAGCTGTTCGGTCACGAAAAGGGCGCGTTCACGGGCGCGATGGACCGTCGCGCGGGCTGCTTCGAACAAGCGCACGGCGGCACCCTGTTTTTGGATGAGTTGGGCGAGATGCCGCTGGGCACGCAGTCGAAGCTGCTGCGCGTGCTCGAGGACCGTCGCGTGCGCCGGCTGGGCGGGCGCGCGGAGATCGACATTGACACCCGCATTGTGGCGGCCACCAATCGACCGCTCGAAGCCGCGTTGCGCGACAAGTATCTGCGCGAGGATCTCTTTTACCGCATCAATGTTTTCCATATCGAGCTGTCGCCGTTGCGCGAACGCAAGGAAGACATTGCGCCCATTGCCGAGTCGATGTTGACGGCCTTGAATCGCAAGCATGGCGCGACCGTGACCCGCATTGAGCCCGCGGTGTTGAGCCGTTTGGAAGCGCATCATTGGCCCGGGAACATTCGGGAATTGCGCAACGTGATGGAACGGGCCGTGATTCTGGCGTGGGACGGGCCGATCCAGCCGCGCCATCTGCTGATCGATTCCGAGACCAAGCCGGAAGGCGTGGTGGAAGCGCCTGAGCCGATCGCGACCGACGATGGCCTCATCAGTTTCCGCGCCGGCGAACCGCTCAGCAAAGTGGAAGACGCCTATATCCAACTCACGCTCAAGCATGTGAACCAGAACCGGAAACGGGCGGCCAGTTTGCTCGAGATCAGCGTGCGCACCTTGCACAATCGTCTGGCTGCGTTGCGGGCCGAGGGCGCGCCGCCGGAGCCCGAAGAGGAAGACGACGCCAACTAGTCCGCTGCCGTCAGCGTGAAAATGACCGTGGTGCCCTTGCCCGGCGCGCCCTCCAGGCGGATCTGGCCGCCGTGCAGTTCGACGGCACGGCGCGCGTAAGCTAAGCCAAAACCTTCGCCGGGAACTTCGCGTCCGTGCAGACGACGGAACATCTCGAAGCAGCGTTCGCGCTGGCTGGCTTCGATACCGATGCCATGGTCCTGCACAGTGACTTCCACTTGGCCATTCGGGCCGCCGTGCGCTTGAATGGCGACGTCCACCGGCCGGTCGCCATGAAACTTCAGTGCATTCTCGAGCAGGCGGGAGAAGACCTCGGTGAGGATGTCGAAATCGCCGTGGACCGCGGGTAAGGTGCCGGTGCGAATGCCGGTGCGCCGGGCGGGTTCGAGGCGGGCCATCGCATTGAGCAGCACGTCATCGAGATCCACGCGGCGCGGTTGGTAGTACCGCGGCATTTGCAGCACCTCGAACATACCGGTCAGCAGTTTCTCGAGGCGCTCGGCGCCGTCCTGGATGCGGGCGATGCATTCGGCCTGGTCTGCGGAAGGATCGCTCAGAATGTCCGCGTAGCAGCGCACCATGCGCAGCGGCTCGCGTAAATTATGCGCCGCGGTGCCCATCTCGGCGAGGAAGACTTCGGAATCCTTCATTGCTTCAATCTTAAGCTGCAGTTCTTGCCGTTTCAGTCGGGGCGACGGAAAATCCTGCTCCGGAAGGCCTAAGAAGTAACAATTAACTTGCTTATTTCCTGCGTCTTTACACTATGGCATGCCGTTTGCATAGTAGATGGCGTTGGCTCAACAAGGAGGCGTAATTATGAAGTTCAACAATCACCTCAGGACTTTCGGCATGGCTGCCGGTATGGCGGTATTCGCCGTGGCGCAGGTCCCGAATCCCACTCAAACGAATCTGCCCGAAACGACGCGCGATGGCGTGCCGATTTTCCGCACCACCGCTGTTTCGCGGTCGATTAAGTCGATCAATTATCATCACCGGCAGGGTTCGACCGTCGTTGGCCTCGAAGGTACTGGTGATCTGCCCAAAGCAGTTGGCGAAGCGAAGGTGGAAAGCAAGACAGGCGCCACCAAAGTTCAAGTGGATGTCGACAAGATGCCGCCGGCGCAGAGCTTGGGACCGGATCTGCTGACCTACGTCGTCTGGGCGATCACGCCGGAAGGCCGCGCGGAGAACCTGGGCGAACTGATGCTCGATGGCGATCATGCGCGTTTGCAGGGCGCGACGGAATTGCAGTCCTTTGGCTTGATTGTGACCGCTGAACCGTACTATGCGGTGTCGCAGCCCAGCGACTTCGTCGTGATGGAAAACGTCTTGAAGCCGGGCACGACCGGTACGATCTCGACGATCGACGCAAAGTATGAGCTGCTGCAGAAGGGCGCGTTTGTGAACCGCCTGCCGGCGGCCGATCGCGCGAAGATTCGTGAGAACAAGGATGCTCCGCTCGACCTGCTCGAGGCTCGTCACGCGGTGGCGATCGCCCGTTCGATGGGCGCGGCGACCTACGCCGGCGACACACTGAAGAAAGCCGAAACCGACCTCTACAATGCGGAAGGTTTCTTCCGATCGAAGCAGGACAAGAAAAAGGTGCAGACTCTGGCCCGCAACGTGACGCAACTGGCGGAGGACGCCCGCATCATCACGGTGAAGAAACAGGAGCAGGAGGCGCTGGAAGCGGAACGAGTGGCCGCCGCCAATCGAGTGGCCTCGGCGCAGACCGCTGCCGAGCAAGAGGCTCGCAAACGTGAGTTGGCGGAAGCCGATCGCAAGCTGGCTTTAGAAGCGGAGCGGAATGCCCAGTTCATGGCCCAACAGGAACGCCGGGAGCGTCAGCGGGCCGAGATGATGGCGGCCGAAGCGCGTCTGCAAGCGGAGACCGCGCAGAAGGAAGCTGCTACGGAGCAGGCTCGTTTGCGAATGGAAACCGAAGCGGCTCGTTTAGCCGCGGCGCAGGAGCAGGCTCGTTTGAAGGAAGAGACTTTGAACGCGCAGCGCCTGGCCGACAAGGCTAAGGCGGAAGCGGAAGCTGTACGGAGCAAGGCGGAAGCGGATCTGAATGCGGCGAAGCTGGCCCAGCAGGGTCTGCAGGACAAGCTGTCGCAGGCGGAAGCACAGGCGGCCCAAGCGCGTGCTGAGTTACTGCAGCAGTTGAACGTGGTGCTGCAGACTCGTGAGTCGGCCCGCGGCCTGATCGTGAACATGTCAGACGTCCTGTTCGACACGGGTCAGTTTACGCTGAAGCCCGGCGCTCGCGAGAAGCTGTCTCGCATCTCCGGGATCGTGCTCGCGCACCCCGGCCTGAAGCTGGAAGTAGAAGGCCACACCGACAGCGTGGGCGACGATGCTTCGAACCAGGTGTTGTCGGAACGCCGCGCGGAAAGCGTGCGCCGCTTCCTGGTGTCGAACGGTGTGGCGGCGGATTCGATCACGTCGAAGGGCTTCGGCGAGTCGATGCCGGTGGCGGATAACAACACGGCCGATGGCCGCCGCACGAATCGTCGGGTGGAGCTGGTGGTAAGTGGCTCGCCCATTCAAGTGACCACCACGACGACTACGTCAAGCACTTCGGCGGTGCGCTAACTCAATCGCACAACTGCAAAAAAAGCCCCGCTGCAGCTTCGGCTGTAGCGGGGCTTTCGCTTTGGTTCGACTACTTGGCGTCGCGCCAGTTCGGCCCTTGCGTGGCGTCGGCAATTAGCGGCACGTTCAGTTTGTGTACGCCTTCCATGGTCTGCTTGGCCATTCGCGCCAGCCGTGGGGCTTCTTCCGCGGGGGCTTCAAAGACGAGTTCGTCGTGCACCTGGAGCAGCATTCGCGCTTGCCAGGCTTCTTCGCGCAGTTGCTGATCGATGCGCAACATGGCGAGCTTGATGAGGTCTGCCGCGGTGCCTTGGAGCGGCGTGTTGACGGCGGTGCGTTCCGCGAAGCCGCGGGCATTCGGATTCTTGCTCGACATGTCGGGAATGGGCCGCCTCCGGCCAAACAGGGTTTCTGCGAAGCCCGACTTGCGGACGTCGGCGATGGTCCGTTCGATGTACTTCTTCACGCCGGAATAGCGCGAGAAGTAGTTCTTGATGTAGGTGTCGGCCTCCCCGCGCGGAATGCCGAGCGCGACGCTGAGGCCAAAAGAGGTCTGTCCGTAGACGATCCCGAAGTTCACGGCCTTGGCATTGCGGCGCAGCTCGGGCGTCACCATCAGCGGCGGCACGCCGAAGACTTCGGCAGCGGTGCGGGTGTGAATGTCTTCGCCGTGCACGAACGACTCGACCAGCACCGCGTCGCCGGAGAAGTGAGCCAGCAGGCGCAGCTCGATCTGCGAATAGTCCACCTTCACCAGCACCCAACCGGGGCGAGGGACGAAGGCGGCACGAATCTCGCGACCGAGTTCGGTGCGGATCGGAATGTTCTGCAGATTCGGGTTGTTGGATGACATGCGGCCGGTGGCGGCACCGGTGGGGTTAAAGGTGGTGTGGACCCGCGAGTCGTCGCCGAGCAGGGCGGGGAGGGCATCGACATAAGTGCCCTTGAGTTTCGAGACCTGGCGATATTCGAGCACCTGCCGGGCGATCGGGTACTCGTCGGCCAGGCCCTCGAGGACGTCGGCGGCGGTGGAGATCACTTTGCCTTTGCCGGTCTTCACGGGCGCGGGCAGGTTTAGCTCTTCGAAGAGCACCTTGCCCAATTGTTGCGGCGAATTGATGTTGAACTCGCGTCCGGCCAGTCCATGGATTTCTTTGGTGAGGGCGCCGAGCACTTCGTCCATGCGGGCCGACAGTTGACCGAGCATGCCGCGATCGACGGTGATGCCGTCGCGCTCCATGGCGGCGAGCACAGGCAATAACGGCCGGTCGAGCGTCTGGTAGATCTCGCGCAACTTGGGCTGCGCATCCACCATTTCGTCGAGCTTCGGACCGAGCTCGAATAAGGCCGCCGCACTGGCCTCGAGCGATGCGCCCAGTTTGCGGCCGAGGTAGCGCTCGGAGAGCGCGGCCAAGTCGACGTCGCCAGGATCGGCGAGTAGCAAAAAGCCCGTCAGCATCACGTCGTGGACGCTGGCGAGGTCGCCGAACGGATTCGCTTTCCAGTTGTGCAGCACCAGCGGTCGCGGGCCCAAGGCGTCGAGCGCCTCGCGCGGGAAGGAGCGGGAGACTCCAGCTGCGGCGGAGACGGCGGCCCGGTCGGCTGCGAAGGCGACCCCCGCGGGTGCCTCCGGCGGTAGCGCGGCGAGCCACTCGCGTCCTTCCTCGGCCGTCAGAAAGCCGGCGAAATCTTCCGGGGCGGGCGGCGCTTCGTTCTCCGCGGGACCGGTCTGGGCCAGCAGGCTGAAGAACTCAAGCGTGCGATAGATTTCGCGCAACTGGTTCAGGTCGGGCTCCTGACGCACCAGGTCGTCGAGCGTCACCGTCAGGGGAATATTGCATTCGATGGTCGCCAGACGCTGGCTCAGCAGGATCTGCTCGCGATGGTTCAGCAGGCTTTCGCGGTAAGTCTTCTTTTCGACTTCCGCCGCCCGGTTGAGCAACTCGTCGAGCGAGCCGAAGCGCAGGATGAGGTCCTTGGCGCCTTTGTCGCCGATGCCCGGGGCGCCGGGGATGTTGTCGACGGCGTCGCCCTTCAAGGCGAGCAGGTCGCGCACCTGGCCGGGCGCGACGCCCATGTACTCGCGCACGGAGTCCGCGTCGTAGAGAATGTCGTCCTTCATCGGATTGAGGACGCGGACGCGTTCGTCCACCAACTGCAGCATGTCCTTGTCGCTCGAGACGATCACCACGTCGCAAGGCGCCATTCTGGCGAGGGTGCCGATTACATCGTCGGCTTCATAGCCATCAGACTCGATGACGGGGACGCGTAGCGCCTCCAGGGTTTTACGCACCCAGGGAATCTGGGCGAGCAGGTCCGGGGGCGTTTCCGTCCGGTTCGCCTTGTAGGCGGCGAACTCCTGCTCGCGCAGAGTTTTGCCTTCGCTCTCGAAAATTGCCGCGAGATATTCCGGCTGGTATTGGGTTACCAGACGGCGGACCATGTTGTGGAAGATGTAGACCGCTTCGGTCGAGATGCCCGTCGCCGTCCGCATGGGCGGGGCGTTGGAGC
>JBGAHE010000087.1:0-31315 GCA_044226365.1 Bryobacteraceae bacterium
GGCGCTTTGCACTTCGCCTTCGGCGATGAAGATGAAGCCGGGCAGGTTGACGGTGAGGTCTTCGCGACGCCCGACCTTGAGTTCCGTGAACAGCAGGTTGAGCGTGGTCTCCATGCGCTGATCGCGGGGAGGCCGGTCGTCGAAGCCTTTCTCGAGGTCGAGTTCGGTGATGCGCGCGAGTTCCACCGACGAGGGCGACGACCAGGCGACACGGCCAATATCGGCGACCCAGCGCGGCAGGATGATGCAGAGCAGGAGCCAAACGGCGAGGCCGCCGGTGAGCGATTGGCGGACGGTGGTGGCGAGTCCGGAAACGGCGAGTGCGAAGAAGAACACCGTGGCGTTAAAGAGCAGATAGAACAGGCCAAGGAGCAGCAGGGCGCTGGTGTCTTCGGCACCGAAGCCGCCCGCGACGGAGGCCACCAGGCCGCCGAAGCTGAACGCGGTGAGGAAGACGGCAAGGACCACCAGGCCGACGCCGAAGGTCTTGCCGAAGACGAGCGTGGCGCGGTTGGAGCCGACGGCCATCAGATAGCGCTCCATGCCGGTTTCGCGGTCCTGGGCGAGGGCGGAGTAAGTGAGCAGGACGATCAGCAGCGGGAACAGCACCTGCCAGCAGAAGGCGGGCGTGAGTTGGACCAGACCGGCCAGCGGCGACTCGTCGCGCGCGGGGGCATCGATGAACTCCGTGCGCTGTTCGGCGCGAAGGTAAGCAGCGACGCCCATATACGGCAGGGCGCCGGGCTCCAGAATCGAGAGGGCGGACTTGCGCGGGAAAGCCACGGTGCCGAAGTACGTCGCCGCGTGGGGGTTCTTTTCGCCCTGGTTCAGCCAGGCTTGGCGAACGCCCTTTTCGGCCGCGACGCGATCATTCTCGTAGCGGCTATGCTCGACGACGCCGAGGACGACCGAGAGGGCATAGATGGCGAGGAAGGTGAGGACCATCAGCCGCATGCCGCGGTGGCGCCAAAACTCTTTCCACTCCTTGAGTGCAATGGTCAGGATCATTGGGTCTACCGCACCACTTCCCAGGCCAGATGCTCGAGTTCCGGCCCAATTAACTTCTCCCAGGCGAGTTCCACCGCGGCGGGGGAACCAGGCGTCGACAGGATGACTTTGCCGCGATAGACGCCGCCAACGGCGCGCGAAAGCATCGCCGAGGCGCCGACCTGTTCGTAGCTGAACATGCGAAACAGCTCGCCGAACCCGGGCAGCGTCTTTTCGAGTTTGCGGGCGAGGACGTCGTAGGTGGTGTCGCGCGGCGCAATGCCGGTGCCGCCGTTCCAGAGGACGATGCGGGCTTCGCCGGCGACGAGTTCGTCGAGGGTGGCTTCCACCTGGGCGGGTTCGTCTTTGATCAGACGGTAGTCAGCCACGCGGTGGCCGGCGGCCTCGATCTGCGCGCGGAGAAACCGGGCGTTGACGTCGGTTTCCGGAGTCCGGGTGTCGCTGACGGTGACGATGCTGACGGGCACCGGACCCTGCTGGCCGGCGATCTGCTTATGTTCCTGATTACTGGTGGAGGCCATGGTTATTGCTTCACGTGCTCCAGGCACTGGTCGGCGAACTCGCGGTCGTCGAGGTCTTCGCGATCGAGGATGCCGACGAGCTTGCCGTTGCGCAGCAAGGCGGCCTTGTGCGCGAACTCCGCGGCGAGTTCAGCGGAGGAGGTGGTCATCAGCGCGGCGACCTTTTCGCCGGTGATGCCGCCGTCGGCGTACGAGCGGACGAGTGCGGTGTATTGGCGGGCGGTGGCAGCGTCCATGTGAAGCGTGGGCTCGTCGAGCAAGAGCGCTTTGGCGTCGCGCGCGACGGCGATGGCGAGGCCAATCCGCTGGCGGGCGTCGATCGAATAGGTGGACGCGCGTTCGTTCACGAGGCCTTCGTCGACGCCGAGTTCCTTGAACAGGCGAGCCGTGTCCGCTTTGCTGAGTTCGTCAAAGCCGGCCATGGCGGAGAAGTACTGCAAATTTTCGAGACCGGTGAGTTCGTCGTAGAGCGGCAAGGTGGAGGGCACGTAGGCGATGAGGCTTTTGGGCTTCATCGGCGAGAGCGCGACGTTGAAGCCGCCAATCATGCAGTTGCCGCTGGTGGCCTTGGTGAGGTTGAGGAAGAGGTCGATGGCGGTCGATTTCCCTGCCCCGTCGCGGCCCAGCAAGCAGCACAGCTCACCGGGCAGCACTTCGAGATTCAGCCCGCTGAGCACCACCTTTTGGCGGTAGCTCTTGGTTAAGTTGATGGCTTGTAGCATTCAGATTCCCTGCCAGCGCGGCCAGCGGCGGGCCACGGGTTCGGAAGCCGGGTCAGTCGCCCGAACCTCCGAAGGCGTTTGCAGCGCGGAAGCGGCGGCCATCCGGTCCCCAGCCGCCGTCGCACCAGGCAACGCGAAAAAGGTCATTCTTCCTATGATATACGGTCCTAGTACGTGGAGAGGTCCGGTACCAGAAACAGCATCATTTTACATGCAAATCGAAGGCAGCGGTTTCGACGTGGCCGCCGCGCCTCATTTGTACGAAGAGGCGATAGTGGCCCGGCGAAGGAAAGCCGTAAGGGAAGCCGACGACGCTGGGCATGGCCGTGGAATGTAGGCGATGCAGGGCGTGCGGATCCTGGCCGAGTTGGCCCTGAGCGGCGACTTCCAGCGCAGCCATGGGCACGGTGCCGGTGGGGTGGAGGTGGGCGAACACGGTACGGTCCATCTTGAGGACCATGGCGTGGCCGGGCATCCCGAGGTAAAGCTGCTGGTCCGGCGGAGGTTGGCCCTGGGCGTCCTGGAGCCGGAAGCGCAGGTTGGCCGGCTGCTTGGCGACGAGGGGTTCGGAGGCGGTTTCGAAGGTGATGCGGTAGCCGTCGCGCAAGGGCTGGCCGACGATGGCGGCGGAGTCATCTTCGGCGGGCGGCGCGCCAGGGACGGCGGGCAGGTCGAGTTCGGTGACCAGAGTTTCCGGGAAGCCGTTGCTGTGCACGATATCGGCGTAGAGCTGATAATGCCCGGCGGGCATGGCGGGGAGGGCGTGCTGGAACTGGCCCGGCGCGGTGAGTTCGGGGTGGAGATGCCAGACGCGGTCGAGGTCCGGGAGGCGGACGACGAACAGATGCATGATCTTGCCGTGGTCCGGCACCAGGTCGTCGAGGGTGTCTTTCTGGAACCAGCCGGTGTGCTCGAGTTGCAGCTTCAGGAGGCCGTCGTGGTAGGCGGGGATGATCTTGAGCGCTTTATAGCGATAGTTGTCGTAGCCGCTGGCTTCGGCGGACCACCAGAGGTTGCCGCCCCACAACACGAGGCCGATGAGGACGGCGGCGGCCAACATCGCGATGCGGCCTTGGCGGAGTTCGCGCGCCCCCGGCAGGCGGGCCGCGGTGAGTTGGGCTTCGCGAACGGCGGCGCCGGCGATCGAGACCAGACCAGCCACCAGCAGCAGCATCAGGGCGAAGAGGATCCACCCCAGCGCGCCCTCCATCGGCAGCGTGCGGAGCGAGGCGTTGGGGACGGGGACGCGCAGTTCGCCGGAGCCGCGGTCGCCGTCGACCTTGACGCGGACCTGCCAGGAGCCGCTGGACATCATCCAAAGGGAGCCGGTGAAGAAGCGACGGTCCGTCGCGTCCTGCCGGGTAACGTCGGCCGTGGGAGCGAAGCGCGCACCGGGTCCCTGCATGGGCGTGGGCGTGATCGAAACCCGGCGGACGCCGTCGGCCAAGGCGCGCACTTCAACTTCGGCGACGCCGGGAATGACCAACGGGGGACGAACGGTGACCAGGAGCGGGTAGGGTCCGGCCGCGCCTTCGAGATAGATGTCGGGACTGCCGACGTGGGCCGAGAGTGGCAACACGAGACAAAGCAGCAGGAGTCGTTTCATCGGACGATCCGGCGCATCCAACCGCCCCAGGCGAGGCCGAACCAGGCCATCAGCATGGCGGAGCCGGTGGCCTGCGCCATGCGCGTGATGAACTGATTGGTCGTCTTATCGGTGAGGAAGAAGAGGCCGCGTCGGGTGTAGGAGGTGGGACGCGCGGCGAAGTCGTAGTAGTGGGTGCCGAAGAACCAATTCTTGCTGGCATCGGTCATCAGGAAGTTGGCGAAGGGGTACTGCACGGCGGCGAAGGCGAGGAGCGACGTGGCACCGATCAGGAGGCCAAGTTTCCACGCGGGCCAACTGGCAAAACGCGCGCGCAGCCCATCGATCACCAGCGCGGGGACAATCAGCAGCATCGGGAAGCCAGGAGGGACGAAGTGCGTCACCGGATAGTAGACGGGACCGAGTTTCGGCGCGGCGGGAAACAAAGGCAGGATCCAGATGAACAAGCCGATGGTGAGCATGTAGAGCGCGGCAGCGATCGTGGCGCCCCAGCGGTGACGTGACGCGAGGCCGACGCCGACCAGCGCCGGAATCATCGAGACGGCCACGACGCGATAGAAGCCGGCGTTATGCATCTGCACGCGGTTGGTGACTTCCATCAGCAGGATGGACAGCAGCACCACAAGCATCCCGCCGACGTAGAGAAAAAGCATCGAGAGGACGCGCCGCTCGCGCTCGGCGGCGCGATTCATGCGGCCGAGAATGAGGAGCATGGTACCCATCATCACGCCGAAGATGCCGAGGATCAGCACGACGTGCGGCGGACTGAGGATCTTGGTGTCAAGGCCGTAAGCGTTGTGCCACCAATCGTCAAAGGGAGCCGACGTGAGCATCGCCGCGCCGCCCCAGGCGATGATGAACGCGCCGAGCGGCGCACGCAGTCCCCAGATGCGGACGGTGCTCTGTTGGCGCGCGCGATCGAAGGTGGTGGCGAGGATCAGCCAGGCGCAAGCGAGGCCGGCGAGGACGCCGCAAAAGTAGATGGCCATGTGCGGAGGCGTCCAGAAGTCGTCCCGGCCGATGGAGCGATGCCAGGCGATGTCCCAATGGGCGCCGATCATGACGGAGGTGACGGCGAGGACGCAACTCCAGATGGTCCAGGGCACGGCAATGGTCTGCACGGCCGGCCAAGGTTCGGCGATGGTGGCGGCTTTGGTCCCCATGAGGTCATTATCGAGCATGGCCAGGCGTGCGATACTTTCGCCGTGCGGATTTTCTTAGCCAGTCTGCTGTCGCTCTCTCTGCTCGCTCAAACGCATGACCTCGTGATTCGAGGCGCGCGAGTTCTGGATCCGGAAAGCGGTTTGAACGCGATCCGCAACGTCGGCATCACCGGGGGGAAGATTGCCTCGGTGAGCGAAGGTCCGCTGCAGGGCCGGGCCGAACTGGATGCCAAAGGGCTGGTGCTTTCGCCCGGCTTTATCGACCTGCACTGGCATGGCATCGATCCGGCGAGCGGGCGTTATCAGGCGATGGACGGCGTCACGACGACGCTCGAGCTCGAGATCGGGGTGGCGGACATCGAGAAGTATTATGCCGAGCGCGCCGGCAAGAGCTATATCAACTACGGGGCCGCCATCGGTCATGCGCCGACGCGGATGAAGGTCATGGGGGACAAGGGCGACTTTCTCCCGACGGGTCCGGCGGCGTATGAGCGGACGACGCCCGAGCAACTAGCGGCAGTGAAGCGCGGACTGGAGGAGGGTTTGCGGTTGGGGGCGCCGGCGATTGGTTTCGGCATCGCCTATACACAGGCCGCTTCCTATGGCGAGATCATCGATATGTTCCGCATCGCGGCGCGGTATGGGGCTACCTGCCACGTGCACATCCGCGGCGCGTCGAGCGCGGCCGGCGCACTGGCCGATCGCGAACTGGGGCTGAGTGAGGTGATTGCCGCGGCGGCCATCACCGGGGCGAAACTGCATGTGGTGCACATCAACTCGAGCGGCGCGGCGGCGACGGCGCGATTGCTGGAGACGATCGCCGAGGCGAAGGCGCATGGTGTGGATGTCACTACCGAGGCGTATCCTTATGCGGCGGGCGCGACGCGGATTGAGTCCGCGCTGTTCGATAGCTATGTGGATCGTCTGCCGGCAGACTATCAGCGGCTGCAGTGGAGCGCGACCGGCGAGCGGCTGACACGGGAGACGTTTCTGAAGTACCGGAAGCAAGGCGGACTGGTGATCACGCATTCGAATACGGAAGAGAACGTGCGGCTGGCGATTCTAAGTCCGTTGACGATGATTGCGTCCGACGGCTTTGACGTGAAGCCGGGTGAGGGGCATCCTCGCTCGGCGGCGACCTTCTCGCGCGTGCTGGGTAAGTATGTGCGCGAGGAAGGCAGCCTGAGCCTGATGGATGCCATCCGCAAGATGACGCTAATGCCGGCGATGCGGCTGCAGGATCGCGTGCCGGCGATGCGGAACAAAGGCCGCATCCGCCTGGGGGCGGACGCGGACCTGACCTTGTTCGACCCGGACACGATCAAAGATCAAGCGACTTACGAGAAAGCGGCGGTCTTCTCGACGGGCGTGCAGGCCGTGCTGATCGGCGGCAAGTTTGTGGTGCGCGATGGCAAGGTGGTGGAGTCCGAGCGGGCCGGGCAACCGGTACGGGCGCCGGTGCGCCAGTAAGTTCTAAGCCGGCAGTAAGTCGGCGGTGAACTTACCACCGCGCATGATCTGGCGGTCGTCAGCCCAGATGTCGAACTTACGGCCGACGACGTCGATGTGAGTGGAGGAATACCAGTCCGCACCGGTGTGGGCACCGTAGGGATTGCCGAAGGCAATGTGGATTCCGGGGATCTTCTCGTCCTGGAGGATGTTGCCAATGACGTCGTCGAGCGCCAGATTCGTGCCGATGGCGAACTCGCCGACCCGGTCAGAATTTTCGTCGCGGTGCGTATACTCCCAGAACTCGTCGCGCAGTTCACGGTTGGAGCTTTCGGCGGAGGTCAGGCGATTACCCCTCACTTCGATGGTGAGCGGTGTCTCGCGTAAGTCGCCGTACTTGGCGCAGAGGTAGTCACCCACGACGCCATCGATCACAAACACGCCATTTACTTCGCCGGGAGTGGTGAAGGTTTCCCCGCCCGGCAGGTTGCCCCACTTCATGCTCGAAATGATGCCGCTGGTTTTGATCCACTTATAGTCAGGGTTCATGCGGGCGGTGAGGTCGGTGCCATAGGGCGTCTTGGCGTGGATGAACCTGGCGTCGGCGCCGATCTGGCGCACCTTGGCGGTGAGTTCGTCGACTTTCAGGAAGTCGGCGCGCATGCCTTGCAGCATGATGCGCTTTTCGATGTTCACCATGTGGGCGTGACGCATCTTCCGGCGGTTGACGACGTCGGTCATCTGCATGCGGCTTTTGAGTTCGTTCTGCTGGGCGACGACGGCGAAGATGCTGACCTGACTTTGCTCCATGTCGGCAAGGATGGCGTCCGGCATGTCGGGTGACGGGCGGCGGCAAAGGTCTTCGAGACGGAAAGCGGCGTAAGGCGCGCCGACGGCTTCGATCTCCTGGACGAGTGAGGCGGCGATCTCCTGACAGGCTTCGTCGGTGATGAGCGTGACGCGTTCTTCGGGCTGGATGCGCAGGCAGGTGCGGATGGCGTTGCGCGCGCCGGGAGTCAGTTCAGGGTCGAAGGGCAGCTGAGCGAAGTTCATGCCGGTAGCGCCTCCGACGCGTCGCTAAAGACGCCGGCCTCGGTCTCGGCGATGATGTAGTCGACCACTTTCTTCAGGTCGCCGGTTTCGCGGAAGACACGCAATTGACGGTCCGCGCCGCTACCTTCCTGGAGCATGCGGTAGACGTAGTTGATCTCGTTGCGCGAACCGAGTTCGTCGACGACGTCATCAATGAAGTGCAGATACTCGAACATCAGGTCGCGCATGGGGACTTCGGTTTGTTTGCCGAAGTCGATGAGCTTACCGTCGAGGCCGTAGCGGGCCGCACGCCACTTGTTCTCCATAATGAGCAGGCGACGGTAAAGCCGGAAGCCCTGATTGTTGGAGTGCAGCTTCCAGAGCTTGGCGAGGGTGGCCTGGCAAAGAGCGGCAATGGCGAGCGTCTCGTCGAGGCGCATCGGCAGATCCATTACGCGGAACTCCAGAGTGGGAAAGTGGGGATGGGGGCGGATGTCCCACCAGATCTTCTTGGCGTTATCGATGCAATTGGTCTTGATGAGTAAGTTGATGAAGGACTCGTATTCGCCGTAACTCGGGAAGTAATCCGGGATATTCGTGCGCGGGAACTTATCGAAGACTTTACAGCGATAGCTCTTGAGCCCGGTCTCCATGCCCCGCCAGAAGGGCGAGTTACTCGAGAGCGCCAGAATATGCGGCAGAAAATAGCGCGCGGCGTTCATCAGGTGGATAGCGGTCTCGCGATCTTCAACGCCGACGTGCACGTGCAGACCGAAGATCAAGTTGGAGCGGGCCACCGTCTGCATGTCCTCGACGATGGTGTGATAACGGGCATCGGGATAGATCTCCTGCTGACGCCAGTCCGCAAACGGATGCGTGGCGGCGGCGGCCAGCCGCAGGCCATTCTTGCGAGCGAGGCCGATCATCTCACGGCGAAGCTCGGTGAGGTCTGCGCGCGCGGCGGTGATGTTCGGGCAAACGCCGGTGCCGACCTCGACGACCGATTGATGCATCTCGGCTTTCACCCGTTCGCGCAGAATGCTGTGGCCTTTTTCGAGAATCTCGAACTCGATGTGCGAACGAAGATCCCGGGTAACGGGATCGATGCTCTGGTACTCCTCTTCAATCCCCAGACTGAAGCTCGGTCGGCTCATCAGTTACTCCCCATTCAGGAAACGCGCCCAACGAAACTCTGTGGCCGGTTTTTCGTCACTGAGCGCTTTCTCGATGGCCAGGTCGGCCATGGAGTTCACGATCCAGTGGAAGTTGTCGTCGCCCACGGAACGGATGTCGGCGTCGGGCGCGGGATTCATAAAATCGATCGCGTAGGGGACGCCATCCTGGCAGGCGAATTCGACGGTGTTCATGTCGTAGCCGAGAGCGCGGCAGATGGTGAGGCAATCCCGCTTGAGGCGCGCCTCCATGGCGGGATCGAGCGGCGGACCGTCGAGGACATAGCGGCCCTCCTGGGGCGCGCGCGGATCGTAAGCCATGATGTGGACGTTGTTCTGGCCGATGACGTAGCAGCGGTAGTATTCGTCGAAGTCGACGGCGCGTTGCAGGGTCATGCAAAGGTCGCCGGTTTCGTTGTAACGGTCGAAGAGCTCCTGCGGATTGTCGACTTTGTAGACGTGCTTCCAGCCACCGCCGTCGTAGGGTTTGAGGAAGGCCGGGAACCCGACGTAATCGAAGATCTCCTCCCAGTTGAGCGGGAACATGAGATTGCGCATCGAACGCTCCGTGGTGCCGGGCGGATGCGAGTGATGCGGCAGCAGGACGGTGGGCGGAATGGCGACGCCCATCTTGTGGGCCAGGGCGTAGTTGAAAAACTTGTCGTCCGCGGTCCACCAGAAGGGATTGTTGATGACGGTGGTGCCGCCCAGCACCGCGTTCTTGAGGAAAGAACGGTAGAAGTCGATGTCCTGGGAGATGCGATCGACGATCACCCGGTAACCCGACGGGTCGGCCATTTTGACGCCACCTACCTGGAGGTGTTCGGCCACCACGCCATCCACTTTGCGCCGGTTGATCTCGTCAACAAAGGCCGGCGGGAACGTATTCTCCATCCCGTACAGGATGCCGATCTTGCGCAGCATGAGCGCTCCTTCTCTTCGTTAGTGTACGCCGCCCCGATGTCCATATAATGAACCCGTGCCATATCTCCTCTCACTCGATGAAGGAACCACCAGTGCCCGCGCGGCACTTTATGACGCTCGCGGCCAGCGCGTGGCGATGGAAGCCAACAGCTTCGAGTCGCGTTTTCCCCACCCCGGCTGGGTGGAGCAGGACCCGGAAGAGATCTGGCAGGCGCAGTTGAGCGCTGCCCGCCGGCTGCTGGAGCAGGCGCACGTGCCGGCCAGCAACATCGCCGCGATCGGCATCACGAACCAACGCGAAACGACGATCGTTTGGGATCGTCACACCGGCAAGCCGATCGGGCCGGCCATCGTGTGGCAATGCCGCCGCACGGCGGAGTTCTGCCAGGCGTTGGCGCAGAGCGCCGACGCCGCCGCGATTACGGCGAAGACGGGCCTGGTGATCGACGCCTACTTCTCGGCGAGCAAGGCGCGGTGGCTGCTGCAACACGCGCCGGCCGGCGACTATCTGTTCGGCACGGTGGATACGTGGCTGATCTGGAAGCTGACGGGCGGCGAGGTCCACGTGACGGACCCGACCAATGCCTCGCGCACGATGCTCTATAACCTCGCGACCGGGGACTGGGACGATGACCTGTTGCGCATCTTTGGCGTAACACGTTCCATGCTGCCGCGCGTGGTGCCTTCGAGCTCGGTGTGCGGCACGGCCAAGGCTGAATTTCTGGGAGCGGAGATTCCGATCGCGGGGATTGCCGGCGACCAGCAGGCGGCGCTGGTGGGGCAGGCGTGCTTCCGGCCGGGGCTCTCGAAGAATACTTACGGGACGGGGTGCTTCGCGCTGATGCATAGCGGCGGCAAGCAGCCGGTGTCGCGCAATCGGCTCCTTTCGACCGCCGCGGCGAGCACCGATGCCACGCCGCAGTACGCGATCGAGGGCAGCGTCTTTGTGGCCGGGGCAGCTGTGCAGTGGCTGCGCGATGGGCTGGGCCTGATCACGACGGCGGCGGAGAGCGAAGCCGTGGCGGCGACGGTGCCCGACGCGGGCGGCGTGTGTCTGGTGCCGGCGTTCGTGGGGCTGGGGGCGCCGTACTGGGATTCGGAGGCGCGGGGCATCCTGACCGGCCTCACCCGGGGGACGATGCGCGCGCATGTGGTGCGGGCGACGCTCGAGAGCATGGCCTACCAAACGCGCGACCTCATCTCAGCCATGGAAAGCGATACGGGCGAGCAGTTGCATGAGCTGCGCGTGGACGGCGGGGCGGCGGCCAACAATTTCCTGATGCAGTTCCAGGCCGATATTCTGGGCAAGCCGATCGTGCGGCCGGCGGACGTGGAGACGACGGCGCTGGGCGCGGCTTACCTGGCAGGACTGGCGACGGGGTTCTTCTCGTCGGTGGCGGCGGTGGAGGAGTTCTGGCAGCCGGAACGGCGCTTTGAGCCGGCGATGCCGGCCGAGCGTCGCGAGGAGCTGTTCGCCGGCTGGAAAAAAGCGATCGCGCGGGCAAAAAGTTAGGCCGTAGAGAAAAACGCCGGCCATTTTCGTTAATAGGGCAAGACCGGAGGAGGACAGGGAGTGATCATTCCAAGTCTGATTGCTCCCTTGCCGGCCGAGAAGTGAGGATTTTTCGGGCGCAGCCGAAAAAAACATCGCTTCTTACGTTGATGAGGGTGGAACCGGCGGAGGAGACGGGCTGAGCCGAGCGCCAAAGAGCGATCGCCACCGTCCCGGTTCCACCCATTTGTCCTTTAGGCGGACCAGGTCCAGACGCCCTTGGCCCCCGCCTTCGCGCCAGCCGCTTCGAAGGCACCCGCCAGCGGCTCTTCGCACGCGATCAGCACGCCCTGGTCTTCCGGACTTTCCCGCAGGTAGAAGGTGAGTCCGCAAGTCCAGGGCCGGAAGGTGGTGGCGTTGGCGGATTCAAACGACTTCAGATTGAACAACGGCACGTACCAGGAGAAGTTCTTGAGCGCGAGGTCTTGAATCAGGGGCTGGAACCGGTCCTTGCCGAGATTCATGACTTCTTTGATCTGCGCCGGCCCGCGCATCGCCAGCACCGGCCCCAAACCCGCCAATTCATTCATCGCCCGCAGCGACTGTTCGTCACCGGTGGTGACCAGGAAAAGCTGGTTCATCATCGGGCGCGGCATTTCGCCAATGCCCAGGCTGAGGAAGTCGTCGCGCGTCCAGAGGGTGGGCGGCGGCTTGTGCGGTTCGTAGCCGATGCCGACGTCCGGCATCCAGTCCCGGCCGCGCTCGGCGAGCAGCATGCCGGCGTTCTCAATGTTGAGCTGGTTGTACTGGAGAAACGCCGAGAGTTGCGTGTGCCGCGTTTTGACGCGCGCATCGAGCGCGGAGTAGAAGGCCGCCAGGATGGGGCGCAACTCGCGTTTGACGGCGAAACTGCCCAGCGGGATTTTGTAGACGCTCCACCCGGTGTCGTTTGCGTAAGGTTCAATCGTCAGCGACAGACTCACAGCGGGTACTCCAGTTTCTGCTCACGCACGACGTTGAGGGCAGCTTCCATGGCGGCGTCGACCTCGGGCTTGCCCCACAGCAGGATGCCGGCGTCGGCCGGGCTTTCAAACAGATAGCAGGGGGCGAGCTTGAGCCATTCCTCACGTTGCTCACCGCGCGCGCTCATGATGTCCTGGCTTTTGAGCAAGGCGAGAGCAAACGGGTAGCCCTGGTACTGCGGATCGCCTTTGAGTTCGGGAGCGAAGGTGGCCAGGCTGTTGGGGAGGAAGGAGTCCGCCAGCGAATAGGTGAGGTCGACCTGACCCTGGACGTCCATGTTGGCGAACGACGGATTCTTGAGGATCTTCTCCGGCATATGGAAGGGCGGCGGGGCGGTTTTGGGATCGGGGGGCAGCCAGACGTTCACCATGCCGCCATGGCCAAAGAAGAGGCCACGCTGGAAGTCCGCTTGTTTCTTGGCGAACCACCAGCCGATGTCGGTGCCCATGGAGAGCAACTGGTCCTGCTTCCCTTCCTTCACCAGGCGCTCGATTTCGCGCGCGTGCGGCGCTTTGCGCAAGGCCTCCCCGTAGAGGCGCATGACGCCGGGGATGGGATTGAGCGCCTGCTGGTTGAGCAGCATGGGGTCCATCATGTCCGGGAAGATGGTCTTGCGGCTGACGAAGACCTCCACGCGGCATTGCAGCGCGGCCTTCATGGCCTGATCGAAGGCGAGCAGAAACTGCCGCAGCCACTGCTTTTCGCCCTCGCGCACGGGCGTGCCGGTGACGGGGATCCAGTAGAGCGAGCTGCCCACCAGCGAGTCGGCTTTGCGCCAGGGTAAGTAAGGTTCGTTCTTCGCCAAAATTTATCTCCGTGGTGGTCGAAGCCCGGTTTAGTCGAACGGCGGGCAGCCGAGTTCGAGCGGGGGACTGGTTTCCGGGCCCAGCCCCGCGTCCAAAGCTCGCAGACGTGCGGTGGTGCCGCTGGCGTTGTTGATCATGCCGCTGATGAGGTTGCTCATGCCGTTGGTCTCGTTGCAGGTGAGCGTCGCCGAGCCGTTGATCATCTGAATTTCGGTGACGAAGGAAGTAGCTTCCATCTTGTGGATGGTGTAAGCGGAAGCCTGGCCGGTGGCTTCGATCTTGACGCCGGTGTTGGCCTGGGCGATGCCGGTGATGGCGCCGTCGAAGATCTTGCATTCGTAGAGGTCACCGCTATTGAGCATGGTCTGCGTGGGGCAAAGCCAGGTGACCGGAGCGACGTCGGTGCGGTTGTAGGCCCCGACGCAGGAGGTGATCTGGCCGGCGACGTAGGACTCGTTTAACATGCCGACAATCATGGTGGTGCGTCCGCCGACCACCTTCTCGTTCTCCTGCCCCATGATGGTGAGGTTCCGGTTGGTCATGATCTGCTCGGTTTGGGTGCCGAGCGTCATGATGTCCTCATTGGAGTCAAAGGCGCGGGTGATGTTGCCGTTGATCTTCTGATTCAACGTGCCGTGAACCAGCGTGTCCTCCTTGAAGCCGGAGCCGGACAGGGAGCCCATGTCCGGCGTGAACGCGTCGCCGTCGAGGTCGACGCGGGTTTGGGTTTCCACGCTGCCGTTAAAAGTTGCCATCCATCCTCCTTATCCAACTTCGCGCAGGAATTGCGCGCATTTCATGTGTACCGTGCCGCCGGCGTTGATGTGAATGTCGCCGTCAGAGTGCAGCACCAGGGTGCGGTCGCCTTCGAACATCGAGACCCGGATGTGCTGCGGGGTGGCCATCACCATGGTCTCGTCGCCGTCTTTGTCGTCAAAGACGATGCGGTTGCCGGACTTGGTGACGATGCGTTTGATTTCGTTAGTCTCATACTCGCCGCCGTGGAGATCGTCCATGGGCGGCGTGTCGACGCCGTTCCAGTGACTGGCCAGGACAAAGGGCTTGCAGGAGTCGCCGCCCCGGAAGAAGACCAGCACCTGGTCGCCAACTTCGGGCATGAAGCAGATACCGCGATTGGCGCCGGCGTTCGGCGTGGAAACCGGGATGAAGCCGGTGTCGTTATGGTCATTCCAGAGGAAGTTGACTCGCACGTGAGCGGAGCGGCCCTCCTCGGCGGGGCTGGTTTCGGCGACACGGGCGACTTCGGGGCCGTAATAGCGCACGACATTGGGGGCCACCGGCTCCATGTAGTGCTTGAACGGCGTGCAGAGGAACTCGTTGCGATAGCCGCGCCCGGGGCGCCAGCTGTGCGTCAGGCGGATGACGCCGTATTTGCCGGGGACATCGATGTCGCCGCGAATTTCGACTTTTTCGCCAATGGTGATTTCGGGGATCCGGCTTTCGCCCAGGCCGCGACAGGTGCTCATGATCTGGCGCTGGGATTCGAACTTCAGTTGCTTGCCGAAGCGCTCATGGCTACTGGCGAGATAACGGTTCCAGAGCCCGGAGGCGAGACCGAGGTTGCTGCTGCCGTTGATGGCGCCCGAGGTGAGCTCGGCCATCGACTGTTCGGAAGGGACCTCTTCCATCACCATGTCGGTTTGTTCGCTGGTGGCCGATTTGCTTTCGAAGTTCACCCCAAAGAGTAAGTGGGGCGTAAGCCGGCCGCTCGAGCGGAACTTATTCAGGCCGTTTTCGGTTCGCCATTCGAGCACCACGCCGTTGTCCTGGAACGAGTCAAGCACATCGACCTTGTCGCCTTTCACTCGCAGGAAGCTACCGAAGCGGTCTACTAAGCGATGCAGGAAGCTCCAGTCGGTTTCGTTGAACTGGAGCATGGTGAGGGGACCGGGGTCGTCGACGATGATGTCACCACCGAGCGAGTCGGTGAGACGCTGAACGGCATCGGTGATGGAGGCAAGATTGAACGTTTGCGAATGGTTAAAGGTATCGAGCTTGTAGCTTTTGCTGATGCCGCTGAAGGTGAGCACGGCCGAGCCGTTCAGTTCCCAGTCGGCGTCGGCCTGCTTCAAGACGCCTTTGAAGAGCGAAAGCTCGGCGCCATCGACGTCCACGGCGCGCACTTCCATGTCCTTGCCGAGGCTGCCCTCGAAGAAAAAACGGGAGGCGGGGGGTTCGCGGAACTGGACCAGGCACGTGGAGTGGCGATTCAGTTCATGCGTGATCGTGCATTCGAGCGTGATGAGGAACGGAGCCAGCTCTTCGACATTCTGTCCATCCAGGAATATGCGTACAAAACTCGGGGTCATCGTCTTTTCCTTCCGGCTCGCTGGGCGCGCCGCGCTTAACTCTTCTTATCCTTAGAACGTTTTTCGAAGCCGATTTTCACCGTGCAGGTGCCGCCAAAGCTGACTTGGGAGCCACTGGTGAGGAGCACGGGTTTGCCGACGGCGATGCGCTTCTTGTCGACGAACGTTCCGTTCGAGCTGTTTGCGTCCAGGACGTAAAGCTTGCCGTTCTGCTGATGGATTTCGGCATGGAAACGGGAAACCATGCGTTCGGCATCCCGCAGGACAATGTCGTTCTTCTGACCTCCGTCTTCGGCGATGGCTCCGAGCTTGATGACCTGCTGATCGATGTTGAAACGCTTGCCCTTGTCGAGACCGGCGGTGATCTCGAGGTAGGGATCCTTCTTGCCGCGGGCCATGAACAGCCAGGCGAGCGCGGCGAGCAAAGCAGCCCCGGCGCCAGCGGCGGCCATCGTGAGAATGGAGCTGGCGCGGCCGCGGGCGGAATCGAGACGCTGCCGCAACTGGACGACGACGGGATTGCTGGGAGAGACTTTCTCGGCGGCGCTCAACGCCTGATCCGCCAGGACCAGGTTGCCGGCGAGGAAGGCACTTTGCGCCTGATCCAGGTTCTTGGCGAAGTCCTTCTCTTTCTGCTCCAGCTCGGCCCGGGCGGCCGCGGCTTTATTGTCCTCGTCGGTCTTCTTGGCGCTCTGCGCAGCGATGGCCGCCTTGGCATCCTTGGCGCCGTTGAAGGCGACGGTGTTGTTCGGGTCAATGGCAAGAATCTGGTTGAAGAGCTCGAGTTGAACGTTGGGGTCGTTGGTGGCGAGCGCCTGCTGCACCAGGCCGGAGACCTGCTTCTTTTCGGCTTCCTGCTTCTTCTTGTCGGCTTCCTGCTGGTCGAGTTGCTTCTTCACCGCGGAGATCGCGTCGTTACCGCCGCCGGCAGCCTGCGGCGGGGGCGGCGTGGGAAGCGTGGGGGCAGAAGGCAAAGTCATCGCCGGCGGGGCATTGACCGCCGTCTGGGTGGCGGCCTTCTTGTTCACATGACCCAACACCTTCGGCAACTGGACGGCCTTAACATTGCGGACGTCCAGGTTCACGTCCTCGTCAGGACTGAAGAATGCGACGCTGCCGGGAGTGGTGCGCGCTTCCTTCTTCGGGTTGGCGCCCTCGGTGCGGACGTCGTCAACGTCGGCCGTCAGAATCCCGTCTACCCAGACCTGGAAGTGCCGGTTGTAGGCGGCGACCGTGATGGTGGAGAACTGGTTCAGCTTGCCGGCCTGTTTGCGCGTCTGCGCCAAGGGGGCGACGCCGCCGGCCTGGCCCGGCTGCAGATTGATCTCGTAGCCCGTACCCAACTGGCCAGGGTCGCCGCGCACCAGGAGCAGATACTTGCGCTTGTTTTCGTTCTTCTTGGAATTGATACGGACATCGGCCTGAAAGAGGAAGTCGCTCATCGGGATCAGGCTCTCGAGCTGGCCCGGGCCCTCTTCGCCATGGATGGCGCCGCCGCCGACGGTCCACTTCACTTCTTTGGGCTTGCCTTTGCCGCCAAAGACTTTGGAGAACATGCCGCCGCCCTGCTTGGGCTGCGTGCCGGTGGACTTCCAGCCGGACAGGTCGCTACCGTTGAAGAGGGTCTGCGGGTTGAGCGGCTTGAGCCGAATCTCGCGCAGGTCGACCTTGCCGCCGCGGTTGGCCTCGATGACGATGAGGCCGCCAGAGCCTTGAAGACCGCTGGCCGAGGCGACGACGCGATTGGCGGCGCGGACCACCAGACTGCCGCCGTTGGCTTCCACTTCCATCGAAGTCCACTGGCCGACCGGGAAGCTGCCGTTGGCCTTGGCGTGCCCGACGATGGAGCCGAAGGGCCACTCGCCGTCGCCGGAGCCGAGTTGGACTTCGTAGCCGGTTTCGCGGGGTGCGCCTTCGCGATTGGCTCGCACGATGAGGCCGACATTGGCCTGGGGCGAATGCACCCGGACGTCAAACTTGAGGCGGAAATCGGCGAACGGCGAGAGCGTGCGGAGCATGCCCGTGCCGTCGACCGCGAGCACGCCGCCACCCGCGTTGAAGGGGGCGGCGTTTTCCGTCGCCCACCCCGCGTTACTCTCCCCGTCGTGCAGCAAGATGAAACCGTCCTGCGCCTCGCTGACCGACAGGGTGGCCGGCAGGAGACAGGCCGCAAAAACTACGGTTAGGGCGCATTGGATCGGTCGCATGATGTTGTGCTCTCCGGGCTTCACCATAACAAACGAAAATGTCCGTTAGGATTCCGCCTCGAGTAAGCCAAAAGTGAGACCTTCGCCTTCACGGACAGTGACGGGCTCGGCACCTTCAGTTTCCGGCGGCAGGCTCTTCTCTTCCCCGGGGTCGTAGGCGATCTGCATGGTCTGCCCGCCGACGCACTCGCCGGCGAGGATGATGCCGGCCATCGGCGAGAGCACCAGTTGTTGCAGGGTGCGCTGGACGGGGCGGGCGCCGTAGGCGGGGTCATAGGATTGCTGAGCGAGGTAGGTGAGCGCTTCCGGCGTGACGTCGAGACCAATCTCACGGTCGTCGGCCAGCTTGCGCTTCAAAGCACCGATGCTCTTCGAGACGATCGATTCGAGCTCCTTCTCCGTCAGCGAATTGAACTGCACTACTTGGCCGATGCGGTTGTAGAGTTCGGGACGCAGCGAGCGTTTGACAACGTCCAGAATCACCTTCTTGCGTTCCTCGAGGTCGTCGGTGACTTCCATCGCTTCCTTCACGCCGAGGTTCGAGGTGAAGATGACCATGGTGTTCGAGAAGTCGCAGAAACGGCCTTTGGCGTCGGTGAGGCGGCCTTCGTCGAGCACGCCGAGCAGCAAGTCGAGGATTTCGGGGTGGCCTTTTTCGACTTCGTCGAACAGGACAATCGAATAGGGGTTGCGCCGCACCTGTTCGGTGAGGAAGCCACCTTCATCGGAGCCGACCAGGCCCGGGCGCGAGCCGATGAGGCCGGCCATGGATGACTTGTCCTTGTACTCGCCCATGTCAATGCGGATGAGGGCGCTTTCGTCGTCGAGCAGAGCTTCGGCGAGAGCCTTGGCGAGCTCCGTCTTGCCGACGCCGGTGGGGCCGACAAACAGGAAGCTGTTCGGCTTGCGCCCGGGCTGCAGGTCGGCGCGCATGCGGCGAGCCGCTTCGGCCACGGCGACCACGGCTTCGTCCTGTCCGTAGACGCGCTCGCCGAGGCGGGCCTCCATGTTGAGCAGGCGCTCCTTCTCGCTTTCGAGCATGCGGCTGGAGGGGACGCCGGTGCGCTCGGCGATGGCTTCGGCGATGTGCTCGGGCAGCACGGTGTCGGGAACGACGATCGCGTCGTCGGCCTCGACGTTCAGCTTGGCGAGCTTGCTTTCGAGCAGCGCGATGGAACCGGCGAGCGTAACAGCGGTGTCGAGGTCGCCTTTCTTTTCGGCTACCTCATACTCGGCTCGCTTCACTTCGAGCATCTTCTTCAGTTCCTGGAGCTCATCCAAGCCATGCTTTTGCTTGTTCCACTGCTCCACCAGGCGGGTGATGCGCGGCTCCATCTCGGCGATGGAGGCCTTCAAGGCTTCCACGTTCTTCTTCCCTTGCGCAGAGGTGGCGGTGGATTCGATGGCCTCGAGCTCTGCCTTTTTCCGGATGAGCAGACGTTCCTCGCGGTCGAGTTCAGTGGGCTTCGACTCCTTCTGCATGCGGATGCGCGCCGTGGCCTGATCGATGATGTCGATCGCCTTATCGGGGAGAAAACGCGAGCGGATGTAGCGGCGCGAGAGCTTGACGGCGGCGAGCAACGATTCGTCCGAGAGCTTCACGCCGTGAAAAGCCTCAAAGCGCGGGCGGATGCCGCGCAACAGCACCATCATCATTTCGTCCGACGGCTCTTTCACCGTGACGATGTCGAAGCGGCGCGCAAGCGCGCCATCTTTTTCGATCTTTTCGCGGTACTCGTCGTAGGTGGTGGCGCCGAGGCAGCGCAGCTCGCCGCGGGCGAGCGCCGGCTTCAGAATGTTGGCGGCATCCATGCCACCTTCGTTGCCGCCGGCACCGACCAGGGTATGGATTTCGTCCAGGAAGAGGATGATCTCGCCCTTCTTGGCGCGCACTTCGTCGACCACGCCTTTGATGCGCTCCTCGAACTCGCCGCGGTACTTCGCGCCGGCCACCATCGACGTAAGGTCGAGGGCGATCACCTTGCAGCGCTTGAGGCTCTCGGGGACGTCGCCGGCGGCGATGCGCTGGGCCAGGCCTTCGGCGATGGCGGTTTTACCGGTGCCGGGGTCGCCGACCAGCACGGGATTGTTCTTACTCTTGCGGAGCAGGGTCTGGATGACCTGCCGGACCTCTTCTTCACGGCCGATGACGGGCATCATCTCGCCCTTGGCGGCGGCAGCGGTGAGGTCGCGGCCGAACTTCTCGAGGAGCTTGCCGCCGGCGGGAGCTTTGCCGGAGCCCTTCTGTTCAAGCACTTCGCCGGTGGCCTCGCGCTTCTCGACGGCGTCGTTGACGGTGGACTTGGTGAGGCCGGCTTCGAGCAGGTCGCCTTGGATGTCCTTTTCGCCGAACTCAATCGCGGCCATGACGAAGTCCACCGGCTCGGCGCGCTCGGCGCCCCGGCGGCTCATCATCTCGAAGGACTTGTCAATCAGATTGCGCAGACCGGCCGAGGCGGTGGGCCGGCGGCCTTCTTCGAGGCGCGTGTTTTTCTCTTTGTTTAGCTTGGTGGAGAACAGCTCCAACAGGCCGGAAGCCGCCACGCCGGACTTATCCAACAAAGCCGTCAACGGGCCTTCGTTTTCGAGCAGCACATAGAGCATGTGCAGAGGCGAGATCTGCGCCTGGCGGCGGTGTTCCGCAAGCTGGCGCGCCCGCTCCAGCGCGCTTTCGAGATCGTTCGAAATTTTGTCGAGGTCAATGGCCATGAAAGCTTTCTCCTACTCGAGACGGCGGCGCCGCGGCGGGGGCGGCGGGGCCTGGTCGGCTGGCTTGGATTCGGGTGGTTCCGGTCGTTTGAAGAGGTCCCAGGGGGCACGCCCGCCGGCCGGCGGCGGGGGTGGCGGCGGCTCCGGCGCGGGCGGTTGATAACGGGGCGGCTGCGGCGGCTGGTAAGGCGGCGGCTGCGGGGGCTGATAATTCTGCGGAGGAGAAGGCGGGGGCGGCGGGAAATTGGCCGGAGGCGGCGAGTAGGCCGGCGGCTCGCTGACTCGCGCGATCGGCTCGATGCGCGCCGGCGCAGCTTCGGCGACGCCTTTATAGAAGCGGTGACGGGCAAACAGCAGCGCGGTCTTGAAGGGATGATGCGCGGCGACCGCGACGCGGACGTCGGTGATCGTCGGCACGTCGGGCGCTTCGAAGTCGAACTCGAAGTTCACCTGTCCATCGACCCGGGCTTCGCAAATGGCGTTGATCGGCGGACGGTGGAAGCCGGCGCCTTCGTTGATGCGGATCTCGGCGTTGATGCGCGCGCCTTTTTCGAAGACGGCGCCGCCTTCGCCCACTAGCACCAGACGGTATTTGTCGCGACCTTCGAGGCGCAACTGGCTGAAGAAGGTGATGAGTTCGTCGGCCTGGCCCTGCACGCGGCTGGGCTTGGCGGCGAGCTTATAGAGCAGGTTGCCGCCGCGGTCAAAGACGAAGTTCATCGCGTCGAGCGTCGGGCTGACGCGGAAGTCGAGATATTTGCCTTCGAGAGCGCGCTCGAGTTTCAGGAGAGCATCGAGATTGGCCAGCGCGGCGCGAACTTCGACGCCCAGATCCTCGTGCAGGCTCCAGGTGCGCGACGTGCGCAGAATGCGCTTTTGCTGCTCGATCAGCTGAGTGAAGGCCGTTTCGCCGGCTTCTTTCAGCGTTTCGTAGTAGGTCTGCATGCCGGGGGTGAGGTCGAAGAAGACCGCGGCGGAGTGGGTGAAGCGGCGCACATGGCCGAAGAACCGCTGCGGCGGCTGAGCCGAATCGAGCAATTCGTAGACGCAATCCTGCAGCGCGACGACCATGCGGTCGACAAACTGGACGGTCTGCGTGTCGACTTCGGTTTCGATGCCGCGTTCGAGAAAGAGCGTCAGGTACTCGCGCATGGCGCGGTGGAGTTCGGCGTAACGCTCGGCCAGGAAGGTGACCTGGTCGACGATCTGCCGGTAGGCGGCGCTGAGGCCGCTATGGGCGGTCATCGAGGTGCAGGCGGGAATGAAGTCGGGGTTCTTCTCGTAGCCAGCGCCATAGCGCTGGCGGCGGATCTGAGCGCAGACGACGGCATAGCCGGTCTGATCGGCGGGCGCCTGCAGCGAAAGCCGGTAAGCCGGGAATCGCTCCGTCATCATCTGCGGGTTGAACTCGTCGCGTTCGCCATCGGTCTCGACCTTGGCATGCGGTTCGCGAATCAGATAGAGCGGCGCTTCCTGCACGCCTTCGAGGTCCGCCTTGGCGAAGGTCCGGCGGACGGGATGTTCGGGGGTGACTTCGATGATGCAGCCCGAGGGCGAAAGTCCGCGGCACTGCGTGACGGCCAGATGGACGTTCGCTTCGTCCTCGGTGAGACTGACAATCGGGTCGAGGCGCGCCGAGCCGCGCTCGCTTTCGGGTAAACGCGGACCGCCACCGACTAAGCCGTAGGCACTCGTGGTGTAGCGGAGGGCCCAAAGCACCAGCGAGTCAAAATACTGCTCCTGCCGCCGGAAATGATCCGGCGTAAGGAGCATGCCGTGCTCCCAGTTGACAGACGACAGTTGCAGGTCATCAGGATTCATGCGCGCAACGCTCCCAAATAAGAATTCAAGCCCAACCGCGAGTTCTGAGCCTCGATGCCCAGTTGCGGCGCCCGCCGGCGGTCTTCGATGCTCCAGGCCACCCGGTATTTCTGGTGGCAGGGCGTGACCAGATAGAGGACCTGGTCGAGCAGATACTTCTGGTCCTCCTCGGAAAAGGCGTAGTAAGTTTCGAGCGAGACCGGGCCGATGACCAGGGTGAGTTCGGCGAGGTCTTCCATGCGGTCGCCCACGATGGAGTCGACGCCCAGCCGGGCGTAGCGGTCGCCCAGGAGCGAAAGCTCGTCCGGCGGCAGTTGTCGGAAACGCGGCGCGCGGCGGATCGCCTCAAGCGGCAGCCCCAACATGAGCGACAACGCGAAACGGATGCCGGTCTCTTTGCCGGCCATCGACTGCAGGTTCGGCAGCAGCACCGCCAGCGAGTACCATTTTTCGGCGGGCCAGTCCTCGGGATTCAAGCCGAACAACGTCATCCAGCGAGCGCAGGCGTCGTTGTTGTTCGGGCTGACATCGAACAGGCGGGCGCCTTCCCGCAGCCAATGAGCGGCCTTCTGATACGGGTCGTCGAGCACGGAGACGATCTCGCGCGTGCCGAGTTCACCTTCCCCACCGGTATCCCACAAGGCCACCGGCAGATGATGGAAGTAACCCAGTCCGGCGACGTCGAGCGTAATCGTATCGCCCGGCCCGAGCGGACGGCCAGCGGCCGGCGACTGCGAAACGACCCAGCGGGAGGGCAATCCACGGCCGGCCATGCGGAGCGTGATGCGGTGGGCGGAGACGTTGAGCCCGGCCAACACCTCCAGGGCCGAATCCACGGTGTGGTGGAAGCCGTGATAGCTCTGCGCCAAGTCGGGCATGGTGCTCATTCTTCTTCCCACTCCACCTGCAAACTGAGTTCGATGTCGTGCAGAAAGCGCTTGGTGAGCACCGTGCGCAGATCTTCCAGCAGGTAGCGCGCCTCGAGGTCGGGATCGGTGAAGTCGTCACGGCGCAGGTAAACAGTGACGCGCTCGACGCGGCGGAGCGCGCCATCCACGCGTTCGACACCCGAGCGGATGGTCGTGTCCTGCACCCGGCGGTCAAAGCTGCTGGCGATCGCGAGCAGATCGGCGCGCGTCACGACCCGGTCACGCGAGAGAAGCGCCGTGGTGAACCGGGCGCGCGCATCGGCGAAGTCTTCGGTGCTGGTGCCGCCCGCGGCGGCCGTGGGGTTGCCCACGCGCAGCCCGCCGGCGTAGTCCTTGATCTGGATGGCCGTGATCTTCCCGGGACCGACCTGATTGCCGGCGGCGCCGGCGCTGGTCCAGACGCGGACATTGGCGTAAGCATGGCGCTTGCCACCGGGGAAGGTGGCCGGCGTCAGTTCGATGCGGCCGTTGCGGATGGCGTAGCGCCCGACGAGCGGGTCGGAGGAGGGCTCGGTTTCCAGCAGATAGGGCGTGTCGTTTTCGCTGATCACCGACAGCGGGGCCACCAGATGCCAGTCCGTCCCGCCCTCTTTGCTGATCGGCACGGCGGTGCCTTGCTTTTCGAAGTAGATGGTCTGATTGAGGCACTCGACATTCGAGGCCGTGATGGCGTGCAGGGCCACGCCGCCAATGCCGGTCTGCAGCGAGGGCAGTCCGCGTGGGAACGTAATCTTGATCCAGACACGCTCGGTGCCGAACAGCCTTCCCACTTCGCGGCCGAAGATGCCGCGTAAGGCGCCTTCCAGGGCGCGTGGCTGCCGGCAGACGAGCTTGCGGCCGGCGGGAAAGATGGGCAGTGTGTAGACGCGCCCGGCATAAAAGCCGGGAGGCAGCGGCGGGACATCGTCGCTGATCGGATCGGCCTCGGCGTCGACGGCTTTACCTTTGGCGCGTTCGGCGGGCATCAGCCAATCGAGGCGGCCGAGGCCGGCGTTGCCCGCCTTGGGCCGCAGAATTCCTTCGCCGGCGAAGTCGCCCGCGGGGCTCGCCAGGCACCAGGTCTCGCGGGTGAGCGCGCGCTGGATGTCGATCGCGTCGGGCGTGAAGTCGAAATAAAAGCCGTGTCCGCCGAGATGGCCTTCCGGGGGCGGATCGATGACCAGGAACAGGGCGGGGTTGGGGCCCAGATTGGTTTTGACGGCTTCGCGCGAGGGCCGCGCGCTTTGGAATTCCTCGTGGTCCACTTCGCCCAACACCTGGAGCGCGCCGTCCTCATAAGTGGCGGCAAAGCAGAGGCGCGCGCTGGAAACGGTGACCGGGGCGTCCGTAAGAAACGTCAGTTTGGCGCCGGTGGTGGCTTCGCCGGTGAGCGCCGTGCCGCCTTCGATGAGCCGGGTCCGCGTGGTGTCGAACAAACGGATGACGGATTGCGCGGGGCGGGCCATGCGTTTTTGCAGGCCAAGTCCGGAGATCAGTTCGTCGAGCAGCGCCAGGCGGATACGCCCGGTGTCGTTGTAGAGCACCTCGAGCTGTTGGGCAAAGGTGCGGAACAACACGGCCAGCAGCGGGTCGGTCGTTTCGGCGCTGACGCCGTACTCCTTCAACCGCCGGCGGAAGTCTTCCTTCAGCTTGCGGTCGATCTCCACGGCAGTGGCACTGGCGTAGGGCATTTAGGCGGCGCGTCCTCCCATTGAGGTTGAATATTTGCGCTCCGGCTGGGTGGTGTCGGCGATGGTCACCGAATAGACGTCCACGTCAGCTTTCTCACCCGGCTCTTTCGTGATGCCGACGACGCGGAAGTTGGTGATGCCCAAGTCCGCGAGCGTCGTGTTGATGGTGTCGGTGAGATGCGAGAGCCGCTCGGGCCGCAGGCGCATCCCCTCGAACAGGTCGCGTACGCCAAAGGTGCGGCACCCGGGCCAGGAGCCCGAAGGGGTGCGCGCCATGAGCGCGATCAACTGCAAAACGGCCTCCGGCTCGCCGGTGCGTTTCAAGAACGCGCCTTCGAGCCGGAGTGGAAAGGCCAGGAAATTCACGGTGCGCTTAGTTGCTGATCGAGATTTCCGAGAAGTTCTGCTGGTTGAGCACGGGCTCGAGGTCCATCACCATCAGGTGATTGATGCCGGGACCTTCGCCTTCGCCCGGGGTGGGCGGGTTGGAGGTTTCGAAGTTCGAGATCCAGCCCTTGAACTTGTAGGCGCACAGGGCGTCTTCGTGCTTGTCGTCCTTCCAGAACTCGATCTTGATGTCCTTGATCTTGCTGCGGTCGACCACGTTGGCCAGTTCGAAGAACTTCTTCACCGACGAGTGCGGCAGGTTCTTGTCGTCGTGGAAGTCGGCCCAGACCCGGATCTGGGTCCGCAGGGAGCCCATTTCCGGCATGCCGGCGCGGTCCTTGGCGGTGCTGAAAACCACCTGAGAGCTGACGGCGTCAAACTTCGTACCGTCGATCGTCACACTGCTGCGATAAGGGTTAGCCATGGTTTTGTCCTCCTGTTTCCTTTTCCCTACTAGTTGCTCATCTTGATTTCTTTGAAGTTTTCCTGGTTGATCGCGGGCTCGAGGTCGAGAACCATGACATGGTTCAGGCTCGGGAACGCGCTGGTGGGATCAGTAGCGAAGTCGCCGGAGTCGCCGGCCGCGCCGGTGGGGTGCGGGTTAGACGTCTCGAAGCGGGAGACCCAGCCCTTGAAGGCGTAGCTGCACAGGGCGTCCTGATGCGAGTCGTCCTTCCAGAACTCGATCTTCACTTCCTTGATCTTGTCGCGGGTGACGACGTTGGCCAGGTCGAAGAACTTCTTGATAGCCGAGTAGGGCACATTCTTGTCGTCGTGGAAGTCCGCGATCACCCGGATCTGGGTCGTCAGGCTGCCCATCTGCGGCATGCCGGCGCGATCTTTCTCACTCTTGAAACGCACGGTGGTGGATACGGCATCGAACTTCGTGCCATCCAAGGTAACGGTGCAACGATAGGGACTCGCCATGGTCTTGTTTCTCCTTCAAGAAACCGAAAGGTTGAAAAATTTAGGAAACGGTTAACTGAACAGGTTGCGGAGACGGCGGCTAAGCTGGGCAACCACACCGGTCGCTTCCGCCGCCTCTGCTCCGTCGGCAGCCGAGGCGACTGGGGTGGGCTCGGGGGCGGGCGGAGTTGGAGTCGGTGTGACCAACTCGCCCGTTTCCCGAAGCTTGCCTTCCGCGATCAGCTGCGCTTTTAAATGCGCGGGGAGGTAGTCGGCCGCCGTACGCTGGCTCAGATCGGGTTTCGGCGGTTCCGCCGGGATCAATCTGGCGCCAAGCGTCGACGACAACTGCAGAGATCTGGTGCCGCGATAAGCCGGCCTTACTTCCCCGCCGAGAGCTTCACTTTGAGCCTTCGCCTCCGACTCGGCCGCTTGGGCGGCGCTACCGGCGTCGGGCAGGTTGACCTGCCCCGCTTTCACGTTGCCCCCGGTTTTTTCGTTTTCCCGGGCGGCTGAACCGGTGATGTTGACTCGTTGGTTGCTCACCGTGCCTCTTCACCCTCATTAACGGAAGTCAGCTAGCTTTTTTGCTCGCCTTTGGAAAATTCCGGCGTATCGATTTTGAGCACGAAGGTTTCGGCGGGGCCGGTCGGCATCACGTTGATGGAGATGTCGCAAATGCCCTGCATGCGCTTGTTCGAATCTTTGTCGATGAACAGGTCGTAGCCCAGGATCGTGCCCTGTTCCACCTGTTCGTCGAGCAGCCGCTTCAACGGGGCTTCGATGGACTGGTCCATGAAGTCGCGCGTGAGCACCTGACCGGCCACCTGCAGCAGATAGTGCCGGCAGCAGCGTTCGAGGTAACGCAGGATGCGGTAGGAGGTAAAGAACTTCAGGACGCCGTTGGGATCGTCGGCCTGCGTGCGGCAGCCGAAGAAGCAAAGATGATTGTCGGCGTCGCGAATGATCGGCACCAGTTGGCGTTCCATCGACAGATGTTCCATTTCGCCGATCAACGGCTCAAAGCGAACCTTGTCGACGCCCGAAATCTGTCCGAAGCGGCTGCCCACCGGACCCTGAGCGATGCCCTGGCCGTCGTCGGCGCGCGCGATGGCGCCAGCAAAGATGAGCGAAGGAGGCGCCCAGAGGTCGTCGCCACCGTCCACCGTCTTCTCAAACCAGTGCGCGGCGCGCATCTGGAGATAACCGGCACAGACCACGTCCGCGGCGGCGCGGTCTTCGGGACGCTTCATGAACTCGTACTTACCGCCGGGCAGGAAGTTCCGTTCGAGGTTCTTGAAGTTCTTTTCGTCGTCGACGTCGGTCAGCAGCAGCATGCCCCACATGTTGGCGATGTCTTCGTACTTCTCGCGAACGGTCTGGGGAATCTGGCCCGGGACGATCAGGTTGCAGATGTCGTCGCGGAAGTTGAAGTTGTCGTTCCGCTTGCGGCAGAAGTTTTCCACCGCGGCGACGTTCATCGAGAAGACGTCCTTCATCGCTTTCGCGTCGGCATTCAGGACGTATAGTTCTACCGGCTTGCGGACCTTGCCGTCCATCACCTTCGAATTCTCGAAGAAGAGCTGCACCTGCTTGTAGCTGCGCTCGATGGGCCGCAATTGCTGGAACAGCTGCGCCAGCAACTGGTCGCGCATGGCTTCCGCCTGGTTGATCTGATTCTGCAGCTTCTGCACGGTGGTTTCGTAAGAATCCTCCACCGAGAACAGGGACTGCAGGTCGGTGAGTTGCTTGATGAACTCGCCGGCCGATTGGGGCGAAAAGATCGATTCAATGGTGCGCGACTCGTCGAGGAACCCCGGGTGCAGGTCAGCAAAGATATCCTGCAGGAGTTCACGCGCCGGGCTATCGCCCAAAATTTCGGAAGTGGTCCGCGTTTGCAACAGTTCAGGCATGGTTTACTTGCCTCCCTTCCCCGACACTTTGGCCAGGTCTTCCTTCAAACGGCCCAAGGCCTCAATGATTTCGGCACGCTGTGTTTCGCTGTTCCAGGCGCGGCGAACCGTGGGGAGCTTCCAGCGGTCCTTGAGCCGATAAAGCAGGTCGATATTGGCCTTCAGGTCGGCGATATCGTTGCGCGAGTAGGTGATGTTGCCATCTTCGTCGCGCGTCTCCTGCCGCTTCTGCAGGTTTTCCGGGTCGAAATCTTTGATGGAGCGGAATTTGAATTCCGCCTTGAATTCCGTTTCTTCAGGACCGGCATTGCCCTTGAAGTTCAACTCCGGCTTGAACTTGGCGAAGGCGTCGTTCACGTCCTCGACGCGGGTGAGATCTTCGTTTTCCGACGCCGCTTCCTTGCCGACTCTGTTCAGGGTCATCGGCAGCATGACGGCGGCCGTAGACGTCGGGACCTTGCGTACCGACGGCGTCACACCCTTGCGAATTACTTTTACTAAGGGCACTGCATTCTCCTCCTAACCGAAACAATCCTTAAGTGCTCAATTCATACCACGAAATCGAGGAGGCCAATTTGACCTCAACGACTTATTTACTTTTCGCCGCCAACTCACTTGGGCGGCTTCACTTCGCGATTCCCAAGACGGGTGGCGTTGAAATCGTTCACGGCGGCGGGATTCACCACGGTCCGGTCTCCCACGCCGCGCGGCGGCATGTTCACGCCGCCGGGTCCGCTTTGGAATCCGGGCGGCGCCGGCCGTCCGTGGATCACGCCATTTTCAATGCGCGTCGTCGACGCCGCCCATTTGCTATCGAGCTTGGGCATGGGCCCCAGGAACTGCTCGGGCCAGATGAGGCGCGGTACCCAGAACCACAGGACGACCAGCAGTAACCCCAAGCCGCAAAAGACGCCGACGGGGCGAATGATCGACATCCAGCCGCCCACCACCGGGGCGGCGACCATCACCGCTTTCAACTCTTCCGGCGTGCACTTGCCGGCGAAAACCGGCGAACCCATCTGCGGGGCCGCCCACACGAACTCGTCACTCTTGGCGATTGAGCCGTCTGGAAGTTTCAGATCGACCGTGATCGGCAGATTTTGACCGGCCAGTGAAGATCGGTCCGGGAACGGCGACGAGAAGGCCGCCGTCAGCCGGTTGTTGAGAAACGTGCGGGTGATATTGAGAATCGATCGTGACGACGGGGATGCCGCTTTTGCGGACGGTCTCCGCGGCCTGACTGAGGCCGGAAGGGCCGGCCAAAAGGCCCAAATCATCACCTTTCAACACTTCGTTGTTGCCGTCGGTAAGCAGAATCACCATCGTCTCGAGCGGATCGGTCTCGCCGGCCTGCATCCTGGGGAGCGCCGCCTGCAGGGCTTCGATGCCATAGACGGCGGCCGAATAAAGGGCCGTATTGTTCTTCTCCGCCGGCAGCGGGAGCGCCTGGACCTGACTGGCCGCGTCGGCCCGGGTGCGCGCGAACTGCGCGCTCGCGATGCGGGCCTGCACCAGATGGCTTTCAAATGGCACGATCGCCACGCGGTCGGCGCCTTCTTCAAACTTGTCCAGGAAGACGGAGATGGCTTGCAGCGCGGCATCCCAACGGCTTTGGCCGGTGGGGAGCTTGCGGAGCATGCTACCGGAGTTATCGACGATCACCAGCACGGCGCGGCCGCGCACCTTGGTGGTGCCTTCGCCGGTGGCCGAGGCCCAGAAGGGACGCACGTCCTGGCCACCGACGTGAACGGTCATCGACGCGGCGAGCTCGGCGGCAGAGGGCAACTGCACGTTGCGCGGGGCGCCGGCCGCATCCACCACATTGAGCTTCATCTGGAAGCAAGGCACCGTGGTCGCCGGTTCGCAACTGAGCAACTTCACCGGCTCGGCGAATTGCATTTTCGTCTGCGCGAGCGCCATCGAGGCGCAACACAGGAGCCAACCTAGCGTTCTCATTGCGCCCTCTTGCTGATGAACTTGATCGCGGTCCGGCCGATCAGAATGTCGTCGCCATCCCGCAGTTCCTGCGACGTGGTGACCGTCTTGCCCCGCACTCGCAGCACAAAGCGCGCGAGGCCGGCCGGATTGTTGATGTCGCGATGCCGGGCCACGTAGAAGCGGCCTTCCTGCCCGAAGACGATCGCATGGAGCGGGGCGATGGCCGCGTCCGGAATGAAGACCTGGACGCCCACCGAAAAGCTCGTCTTGCTGAGGTCGCGGCTTTCCGAACCCACCTGATAGCTATCGCCCTGTTGAATCTCCCACTCCTTACCGGAGCGGCCGAACTTGGCCTGGGCGCGGGAGTCGCCGCTCGAAACGAACTTCAGAATGCCGTCGCGCAAGAGGATCGGGGCGAGCGTGACGCCGAAGCAGATACCGACGCCGATCAGGACGTAGCCGATGGCTTGCGTTAAGTCCGGAACCCGGCTGCCGAGAGCGTGGAAGAGCGCGCCGCCGATGGCGCCGCCGAGCAGGCCACCGATGCAGGCGTGCACGACGCGCATTTTGTTGGCGACTACCCAGCGCAGTCCCAGCCCCATGCCGATGAGCCCCCCGGCGAGCATCCAGTTCAACAAGCGGGCGAGGAACGGTTGCGCACTGCCGAGCGCACTGGTGACCGGCATCATGGCCAAGCCACTCAGGACTCCGGCACCCAGGCCGATGCCTGCGCCGGCGAGCACATAGCGCGGCACCACGCGGCTGCCGGACCATTTGTCCGAGAAGGCCACGGTGAGCGCGCCAATCAGCAAGCCGAGCGTGGAGGCGGCGACCAGGTCCGAGAGCCAATTGCCTTGCGAGGCCAGCAGCGTGCTGGCCAGCAGCGACACGATTCCCCAGGAGAACAGGCCAGCCATTCCCCCGACCAAGGCCATGTAGTACAGCGTCTGATACAAACTCATAGAACGAATAGTCCGGTACTTGTCTCGCTAGAATAACAGAGCCCTTCACCCGCCAGGATCAGGGCGTCGCTCCGTTGGCCAAAGCGACCAGCACCTGATTGATGTTGGCCACGTATTTGCGCGCCTTGTCGGATTCCTGCGCCTCGGGGTTCAGCTTGACGACCGTCTCGAAGTGGGTCTTCGCTGCGGCCAGCAATCCGGCACTCTTCTGCGCATTGAACTTCTCGGCATAGGTGACACCCAGCGCGTAGTGCGCATAGAGGTCGCCATGATCGAGAGAGAGAGCCTGCTGGCACGAACGAATCGCCACGTCGTATTCTTTCGACATCCGCGCGCAATCACATAAGCCGAAATGGGCCATAAATTGGAGTTCGCGCCAAATATCGGTTTGCGCGGCGCGCTTCTTCTTGCCGATCCCGGCCAAATACCCGAGTACGTAGTAGTTGAGCTTCCCAGCCAGCTTCGAGTCGAAGTCGCTGAGGCGCAGATACTCGTTGTACTCGCGGCGCGCTTCCGGGCACTGTTTGCCGAAGCGCAAGCCTTCGGCCAGCCAGAAGTGGGCTTCGGCGTGGCCCGGATTCAGCTTGATGCTCTCCCGCGCGAAACGCTCCCCCTCGGGGAGCGC
>JBGAHE010000088.1:0-31268 GCA_044226365.1 Bryobacteraceae bacterium
CTTCGCGACATCGTAAATGGTGGCCATGGACGAACTTCCACTAACGGGACGTTCTCCAGAATACCGAACTGAGGGTGGGGGGAGGCCGAAGTTAATGCGAATCGATTAGCTAAACGTTTCGCCAAAGAAGGCGGATTTCTTGACGGGGGCGGGAGGATCGGGATAAACTCTCAGCGAAGTACTTCGCTGGCGGGGACGCGCAGCATCCAAAGGACCCTATGACCAAGATTCTGATGCCGATTGGCGACGCCGCGGAGACGATGGATACGCTCTACCCGTACTACCGGCTGCAGGAAGCCGGTTACGAGGTGGTGGTAGCCGCCCCGGAGAAGCGGATTTACGCGATGGTGCTGCATGAGATCCCGCCGGGTTGGGATATTACACGCGAGACTCCCGGCTATCATCTGGCGGCGAACATCGCCTTCCGCGACGTACGGGCGGAGGACTACGCGGGCATCTTTCTGACCGGGGGCCGCGCGCCGGAGTACATCCGGTATGACCAGGACTTAATGCGGGTAGTGAAGCAGGCATTCGCTGACCAGAAGCCCGTTTGCTCGGTTTGCCATGGCGTGGAGATCGTGGCGGCAGCGGACGTGATTCGCGGGCGGCGCGTGACAACAGTGGCGAAGTGCCAGTTGGACATCGAGTTCTCCGGCGGCACCTACGTGAACGAGCCGTGCGTGCGCGACGGCAATCTCGTCAGCGGCCGCACCTGGCACGACCAGCACCGCTACATGCCAGAGTTCATGCAGATGATCGCGCACTATGTGGAGACCGGCGCGGGCCAATTGACGGGCGCTTCCACCCGGTAAACGTCCATGTTCTACGGCTGGTGGATGGCGGCCGCCGCATTCGTAACGCTGGTGTTCACCGTGGGCATTCCTTTCTACGGCATGCCCTTTTTCTACGACTTCTACATGAAGGAGTTCGGCTGGAGCCGCGCGGAGGCCACCAGCGGTATCGCGCTGGCGACGATCCTGATCCAGCCGTTGGCCGGGCTGCTGGTGCATCGCTTCAGTCCGCGCAAGCTGATTGTCAGCGGGGCGACGCTGCTGTTGGTTTCGATCGCCGCGTTCGGCTACGGGAACGGCAGCCGGTGGCTTTACTACCTGGCCTGGTGCGGCTTCATGGCAGGTTACGTTTGCGCCGGCCCGATTCCGCATCAGGTGATCCTGGCGCAGTGGTTCCGCAAGCGACGTGGACTGGCCATGGGCCTGGCGTATCTGGGCCTGGGACTGGGCGGGGCTATCTCACAGAAGTTCGTGGCGCTGCCGTTGATCAACGCCTATGGCTGGCGGACGGCCCTGGTGACGATGGGCGCGTTGTGCCTCATCGTGATCCCGGTGGTGCTGCTGGTGGTGCGAGATCGTCCTTCGGCGAAGGGCCTGTGGCCGGACGGCGAGGCGCAAGCACCGCCAGACTTTCATCAGGCGCCGCGCCCCTTTGGAGAGCTGCTGCGCCAACCGGCGTTCTGGCTCCTAGCTTTCGGTAGCTTCTGCAGCATCGGCGCGATCGGGTCAATCAACCAGCACATGAAGCTACTGTTTCAGGATGCGGGCCTTTCGGCGTCGACGGTGGCCGACACTACGTTCGCGATTCTGATCGCGAGCCTGGCGGGGCGCGTCGTAATGGGGTGGCTCGCGGACCTGATGAGCAAAAAGGTGGTGATGATCGCGGCCTACCTGTTGGTGGCGCTGCCGATTCCGCTGCTTTACGTCATCGATCGTCCGGGGGCTCCGCTGCTGTTCGCGATCGTGTTTGGGTTTGGCCTGGGAGCCGACTACATGTTGATCCCGCTGATGGCCGCGCATCTTTTCGGGCCGAATTCACTGGCTCGCGCGATGGGGGTTATTCTGCCGGCGGACTCGATCGGCCAGACGTGCTTTCCGTTTTTATTGGGCTTGCTGCACGACCGCCTGGGCAACTACCATTTGGGCTTGGCGGTGATTGCGGGACTGGCGCTAGCCGGCGCCGTCGCGATCGCCATGTTGCCCGCCCCGAAGGAGGATGCCGCTTGAAGAGCCTGATTCTCTTGCTGCTGGCCGCAGACCCCGAGTTCAAAATCATTCCGGCGGCGAAGACGAACGAACTGACGCCTTCGATTCGCGTGACGCGTAACGGCGCCGATTGGGCGCGTTCACACGGCGATGCCACATCCTCGCGCTACTCGGCGCTCAAGCAGATCAACCGCGAGAACGTGAAGCGGTTGACGGTGGCTTGGACCTACCGGTCGGGAGACGGCAAGGCCAACATCCAGGCGAACCCGATCATCGTGGGAGGTGTGCTGTATGCGCCAACCGCAGGCGAGCAGGTGGTGGCGATCGACGCGGCGACGGGCCGCGGGAAATGGCGCTTTGCGCCCGAAGGCAAGCCGGCCTTCCGGGGACTGACGTACTGGCGAGGCGACGGCACGGCCGGGCCGCGGCTCTTCTTTACCGCGGGGGACTGGTTCTACGCCGTGGACCCGTCGACGGGGCAGCCCGTAGCGGGCTTCGGCAAAGGCGGACGCGTGGCGGCGCGAGGCACGGTGGCTCCGGCGATCTACAGGAACGTGGTGGTGCTGCCTTGCTGGAACGTGGTGCGCGGCTTTGACGTGCGCAGCGGGCGTGAGTTGTGGACGTTCAACGTGGTGCCGAGCGCGGGCGAGTATGGGGCGGAGACGTGGTCCGCGCGGGCGTATGGCGGCAATACGTGGGGCGGGATGGCGATGGATGAGGCACGCGGGCTCGCCTATGTTTCTACCGGCTCGCCGCATCCGAATTATCTGGGGATGAACTATGTGGGTGATAACCTCTTCGCCAACTGCGTGATTGCGCTCGATGCACTCACCGGGCAGAGGCGGTGGCACTTCCAGGAAATCCGGCACGACATCTGGGATCTGGATATTCCCGCGCCGCCGAACCTGGTGACCGTGACGCGAGAGGGCCGTGCCTATGATGCGGTGGCGCAAGTGACGAAGCTGGGCAACGTGCTGCTGCTGGATCGCGTGACAGGCCAGCCGCTTTTTCCTTTTCGTCTGCGCAAGGCTCCAGCGTCGAACCTGGTGGGGGAGAAGACGGCCGAGTATCAACCCTTCGCCGAGTTACCCGAGCCGTTTGCGCCGCAGGAGTTTCACCCCAACCAGATCACGGATATTTCCCCGGCTGCCCAGGCCTACGTGGCCGACAAGATCGTGGGCGCCAAGTACGGGTGGTTCGCTCCGTTCGACGATAACCGGCCGCTAGTGTTCTACGGCATGCATGGCGGAGCGGAATGGCCGGGCGCATCCTTTGACCCGCAAACGAACATGCTCTACGTGACGGCGAATCATCTGCCGTGGGTGGTGAGGATTGCGCGCGTCCCCCTGTTGCCCAAGCGGCAAGCGCCGTTCACCGCCGGCCATAAGATCTATCTGCAGAGTTGCTCCGGCTGCCATGGACAGGAACGCGAAGGCGGCCTGGGGCCGCCGCTGTTCACCGCGCCCGGACGATTGACGGAAGCCGCCATCGCCGCGGCCGTGCACAAAGGGCGCGGGTCAATGCCGGCCATGCCTTTGGCCGAAGAGAAGCTGAAGCCGTTGGCGGAGTTCCTACTGGAGAAGGATCTGCCGGCGCGCCCAGTACCGGAATCGGGACCGGATCGGCGACGCTACCGGTTCGTGGGCTACAGCAAGTTACTGGACCAGGACCAGCGCCCCGGCATCAAGCCGCCATGGGGCACGTTGAATGCGATCAACCTGAACACGGGCAAGATCGCGTGGCGGGCGCCGCTAGGCGAGTACGAAGAACTAACGCGAGCGGGCGTGAAGAAGACCGGCACGGAGAACTTCGGCGGCGCGACCGTGACCGCGGGCGGCCTGGTGTTCTGCGCCGGCACGCGCGACGAGAAGATCCGGGCCTTCGATAGCGAAACGGGCCAGGAGTTGTGGGAATACAAGCTGCCCTTCGGCGGCTACGCGCCGCCGGCAGTCTACGAAGTGAACGGGCGCCAGTACGTGGTGATCGCTGCGACGGGGGGCGGCAAGCTGGGCGGCCCGTTGGGAGATGCCTACGTGGCGTTCGCGCTGCCGCGGGAAGCGAAGTAATCAGGCCTTGAGAAGCTCTTCCGCATACAAGGCGCCGGCGGGGGATTCTTCGTGTTTGAAGAAAGCATAGACATCGCGGCCGTCGGTCACCATGGCGTGCACCTTGGCGTGGATCTCCGCGCGCTCCTCCGGCGTGTAGTCGTCTTTGCGCAGACGGAAGTAGACGAAGTTGGCGGTGAGCCGCTCCGGTACGACGATCTTTTCGCTCTCGGCGAGACAGAGGGCAGCGTGATGCCGGGTGAGCAGGTCGTAGGTTTCGTCATGAAACCAGGACTTGTTACGGAACTCGAAGGCGAGCGGCACGTCGTCCGGGGCGACGGCGAGGAAGGCTGCGAGCTTCGCCGTATCGAGGGGCAGGTTCGGCGGCAATTGCACGAGGACGGGTCCCAGGCGGCCGGTGACCCGCAACGGGTCAATGGCGCGGAAGAAAACTTCGGTGAACTCGCTGACGGCCAAGCGATCGATGTGCGTGATCCGCTGGTGAGCCTTCATCGCGAAGCGGAAGTGCGCCGGCGTTTCCGCCACCCAGGTCTCGAGCACTTTGGCGGAGGGCAGGCGCCGGAAGGTATAGTTCGCTTCCACGGCATTCAGCCGGGTGGCGTAGTGGGAAAGGAACTTCTTGGCGGGCAGTTTAGCGGGGTAGAAATCCGGCTTCCAAGCGGAATAAGCGAATCCGGAAGTACCGGCGTAGAGCGTAGCCACTTCCGGATTTTACTGCGTTCCCCGCGATTGCGATACGCTGTGTGGGCACAGTAATGAAGACGAGGGGCAAAGTTTCGATCAAAGACGTGGCACGCGAGGCCGGAGTGTCGCATGCGACGGTTTCGCGCGCGTTGAGGGGCAGTCCGCTGATCAGTTCGCCGACGATTGCGCGCGTGCAGGCCACGGCCGAGAAGATGGGCTATTCGGTGAATGCGGTGGCGCGGAGCCTGGTAACGGGGAAGACGCAGACGATCGGCGTGGTGGTGACGTCAATTGCGGATCCGTTTGTGGGCGGCGTGACGGCGGGCATTGAGGAATTCGCCAATGAAAAAGGCTATTCGGTGATTCTGGCGACCTGCCACGCGAATGCCGAAATCGAAAAACGGATGGTGAGCAATCTGCGCGAACGCGCCGTGGACGGCATCCTGGTGACGTCGTCGAGGGTGGGCGAAGAGTATCTGCCGCTGTTGACGCAACTCAAGGTGCCCGTGGTGCTGCTGAACAATCAGCAGCCGGGCGACTATGCGTATTCGGTGACGATCGACAATGTGGGCTCGGCGCGCCGGGCCGTGGAGCACCTGCTGCAGTTGGGCCACCGGCGCATCGCGTACATCGGCCACACGCAGGGCTATGCGACGGATCGCGACCGGCGGCAAGGCTATGAAGAGGCGCTGCAGGCGGCGGGCATCGCGCTCGATGCGGACTTAATTCTCCAGGCCGAATCGACGCCGGAGAGCGGCTCGCAAGCGGCCGCACGGCTCGATCAGCTTTCGCCGCGGCCGACGGCGATCTTCTGCTACAACGACATCACCGCGCTCGGCGTGCTGGCGTATGCGCGCGCCCAGGGCGTCGACGTGCCGCGCGACTGGTCGGTGGTGGGGTTCGACGATCTTTTCCTGAGCCAGCATCTGCATCCGCCGCTGACGACGGTCCATCAACCGATGTGGGAGATGGGACGGGCGGCGGCAGAAGTGCTGCTCGACCTGATCGCGGGTAAGACGCCACGCGAAGGTGTTCAGATGCCGGGCGAATTGATTGTTCGCCAATCCACGGCCGCCATCCGCCAGCCCAATTTGGCTGCGCAGGTGTGAAACGATACGTAAAATGCAAGCTCAAATGGCCACGGCGCCCAGCAAACCCACTTTCGAACAATGGCGGCTGCTCGCCCTCCTGGTAGCGGCGGTGTTCGTCAACTACATTGACCGCAGCAACCTTTCGGTCTCGGCGACCGAGATCAAGCGCGAGTTCAATCTGACGGGCGAACAATTGGGCTTGGCTTCGTCGTGGTTCTTCGGTTCGTATGCTCTGTGCCAGTTGCTGGCTGGATGGTTGTTTGAGCGCTACAGCGTGCATTTGGTGCTGGGCGTGGGGTTCGTGCTGTGGTCCGCGGCAACAGCGGCGACGGGCCTGGTGGAAGGCTTCACGGCGCTGCTGGTGACGCGGGTGGTGCTGGGCGTCGGCGAGTCCGTGGCGTATCCGGCGTTCTCGAAGATTATTGCTTCCGATTACGCCGAGAGCCAACGCGGGACAGCGAATGCGCTGATCGACGCCGGATCGAAGCTGGGGCCAGCGCTCGGCACCTTGTTCGGCGGGATCGTCGTGGCGGCTTACGGGTGGCGCGCGCTGTTTCTGATTCTGGGTTTTGGGGCGATGATCTGGGTGCCGCTGTGGGTGATGTGGGCGCCTCGCAAGTCGCAGGTGCAGCATGCGGCGCAAGCGGCGCGACCGGCGATTCGCGTCCCCACCATGATGGAACTGCTGGCGATGCGCCCGGTGTGGGGCTCGTTCCTGGGGCTGTTCGCGATCAACTACGCGTGGTACTTCATGATCACGTGGTTCCCCTATTACCTGGAGAACGTCCGTCATTTCTCAAAGGAACGCATGGCCGCTTATGGCGCGATCCCCTTCGTGATGATCGCGATCGCCGCCACCGCGGCGGGCATTCTGGCAGACCGGCTGATCGCCAAAGGCAATTCACCCACGCGCATCCGCAAGATGTTCATCATCTCCGGGCTGCTGGCCAATGTCCTGCTGCTGCCCGCCGGCATGGCCGATAGCGATGCCGTTTCAATGGGCCTGTTCTGGCTGGCGAGCTTCGCCTTCGGCTTGACCACGGCGAATCACTGGGCGGTGACGCAGACAATCGCGGGTCCGGTGGTGGCCGGCAAGTGGACGGGCATGCAGAATTGCTTCGGGAACCTGGCGGGCGTCATCGCGCCCTGGCTGACGGGCAAGATCGTCGACGTCACGGGGTCGTTCTATCTGGCCTTTGTCGGCGTGGTGGCGATGGTGATCATGGGCGCGTTTGCCTACGCGTTCCTGGTGGGCCGCATCGAACCGATCGATTGGAACAAGCAGCCCGCTCGCAGCTAGCCGGTGGGGCTTAGAGCCCCGTCACCGGCGCGACGATGATCGGAGTGGTGGTGGGTGCGGGCGAACCGGACTCCGGCTCCACGCTGACCGCCACCGCGGACGTTTCGGCCGCTACCGCTCCCGGCCGCGCATACAAGGCCGTGCCATTCGCCAAGGACTTGAACAGGCCCGCCGGCTGCGGCGCGCCGCCTTTGGGAATCAGCCACATCTGGTAGGTGCGGCCGGCCGGCAGGGCGGGCAGGTTCGAGGCCATCAGCAAGACGCCGTCGCGCGCATTCACCAGAATGCTGCCGCGGGGCGGCGCCGGCTCAGCCGTGCCGAAGTTCACCAGCTTGGTGCCGGGCTGATTCAGGAAAGCGAGCACCGGCCGGAGTTGGCCCAATTCGGCCGCCTGCTTCTCAAGTTCGGAACGGGCTTGGGCGAGTTCGGCCTGCCGGTCTTCGAGCGTATTTCGCGTTTCCACCCAGAGCAGCAGCGCGCCCAAGGCAAAGGCGGCGGGGACCAGCATCGGCCAGGAGAACCAACTGCGGGCTTCAGGCTCGGCACCGGCGGCGGCGAGGATCCGCCGGCGCAGGCGGGCGGGGGCCGATTGCGGATCGGCAAGCAGTCCGAGAGCGGAGACGGTTTCCAAAGCGGCGGCGACGCCGGGCGAACATTGCGGACAGCCACGCCGCAGATGCTCTTCGAGCTCGACGCGTTCGGGGCCTTCGGCCAAGCCGAGGGCGTAGATTTCGTATTCGTCCCGGAGTTCGTCGCAGGTCATGCGTTCACCCCGGAGGGGAGGCGGAGGTCTTCACGCAGTTGCCGGAGCGCGGTGCGCACCCAGGTCTTGACGGTGCCCAACGGCAGTTCCAGCCGTTCGGCCAGTTCGGATTGCGAGAGGCCATCGAAGTAAGCCAGTTCGAGCAGTTCGCGATGCTTGGGATCGAGCTTCGCCATCGCGGCACGCACCTTACGAGCGTCCGTCGCAGTCTGCAATTCGGATTCGGCGTTCCCGCCGGCGAGGGGGCGCTCCATGGCGTCGATCGAAAGGTTGAGCCGGGACTGTTTGCCGCCGCGCGATCGAAGAAAGTCGATGGCGGAATGGCGGGCGATGGTCAGCATCCAGCTCGACAGGCTGCCTCGCTCGACGTCGAACGTCGGGATGCGATTCCAGACGCGCAGAAAGACGTCCTGCGTCAGGTCCTCGGCGGTGGCCGTGTCACGGGCGATTCGTAGGACGATCGTGTAGACGAGAGACCCATAACGGTCATAAAGTTCGGCCAAAGCGGCGGTGTCGCGCGCGCGCAGGCGCTCGATCAACCGTTGGCTCTCTTCAGGCCCCAACAGGGCGGTCAATATCAGGAAAAGCATGTCGCCTACCTTCAGCTACGCAGCACAAGACCCGCCGGATTTGGCATCCGTGGGTAGAACCAAGGTATCGCAGGATTGGTGGCGGGAAACGAAAGCGCGCCGGCGACTCTTGCCGGGGCCAGCCGATGGAGAGGACCAGTCCTCCGGGGATCAAAGTAGACGACGGCGCGCGAGGTATCTCCGAAGAGATCCTCATAACTGGTAATGCGAGAAATGGAGGCAAAAGTGGACAGACTTTTTTCGCCGACGCGGACTGCTATACTGTGACAGACGAAGTAATTTCCGCGATCCCTTCCCGCGAGCCGTTTGTCTTGGCTCGCCTCAGGCCTTCCTTCATCGGTACTCGGCCTAACTGAGGTCTGGTTCGCTGAACCCTTCCCTCTTTTTTGAACCTGAATGACCAAATTTTCTGAACTTTCTCTGTCCCCAATCCTGCTGACCAATCTCGATCAGCTCAACATTACTCAACCGACGCCTGTCCAAGCCAAGTCGATTCCTCCGGCCCTCGAAGGCCACGACCTGGTAGCCACGGCCCAAACGGGAACCGGCAAAACGCTGGCCTTCCTGCTGCCGATGGTGGAATCGCTCCTGAAGGGCGAAAAGAAAAAGGGCGTCCAAGCGCTGGTGCTCAGCCCCACGCGCGAACTGGCGATCCAAATCCAGAAGTCGTTCTCGGATCTGGCGCGCGGCACCGGCTTGCGCGCGGCGATCGTCGTGGGCGGCTTGAACGAGCGCGCTCAGTTGAATGAAATCCGGCAGGGTGCGCAGGTGATCATCGCCACGCCCGGCCGCTTGTGCGATTTCCTCGACCGCAATCTGGTGCAGCTCACGACCGTGCGCACGCTGGTGCTGGACGAAGGCGACCGCATGCTCGACATGGGCTTCCTGCCCTCGATCGAGCGCATCCTGGAAGACATGCCGATGGAACGGCAGACGCTCTTCTTCTCCGCCACGATCGAAAAGTCGGCCGAACGCCTGATTCGTCAGTACCTGCGTTCGCCGCTCCGCATCGAAACCGGCGTGGCTTCGCATCCGGCCGAAAAAGTGGACCTGCACGTCTACGAGATCGACCAGGAACGCAAGCTGCCGTTGCTGCAGTACATGCTGCATCATGAAGCCGGTAGTTTCCTGGTGTTTGCGCGCACCAAGCACGGCGTCGACAAATTGCAGAAGAACCTGGGCCGGGTGGGCGTGAAAGCCGCCCGCATTCACGGGGACCGCACGCAGGGTCAGCGCAATCAGGCGCTGGACGGCTTTAAGAAGGGCACCTATCGCGTGCTGGTGGCCACCGACGTCGCCGCCCGCGGGATTCACGTGGAAGGCATCGCGCACGTGGTGAACTACGACCTGCCGATGGCTGCCGAAGACTTCGTACATCGGGTCGGCCGTACGGGCCGCGCCGGGGCTCGTGGCGTGGCGACGACGTTTGGCACTTCCGCCGATCGCCAGACCATCCGCCGCTTTGAACGCGAATTGAAGATGCAGTTGACGAAGCGGCCCACGGCCGAAGCGCTGGCTTGGCATCAGCAGCACGTGCCGCCGCCGGCGGTGAAAGAAGAAGTGGCGCCGATGCCGGCGCCACGCGCGAAAGCCGGCAACGGGCTACGGAAGAGCACTCCTCCGGCTTGGGCTAAGAAGCGCTCGTTCGGCGGACCGAAGCGTAAGTTCAGCGAGGCGCGGGCTGGCCGCTAGCCGGCTCGGCCTTCGCCGGATCGAATAGCTCACTGTTGACGGGCAGGGCCTGGAACGGCGTCACATCCGCTTGCGGAGTGTAGACGTCGGCCAGGTCCGTAGCCCAGGCATCGAATAAGTTCAAAGGTCCCAACCGGAGCGTGCGGAAGATCGTCTTCAGCAAGCTCGGATAGCTCGCGTGATGGCGTGACAGGTAGCCGCGCTTCACATGCGGCCCCACGGCAAACAGCAGCGAGCGATGGGCATCGATGTGATCTACTCCCCCCTCCGCACTATCCTCCGTCACAAACACCACCATATTGCGCCACCAGGGCGTGTGCGACAGGAAGTCGACTACGCGGCCTAAGGCACGGTCGTTGTCGGCCATGTAGGAAGCCGGAAACGGGTAGCCCTCACCGGGCCGGGCCGGTGCGAGCTGATCGTTGGGCAGGTACAAGTACAACAGGCGGGGCAGTTCCTGGCCGGTCTCGACGTAGTTCTTCTTCACATCGTCGATGAACTGGGTGGCGCGCGCTTGATCGGGAATGTGCAGATTTGCGCCGGGAAAGCTGAGCAGCGTGTTCGCCAGGAGCGGCGCCGGCCACGGGACATAAGGGCCAGCCAAGGCGCGTCCGCCACCGTAGTTGCGGAACGGAATGCCGTTGCGTTCCAGATGATGCCAAAGCGTTCCCGCTTCAAGTTGCTGTTCAGGATGAACGGACGGATGGCGGCCGGGATAGGACAGGCGTCCGGGAGCGGTGAGGCGGTGCTCGGCGGTCTGGGCACTTTCGGTCCAAAGATTCGGGTAAGCTCCTTCGAGCCACAACCGGCCGCTGCTCTCGGCATAGAAGTTATCGGACAGCGACCAGTGCGTCGCCATCTCCCGATGATTGGGAGCGACGTTGACGTGAGGCAGACTGAAGCGCTGCCGCAGACTGTCGCGATCGTTCTCGACGCGGCCACGCTTGCCGAAGCGCGCCAACTCCGGAGCCGAGCGTACGGCGGCGCCGCCTTGCGTCTCGACGTCGCCGAGCATCTCGTCAAAGGTCCGGCCGGACTTCACCACTAGCACCACGTAGCGCACGTCAGGCGGAATCGGCGCCGGGGCAACCTTGGCGGGCACCGCGCCGTTATACTCCCACACGCGGGCCGTGTGGTCATCCAGTTCCGCGCGCTTCGGGAGCGGGAAGATCTGGACCACGCCACGCCGCAAGTCAGGCCGAGCCAGCGGCGCCGTTTTATCCGCGTTGGGACCGCTGCCGAAGCCTTTCGCGTTGACGACATACACCCGCGTCGCATCCACCACCACGCGCGTCGGGAACCAAGCGGTGGGCAAATGGCCGAGCACCTGACCATGGCGCGGATCGATCACGGCGATGGCATTCAAGCCAGCTTCGGCCACCAGCAGCCAACCCGTGGCGGCGTGATAGGCGAGGCTATTCGGCATTACGCCGCGCAGACTTTCGAGGCCGGGCACGCGCAGCGGGATGTTCTGTAGCACCAGCAGGCTGAAGGCGTCGATGACGGTGACCGTATCGTGGTGGCCGTTCGAAACAAAAACGCGATCGGCAGTGGCGGTGACCCCAGAAGGGCTCGCGCCGCCCAAGGACTCGGGGCCAAACTCGAGCCCCGTCCTGATGAACTTGAGGACCTTCGCATTGGCCGGATCTTCCACGTCGAGCACGCAGAGCGAATTGGACTCGGGCGCATTGGGCGAACCAAGCGCCGCAGTCGCCTCGCTCGAAGGGAAGCCCATCGGGTGGCTCGCCGCGCCGGGCTGATATTCGAACATGCCGACATTGGTGACATAGGCGCGCCGCCCATCGGGAGAGAGCGCAATGGCGAAGGGCAAGCGCCCGACGCGGACACTCTTGAGCGAGCGGCGCTTTTTGGTGTCGAAGATAACGATACGGAAGTTGGCGGGGTCGACGACGTAGAGCAGGTCGCGCTTGCGGTCCAGGACCAGGTCGCCGGAGTAGCTGTCGTTGAAGCCGCCCTGATTCAAGTCGAGCTTGGCGATCAGGCGGCCGTTCGACGAACTCATGAGCCGAATGCTGCCGGTGTTGCCTTCGGAGGCGTAAAGCTGCTTGTCGGTATCGAAGGCGACCCCCATCGAGAGGCCGCGCCAGTCGTCGGGCTCGTTGGCGCTGCCTTCCTTGGTCTTCACCGAGCGCACTTGCCAGCGACCCTGGTCAGTGCGGTCAAGAAAGGTGAGCGAGGCGCGGCCGGGGCCGCCATCGGCGCTGACGACGGTGTTGCCATCGGAGGAGACGGCCAGGCCAAATGGACCCGGGCCGGTGGCGTGTTGTTCGCCCAGCGGATGGACGATGCGGCCTCCGGGAATGACGGTGTCCGAGCCGGGCCGGCGAGCCGCGGTTTGCTCGCCCGCGGGCGCACGGAAGTCCGCCGCCGTGGCAGCTAAAAAACAGAACAGGCCGCTGATGATTCCCCGACGCATCAAACGTTAAGATTAACAGGCAGACCCGATGAGCTTCTACACCGTGCATCAATACATCCTGGCCCAGGGCGGGAGCCTCGAGCGGCTCCATCAGTTTCTGCGCGAGGACTGGCTGGCCGCCGCGGGCGAGCGACCCGTGCTGATTCTCGAAGGTGTGGTGACCGCTCCCCTGCCCCAGGTGCTGGTGGTCACCGGGCATGATTCGCATGCGCATTTTCAGAGCCTGGTTGCGCCAGAGCCGCCCGATTTGCAATACGAGACGCTCGCCGTTTCGCATCTGCGCCCCACGGCCTATTCACCGTTGTTACAGCCAGCCGCCAGCGGCGCCTTGCCGCGCTTCTTCGAGCACCGCGTGTATCAGGCGGCCAATGCCGCGCAGATGACGCCGCTACACGAACGCTTTGCCGGCCCGGAGATTCCGATTTTCCATCGCTGCGGCATTCATCCCGTGCTGTACGCCGAAACCACGGCGGGCGCGCGGATGCCGAATCTGGTTTACTTCACGCCGTTTGCGACGCTTGCCGAGCGTGAGTTGGCGTGGAGCACCTTTCGCTCGGATCCGGAATGGGTGAAGGTGCGCACGGAGCATGCGGCGCAGCATGGCCCGGTGCCGAAGTCGATTGAGATTGCGCTCTACAAAGCAGCGAGCTACTCCCCGGTACGATGATGAATTCCCTGCTCCTGACCTCGTTGTTCCTGATGGTGCCCCTGTTGACGGCCGCCGTACCCACCGTGAAGAAGGTGTCGCGGCCAGACGGTGTGCGCCTGGCCTATGATGTGCGCGGCAGCGGCGACTCGACGTTGGTGTTCATCCACGGCTGGGCGAGTGAACGAGGCGCGTGGCGCGAACAGGCGGACTACTTCGCCGCCCGCCACCAAGTCGTAACACTCGATCTCGGTGCGCATGGCGCCTCCACGGCCGGCAAGCGGAAGGCTTGGACGCTTGAAGCTTTGGCGGGCGACGTGGTGGCGGTGGTCGAAGCGGTGAAGGCGAAGCACGTGGTGCTGGTCGGCCATTCGATGGGCGGGCCGGTGGCTCTGCTGGCCGCGCCGCGGCTGCCGAATGTCCGCGCCGTGATTCTGGTGGACAGCGTGCACGACGCCGACAAAAAGATCACGGAGCAGGAAGCGACGGGCTTCATCCAGGCCTTCCAACAGAACTTCAGAGGCACGATGGACAAGATGGTGCGCTCGATGTTCCCGGCTGACTCCAAGCTGCCAGACGAGATCGTCGCGAAGGCGGCGGCCAACAATCCCGCGATCGTGACGGCACTGATTGCCGACTATCCGCGGCTGGACCTACCGGGGATGCTGCGGGCGGTCCGCGTGCCGATCCGGGCGATCAACGCCGCGGCCCGGAAACCCACGGATCCAGCGACCAATCTGGCCGCCAATCGCAAATACGCCGACTTCGACGCCACACTGCTCTATGACGCCGGCCACTTCCTGATGCTCGAGAAGCCGGGCGAGTTCAACGCCTTGCTCCGCGAGTGGCTCAGCGTGCTGCTCTAATCCGAAGCCGTCGCGCGCGCCTGCACCGGCCGTTCGACCCGCAGCGCATAGAGGCAGACATGGTCGAACGCCCAGAGGTTGATGAAGGGCACGCCTTCGGCCACCGCCATCAGATACTCCTGTTCCCACGCGCTGTAAGGGCGGAAGACGGGCACTAAATAGCGGACGCTATCCTTCGGCCAGCCGAGCTCAAATGGCAGGCGAATGGCCGTGCGGGCCAGGTTCAGATTCCTGGACCACGCGCCGAAGTCGAGGGCCTCCATCTTCAGCGTTTCGAACCCGCTGGTGGGCTTGCTCTCCCATTCCGCCGGTAGGTTGATGAAGCGGTTCAGCGCGCCGCCGAGGTTAAACACGCCCGCCGGTGTCGGATGGTTCACGTCGTAAGGGAACAGAAGCTCAAACAAGGCGTCCGGGTAGGCCGCCTGCACATGGGAGATGATTCCCGCGGCGTGATCGCGGAGGCGATTGCGCAAGAAGATCGCGTCGGCACTGCCATTCACCGTGGGATCGTCGGTGGGCTGAAGAAACGCATGCAGCGGCCGGCCGAGAGCCGTCAGCGCGGCGGCGTTGGTCTCGGCATCGTAGTAGGCCATGCCGCCACCGGTCTTCGAGAAGAACCACCAGACGAATTCGCCCAACTGCAGCCGGGGGGTGAGGCCCGCGTCGTGTTGCAAGCCGGCGAGCGTGGTGAACACCGTTTGTTGGTAACCAAGCATGTGCGACCCGAACGAACAATGCGCCGAGCTCAAACTGCCGAAGCCGACCGAGGTAATGACGGGCGTGTTGTCGGCGAAGCGGGCGACGAAGTCCAGGGGCGGGTTCACCAACTCCATCGAGCAGGCGGTGACGATGGGGCGCGAGCGCGCGGCGCATTCGGCGTAGAGGTCGCGATGCCAGTCGTAGGCGCCGCGATTGATACCAGGCGTTTGCGTGGGGTCTACTTGCCAAGTGCCCGCGATGCCGTCATTCAAGGCGCCGGTGAAGCTCACCGCGCCGGTAGAGGCCAGGACGGTGTCGGCCCACGCGGTGAACGGGAACGAGTAGGCCGGCGTCGTGGAACGAGACTCCACCGTCAGCGTGCTGCCGACCGCTTCGGCCCACACGCCGACGAAGGTCGCGTTGATGTAGTAAGCGAAGTGCCGCGCGATGAGGTCATTCGATTCGCCCGGAAAGACGCTCTTGCCAATTGGCACATCGCCGATCTTGACGAAGACCGCATCGCCCGGGACGAACGTCCCGGAGAGGGTCACGACGGCCTGCGGAAGATGTTCATCGACGCGCTTGCGCTGATTCCACCAGAAGACGCCGATGTATTCGTTCATCGGGCCGGCAAAGCCGAGTTTGTCGAAGTTCCACATCAGGCGGGCGGGAGAGAGCTTGTAGGTGTGGTCAGTGGAATAGTCGAGGGCAGGCGACAGGTCGGGGCGCGCGGGCGGGGCGTCCGGCACGTCGGTGGGTACCGCCGCCTCGAGGAAATCGAAATAGAAGAACGGTCCAGCCGTCATCTCGATGTGGAGCACGTGCTCACCCGGCGGCACCGCCGTCCGCACGCGGCGGCGCGTGTTCACCGCCGTGAGGTTCGAGAGATAGCAATCAAGCTCCGTGGGCGCTCCGCCGTCGAGCGAAACATTCACTTTGCCGCGATCGCTGTAGAGCGACGTGCCAAGGTAGAGGTCGTGCGTGGTGGCGCAGGCGTAGCGCACGGTGACGGTTTGCCCCACCGTGTTCGCGCGGCGGGCGAAGCCGTTCGAGTAGAAGCCGAGTTCATCTACCCAAGTGCCCGTGTAGGTGCACCAAGCGTCGTTGTGCTCCACGCGAACGCTGTCCGGGCCAGCGACCAACAGTCGCTGCTTGGCGTCGGGGCCGCTCAAGGTCCAGTTCGTGTAGACGGCGCGCCACTCAATCGATTCGAGCCGCTCACCATTGGCGAGCGCCGGCGCGTAGGTAAACCACATCTGCCGAATGTGGGGAATGGAGAGCGCGGCGAAGTCCAGGGTGACGCGCCAGATGGCATCGCTCAGGCCGCCGGTAAGAGCCAGATGATCGACGTCGGTGGTGAGACGCGAGTTCTTGGCCACCGCATAGAGCGTGATCATGTTGCCGTCGACACCCGAGTTCTGCGACGTGATCGTCAACGTCGCGCCCGAGGCGGAGGCGGTGAGCGGCATCAGCACCGAAAGGCCCGTCCAATCAAGGGCGTTGATCTGGGCGGCGAGAGCCGCAGCGACAGTCCCAGCGCCGATGCCATAAAGCGCGTAGGAACTGCCCGCCGACGAAGTGACCGTCACGGGCGCATTGTCGTCGAGCGCCGCACGGACGATTACCTGGTTCGCCGCATCCGGATCCTGGATGGCCGTCACCTTGATGGAGGGCGCAAGTGCAGCGACCATGGCCAGCGCGATGCTCGTGTTGGTGTCGCTCCCCGTCTCGGTGTGCGTGTAGTCCACGCCGTCGACGGTAATCCGATGGACGGTGCCCACGCCGCCACCGACGAAGGCGTAGACGCCATCGACGTCCTGGTCGACGAGGTAGTCGAAGTTGTAGTTCAGATACCAGAGCACCAGCCGGTCAAACTTGCGCAGCGAATTGTTGACGATGGTGAAGGTGCCGGAGGCGGCGGTCTGGGTGCCACCTACCTGGGTGGCGTGTTCTGACAGACGGATCTCCGCGGGGGTGCTGGCGGCGTCATCGCGGATGACACTGAGGACGGGCCACGAGATGGTGGGGAACTTGGGCGAATCGAGCGGCATCAACCCTTCGTAACGGACGTCGAAGGTCAGCGTGAGGCCGTCGAAGTCAGAGTCCGGGAGGTGCTTGAGCCGCGGGTGCTCGTAGAAGTTGTCCTTGTCATGGAGGATCAGCACGGCAAAGTCGGCGGCATCGCGGAAGACGCCGCTCACTTCGAAGCTATCGGCAGTGGCCGAGTGCAGCGCGGCAGCGGCACCTAGGCTATCGAAACCGCGCAGATGGAGCAGGCGGTTCGGTTGCAGTTTATTGATGCGTTCAGGCACGGGTTCTTCCTGTCCAATAAGGTAGCTGGCCAAAAGAAGAAACCTGGCTGCGAATTTAGGCTAACTGACAGAATCAAAAGCAGAAATTCGCCTGAAAATCGCCGTTAACGGCTTTTGAAGCGAGCGCAAAAAACAACCCCGCCCGGAGGGGGCGGGGCTGGGGAAACGAAACTGACGAGGTGAGAGCGGTCTATTGAACGACAGCCTTGGCGACCGGCGCGACGTAGTTCAAAGCGACTTCCTCGCCTTGCGAAACGCCCGACTTCACCACTTGCTGCGTGTAGTTGCGCGGCCCGAGTTCGACGGCGCGCTTCTCTAACTGACCGTTCTTGCGGACATAGACAAAGTTCTTGCCATTCTCCGCCACGATAGCAGCGCGCGGCACCTGGAGCGCCGTGGGCTGCTGTTCCAGAAGGACGTCGGCCGAGGCCGAAAGATCCGGGATCAGGCGCGGATCCGAATCCAGGATCTCGACGCGCACCGGCACGTTGCGGATAAAGTTCGTTTGACGGAAGCCCGCCGCGGCAATGGCGCCGATGGAATAGATGCGGCCCTTCAGCCGTACATTCGGGAACGCATCGAGCCCGATGCTCGCCGTCTGGCCAACGCGGAATAACTGGCTATCCGCCTGGCTGATGTTGCCTTCCACTTGCATGCTGTTGGGGGCTACCACCTTCAGAATGCTCTGGCCGGAATAGACCTGATCGCCTTCCTGAATCTGGCGCGGCTCGCCACCCATGTACACGGACTGCATCACGACGAGGCCGGCGAGCGGCGTGTCGATGTTGAAGCGGGCGGCGTCGCGTTTGTGGCGATCGCGATGGCGCACGTGGCGCTCAAGCGTGTAGCGCAGCACCGAAAGTTCGGCCTTTTGTGACGCTTCCTTAAAGTTCAAATCTGTCTTCAGTTCGTCGTAAGCCGCCTGGGCTTCTTCGACCGAGAGCTTCAGCAACTCGCGGTCAATCGGCGTCAGCACTTCGCCCGACGAAGCATCGAGCTTCGCTTTGTCCAGGGTCGACTTGGCGACGCGCAGCGACTGCTGCAGATTTTCCCATTCGATGCCCTGTTCCGCGCGGCGCTTTTCGACGTCGCTCTGCGCTTGCAGCACGGTGGAGTGAACGTCGTCGATATGGTCCAGCATCGGCTGAGCGTCGATCTCGGCAACGCGCAGCCCCTGACGCACCAGGACGCCGCCGGGGGCGAGCTTGGTGAGCATCAAGGGGCGATTCGCTTCCGGACCCGTCATGCGCGGCACAGTGACGTTCGCAAAGTTGCGCGCCGAGGTCTGCCCGGCGACGCGCATGCGAATTTCAAAGGGCGCCGAAATCACGGTGGCGGTCTTGTAGGTCGGCAACGCGGCGGCCTGTTCTTCCGCTTTCTTGGACTCCATCCAGCGCCAAGCCAGCAACCCGACGACGGCGACCACCAGCAGGCCGATCAGCCAGCCTTTCGACGACTTCTTGGGTTCAGGAGGCGCGATCGAGGGGCCAGGGGTTTGCGGAGCAGGCTGCGGAACTGGATTCAGTAGTGCCGACATAGACAAATCGCCTCAGGTTCAAAAGTGTATCTAGATAGCTTAGTACGAACGGCTCCGCCGGTAAACGGAGAAATCCACAGGGATAGGCGCTCCCTTTACTCTTTTCGTTACAGCGTCCATGCTATTCTGACCGACAACTTTGTCAAGCTACTGGACAGAGCCCCGCTGGCGGGCGTTATGGGCGGCCATGTTCGGCTACATGCTGGACGCGATGGACGTTCTTCTCTATGTCTTCGCCATGCGCGCCATCCAAACGGAGTTTGGACTGTCGAATCGCGAAGCGGGTCTGGTGAGTTCTGCCACACTGGTCGCTTCGTCGCTCGGCGGCATCGTGGCCGGCATCCTGTGCGACAAAATCGGCCGGCGGCAAACTCTGATCCTGACCATTCTGGCTTATTCTCTGGCGTCGGGTGGGACGGCGCTCTCCACTGGCCTCGCGAGTCTGATCTTCTGGCGGTCGCTGGTCGGGTTGGGATTGGGCGGTGAGTGGAGCGCGGGCGCGACGCTGGTCTCCGAGAGTTGGCCGGCGGAGCACCGCGGGAAGGCGATCGCGCTGATGCAATCCGGCTGGGCGATCGGCTACATGCTGGCGGCGCTGCTTTCTTCCACAATTGTGCCGAACTACGGCTGGCGGCCGCTTTTCCTGGTGGGCACCGTTCCGGCCTTGCTGACAATTTTCGTTCGCGTGGGCGTGACGGAACCGGCGATTTATCTCGAGCAGAAGGCGCTGGGTCACGGCTCGCTGCTCGACCTGTTCCGCGACCCGGCGCTCGCGCGGCGCACGATTGTCGCTACGCTGCTGGCGACCACCGTCCTGTTCGGCTATTGGGGTCTGAACACCTGGCTGCCGAACTTCCTCTCGTCGCCGGCGTCACAAGGCGGAGCGGGGTTGAGCCTGGTGAAGTCGAGCACGTGGGTAATTGCGATGCAAGCCGGGGCGTTCGCGGGCTACCTGACGTTCGGCTGGATGAGCGACCGCTTTGGCCGCCGGCCGTCATTCGCCTTCTACGTGTTGATGGCGGGGCTGCTGTCGTTCTGCTATGGCACCGCGCCCAGTTGGGCGGGCGAGAATGCCGCGACGATCCTACTGGTGCTGGGGCCGTTCATCGGCTTTTTCGGCACGGGCTTCTTTTCGCTGTTTGGGAGTATGCTGGCCGAACTCTATCCGACGCGCGTGCGGGGCACGGGCCAGGGGTTCGCGTATAACTTCGGGCGGGGCTTGAGCGCGCTGGCACCCTTTCTGGTAGGCGCCGTCGCGGACTCAAATGGCTTGGGAGCGGCGCTCGCGATGAACGCCGCCTTCTTTATGCTGGGCGCCGTGATCATCTTCCTGTTGCCGGAGACGCGTCACGCCGCCCTCGATCGCGTTTAGGCTTTGACCGGGTCGACCTTTTCCGGATTGATTCCGAGTTCCTTCACGGCCTCGGCGGCCTTCACCTTGTCGTACTTGCCTTCGCGGGCCAACTGAGCCAGGGCCGCGGCCGCAATCGACTCTGCGTCCACTTCGAAATGGCGGCGCAGATGTTCGCGATTCTCGGACCGGCCGAAGCCGTCAGTGCCAAGCGCCGTCAGGCGTCCGTTCAGCCAGGGCGAAAGCTGATCGGCCAGCACCTTCATATAGTCCGAAGCGGCGATGATCGGGCCTTGCGTGCCGGACATCACCTGCTGGATGTAGGCTTGCGCCGGCTCGTCGGCCGGGTGCAGACGGTTGCGCCGCTCGACGGCGATGGCGTCGCGCCGCAGTTCGTTGTAGCTGGTGACGCTCCAGACGTTGGCGGCGATCGAGTACTTGTCGCGGAGAATCTCCTGCGCGCGGAGAGCCTCGTTCAGAATCGCGCCGCTGCCCCACAGCTGCACCTGCGCGTCGGGCGCCGAGCGCACGGCATAAATGCCACGCAGAACGCCTTCGATGATCGCCTCGCGGCCTTCCACCGGCATCGGCGGCTGCGCGTAGTTTTCGTTCTCTACGGTGACGTAGTAGAAGATGTCCTCGCCGTTCTGATACATGCGGCGAATGCCGTCCTGGATGATGATCGCCAGTTCGTAGGCATAGGCCGGATCGTAGGTGAGGCAGTTCGGCACGCAGCCGAACAGCACGTGGCTGTGGCCGTCCTGATGCTGCAGGCCTTCGCCCAGCAGCGTGGTGCGGCCGGCGGTGCCGCCCATCATGAAGCCTTTACCGCGTGAATCGCCGAAGGCCCAAACCTGGTCGCCGACGCGCTGGTAACCGAACATCGAGTAGTAAATATAGAAGGGCAGCATCGGCACGCCGAGATTGGCGTAAGCCGTACCCGCCGCGGTGAAGCTGGCCATTGAACCGGCCTCGGTAATGCCTTCTTCGAGAATCTGTCCGTCGCGCGCCTCTTTGTAATAAAGGAACATCTCGCTATCGACGGGCTTGTAGAGCTGGCCCTGGCTCGCGTAGATGCCGTTCGAGCGGAACAGGCTTTCCATACCGAACGTACGCGCCTCATCCGGGATGATCGGTACCACGTACTTGCCCCACTGGCCGTCCTTCAGCAGCGACTTCAACACGCCGACAAACGCCGCGGTGGTGGAGGCGGGACGACCGCCGGAGCCATCGAGCGCTTCCTTGAAGACGTCGAGCGCAGGCGCCGTCATGTTCAACGGCTTCACTTCGCGGCGGGGCACATAGCCGCCGAGCGCCTCACGGCGTTCGCGAATGTACTTGCCTTCGGGCGAGTCCGGTTCGGGACGGTAGAACGAAATCGTGTCCACCAGCGACTCGGGGATCGGAATATTGAAACGGGTGCGGAACTTCTGCAGTTCGTCTTCGTTCAGTTTCTTCTGGCTATGCGTGACGTTGCGGCCTTCGCCGGCTTCGCCCAGGCCATAACCCTTGATGGTCTTCGCCAGGATGACCGTGGGCTGGCCGGTGGACTCCATCGCCAGCTTGAAGGCCTGATACATCTTCACCGGGTCATGACCGCCACGGTCGAGCTTCAGGATCTCCTCGTCGCTCATGCCTTCGATCAGCTTCAGCGTCTCCGGATATTTGCCGAAGAACTCACGGCGGATGTATTCGGCACCGCGGACCTTGAAGGCCTGATACTCACCGTCCACGCATTCTTCCATGCGCTTCAACAGCAGGCCGCTGGTGTCTTCGGCGAGCAGCCGATCCCAGCCGGAACCCCAAATGACTTTGATCACGCGCCAACCCGCGCCGCGGAAGGCGGCTTCGAGTTCCTGGATGATCTTGCCGTTGCCGCGCACCGGACCGTCGAGGCGCTGCAGGTTGCAGTTCACCACAAAGATCAGGTTGTCGAGCTTTTCGCGCGAGGCGAGCGTCAAAGCGCCCAGCGACTCGGGCTCGTCGGTTTCGCCGTCACCGAGGAACGCCCACACCTTGCGGCCCGTAGCCGGGATCAGCGAGCGGTTCTCAAGGTAACGCAGGAAGCGCGCGTGATAGATCGAGTTGATCGGGCCGAGGCCCATCGACACCGTGGGGAACTGCCAGAAGTCGGGCATCAGCCAGGGATGCGGATAGCTGCTCAACCCGGGGGAGTCGCGCAGTTCGTGACGGAAGTTCTTCAGATGATCTTCGGTGAGCCGGCCTTCCACGAAGGCCCGCGAGTACACGCCGGGTGAGGCGTGGCCCTGGAAGTAGATCATGTCGCCGGGCTGATCGCCGTAGGAACCGCGGAAGAAATGATTAAAGGCGACCTCCATGAAGGTCGCCTGGGATGCGTAGGTCGAAATGTGCCCGCCGATGTTGGGGTCGTACTTGTTGGCTCGTACGACTGCGGCCATCGCATTCCAGCGGATGATCGACTTGATGCGGCGTTCGATTTCACGGTTGCCGGGATAGGGTACCTCGGCGCTGACGGGGATCGTGTTTAGGTAGGGAGTATTAAAACGCTGCCCGGAAGTGAGGCCGCGTGAGGAAGCACGCTCCATCAGCAGGGCTAACAACTGATTGGCACGCTCGGTTCCACCGGCTTCGAGCACTTCGTCAAGCGCTTCCAGCCATTCGGACGTCTCCTGGGGGTTCGTATCCGCCAGGACTTCAACAGGGGTCTTGGTTTCGATCATGTTGGGGCTCAGTAATACTCTATCGCCTTTGGATGGCCTTGGGGCGGGAGGGTATCGACTGAGCCCATTTCAGGACCATCGAATTCTTGATTGGCCCCTATAAGGGCCAATGGAGGTGGCGATTACTTCTTCGCCTTTCCTTTGCTCTTCGGATCCTTCCAAGCCGTGAGGCTGATCTCAATCTGCGCCGTTCCGACGAGCTTTGCCACAGCGACGGTGGCCCGCACGGGGCGCGGCTCGGGGAAAAACGTCGTATAGATGGAGTTCATCCGGTTGAAGAGGCCGATGTCAGTGAGATAGACGGTGACACTGACGGCGTCCTTGAAGTCGTAGCCGGCTTCCTTGAGGATCACGCCGATGTTCTGCAAGGTTAGCTTTACTTCATCTTCGAAGGTTTCGCCCATCTTGCCCGTCTTCAAGTCCTGACCGATCTGACCCGCTACGTAGAGGGTGCCATTGGCAATGATGCCCGGGGAGAAGGGACGGCCGGGGGCAAACTCCTTAGGCTGAACAAGTTGCTTCTCTTCCGCCGCGCCAAGGCTAAGGCAGAGGAGTAAGCCGGTAAGCAGAGTACTGGTGCGAGTCATAGCGAGATGATAACTGGTTCCAGCCGGGCGTACCACCGCAAATTAGGACGTTGATTCCATTGTCTCGCCGCCCCGGTGGCCGCAGACTAGCTTTGTCAGCAGCAACAGAGAGAGGACCATATGATGTTTCCCGGAGCCATGACGTCGACCACCCGTATTGAGAATGACCGCCGCCATTCCGACCGTTTCCCGATTGAACGCGAAGTTCGCTACAAGGTCCTGAGTAAACGGAGCGGCGAAGAGGCAGGCGAGGGGAAAACGCTCAATATGAGCAGTGCCGGCGTTCTGTTCACCGCTGATCACCAGTTGGTCCCGGGCAAGCGCATGGAACTCTCGATCACCTGGCCGGCGCAACTGAACAACAAATGCGCCTTGCGGCTGGTGGCCCGGGGACGCGTGGTCCGCAGCCAGAATGGCATGGCCGCTCTTGAAATTCAACAGTACGAGTTCCGTACCTCGGCCCTCCCTGCCGCGTCGGCTGCTTCGGCTAGCTAATCACGACTTTTTCGTTTCGTTCTTTTCTATTTCGTCTCCTTACTCTCCCCACAGAGAATCCTCCGCGAGTTGCGGGCGGGCATGAATCGAATTCATGCCCGCTTTCTTTTTTTGGCCGAACGTCCTTCCCGTGCCCGATTCATCCCGCTTCAATCCCCGCCGCCGATAGCCGCCCTATAATCGAAAGCAGGCCATGAAAAAGCGATACGTCTTCGGGCTGGGCGTCTTGGTGCTGCTCTTCCTCACGACGCTGGTGGTGTGGCAGGGTTCCTTCCGCGTCGACTATGCGCCCGAGAGCTCGGCGCAGGTCTTCCTCTTCTGGGCCATCTCGACGCTCGTCTTCCTGATGACGATCACGCTCGGGTTCATGCTTTTCCGGCAGGGCCTGAAGCTCTACATCGAGCGGCAAAGTGGCCAGGAAGGCTCTCGCCTGCGGTCGAAGCTGGTGGCCGGCGCGCTGGCCCTGAGCATTCTCCCCGTCGTCTTCCTGGTGATCTTCAGCATCCAGGTATTGAACCGTAACCTGGACAAATGGTTCAGCATCCCGGCGATGCAGGTGCGCGAAAGCCTGATCGACATCGGGGTCGGCATCCGCCAGGAGACCCAGCGGCGCATCGACACGCTGGCCCGCTACGGCGCCCTCAAGCTCGCGACCACGGCCTCGGTGAGCGGGGCGATCTGCCGGGAGCTCGAAGTGGACGCCGCCTGGATCGACACGGGCAAAGAACGCGTCGCACTCTGCGAGAACCAACCCGCCCAGCGCGATTCGCTCACCGGCAACGCTATGATCGACGGGCAGCGCAAGCTGGTCCTCGAATCCCGGATGCCACTCGACCTTCGGCAAACTGAATCCGAGATCAGCGAAGCCGTGAAGCGCTATAACGAACTCGCCACGCACCGCAAAGAGTTTCGCGACTTCTACATCCTGCTGCTTTTGCTCATCACGCTGTTCATCCTGTTCTTCGCCATCTGGGTGGCCCTCCTGATGGCGCGTCACCTCAGCGTACCGATCTCGGCTCTGCTGGAAGGCGCCCGCCAGGTTCGCTCCGGGAACCTGGGCTACCGCGTGGGGGTGAAAGCCGTCGACGAACTGGCGATGCTGGTGCGCGCCTTCAACGAAATGACCCAGGCGCTCGAAGCCAACGACCGGGAACTCGAACGCCGCCGCCGCTTTACCGAGGCGATCCTCGAAAGCATCCCCACGGGCGTGATTTCGCTCGCCGCCGACGGCCGGCTGCTGCGCGTGAACCCGGCGTTGAAGACGATCTTCCCGTCCGAACAGGTCGCGCGCGCCGTGATGCTGGAGGACCTGTTCTCGCCCGATGACGCCGCCGAGATCCACTACCTGATGAAGCGCGCCCGCCGCACGGGTCTGGCGAGCCGGCAGATGGAGATGGCGCGCGACGGCCGCACGCTCCACCTGGGCGTCACCGTGACGGCGCTCGAGGCCATGCACCACGGTTACGTCCTGGTGATCGAAGACACCAGCGAGCTTTTACAAGCCCAGCGGACCGCCGCGTGGCGGGAAGTGGCGCGGCGCGTGGCGCACGAAATCAAGAATCCGCTCACCCCCATCTCCCTCTCCGCCGAGCGGATTGCCCGCCAGCTTGAGCGCCACCCCGCCTCGCCGGACCTGCAGCGCGTGCTGCGCGAGTGCTCCACCGTCATCACCAGCGAAGTGGAAAGCGTCCGCGCCCTGGTGGACGAGTTCTCGCAGTTCGCCCGTTTTCCCACCATTCAGCGCCGCCCGGCCGACTTGAACGAAATCGTCGACCACGGTTTGTCCGTCTTCCATGAGCGGCTCACCGGCGTCGAGGTCGTGAAGGATCTCGCGCCCGGCTTGCCCACGCTCCAGTTGGACGCCGAGCAGGTAAAGCGCGTGGTGGTGAATCTGGTGGACAACGCCGCCGAGGCGATGCACGATGTGCCTTTGCGCCGGCTGCTGGTCACCACCGCGGCCACCTCACCCGAAACCGTCGAGCTCACCATCAGCGACACCGGCTGCGGCATCTCGCCCGAAGACCGTGAAAAACTGTTCCTGCCGTATTTCTCAACCAAGAACCGGGGCACGGGCTTGGGCTTGGCCATCGTGAACCACGTTTTGATGGAACACGGCGCCACCATACGCGTCGAAGAAAATGAGCCGGCCGGGGCTCGCTTCGTGATTGAGTTCCCGGTCGCCGTTCTGGCGGGGGTTTCTTGAAGCGCGCACGCATCTTAATCGTCGATGACGAGCCAGCCATCCGGCAGACGCTGGGAGCGGTGCTCGAAGACGAAGGCTATCAGGTTCACACGTTGGGCGAAGGCGAGCAGTGTCTGGACGAACTGCGTCGCCACGCCTACGACCTGGTCCTGCTCGACATTTGGCTGCCGGGAGTCGATGGCCTGGGCGTCCTCGAGCAGATCCAGGAATTGCCGCTCGCCGATCGTCCGCCCGTGGTGATGATCTCCGGCCACGGCAACATTGAAACCGCGGTTCGCGCGACCAAGCTCGGCGCCTTCGATTTCCTCGAAAAGCCGCTCACCATCGAGAAGGTCACCATCGCCGCCAAGAATGCGATCCAGCAGCGGCGGCTGGAACAGGAAGTCTTCCGCCTTCAGGATCACGACCAGCCGCTGATTATCGGCGACAGCGTCCCGATGAAAGCCTTGCGTCAGCAATTGTCGCTCATGGCGGGCACCAATGGCCGCGTCCTGATTTACGGCGAAAGCGGCGTGGGCAAGGAACTGGTGGCGCATGCGATTCACGCGGTCAGTCCCCGGGCGCAGCAACCTTTCGTGGAAGTGAATTGCGCGGCGATTCCGGAAGACCTGATCGAAAGCGAGCTTTTCGGCCATCGGCGGGGGAGCTTCAGTGGCGCGCCGGAAGATAAGGTCGGCAAGTTTGAACGCGCCGACGGCGGCACGCTGTTTCTGGACGAGGTGGCCGACATGAGCTTGCGTACGCAGGCCAAGGTTTTGCGCGCCCTGGACGAACAACGTTTCTCCGCCCTGGGCGCCGACGAAAGCACGCAGGTGGACGTCCGCGTGGTGGCATCCACCAACAAGAATCTCGAGCACGAGATCGAGCGCGGCAACTTCCGGGAAGACCTCTTCTATCGCCTCAACGTCATCCCGTTCCACGTGCCGCCGCTGCGCGATCGCCGGCAGGATATCCCGCTGCTCGCCGACTATTTCCTTCGCGAGTTCACCCGGGCCTACGGACGCAAGCCCAAGGAATTGACGCCGGAAGCCTACGGCGAACTGGTGGCTTACCACTGGCCCGGTAATGTACGCGAGTTGAAGAACGTGATGGAGCGGATCGTGATCCTGAATCCGCAAACGCGCATCGACGCGCGCAGTGTGCCGCTGATGGCGGCCCCGCGACGCGCCACCCCCGAGCGGTTCGCGAGCCTGCAAGAGGTTCGCGAAAACGCCGAGCGCGACTTTATTCAGCGAAAGCTGGAAGAAACGAAAGGCAACGTCACCCGGGCCGCCGAGCAACTGGGCCTGGAGCGGAGCAACCTTTATCGCAAGATGAAGGCGTTGGGGATTGCCGCCAAAGAGTAGCGCCTAGTGGCCTTCGGCTTCGAGGAACCGTTCGGCCTCGATCGCCGCCATGCATCCCGCGCCGGCGGCCGTAATGGCCTGCCGATAGACCCGATCCTGCACGTCGCCCGCGTGGAACACGCCGCGAATGTTCGTGCGCGCTCCGCCGTGCGAAATGATGTAGCCATCCTCGTCGAGATCCAGTTGCCCCACAAAGGGCTTGGTGTTGGGCACGTGGCCGATCGCCACAAAGAAGCCGTCCACCGGCTGATGCCAGGTCTCGCCGGTCAGCAGGTTCCGCAGCTTCACGCCCGTGACGGACTTGGCGCTGACGTCCTCCACCTCGTCGACCACCGTGTTCAGCAGCACCTTGATCTTGGGATTCGCCATGACGCGCTCCACCATGATCTTGGACGCGCGGAAAGAATCGCGCCGATGCACCAGGGTCACTTGGCGGCCGAAGCGGGTGAGGAAGTTGGCCTCTTCCATGGCGGAATCGCCGCCGCCCACCACCATGATTTCTTTGTCGCGGTAGAAGAAGCCGTCGCAGGTGGCACAGGAACTGACGCCGTGGCCGATCAGCTTTTGCTCGCTGTCGAGCCCCAACCAGCGCGCGGAAGCGCCGGTGGCGACGATGAGCGTCCGCGTTTCCACCCATTCACCGTCAATGCTGAGCCGGAAGGGCCGCTTCGAAAGGTCGGCCTCGATCACTGTACCGTAGCGAAACTCGGCACCGAAGCGCTCGGCCTGCTTCTTCATGTTCTCGACGAGCGTCGGACCCATCTCGCCAGCCGGAAAGCCAGGGAAGTTTTCCACCTCCGTGGTGATCGAAAGCTGACCGCCCGGTTCGTGACCCATCACCACCAAAGGCTTCAAATTCGCCCGCCCCGTATAAATGGCCGCCGTGTTCCCCGCGCAGCCCGATCCCAGAATAATGACGTCTCGCATGTGAAATATCTGCTTTGATGCTATCACTTGGTCCCCGGGTTCCCGCCGCCGTGAGAAACTGGTGGTTGTGATCGCGCGTGGTTTGCTCGCATTCGGCGGTTTGGTCGCCTCCCTCGCAGCCCAGGGAGTGCCCCCCGAATGGGAGGTGCGGAAACAACTGACGGAGCTCATCAGCCAGACCGAACGCCTGGCGCCGCTGATCAAACAGATCGAGCCGGCCAAGTGGGAAGGCGCTCCCGAAGGCTACGTCCTGCAGCAGGACCGTCTCCTCAAGCAGATCGGCTACATCGCTCAGGTCACCAACGCCCTATCCCGCCAACCCGAGCGCATGACGCTCGCCCTCGACGTGCACTTCCGCCTGCAATCCCTCGAAAGTCAGATTCTGTCCTTTACTGACGGCATCCGCCGGTACCAGAACCCGGCCGTCGCAGATTTGCTCGCCAGCCTCACCAATGAGACTGCCGCTTCCCGCGAACGTCTGCGAGAATATCTAAAGGAGTTGGTGACGATGCGCGAACAGGAGCGCGACGTGCTTGAACAGGAAGCGCAGCGTTGCCGGAGTCTGCCGCCGCGCGTGGTTCCGATGATCCCTAAACCTAAAACGCCCGAAAAGCCCAAACAGTAAATGACCACCCCCGTCCCCCCTCAGCTCGCAACGCCGGACAAGGAAAAGCCGGAACTGCGCTTCGAATGTTCGATTTGCGCAGAACCCTCGGGACGGATCTGTGTCTACTGCACCAAAGATTGCTGCGCATTGCACCAATGCGAACACTGTAACCGTTGTTCTGACTGCTGCACCTGCCCGTCCACCAAAAACCGCGATTAACCCCCGCCTAAACGCCCACCTCCGCTGTGAGTACTGGGAGCGCCCGCCGAAGCGGGTATGATGTGATGAGATTGTTTTCGGAGAACTGCATGAGATTTGCGACGCGCGCCTGGAAACTGGCGATCGCCCTTACCACCCTCGCCCTGATCACGGCCTGCTCGAACGACCCCGCCTATTTGCGCCAGAAGTATCTGGACAGCGGCAACAAGTACTTCAGCAACGGGAAGTTCAAAGAAGCGTCGATCATGTACCGTCGCTCGCTTCAGAAGGATATGCGCTTCGGCGAAGCGCACTATCGGCTCGGTCTGTCGGAACTGAAGCTCGGCCGCCCCGTGGACGCGATGCGCGCCTTCCAGCGCGCCGTGGAACTGGATCCGAAGAACCTCGACGCCCCCGCCAAGCTGGCCGAAATCTACCTGACCTTCTATGCGGTGGACCCCAAGAAGCCCAAGGAGTTCATCAAGGAAATCGAAGAGCTGTCGAAGAAGCTCATGGCGTCCAACCCGAACTCCTACGACGGGTTGCGCCTGAACGGCTACGTCGCACTCACGAAGCAGGATGCCAAGGGCGCGCTGGAGTTCTTCGAGAAGGCCAATCAGGTCAAGCCGAATCAGCCGGACCTGGTCCTGGTGCTGGTGCAGACGCTCGGCGCCAATGATCGCTGGGATGAAGCCGAAAAGCTCGGCCGCCAGTTGATCACCACCAACAAGACCTACGGCCCCATCTACAACGTTCTCTATTCTCGCCTCGTCCAGCAGAAGCGGTTGGATGAAGCCGAACAACTGCTGAAGCTGCAGGTCGCCAACGACCCCAAGAATGTCCAGCACCGCCTCCAACTCGCCGCTCACTACTTTGTGAACAACCGCCGCGACGACATGCAGGGCGCCCTCAACCAGATCCTCAACGACGCCCAGAACTTCCCGAACCGCCATCTGGTGGTGGGCGAATTCTACTTCCGCACCAAGGACCTGGAGAGCGCCATCCGCCAGTACGAACTCGGCGCCAAGGATCAACCCAAAGAAAAGCACGCTTACCAGAAGAAGATCGTCGAAACGATGGTCATGCAGGGTAAGAAGACCGAAGCCACGCAGTTGGTGGAGAGCATCCTGAAGGAAGCTCCGAACGACACCGACGCACTGGCGATGCGCTCGTCGCTGAAGCTGCAGGCCGGCACGAAGGAAGAAGTGCAGTCCGCGGTGAACGACCTCCAGTCGGTGGTCGCCAAGGCGCCCGACAACGCCGTCTTCCGCTTCAACCTCGCTCGCGCGCTGCTGGCCAAGGGCGACCTCGACGCCGCCAAGGTCCAGTTGCTCGAAGCTCTCAAGTATCGTCCGGATTACCAGATCGCCAAGCTGGCGCTCGCCCAGGTCTACATTTCCAAACAGGATTATCCGAACGCGGTGCAGACGGCCAACCAGGTCCTCCAGTTTGAATCGAACAACCTCGCCGCCCGCTTGCTGAAGACTTCGGCCCTGATCGGCATGCGTGAATTTGGCCAGGCGCGCACGGATCTCGAAGCGATGCTCAAGCAGAATCCGTCGCTGCCCGACGCCCAGTGCCAGCTGGGTATGTTGAGCCTCGCCGAGAAGAACTACAAGCAGGCCGAGTCGGTGTTCCGCGGCTTCTACGCCAACTCGCCCACCGATCCCCGCAGCCTCGCCGGCCTCATCGAAGTGCTCACTTCGCAGCAGCAGTTCGACGCCGCGCTGAACCTGCTTCGCGGGGAAATCGGCAAGGCCCCGGACCGTAACGACCTCCGCATCGTCTACGCGAACACCGCGGCGCGCGCCAACAAGCTCGACATCGCCGAAACCGAATTCCGGCAGTTGCTCAGCAAGAATCCGAAGTCGGCGGACTTGCACCTCCGGCTCGGCGACGTGCTGCGCCTCAAAGGTGACTTCGACGGCGCCCTCGCCGCCTTCGCCAAGGCCAAAGAGATTACGCCGAACGACGTCGGCCCCTATGTCCGTCAGGCCATCGTGCTCGAAGCGCGCGGCAAGACCAAGGAAGCCAAGCCGATCTACGAGCGCATCATGGCCCTCGATCCCGACAATCCGGTGGCGCTGAACAACGTCGCCTACCTGATGGCGGAAGAAGGCAACGACCTCGACCAGGCTCTCTCTTACGCCAACCGCGCGAAGCAGCGGATGC
>JBGAHE010000089.1:0-31150 GCA_044226365.1 Bryobacteraceae bacterium
TCCACGGTCAAGTAGGCCCCATCATCCTCGGCACGATTGTACAAGCGAATGACCCCCGCGTCCGGGACGATCACCGGGCGGTTGGTCAACATATGCGGACAGATGGGCGTGATCAGATGCGCGCCCAGTTGCGGAAACAGAATCGGCCCCCCGGCGGAGAGCGAATAAGCGGTGGAACCGGTGGGCGTGGAAACGATCAGGCCATCGGCTTTATAGCGGCACACGAAGTGCGTATCCACCCAGCACTCGACGTCGATGATGCGAGCCAGGGCCGCCTTGGTGATGACGATGTCGTTGAGCGCTTCGTAGTGCGCCACGGCCTGACCGTCGCGATGGACTTCGCAGCGGAGCATGTGGCGCTTACCAATACGGAATTCGTTCTTGAGCGCTTTCTCGAGTTCGGGGAAGAAGTCTTCGACCGTGATCGCGGTTAGGAAGCCGAGGCCCCCCAGGTTCACGGCGAGCACGGGCATATCGAGCCCTTGCATGGCGCGTGCGGCGGAAAGCAGCGTCCCGTCGCCGCCCAACACTACCAGCAGTTGCGCGCCCTTGGGGACTTCCTCGCGGGGGAGACCATCTTTGCGCCCGGCGTACTCCGCGGTGGCTTCGTCCATGCGCGCGGCGATGTCGCGCTTGGCGAGCCAAGCGAGCAACTGCGGCACCAGCGTCACCGCTTGCGCCGCTTCGGGTTTCGAAATAATTCCAATGGTCTGCATGCTCATGGTTCGCGCTCGGCCTTTAGCCAGAACTCCTGGTTTCCGCCCGCTCCCAGCACCGGGCAGGGTATCAGATTTTGAGTAAACCCTAAGTGTCGCACCGCTTCCGTCACCTTTTCACAGGCCAGCCGTTGCAAGGCCGGGTCGCGGACGATGCCGCCTTTGCCCACTTGCTCGCGCCCCACCTCGAATTGGGGCTTGACCAGGATCAGCAGGCGCGGCGCCAGTTGCGCCAGCGCGGGCAGAATCATGGTGACGGAGATGAAGCTGACGTCGCAGACGATCAGGTGGACGGGTTCGCCGATCACGTCGGGCGTGAGGAAGCGGGCGTTGGTTTCTTCGTGGACGACCACGCGCGGATCACTTTGGATGGCCCACGCGAGTTGGGACTTGCCAACGTCCACGGTATGGACGCGCTGGGCGCCGCGCTGCAGTAAACAATCGGTGAAGCCGCCCGTTGACGCTCCCACGTCCATGGCGACGCAGCCGGTGGGATCGATGGCCCAGTGGTCCAGGGCGGCTTCCAGCTTGAGGCCGCCGCGGCCGACGTACTTGGTTTGTCCGAGAAGTTCGATGGCGACGTCATCGGCGACGCTTTGGCCGGCCTTGGTGGCTTTCTGCTGATTCACCAGCACCTGGCCGGCGAGGATGAGGGCTTGCGCTTTTTCGCGCGAGGCGGCCAGCCCGCGGGCGACGAGCAGGACATCGAGGCGGGACTTACTTTTGGCGCTCGACAATCAGGTCCGCCAGTTGCCGCAAGCGGTCGGCGCGGGCGCCGAAGGGGTCGAGGGCGGCATGGGCCGCGGCGCGCTCGTGGGCGGCCATCTCCTTGCTTTTCTCCAGACCGTGGACGGCCGGGAACGTGATCTTCTGCTGTTCCTGATCTTTGCCGGCCGTTTTGCCCAGGGCCTCGGAGCTCTGTTCGATATCGAGGATATCGTCGACGATCTGGAAGGCGAGCCCGATGTGTTCGCCGAAGCTGGTGAGGGCTGCCAGTTCCGCAGCATTGGCCCCCGCGTAGATGGCGCCCATGCGGACGCTGGCGCGCAGGAGAGCGCCGGTTTTGGCGTGATGAATCGCGTCGAGTAGTTCGGCAGTGGGGGCTTGCCCTTCGCCTTCGATGTCGAGCACCTGGCCGGCGATCATGCCGCCGATGGTGGCCGAGGCGGTGGTAAGTTCGTCGATCAGTGCGAGCCGCGTTTCGGCGCTGGTGTCGGGCAGGCGGGAGAGGGTCTGGAAGGCGAGCGTGCAAAGCGAGTCGCCGGCGAGGATCGCGATGGCTTCACCGAACACGACATGGTTAGTGGGGCGTCCACGGCGGAGGTCATCGTCGTCCATGGCCGGCAGGTCGTCATGGATAAGCGAGTAGGTGTGGATCATCTCCAGCGTGCAGGCGGCGTCTTCGGCGCTGGAGACATCGGGTTTGACGGCGCGCGCGGCGGCCATCGCGAGCAGGGGACGGATGCGCTTGCCGCCGGCGAAGATGCTGTAGCGAATGGCCTTGTGCAGCGTCTCTGGCGCGACGGATTCGGGCGGCAGCCAACGGTTCAGGGCGCGATCGACCAGCACCTGCTCCGAGGCAAGATAATCTTCAAGGGCGAGAACGGGCTTGGGGCTCGACAACCCTCGATTTTAGCTTATGGGAAGGAAACTGGCGCGGTAAGAGTAAAGCGAATGCGGCTCTCGGCCGGAATGACGGCCGGTTCGCCTCGCGTAGCCAGCACGACGCCCGTGCCGGCACCGCCGCCGGCTCCGGCACCAATCGCGGCGCCTTTGCCGCCGCCGGCGATGGCGCCAATGGCCGCGCCGACGCCCGCGCCGATCCCAACCTTGAGCGCATCTTTCTTCTTGGTGCCGCGCGCCTGCACGCCATAGCTGCGCGTCTGGCAGGGGATGGTGCGGCCTTCGGGGGTTGTGAGGGAAGTGACGCGGATGGCGATGGTGGCGCGGCCCTTCACTTTGCCGCCCGGGTCAACGCTCGAGACGACGCCTTCGACGCGCGAGTTAGCGGGAGCCAGGACGCGGTCGCCACTGGTTAAAGGACGTTCCAGAGTGGCGGTGAACATCTCGCCCGCGGCGTGGGTTTTGCTCGAGATGGTGGAGGTGGTGCGGACTTCGAGCGGCGTGCCGGCTGCCACGGTGACGGGGTCTCGGGGCGGAGCGACCGGCGCCGGGGACGACTTCGCTTCCGAAGGGGTCCCCGGCGAGGTAGCGATCGTCTGGCCCGGACTCTGGGGCTGACCTTGGCCCGAACCCGGCGCGACAACCGAGTTGGCAGGGACCGAACCCGTCGATGAGGTTGGGTTCGACTTAGAGCAGGCGGCCAAGGCCACCAGAGCGAAACAGGCGATCACGGGGCGCACACTCGATATACGCGCCCCAGTGATGTTCCGGTTTCGGGACTGTGGAATAGATTTACAGCGCAAGGCCGAAAAAGTCCTGGGCATTGGCGAAGCAAATGCGGCGGACCATGCCCCCGACGAGGGCGAAGTCATTTGGAATCATCCCGGTTTCCATCTCGCGGCCCACCAGGTTGCAGAGCGTGCGGCGGAAGTACTCATGCCGCGGGTAGGACATGAAGGACCGCGAATCGGTGAGCATGCCGACAAAGCGCGAGAAGAGGCCGCAATTGGAGAGGGCGTTCATTTGCCATTCCATCGCCTCCTTCTGATCCAGGAACCACCAGCCGGAGCCAAACTGCATTTTGCCGGCGATTTTGCCGTCCTGGAAGTTGCCGACCATGGTGGCGACGGCGTAGTTGTCGGCGGGGTTCAGGTTGTAGATCACCATCTTGGGCAGTGAGCCATCCTGCTCGAGAGCGTCGAGGTAATCGCGCAGGCCTTCCATCTGCGGCCAGTCACCGATGGAGTCGAAGCCGGTGTCGGGGCCGATGGTCGCCAGGGCGCGCGAGTTGGCGGCGCGCAGTGCGCCGAGGTGGAGTTGTTTGGTGAAGCCGGCGCGAGCGTCCAGTTGGCCGAAGTAGAACATCAGGTAGCTGGCGAACTGGCGATGCTCGTCGGGGCTGGCGGCTTGTCCCGCGCGGGCACGATCGAAGATGCCCTTGGCGGTGGCTTCGGGGCAGGGAGCGCCGAAGCAGTGATTCAAGCCATGGTCAGAGAGGCGGGCGCCCATCGAGGCAAAGGCGGCGTGGCGCTTGGCGATCGCGTCGCAGAACCTGACGAACGAATCGATCTCGATGTTGGCGGCGGCGGACAGTTTGGCGGTCCAGGCGTTGAAGGCTTCAGGCTGATGGACCGTGAGCGCTTTGTCCGGCCGGAAGGTGGGATACATCCTGGTGCGCAGGAACTCCGCGCGATCCGGGTTCTCGGCGAAAGCATGGTGATGCTCGAGCGTGTCGATGGGATCGTCGGTGGTGCAGACGGCGCGGACGTCGAACTTGCGGGCGATGCCCCAGGCGGTGAGTTCGCCAGCGAGCTGTTCGTTGGCCTGGTTCCAGATTCTCTCGGCGGAGTCCTCATTCAGCAGGTCCGTGATGCCGAAGTAGCGGGCCAGTTCCAGGTGCGTCCAGTGATAGAGCGGATTGCGCAGCGTCTGGGGCACGGTGCGGGCAAAGGCGAGGAACTTCTCGTAGGGGCTGGCGTCGCCGGTGCAGTAGCGTTCGGCTACGCCGTTGGCCCGCATGGCGCGCCACTTGTAGTGGTCGCCTTCGAGCCAGATTTCGAAGAGATTGGCGAAGCGGCGATTGCCAGCCAGGTCGTGCGGCGGCAGATGGCAGTGATAGTCGAGGATGGGTTCGCCGGCGGCGAAGTCATGATAGAGCCGGCGCGCGGCGGCGGTTTCCAGCAGAAAGTCGGGGTGGATGAAAGACACGGCACCCAACATGCTACCGCGCTAATTGCATTGTTTTTGGCAGACGCGCTCGGCGATCTTGAGGTAGTTGTCCGGCAGTTTGCCGTCGAGGTTCGGACGGCGGATGCTGAAGATCTCCACCACGTTCTGTCCGCCCGCCGGCCGCTGCTCGATGAGTTGCTCTTCGCGCAGCTTCAACTCGCCCGCCTGACTTGCGCGGCCGGGTTGGGCCATGCCATAGACGGCGACTTGCTTCACCAGCGTGCCGTCGGGCCGCTTCTGCTCGCTCGAGACGCGCTGCGCGGAGAGTTGCAAGCGGCCATCGGTGGTGGCGGCCTGATACTCGGCCACCTGCTCGACGATCTTCCCGTTTTCTTCGCGGCGCTCGATGTTCTGGCGGGCCGCCTCGCGGAAGCTGCCGTTCTGATCCTTGCGGAAGGTGCGGACTTCTTCGTTGGTCACCTTGGCGACCGTGCTGCCGGTGCGTTCGGACTTCTCCACGACTTCGAGACCGCCGTTGAGCGAGCCGCGCTGCACCGTCACCGTCTCTTCCAGCTTGTTGGCGGACTTGCGCAACTCGGAGACGCGCTTCTCAGCCAGGTTCAGATTGCCGTTCAGATCGCCGCGATAGACGGCGGTTTCCGTGGTCACGGAGCCGTCGCTGTTCTTGCGCTCTTCGATACGAACCTTCTCCGGTTGGCCGTTCAAGCGGCGGATGGTGCGCTCGATCACTTTGCGTCCGCCACCCTCTTCCACTACCCTTTCTTCGACGCGATCGGGGTTTTCGTTGGGGGCGGGCACCCGTCTGCCGTTCAGGTCATAGGTGTAGTCCTGGAACGCGAAGAACAGGAGAAAGGCGAGCATACCTCATGCTAAGGCCCGAAACACGGGGCGGCAATGAGGCAAAAACCCTATAATAAAGGGGCATGAAGCGGTTCTACATCGAGACGTTTGGCTGCCAGATGAACGCCCATGACTCGGAAAAGGTCATTGGCACACTGGTGGGGCGCGGCTACGAACAGGTGGATACGCCCGAAGCCGCGGAACTGATCATGTACAACACCTGCTCCATTCGCGACAAGGCGGAGCAGAAAGTCTTCGCGCGTCTGCAGGACTTCAAGAAGAATCACTCGGGCAAAACGTTTGCCGTGCTGGGCTGCGTGGCGCAGCAGGAAGGCGAAAAGATCTTCGAGAAAGCGCCCCATGTCAGCATGGTGGTGGGCTCGGCCAGCTACAACAAGCTCCCGGAACTGCTGGTGCAGATCGAGACCGGGAACAAGCGGGTGACCGGCTTGAGCCTTGATACGGAAGATACGTTTGAGACGCCGCTCACCCGGCGCGATAACCCGCACAAAGCCTACATCACCATCATTGAAGGTTGCGATAAGAGCTGCGCCTATTGCGTGGTGCCGTTTACCCGCGGCCCGGAGCGGAGCCGGACGGTGGAGTCCGTGCTGCGCGAGGCGCGCGAACTGGTGCAGATGGGCTACACCGAAGTGCAGTTGCTCGGTCAGAACGTCAACAGCTTCCGCGATCCCTCGATCCCCGGCAGCAAGCTGGGCTATGACTTTGCCTATCTCCTGCGCCGTATGGGCGAAGTGCCCGGCATGCGACGCGTGCGCTTCACCACCTCGCACCCGCGCGATTTCGTGAAGGACATCGTCGACGCGATCGACGAGAATCCGGTGCTCTGCAACCACATCCACCTGCCGGTGCAATCGGGTTCCACGTCCGTGTTGCGCCGCATGCAGCGCCTCTATACGCGCGACGAGTATCTGCGGCGGATCGAATGGATGCATCAGGCCAAGCGGCCCATCGCCATCACGACCGATATGATCGTCGGGTTCCCGGGCGAGACCGAAGAAGAGTTTCAAGAGACACTCTCGCTGGTGGATCACGCGCGCTATGAATCGATGTACATCTTCAAGTACTCGAAGCGCCCGAACACGCCGGCGCTACAGTACGACGATCACATTCCGGAAGAAGAGAAGACGCGCCGCTTCCTGATGCTGCAGGAGAGGCAGCGCGCGATGCAGATTCGCCAGAACGCCGAGTCCTTGGGCTCGCTCGAAGAGGTGCTGGTGGAGGGTTGGAACGGCAACACCAATCAATGGGTGGGCCGCACCAGCCAAAACCGCACGCTGAACTTTGTGCACCCGGCGGGTCAGGCGGCAAACTTGCTGGGCCGCTATGCGCAAGCACGCATTACGCGCACCGGAGTGGGCGCGGCCGCGGGCGAGTTCGCGGCGTCCGCTTAATCGGCGTCGCGCGGACGCACGTACCACTCGAGCGCTTCTTCGCGGTTCAAGCGCGGCGGCTCCTGCGCGGCTTCCGGGTGCGTGGCGCGGTAGCGAGCGACGGCTAAGTCCTCGAGCTGACTCACCACCTGCGGATGGCGCGCGGCGACGTTCCGGAACTCGTCGGGATCCTGACGTTGATCGAAGAGCTTGACGTAGCGGCCGGGCGTGGGCTGGTCCGTTTCGTAGCCATCGGTGCGCTTACGTTTTCCGGAGCCGAAGATGAGCTTCCAGCGCTGATTGAGCACGAAGCATTCTTCATTCTCGAGGTAGGCGCTGAAGACGTGGTCGCGCGGCGCATTGGGACGCTTGCCTTCGAGATAAGGCCGCAGCGATTGACCGTGACGAATGGGCAGGGCGTCGACGCCGAGGAGGTCCGTGAGGGTGTGCGGCAGGTCGACGTGCTCGGTGAGGTCCTGCACGGTGCCCTGGCGAATGCGGCCGGGCCAGCGCATCATCAGCGGCACGTGGAGCGCGGGCGTGTAGCCGCAGTGCTTTTCGAAACGTCCGTGCTGGCCGAGCGAGTAGCCGTGGTCGGCCAGGTAGACGACGAGCGTGTTCTCTTCCCGCCCGTGCTTCTTTAGCAGGTCCAAGGCGCGGCCGACGTTGCGGTCGAGAAAGCGGACCGACGTGTAGTAAGCGGCGATGATGCCTTGCTTCTCCGCCGGGCTCAGGTCGCGAAAGATGAGCGGAATCTGCCCGAGGTCCTCGGGGCCGACTTTGGGCACGGGGAACTTCGAGGGATGGAACGCCTCGCGATCTTCGATGGGGAAGTCATACGGCGAATGTGGCTCCTGAAAGCTGAGCCAGAGGGCGAACGGCTGGCTTTGCTGCGCACCCAGAAACTCGTCGGCCAGCTTCAGCTGGTATAACGACTTCATCTCGGCTTCCCTGCGGCCGAAGGGCAGTTTCTCCGCGTTGAGCCAAATCCGCGCCGGATCCTTGAAGGGGCGCCAGGGCGGCTTGACCCGCACGCCCGCCGGCAGGCCGCTGGGCTCATTGGCCAGCCAGGCGCGTTGGACTTCGCCTTCGGTGAGGCAGGTGTCGAACCCGTGCAGACCGGGGCGGCCGGGCTGGTTGAAGTGCATCTTACCGATCACGCCGGTGCGGTAGCCGGCCTTCTGCAGTTGCTTGGCGACCGTCGGCTTCTCCGAAGACAGCGGCGTCTTGAGCACCGTCACCCCGGCGGCGTGCGGCAACTGTCCCGTCAGCAGACTTTGTCGCGAGGGCGTGCACACCGGCGAATTGCAATAGTGCCGCGCAAAGCGTGTGCCCTCGCTCGCCAGGCGATCGAGGTGCGGCGTCTGGGCCAGCGCATTGCCGTGCGCGCCCAGCACATATCCGGCGTGATCGTCCGCGATGATGTAGAGCAGGTTGGGCCGCCGCTGGGGTTGATAGGCCGCGCCGGCAAAGGCGGCGATCGCGTCGCGTCGGGTGGTCATGCTCGTGAGTATATCGGAGCTATACTTCCAGGCATGAAAGCTCTGCTGCTGCTGTTTTTCTGCGCCACGCTGACGGCGCAGGAGATGCGCTTCTACGTGATGGGCATGCTGTATCGTGGACCGAAGTGGACCGTCGAGTTGACCGACGAAGCCAAACAACTCCAAGCCGGCCACATGGCGAACATCATGAAGCTGGCCGAGGAGGGGCATTTACTGATCGCCGGACCGATGGCCGGCACCGGCGATCTGCGAGGCATTTTTATCTTCGACACCGACGACGTGAAGAAAGCGCAGGAATGGTGTGACCGCGATCCGGCGATCCAAGCCGGCCGGCTGCGGGTGGAACTGCACAAGTGGTACGCCGCCAAAGGGCTCACCTACGATAAGACCAGGAAATGAGATGCGCCACATTGTTTTTGGGCCTGTGTCTCCTGCACGCGCAGGAGCCCATTGAGCCTACCTTCACGACGTCGGTGAAAATCGTCGACATCCTGGCGTCGGTTCGCACCAAGGCCGGCCAACTGGTGCGCGACCTCACCAAGGACGACTTCACGCTGCTCGAGAACAATCGTCCGCAGGAGATTCGCTACTTCTCGCGTGAGACGGATCTGCCGCTGACGGTGGGCTTGTTGATCGATACCAGCATGAGCCAGGAGAAAGTGCTGAACGCCGAACGCGCGGCCATCATGCGTTTCTACGATCAGGTGCTGCGCGAGCGCAAGGACCAGGTGTTCGTCATGCAGTTCGACATGGCGGTGCAACTGCGCCAGAAGCTGACTTCGTCGCGCCGGTCGCTAGAAGAGGTGCTGAACTACGTCGATACGCCGACACGCAACGAACTCCGCGTGCAGACCGGCGGCGGGACGCTGCTGTATCAGGCGGTTTATCAGGCGGCCGCGGAGGTGATGAAGGATCAGAGGAATCGCAAGGCGCTCATCGTCCTTTCCGACGGCGAAGACTATGGCAGCGAGCGTTCGCTGGAGGAGGCGATCGAGGCGGCAGTGAAGTCCGATACCTTGATCTACACGATCTACTTCACCAGCGGCGGCGGCAATGGCCGCGGGGTGTTACGGAAGATGTCGCAGAGCACTGGCGCGGGCTACTTCGAGGTGAGCAAGAAAGAGAGCATCGAGCAGATGTTCGACAAAATTCAGGATGAGTTGCGCGGGCAGTATCACCTGGGCTTCGTCTCCGATCAGCCCACACGGCTTTCCGAATTCCGCACGCTACGCCTCTCGACGAAGCAAAAGGGACTGACTGTGCAGGCGCGTGAGCGCTACATGGCGCGTCCTTAAGCGTCTTCGGAATCGAGTTGTTGCTTGGCGTCGAGCAGCGCTTGCCCCTGCTCGGGCGCTACCTCCGGATAGCGCACCTTCAGCTTCTTCAGCGTCTGGCAGATGATGCCCGCCACGGCGACGCGCATGAAGGCTTTGTCGTCGGCCGGGATCACGTACCAGGGTGCGTAGTCCGTGCTGGTGGCACGGAAGCAATCCTGGTAGGCGGCCATATACTCGTCCCAATGGGCGCGCTCCGCCACGTCCTGCGCGGAGAACTTCCAGTTCTTCTGCGGGTCGGCGATGCGCTCGAGGAAGCGTTTCTTCTGCTCGGCCTTCGAGACGTTGAGGAAGAACTTCAGCACCACTGTGCCGTTCTCGGTGAGGTGACGTTCAAAGTTGTTGATCTGCCGGAAGCGGCGTTTCCAGATGTCTTTGCCGCGCGCTTCGGGCGGCAGTTGCTGACGGTCCAGGAACTCGGGATGCACCCGCACCACGAGTACTTCTTCGTAGTAAGAACGATTGAAGATGCCGATGCGCCCGCGCTCAGGCAGCGCTTTGGCGGCGCGCCACAGGAAGTCGTGATCCACTTCTTCAGCCGAAGGCGCTTTGAAGCTGAACACCTGGCAGCCCTGCGGATTTACCCCGGACATCACGTGCCGGATGGTGCCGTCCTTGCCGGCCGCGTCCATCGCCTGGAAGATCAGCAGCAGCGAGTACGTGTTCTGCGCGTAGAGCTTGTCCTGCATCTCGGCGAGATGGGGGACGCTCTCGCGCAACGCCGCTTCGGACTCGTCGTGGGAGAGGCCGGCGTCGAAGTCCGACTGGAAGTCGCGAGCGAGCACGATCTTCTTGCCGGGCTTCACCCGAAGTTTCTTGAGCAATTTGGCATCGAGTTCGAACATGGCTAGGCAAAGATCTCCCGCATCCGGCGCACCAGCAACTTTTCATCGCCGGAGTCGTTCATCAGGAAGGTGAACTCCAGGCCTTTGCCGCCGGGGCCGGCGAGCGCGGCGATGCGCGGCTCGCCCTCACTCAGCTTCTTCAGGACGTCGGCGGAGGTGAGCCCCGGTCGCGCTTCATCCCAATGGGCGAGCACGCGATGAACCTTGCGGCCTCGTTCGAAGCGCGCTTTCTCGACGGACAGGCCGAGCTTGCCGAGCGCTTCCATGGTGTAGACGGCCTGGCGCTCGCACTCGCGATCGAGCGCGGCGAAGTCGAGCTTGGCGTAACGCTCCATGGCCACCAGCAAGCCAATCATCTCTTCCTTGTTTACCTTCATGGCGCGGCCCATCGAATCCGAATGCGGGTTCGAGTTGAGCCAGGCCGCTCGTACGAGGTCGGCGCGTCCGGCGAGGACGCCGGAGCTTTGCGGACCACGGATGTGCTTGCCGCCGCTGAAGGCGATCAAGTCGACGCCGGTGGCGGCCACGCGCGGGATGTTGTCCCAACTGGGCAGCAGATTGGCGGCATCGATGAGGACGGGTACGCCGGCCTTCTTCGCGAGGGCGACGCATTCGTTGAGGGGCACGGGCGTTTCCCACGCCCAATCGCCGCGCGTGCCGCCGAGGTAATAAATCATGGCCGTGCGCGCATTGAGCGCGTTCATGAAGCTTTCCTGCGAGTCCACTTCGACGATCTTCACACCGGCGCTCCGTACGGCGTGGTCATACCCGTTGCGATGCGGCTTTTGGATGATCACCTCGCTTTTCATCCCGTCGAGGTCGGGTAAGCGCCGCACTTTGGCGACGTCGTCGCCGGTAAGGCAGGCATAGGTAGCGAGTGAGATGGAGCCGCAAGTGCCGGAGGTCACCAGGGCGGACTCCGTGCCGCAGAGCTTCGCCAGACGAGCGCCCACGGCGTCCTTCACCTCTTCGAGCACGGCGAAGTCGCGCGCGGCTTCGGCCATCACGCTTTGGATTTCCGGTAGCATCTTCGACGCGCCGATCGTCGTTACCGGGCCTTGAAAATTTAGCACCGGCCGGAGGCCCAAATCCGCATAGACGCTGTTCGTTTTGCGGCTGGCCGCGATCCCGAGAGACGGCCAGAGGGCGGCCGCGGCTTGAAAGAACGATCGGCGGTTGTTCATCGCTTCATGTTACGCCGAGAGCGCATCCAGACGGCTCAGCAGTTCGGGAGGCAACGGCTCGGCGAGCGCGTTATCGATGTGCCCCTGATGGCGCGCGCCAATCAGCACACCCGGCATCTGTGGCTGCGCGAGCGCCCAGCCCATCGCCAGGCGCACCATCGACAAGCCTGTTTCTTCCGCCAGGGCCCGCAGCTTTTCGACGATGGCGAAGTTGCGCGCGCTGAAGTATTCGTTGGTGTGCCCCGGCACACGGTCGAAGCGCGTGCCAGGCGGAAAGGGCGCATCCGGCTGATACTTGCCCGCCAGGAAGCCCGCGCCCAGCGGACTGTAGCTGATCGCGGTGACGCCCAGGCGCGCGCAGAGCGGCAGCAACTCGGCTTCGATCTCCCGCCGCACGAGATTGTAGATCGGCTGGATGGTCTGCAGCAGCCGCGGCGCGAGCCGCTCGGCTTCGGCCAACTGCGCCGCGTTGAAGTTGCTGCAGCCGGCTACCTGCACCGTGCCGCTCTCGACGGCGTCGGCCATCGCGGTGAGAGCTTCCTCGAGCGGCGTCTCAGGGTCGTAACGATGGAACAGATACATGTCCACACGGTCAGTCTGGAGGCGTTCCAGACTGGTGGCGAGAGCTTCGCGCAGGCGCGCCGGACGCAAGACCTTGGTCTGCAGGACGACTTGGTCGCGCAAGCCATTCGACTTCAGCCAACGCCCGAGAATCGCCTCGGATTGGCCATAGGCTTCGGCGGTGTCAAAGAGGTTGATGCCGCGCTCCATCGCGTAGTCCAGCACGGCGCATGCCTGCCGCTCGTCGATCTCGCGTCCAAACGTCACGCAACCCAAACCGATGCGCGAGACTTCCCGGCCGGCGCGCCCGACCTTGAGTTTTTCCATCTCTTGATTCTGGCCCGATTGCGAGACACTCGAAGGATGTCATTTTCCTGGGGAATCATCGGCGCCGGCGACATCGCCCGGAAGCACGTAGCCGCGGCCATGCAGAACGCGCCGGGCCACCGTCTGCAAGCGGTGATGCGCCGGGACGAAGAACTCGCGCGCCAGTTTGCCGCCGACTTCGGCGCGCCCAGGTTCTACACCACGGCCGAAGCCTTACTCGCCGACCCGGAGATCGATGCCGTCTTCATCGGCACGCCACCCTCGTCGCACGCGGAACTCACCGCGATGGCGGCCGCCGCCGGCAAGCATGTGCTTTGCGAGAAGCCCATCGCCGCGACGGTGGACGAAGCCCGGCAGATGATCGAAGTCTGCGCGCGGCACGGCGTGCGCCTGATGATCTGCCATTACCAGCGCTTCAATCAACGCCATGAGCAGATCCGCGCGTGGCTTGAAGCTGGAGCGATTGGCCGCGTGGTGGCGGTGCGGATGAACTTCTCCAGCTACTCGCCGCCCGCGGAGGACGCCTGGCGCCATCAGCGCGCAATTGCCGGCGGCGGCCCGAGCATGGACTTGGGCAGCCATTGTCTCGATCTGCTGATGTATCTTTGCGGGCCGATCGAAACGGCCGCCGTGCTGACGGACTCGCTCGCTTACGAGACCGACGTGGAAGACACCGCCAGTATGTTGCTGCGGCTCAAGAGCGGGGCGCAAGCCACGGTCACCACGCATTGGAGCGCGCGTTGGCCTGATCCTGAATCGGCCAGCATGATCGAAATCTGGGGCACGGAGGGCTCGATCCTCGCTTCGCCGCTTTTCTCGAAGGACCACTCCGGTACGCTCCTGCTGCGCCGTCCGGATGGCGACGAAGACCATTCGCGCGGCCCAGGCCGGAAGATTCACGAGGATGTGATCGAGCATTTCCGGCAGGCCATCGTCACCGGCGGCCCGGTGCGCGTCCCGGCGGAGGAAGCACTAGCGGGGCTCGAGATTATTCTGGGGCAGCCTCAGACGGAGTAGCCGCCATCGAGCACCAGGTTCTGCCCGGTGACGTAGGCGGAGGCGGCTGAAGCCAAGTAGACCACGGCGCCCTTGATGTCGTCGTGCTGAGCCAAGCGCCCCAGATAGACGCGCCGGTTGTACTGGCTGATGAAGGGCTCCTGGTGGTCGGGCGTCTGCAAACCGCCGGGCGAAATGGCGTTGACGCGCACGCCATGGGGCCCGCCCCAGGCGGCCAGATATTTCGTCAGGCCGATCATGCCGTGCTTGGTGAAGTGATAATCGGGCGGCGTGGTCATGCTGGTGCCGGCATAGTTAGTGAAGTCCGGGCCCACGACGCTTTGGATGGAGCCGATGTTGATCACGGCGCCCGCCTTGGCGGCCAGCATGCCTTCCATGAAGGCGCGGGAGATGGCGAACAGGCCAGTGGCATTCACTTCCATCGATTGGCGCCAGGCTTCAAGCGGATCGTCGTAGCGACGCATGGTGCGGGCCACGGAATTATTGACGAGAATCTGCACGCCGCCATGGCGGGAGGTGAGACGGTCCCGCAGGTCGAGGATGGACTTCTCGCTGCCCTGGTCGTAGCCTTCCGCCGAGGCCGAGAGGCCACGGGCCCGCAATTCGGCGGCGGTCTCTTCGCAGGCGTCCTGCGAGCGCGAAGCAATCACCACGTGGGCGCCCGCTTCCGCGAGTGCCTCGGAGATCGGCGACCCGTAAAGGCCATAGCCGCCGGTCACCAGCGCTACCTGGCCCTTCAAGTCAAACAACTGCTGAATGGTCATAATTCGGGCGAGCCCCAGCGCAGCGACACGTGATCGTGCATCACCCGCCGGGCTTGGCTGGCGGGGATTTTGCCTTGCAGGAACTCGAGAAGCGGCCGGTGCGAATCGAGGATCATGCGCGTTTGTTCGCTCGGCGGCTTTTTAACGATGGCGTAGGCGAACAGCGACGACGTGAGGTTCGTCAGCATGCGCTCCAGATAGTCGTTGTCGGCCAGTTTCCAGATGGTCCGGTGGAAGCCCAGATCGAGCCGAGTGGCTTCGAGCGCGGAGGTGGAGCCGCCGCGCTCCATGCGCTCGATCTGCTCGATGAGCTTTTTCTCTGTGGCGGAGGTCAGCGTCTTGCGGCACAGCAGCAGCGCTTCGGACTCGAGGACGACGCGCAAGGAGTTGATCTTCTGAATGTCGTCGTTGCTGAGACTCACGACGAACATGCCGCGCCGCGGCTGGTTCACCACCAGCCCCTGCTCCTGCAACTGGTGCAGCGCCTCGCGAATCGGCGCGCGGCTCACCTGCATTTTGCGGCCGAGGTCGCTTTCGTTGAGACGGTCGCCGGGCTTGAACCCGCCGGAAAGGATGGCTTCAATCAGCACTTCCGCGATGTGTTCGCGGAGCGTGGAAGCCTTCATCGGCGAGAGCGTCATGGTCTTCATGGCCTAGCCGGCGGCGGGCGCCGGATCGTTCAGGATAACATTCGCCTGCGGCTTACTCGGCCGAGCGCACCTTCACCACAAAGTAGTCGAGCGGGCCCTTCACGTCCACAAACTGATGCGGCACCGTGTTGGGCACCACCATCACGTCGCCCGGCTGAACCGCCTGGCGCGTCCCGTGCTCGACGTTGGTGCCGCGCACCTCCTCGGGAGCCGTCGACTTCGCCTCGGCCACCGTGCCGCCGGTGACGATGGTGGCCGTGCCCTTCACGAAGAACATGACGTCCGTATCGCGGGCATGCTGCTCCGCGATGCCGTCCTTGTCGCGATGGCTGGCGCTGACCTTGTAGTGGTCGCCCGCCGCCAGGGCGCCCCCTTTGCTGAGCATGGTCACCGTGGGCGCCTTGCCTTCATCGTGAGTGCGGACCTTCAGCAGAAAGTACTTGCAGGGCGCGTGGATGTTGGCGAACTGGTGCGGCGTTCCATTGGGGATCGTCACCACGTCGCCGGCTTTCAACGGCTGGGCCGTACCGCCTTCCACCGCCGTGCCCCGGATCTCGCCCGGCCCGGTGGACTTGCCGTCCTTCACCTTGCCGCCGGTAAGGAGTGTCGCGGTGCCGGAGACGAAGTAGACGACGTCGGTATCGTTCGCATGGACTTCGGCCTGTCCGTCTTTGTCGCGCCCGATGGCCATCACCCGATATTGGCCCTGGTCCAAGAGCACGCTGTGCTTCGGATAAGCGGCTTCCATCTTGGCATTGGCCAGGTGTGTGGCCGCGGGCCCGCTCCAGAAAAGCAGCGTGATTAGGGTCAGGTTCATCATTTTCTTTGCTCGGAGCTTATCAAAATCTGAGCCAATTTCGCAGTTTTCCCCGCGTTGCTCTGGAGAAGGAGCCCAAACTCATGCGTCAGTTCGCTGGCCTCGCCTTGTTCGCGAGCCTGTCCCTATTTGCCCAAGGACCCGACTTTACCCCGCCTAACCCGCTCTACGCCGCTGCCATGCGGAACGATACGGCGGAAGCCTTACGTCTGTTGGCCGATGGAGCCAATCCCAACGAGGGCACCGTGGTGGGCCTCTCCACGCTGGTGCAGCCGATCATGAATCGCAATCTGCCGATGATGCGGGCGTTGCTGGCCAAAGGCGCGAACGTCAATGCCCCGAATCCGGCCGGCTTTACGCCGCTGATGTGGGCCGCAGCCAGCGAAGTGACGTCGCCGGAATTTGTCGAAGAGTTGATTCAGCACGGGGCGAACGTCAACGCCGTCAATCAGGCCGGCGAAACCGCCCTAACCTGGGCGCGTCGCCGCGGCCATACGCCGATCGTGACGGCCTTGTTGAAGGCCGGCGCGCAAGAGCCGGCCCGGGCGAAAGAGGCCGTGGAAAAGGCGCTCGCGCTGTTGCAGAAGAGCGGCGATCAGTTCGCGCGCGTCTCCGGCTGTACGTCCTGCCATCACCAGTCGCTGCCGCAGATGGTCGCCGGCATGGCGCGTCAGCGGGGCTACGCGGTGAACGAGAAGATTTCGAAGCAGCAGGCGGAAGCCGTGATCGCGGTCTTCAAGCCCGCTCGCGAACTGATGCTGCAGGGTACTGACCGCATCCCCGACGTCACCATCTCGGCGGGCTACTCGCTGCTGGGCTTGCATGCCGAAGGCTATAAGGGTGATGAAGTCACCGAGGCGATGGCGCATGTGATCTCCACCAAACAGCGTGCCGATGGCAGCTTCCCCTCCATGCCGGGCCGCCCGCCGATCGAATCGAGCGACATCACCGCCACAGCTCTCAGCTTGCGCTCCCTGCAGCTCTACGGCCAGAATTCAGGGGCGGCGGTGCAGCGCGCTCGGGCCTGGCTGCTTCAGCAGGAGCCGCGCACCAATGAAGAGCGCGCCATGCAGTTGCTGGGGCTCACCTGGGCTCAGGCTGAGCCGGCCGAGTTGACGAAGCGGGCGCAGGCGTTGCTCGCCGAGCAGCGAGCCGATGGCGGGTGGGCGCAACTCGCCACGCTCGAAACAGATGCTTACGCCACCGGCCAGGCGCTCTATGCGCTGTTCGTCTCCGGTCAGGTGAGTGCGGCGGATCTGGCGTATCGGCGCGGGTCGGAGTACCTGTTGCGGACGCAACTGGCGGATGGCTCCTGGCATGTGCGCAGCCGTTCCTTCCCGCTGCAGCCGCTGAAGGAAAGTGGCTTCCCGCATGGCAAGGATCAGTGGATCTCGGCGACGGGCACCAGTTGGGCCGCGTTGGCCCTGGCCGTGGCGCCGCCCACGGCGATGCCGCAGGCGAGCGATGCCGGCGTGGAGTAAGCCTTAAGCGAAGAACGCGTGCGCTTGTTCCGCCGTGTAGTCGATATCGGCTTCGGTATGCGCGGCGGACATAAAGGCGGCTTCGAACTGGCTGGGGGCGAGGTAAACGCCTCGCTCCAGCATCCAGCGGAAGAAGTCGCCAAAGCGTTTGGTGTCACACTTCTTGGCGGAGGCGTAGTCGGTCACCGGCTCGTCAGTGAAGAACCAGGTGAACATGGAGCCAACGCGGTTCACCGTGATGCCCTGGGGCGGGTTCGCGCAGAGACGGGCGCTCAAGGCGTCGATCTTCGTGTAGACCTCGGGGTGCGACTTCAGGTACCGCAGCATGGCGAGTCCGGCGGCGACCGCGAGCGGGTTGCCGGAAAGCGTGCCTGCCTGATAGATCGGGCCCTCGGGCGCCACGTGCGTCATCACTTCGCGGCTGCCACCATAGGCCGCAATGGGGAGGCCACCGCCGATGATCTTGCCGAGCGCCGTCATGTCGGGCTTCACCCCGTAGAGCTCCTGCGCCCCGCCGTAAGCGAGACGGAAGCCGGTCATCACTTCGTCGAAGATCAGCAGGGTGCCGTGCTTGGTACATAGTTCACGCAGACCGGCGAGGAAGCCCGGCGCCGGCGGAATACAGCCCATGTTGCCGGCCACCACCTCCAGCATGAGGGCGGCGATCTGGCCCGGGTGATTCGCAAATGCCTGCTCAACGGCGGCGAGGTCGTTGTAGGGCAGGGAAATCGTGGTGGCGGCAAAGCTGGCCGGCACGCCGGCGGAATCGGAAAGGCCGAGCGTGGCGAGTCCTGAGCCGGCCTTCACCAGCAGCGAATCGACGTGGCCGTGGTAGCAGCCTTCGAACTTGATGGCGAGGTCGCGGCCGGTGAAGCCGCGGGCAACGCGCAGGGCGCTCATCGCCGCTTCGGTGCCGGAATTCACCAGGCGCACCATTTCCATGGACGGGAAGGCATCGGTGACGGCTTCGGCCAGCAGAATCTCGCGTTCGGTGGGCGCGCCAAAGCTGGTGCCGATTTCGAGCACTTCGCGCAGGGCTTCGATCACGCAAGGCGGACGATGGCCCAGAATCAGCGGACCCCAACTGCCGATATAGTCCAGAAACGAGTTGCCATCCTCATCGATCAGCCGGGCGCCTTCACCCTTCGCAATGAAGAGCGGCTTGCCCCCCACGCTACGGAAGGCGCGCACCGGTGAGTTCACGCCACCGGGAATCGTTTTGCGGGCGCGCTCCAAAAGCGCGGCGGATCGCTCGAAGTTCATGTCCCTTGGATTTTCTCATACGGAATTGATCCGTCTGGTCCCAAGCGAGTAGCAAATCGACTGAGGCGTTCGTCACAATAGCCACATGGGTATTGTTCGCTTCTCTCTCTCGCTCTGGCTGGTGGTGGCCCTACCGGCGGAGGAACTCAACTCCCTGCGCTTCAAACCGCAAAACATGGACCCGACTTGTAAACCCTGCGACGACTTCTACAAGTTTGCCGTCGGCGGTTGGACCGCCAGCCATCCCATCCCCGCCGCCTATCCGCGCTGGACGAACTTTCAAGCGCTCGCCGAACGCAATCGCGACCTGATGCGCGAAATCCTGGAAGCCGCTGGTGCTTCCAAAGCGCCAGTTGGTTCGGACGAACAGAAGATCGGCGACTACTACGCCGCCTGCATGGACGAAGCGGGCATCGAGAAGGCCGGCGCCACGCCCCTCCAGCCCGATCTCAAGGAGATTGCGAGCCTGAAGACGCGGCGCGACTTCCCGCGCGTGCTCGCCGCCTTGCACGCCACCGGTACGAATGCTCTCTTCAACTTCGGCGCGCAGCCGGACGCGAACGACAGTTCGAAGATCATCGCCGGCGTTTTTCAAAGCGGCCTGGGCCTGCCGGACCGCGACTTTTATCTGAAGAACGACGAGAAGTCCGAGACGATTCGAAAAGAGTATCTGCAGCACCTGACGCGCATGATGACGCTGCTCGGCGAGCAGGACGCCACGGCCGCTTCCCGCATCTTCGCGTTTGAAAAGCAACTTGCCACGGCCATGATGGAACGCACCCAACTGCGCGACCCCAAGGCCACCAATCATCCGATGCCGGTGGCTGAGTTCGCGAAGCTGATGCCGTCGTTCGACTGGGCCGCGTACTTTAAGCTGCGCCAGGCGCCCGTCTTCACCACCATCAACGCCGCGCAGCCGGAGTACCTGAAGGCGTTGGACAAGGTGCTCGCCACCGCGTCGCTCGACGACGTGCGCACGTACTTGCGCTGGCAGGCGGCGCATGGCGCGGCGGCTTATCTTGCGAAGGCTTTTGTGGACGAAGCGTTCAGCCTGACAAAGGTCCTGACCGGCGCGAAAGAGCAATTGCCACGCTGGCGGCGTTGCGTGGCGTCCACGGACGAGCAACTCGGCGAGGCGCTGGGGCGCAAATTTGTCGAGAAACATTATCCGGCTAAAGCCAAGCAGCGCATGAACGAGTTGATCGACAATCTGTTCGTCGTGCTGCGCGAGGATCTCGGCAAGGCGGATTGGATGACGCAGAGCACGCGCAGCCAGGCGCTGGCGAAGCTCGATTCTTTCAAACGGAAGGTGGGCCACACGGAGAAGTGGCGCGACTATTCGGCGGTGAAAGTGGCGCGGAAGTCCTACTTCGCGAATGCGCTCGAGACGTCACGTTTCGAAGTGCGGCGCGATCTGAAGAAGATCGGCCAGCCGGTCGATCGCGGCGAGTGGCTGATGACGCCGCCCGAAGTGAACGCCTACTATCACTCGCGGAACATCGAAATCGTCTTTCCGGCCGGCATTCTTCAGCCGCCCTTCTTTGATTTTGAAGCCGACGACGGTCTGAACTACGGCGCGATCGGCGCGGTAATCGGCCACGAGATCATCCACGGCTTCGACGACAACGGCCGCCAGTTCGACGCCCAGGGGAATCTGCGCGATTGGTGGACGGCCGAGGACGCCAAGAAGTACAAGGACCGTGCGGACTGCGTGGAGAACCAGTTCTCGTCGTTCAAGGTGCAGGACGGCCTCAACATCAACGGCAAGCTGGTGCTCGGCGAAAGCATCGCCGACCTGGGCGGGTTGCGCCTGGCTTATCGGGCGCTGCAGAAGTCGATGGCGGGCAAGCCCCGTCCCGCTTTGATCGACGGTTTCACGCCCGAACAGCGTTTCTTCATGGGTTGGGCGCAGGTGTGGGCCGCGAATTACCGGCCGGAATTCGAACGCATGACGACGATGACGGACCCGCACCCCTTACCGCGCTTCCGCGTGAACGGGCCGCTCTCGAATCTGCCGGAGTTTCGCGAAGCCTTTATGTGCCAAGCCGGCGACCCGATGGTGCGGCGTCCGGCCGATGCCTGCCGGGTCTGGTAGACGCGGAAATAGAAAAACGGGCCCGAGGACGACGCCTCGGGCCCGGGTTATCAGCGAACGCTGGCAACTCTCTAAATGGAGGGAAACAGTCGACTCACACTAGAGCGCCCCTTGACGAGCGCCCTCCACCATCAGCTCATTGCTGACGGAGAACACACCCGGCACCTGCATGGCCCGCATATAGGCCAACTGACGGTCGCCGGCGTTGGCCACCACACCGGCCAAGGTCACGTTGCCGTTCTTCACGACAATGTGAATGCCGGGGATCGCCCCCAAGCCATACCGCTGCAGGGCGGGATATCCGTAGATCGAACGGGCCGTCGCCAAACGCAGCCGATCATCAAACGGCGACAACGGCAGCACTTCGATCTGATTCGTTACCGTGGCCACCCCGGCCACTCTCTTTACGACGCGTTCGGCGTCCGTCCGTAACGTCGGACGGTTCACTTGGCCACCGAGAATCACCCGGTCGCCTTCCACCTGGAACGTCATATGGTCAAAAACGCCGAGCCACGGCAGCGTCACCAACTCGTGCCGCACGCGCTCGGTGAGATCTTTGGCCGGCCGGTCGCTCGCCAGCAGCAGCACCGGAACCGCCAGCATCAGCCCCAACATCTTCATCCGTTTCATATGCCGAACTCCTTTCGACACCTCAGCAGATGCATGACAGCCGGCCTACGTTTCGCTCTATTTATTTGCGTATAAATGGAACCAATAGGACTTTTTCTTCGTAAGGGACGGACTGAGGCGCAATAGCAAAAAGGGAACCGCTGACGCTCATCGAGCGCCGACGATTCCCTTTGATGCTCTCCCCCCGGAGGTCGTTGAAGAACTGATTAGGCAGCGTCAGCAAACAGCGACCGCTGCATCGGCTTCGAGGAGCGGAAGCCGTCAAGCGCCACCGGATAACGGCGGATCAGTTCCTTCGGCACAATGCCGGGCGAACCCAGCAAGGCCTGCATCTGGAAAGCGTTTACCAACGCCTGGGCGTTGGCTTCGTTATTGAACACCACGAAGACCTGCTTCGCGTGGCGCCCGATCTGGTCGATGCGGTCCGCCCATTCGTTCAGTTCGCTCTGCGCGTACAGATAGTCGTAGCGCTGGCCGTCGAACCAGTGGCTATAGTTGCGCCCGTTCAGGCGCACGTAGCCCACGCCATTGGTGAGAATCGACGTCGGCGGCATCGCGCGGCCGTACGACGGCTGGTCGAGGTTGCCGAACCCGATCCGGTAGTCGATCAGCGTGCCGGTGGCTTCTGGCAACAGCCAGCTCTCGTGGGCGAACTCGGCCACCAGCGGATAGCCGTGGAAAGCCTTCCGCAACTCGATCAGATAGGCGCGATTCTCTTCGGTGAACCGGAACGACCACGGGAACTGCATCACCAGCGCTCCCAGCCGCTTGGCGGCCACCAGCGGAGCCAGGCCAGCCCGGAACATGGCCACATCGGGTTCGTTCAGCTTCGTCTCATGCGTAAACTGCCGGGCCAGTTTCGCGGTGAACAAAAAGTCGCGCCGATGGGAAACCAGGCTCGCCCACAACTGCGAGACTTCCGGCTTCAGCGCCTGGTGGAACGAGGAATTAATCTCCACCATATTGAAAAATTGCGAGATGTGCGTCAGCGGGTGAAAGCCGCGCGGTTTAGGTGACGGGTAGAAGTGAGTATCCCAGCTGGCGTGAGCCCAGCCGGCGGGTCCGAGGCGGAGACTGGAGGGGGGTAAGTCATTCATCGCTTTCTCTTCGCCTTTTCAATCTACGCCTGCTCTTCGCCCATGTCAAGAAGAAAAGGCGAAGAAAGGCGAAACAGAAAGTCGGCGATTGAGGGCAAAAGGGAAGGGAAGGGGACGAGGAAGGTCTGGCGGAGAGGGCGGGATTTGAACCCGCGGTACCGGTTTAGGCCAGTACGACGGTTTAGCAAACCGCTGCTTTAGACCACTCAGCCACCTCTCCGCGTAGCGGTCCTTGAGAAATCATAGCACGAGAAACGAACAGGCCCGGACATGCCGGGCCTGCTGTTGTGCTCGACGCACATTCTGCGCTACGGACAGGAGCTTTAAAACTTGCCGGGCGGATCGTCCTTGGTCACCCGATCATAGATGACGGCCGCCACGCCGCCGGCGATCGCGCCGAAGATCGCACCTTTCGTCTTGTCCTTGCTGATGCCCGCGCCGACGGCTGAGCCTGCCGCGGCACCCGCCAGAATCACCGCTACCGTGTTCTTCAACGGACGCGGCTTCTTGACTTCTTCCTGCTTCCCCACCGGGGCCTTTGGCTCCACGGGCGGAGCAGGCTCCTGAGCCACCGCCTGGCCCATCACCAACAGTGCGCCGAGCAGCACGCTCAGCAACGGACGATAACGTTTCAACGCTTTTACGATCCTCCGGCACACGTAGACGTAGTTCCCGCCGTTGCGTTACACGAGAAATTGCCGGGGCAAAGAAATCGCCTGGGCCAACTGCCGCTCATACTCTTCCGCCGGCACCGACTTCACGCCGAATTGGGCCAGATGCTCCGTTTCGTATTGCACATCGAGCAAGGCGAACCCGCGCTCGCGCAAATGCAGCACCAACTCGGCCAGGGCCACCTTCGACATATCGCGCACGCGATGAAACTTACTTTCCGCAAAGAACGCGCCGCCGATCTGCACGCCGTATAAGCCGCCGCCTAACTCGCCGTCCACCCAGATCTCGACTGAGTGAGCGTGGCCCTGCTTTTGCAATTCGCCATAAGCCTGGCGAAACGTGTCCGTGATCCAGCACTCGTCGGGCGAACGCGCGCAGGCCCGCATCACCTCGTCGAAGGCTTCGTTGAAGGACAGGCGATAACGATGCTGCTTCAGCGTTCGCTGCAGCGAGCGGGAGAAGTGCGCTTGATCGAGCGGCAGAATGCCGCGCCGGGGTGGGCGATGCCAGGTGACCCACTCCACGCCGGCGTAGCCCATGGGGAACACGCCTTGGCGATACGCCGGCAATAAGTCCTGAACCCGCAGGCGTCGCGACTTGGCAATTACGTCGTGCAAATTTCCAGTCTATGGGAACTTTCGCTCGGCAACGGGTGTCATTGCTGCGTGGCTGCCGTCATTGAGGTGCGCAACCTGACCAAGAACTACGCCGGGCTGCCGGCAGTTCGCACCATGAGCTTCGCCATTCAACCGGGCGAAGTGCTCGGCTATCTCGGGCACAACGGCGCCGGAAAAAGCACCACCGTCAAAATGCTGGCCGGGCTGCTCGAACCCACCAGCGGCGAGATTCTCTTTCACGGCTCTGACATCCGGGACGATCTCGCCGGCTATAAGCGGCGTGTGGGCTATGTCCCCGAAGAGTCGCATTTGTACTCGTTTCTTTCCGGCTGGGAGTATCTCGATCTGGTCGGGACGTTGCGAGGCCTTCCGCCTGCGGTGCGCGAGGGCAAAGCAGCGCGGATGCTGGAGGAACTGTCGCTGTTTCGTCACCGGCACACGGCGATCGCCGCGTACTCGAAGGGCATGCGCCAACGCATCATGCTGATTGCCGCCTTGCTCGACGATCCGGAGTTGCTGATTCTCGACGAACCGTTCAGCGGCCTCGACGTCGTGAGTGCCCTGGTGATGCGGCGCTTGTTGAACCTGCTGGCGGCCAGCGGTAAGGCGATCTTCTTCTGTTCACCGGTACTCGAAACAGTGGAAAAAGTATGTACGCACTTAGTCGTCTTGCGGCAAGGTGAGTTAGTCGCCCGCGGGACGTTGGCGGAGATTATGGCGAGCCGCGAGGCGCTGGAGGATAGCTTCTTCCAACTTACGGAACAGGTGGATGCCGATGCCATTGCCGGGCGCCTTATGGGCGCGATCCAAGCTCGCTGAGTGGCGCGCGCGGCCCTTCGGCCGGCTGTGTCTGCATTTTCTCCAGGCCCTGACGCAGAGCGGTCAGGAGAGTGAGCAACTCGAGTTCGGCGCCGCCGCGCTGCTCGCTCTGTTGGCCATCCCCGGGGTGTTCGCGTCGTTCTTTCTTTTCTCGCGTTACTCCACGCTGATGGATTACTTTCATCAGCGCCCGCCGCAGGATGTCTTCCTGGTGTCGATGGCGGACAAGTATTCGTTTATCGTTTTCTCGATGACGATCACGGGACTGGTGGTGGTCTTCAAGTGGGACCGCATTCTGCCCAGCAAACAGGACTACTTCAATCTGGTGTCGTTGCCGCTGCCCGCCGTGCGGGTCTATCTGGCCAGCTTGTTGGCGGCGTTGCTGGCCGCGGGGATTTTCGCGCTCGACGTGAATCTCGGCTCGACGTTCTTCTTCCCCCTGGTGGTGATGGCGAGCGTTAAGGGCGCCTCTTTCCTGGCGTTTCTCACCTTCATGCTGACGCATGCTCTGGTGGTGATTCTTGCGAGCCTCTTCACGTTCTTTGCCTGTTTCTCGGTGATGACGGCTGCTCTGGCCCTGTTGCCTGCGGCGGTTTTCGCGCGAATTGCGGTGCCTTTGCGGGTGACTCTGATTGTGGGTTTGCTCGCGATGCTGGTTTCGAATACCGTCATCCCAGAGGCCATCCTCCATTCGCCCGATGCCTGGTACGGCGGCCTGCCGCCGGTTTGGTTCGTGGCGCTCTATCAGCAGGTGCAGCTGTCCGGTCCGCCGCAGTTGCTGCCTTACGCGGAGCGGGCCGGGTGGGGTTTACTTGCCTCGGTAGTTTCGGCAGCTCTCACTTCCTGGCTCGCTTACCACCGCTACTTCCGGCGCATCCCCGAGATGAGCGATGACGGGGCGGCGTCGCTCGGCGCACCTGCCTTCGGTTGGAAACTGGCCCGCCTCTTCCTGCTCTCCCCTGTTCAGCAAGGCCTCTACGGCTTCTCGCTGCGGGCTCTGCTGCGCAGTGAAACGCATCTGCTGGTTGTCGGTGGCCTGGTGGGGCTGGGCTTGTTGTTGGTGATCGAAGCGGCGATGGAGGCGTTGCGCCGCCGGCCGCCCGCGGATGGCTTGCCCTCGCTCTCCTGGCTCTCCGTCCCGTTGATTCTGGCGTATCTGTTGCCGCTGGCCGTGCGTTTCTCTTTCGAGATTCCCGCGCATTGGAAAGCGAATTGGGTCTTCGCGTACTTACTCGACTCGCGCGATCATCCGGCGCCCGCGGTGGCACGGAAACTGCTGTTCACGGCGATCCTGCCGTTGGTCGTCGTAACCGGTGTCGTGTTCGGTTGGGCTTACCGGCCGGCCGTTGGCGCAGTTTATGCGATCTATCTGTTCCTGGTGACGATGATGCTGGTGGAGTTACTCGTCGTCGATTTTCGCAAGGTGCCTTTCACCTGTAGCCTGCCGCCGTTTCGTAACGACACGTTGGTGGTGATCCTCAGCCACTTAGTCGGTTTCGGAGTCTTCACGGCGGGTGGTGCGCTGCTGGCGAGCGCGATGTATCGCTCGCCGTTGCGCTTCGCGCTGCTCGCCACCATCCTGACGCTTTTCTGGGGCAGTGCCCGCTTCTGGCTCGGGGAGGTGGCGGCGGCGGAGTCGCTGCAGTTCACCGCCAAGCAGGAAGCTGTGCTGCAAACGCTCGACCTCGCCGACCGTGCCTGAGCCGCGCTACAACTAGGAATGCGGAACCTCTCGCGCCGATCTCTCCTGGCGGCTATGCCGCCAGCCGCTTCCTCACTGGCGTTCGAATACTGGGACGTCTTCACCACCCAACGCCTGGCCGGCAATCCACTGGCCGTGTTCACCAACGCGGACTCGCTGCCGAACGAGCAGATGCAGGCGATCGCGCGCGAAACCAACCTCTCGGAGACCACCTTCGTGTTCCGGCGGCCGGCGGCGGAGGAGAAGAGCCGGGGCGTGCGCACTCGCATCTTTCAGACGTCCGGTGAATTGGACTTCGCCGGACATCCCACGCTGGGCACGGCGATGAGTTTGTGGCGCCGCGGCATGACCCGCGTGGTGCTCGAGCTGAACGTGGGCCCCGTGCCGGTGGATTTTCGCCTTGATGGCGAAGGCGTTTACGGAGAGATGCTCCAGCCGGAGCCAAAGTTTGCGGAAGAGCACGATCCAGCCACGATCGCCAAGCTCGTCGGCTTGGCCGTTGATGACCTCGAGCCGAGGCATCCGATTCAGAATGTCTCTACCGGTCGACCGAACCTGATCATCCTGCTGAAAAGCCTGCGGGCTCTCCGTTCGGCGCGCATCGATTGGAACCGGGCGCGCGAGTACTTTGCCACGGGAGACAAGGCGCGGGGCTTCTACTTCCTGACGGCGGAGACCGAATTGGGTGGACGGTTCCACGCGCGCAAACTGACGCCCACCACTGAGGACCCGGTGACGGGCTCCGCGGCTGGTTCAGCCATCGCTTATCTGGTGAGCCGCAAGCTGGTGGGGTCGGGTGAGCGCGTGGTGATCGACCAGGGCGCGGAAGTGCAGCGACCGGGCAAGCTCTATGTGTCGGCGGAGTCCGCCGGATCGGGCGCCACGCGCGTGAAGGTGGGCGGTTACGCCGTGAAGACCTTCGTTGGCCGGCTCACCTAGTTTGCGCCCGGGCAACCCGGTCCATCGCGACAGGCTCGATACAATGGAGTGAACCGCCTTGGATACCGCTGTTGCCACCGCCGTTGTCGCGGAGAAACCGTCCGTCGCCCGCGACATTGCCAAAGTTCTCGGGGCGAATCAGCGGGGCGACGGATACCTGCATGGCGGCGGCTTCATCGTCACCTGGGCCATCGGCCACCTCGTTTCGCTCGCTCAGCCCCATGAAATCAGGCCGGAATGGAAACAATGGCGGCGCCATCTGCTCCCGATGCTGCCTGAAGAATGGCCCTTGGTGGTTTACGACAAAACCAAGGATCAGTTCGAGGTCGTCCGACAGATTCTGAACTCACCTAAAGTGGGCCGCATTGTGTGCGCGACGGACGCGGGGCGCGAGGGCGAACTGATTTTTCGCTACATCTATGACGCGGCCCAGTCCAAGAAGCCGGTGGAACGTTTGTGGATTTCGTCACTCACGGCCGAGGCCATTCGCGAAGGCTTCGCCGCGCTCAAGAGTAGCCACGAGTTCGATGGCTTAGGCAATGCGGCGCGCGGGCGGAGCCGGGCGGACTGGCTGGTGGGCATGAACCTGTCCCGCGCTTATTCATTGGCCTTCGACGAGGAACTTTCGGTGGGACGCGTGCAGACGCCGACGCTGGCCATGATCGTTGAGCGCGAGCTCACGATTCGCAACTTCGTGCCTGAGGAATATCGCGAAGTGGTGGCGACGTTTTCGCCCCAGGGAGCGGCGAAGCCCACGCCGTATCAGGGGACGTGGTTCCGGCCGAAGGATCCGTTTCCGCAAGCGACGCGCTTGCCGGCCGATACCGAGGAAGCGAAGCAGATCGTGGCGCGCGCGAAGACGGGTGCGGCGGAGATTGAGTCCATTGAGCCCGAGGCCAAGCGCATGGCGCCCCCCGGCTTGTATGACCTGGCGGAGTTGCAACGCCATGCGAATCGTCTGTATGGATTCAGTGCGCAAAAGACGCTCGACACGGCGCAGGCGCTTTACGAAACGCACAAGTTGCTGAGCTATCCGCGTACCGATAGCCGCCATCTTTCGCAGACCGTGGCGGCGACGTTACCGGCGGTGCTGAAGGCGATCACGCCGCAGTATCAGGACCTGATTGCGCCTAATACCGGGAAGCCGCTCGGCAGTCGCTACGTCGACGACACGAAGATCAGCGACCACCATGCGATCATCCCGACCGCGACGCCACCGGGCAAGGCGAAGCTCTCGCAGGACGAGCAGCGCCTTTACGACCTGGTTTGCCGCCGTTTGCTGGCCGCCTGGCACGACGACTATGTCACCGAAGTGACGACGGTGGTGACGAAGATCACCAGCGGCGAGATCGTCGATCGGTATCACTCCACCGGCACCGTGGTGCGGCAACTCGGCTGGAAGGTGCTGGACATCGTCGGGGAGAAGGACAAGAGGGAGAAGGAAGAGGATCTGCCGGCGAGCCTGCGCGCCGGCCAGGCCCAGGAGGTGTTGAAGGCCGAAGCGCTGCTCAAGAAGACGCGCCCGCCCAAACGCTTCACGGATGCGACGCTGCTCACCGCGATGCAGACCGCGGGCAAGACGCTTGATGAGAAAGAGCTTTCCGACGCGATGAAGGACAACGGGCTGGGCACGCCGGCGACGCGGGCGGCGATTATCGAAGTGCTGCTGAAACGCGGCTACATCCAGCGCCAGGGCAAAACGCTCGAGGCGACCGACAAGGGCATCCATCTAATTGAGGTGGTGCATCCCGAAGTGAAGAGCCCCGTGATGACCGGCCAGTGGGAAGCGTATTTGAAGCGCATTGAACGCGGTCAGGGTGAACTGCAGCCGTTCGTGAAAGGCATTGAAGAGTACGTGCGCGAGGTGGTAGGCAAGGTGGGCGAGCCGGTGAAGCGGGTGGCGGCCGCGGTGGCGGGACGCGCGGCGGAGCCGGTGCCGCCAGCGGCGCCCATCCAATTCAACGGCGACCTGGCCGAGGTGCTGCATCAGGCATTCGGCTTCTCCGAGTTTCGGCCCAGCCAGGAAGCGGTGTGCCGCGCCGTGGTGAACGGGCAGGACGTGCTGCTGGTGATGCCGACCGGCGCGGGCAAGAGCCTGTGCTACCAACTGCCGGGCCTGGCGTTGGGCGGTACGACGCTGGTGATCAGCCCGCTGATTGCGCTGATGGAAGATCAGGTGGCCAAGCTGAAGGAGCGCGGCTTCGCCGTGGAGCGCATCCACTCGGGGCGCGATCGGGCTGATTCGCGCCAGGCTTGCGTCGATTATCTGCAAGGCAAACTGCAGTTCCTCTTCATCGCGCCGGAGCGGCTGCGCGTGCCAGGCTTCCCGGAGATGCTGGCCAAGCGCAAGCCGGCCCTGGTGGCCGTCGATGAGGCGCATTGCATTTCGCAATGGGGCCACGACTTCCGCCCGGACTATCGCACTTTGGGGCAGTATCTGCCCCTGCTGCGGCCGGCGCCCGTAATCGCTTTGACGGCGACGGCGACGCCGGTGGTGCAGAACGACATCGCCGAGCAATTGAACCTCGGGCAGCAGGGGCGCTTCATTCAGGGCTTCCGCCGCGACAACATTGCGATCGAAGTGGTGGAGGCGAGCCCGAGCGAACGCGCGGATTTGGCACGCGAGTATCTGCGCGATGCTTCGCGGCGGCCGGCGATCGTCTACGCGCCGACGCGAGCGAAAACGGATGAGTTGGCCGCGGAGTTGAAGCGGCACTATCCGGCGGCGGCTTATCATGCGGGCCTCAATACGTCGGTGCGGCAGAAGGTGCAGTCCGCATTTCTCGAAGGCAAGCTCGACGTGATCGTGGCGACGATCGCCTTTGGCATGGGCATCGATAAGGCCGATGTGCGCACGGTGATTCATACGGCGCTGCCCTCGAGCGTGGAAGGCTACTACCAGGAGATCGGGCGCGCGGGCCGCGATGGGAAGCCGTCGCGCGCGGTGCTGATGCACTCCTACGCCGATCGGCACACGCACGACTACTTCCATGAGCGCGACTATCCGGATGTGAAGCTGCTGGATCGCATCTTCAAAGCGTTGACCGAAACGGCGCAGCCGAAGGAAGAGTTGCAGAAGCGGCTGAAGATCGAGGCCGAGGCCTTTGACAAGGCTCTGGAAAAGCTCTGGATCCATGGCGGCGCCGTGGTGGACTTTGCCGAAAACGTGACGCGCGGCGGCGATGACTGGAGGGCGCCGTATCAGGTGCAGATCGATCAACGGCTGACGCAGTTGCAAAGCATGCTGCGCTTCACGGACGCGAGCCGCTGCCGGATGAGTTCGCTGGTGGCGCACTTCGGTGATCACGCCGGTGCGAAAGAGCCTTGCGGCGTATGTGACTTCTGCGCGCCGGAGAACTGCGAGACGCAGGTGTTCCGCGCGCCAACGCCGTCGGAAGAGGCGGCGGCGCAGCAGGTGCTGATGGCGTTGCGGCGGTCCGATGGGAGGTCCACTGGCAAGTTGCATGCGGAGTTCGGCGGATCGCTCGATCGGGATGCCTTCGAGCAGTTGCTGGCCGCCATGGCGCGGGCCGGGTTGATCGAAGTGCGTGAGGCGACGTTCCAGGCTGAAGGCCGCGAGATCGCGTTCCGCAAGGTGATCCTGACGTCGGAGCCGGACACCGAATACGAGTTGCTGATCAAGGAGCGGCCGGAGAAGAAGGGCCGCAGTAAGTCGAAGGCGAAGGCCAAGGCGGCGACGAAGACAAAGAAGAAGGCGCCGGAGTCGAGTCCGCAGGTGCAGGCGCTGAAGGCGTGGCGCCTGGCGGAGGCGAAGAAGCAGGGCGTACCCGCATTCCGCATCTTTCCGGACAAGGTGCTGGAGGCGATCGTCGAGGCGGAGCCTTACGACGAGAACGATCTCGCGACGGTGGCGGGGGTGAGCCCGCGCATCGCCAGCCGTTACGGCATGGCGATCCTGCAGGCTCTATCGAGCAACTAAGCGATGATGTCCTTCACGACGTTGCCATGGACGTCCGTGAGGCGGAAGTCGCGGCCGGCGTAGCGATAGGTGAGCTTGTGATGATCCATGCCGAGCAGGTGCAAGATCGTGGCATGGAGGTCGTGGAAGTG